>JASBYJ010000005.1 GCA_029984035.1 Conchiformibius sp.
TGCGTGCGTGCGTGCGTGCGTGCGTGCGTGGCCATTATTGCGTCCTTAATATACAGTTTCGGTTAAACCGGAATGACAGGAAATTTGAAAAAATTGCGATTGTATAAGGTATGGCGGATACCGTTCTGCCATACCTTATTTTGTGTGCTTCAAGCGGAGCGGTCAAATCCGATGCATGGCATTGAATACGTCTTCATTCTGCATACGGATATCCAAAGACAGCTTTTGGCTTGCTTGAGCCAAGATATCCAATATTTCCTGCCATGTCCTGCTGCATTGTTTCGTATCAACCAAAATAATCATGGTAAAGAAATCATCCATCAATTGCTGGCTGATATTCAAAATATTGATACGGTTTTCCGCCAATAATTTGGACACATCGTAAACAATACCGATGCGGTCCTTTCCGATAACGGTAATCACAGAATGGGACATTTTTCTTCCTTAAATACCAACATGAATGAAGCTGCCTGAAACTTTTTCCTGAATAAGCGGCTCTTTCAGGCTGCCTGAAGCGGAAACAAAACGTTATGCCGCCGCTATCACTTCAGATAATATATTCCACAGCAATAACATCAATAAAATCAGTGCAATCGCTGCCAGCCAGAAATTTTGTTTTTTCTGGCTTTGCAGCAAGTCATATTGTGCCTGTCTGATTTCCAGCTGCCGTGTTTCATCAAGCAACATATTGATTTTTCTTGGCAAGGCGGGAAGCATTTCCGCCCAATCGGGTGCTTCCTGCTTGATGTTGCGCCACAATGCCCTGACACCGATTTGGTTGTTCATCCATTTCACCAAAAACGGTTTGGCGGTATCCCATAAATCCAAATCGGGATTGAGCTGCCTGCCCAAACCTTCTATATTCAAAAGGGTTTTTTGCAGCAATACCAATTGCGGCTGGATTTCGACATTGAAACGGCGGCTGGTTTCAAACAGGCGCATCAATACCAAACCAAACGAAATTTCGGATAAGGGTTTGTTGAAAATCGGTTCGCATACCGCGCGTACCGCCGCTTCCAAATCTTCGGCGCGCGTATCGTGCGGCACCCAGCCGCTTTCGATATGTGCCGTGGCAACGCGGTGGTAGTCGCGATTGAAAAACGCTAAAAAGTTAATCGCCAAATAGCGTTTGTCGTAATCGGTCAGGCTGCCGACTATACCGAAATCCAGTGCGATATAGCGGCCGTCGGGGGCGACCAGAATATTGCCCGGATGCATATCTGCGTGGAAAAAACCGTGTCGGAACACTTGGGTAAAAAAGATTTCCACGCCGAAATCAGCCAATTGCGCCAAATCGATACCGGCTTCACGCAAGCGGCCGATATCGGATACGGGAATACCGTTCATCCATTCGATGGTTAAGACATCGCGGCTGCAATATTCAAAATAGACTTGCGGCACAATCAATTGGCGGCTGCCTGAAAAATTCCTATGGAGCTGGCTGGCATTGGCGGCTTCGCGCATTAAGTCCAGTTCATCGTGCAAATGTTTGTCAAATTCCGCCACCACTTCGCGCGGTTTCAAACGCTTGCCGTCAGCAAACAGTTTCTCGATGCATTTCGCGCCGAAGCGCATTAACGCCAAATCCTGTTCAATCACGGGCACTAAATTCGGGCGCAATACTTTTACCGCCACTTCCCTGCCGTTGTGCAACCTTGCACGATGCACCTGCGCCACTGAAGCGCTGGCTACGGGAGAAGCGTCAAACTCGGCAAACAATTCCGATACAGGCTTTCCTAAAGAACGTTCGATTTGGCGGCGCGACAATTCCGCATCAAACGGCGGTACTTTGTCTTGCAATTTTGCCAATTCTTTGGCGTATTGTTCGGGCAGCAGGTCGGGGCGCGTGGACAACACTTGGCCGAGCTTGACGAAAATCGGCCCCAAACTTTCCAAAGACAAGCGCAAACGTTCAGGCAGCGGTACATTCCGATAGCGGCGCGATTGCGGCAGCATCCATAACAACGCGCGCCAAAACGGCGAACGGACGCGGCTCCGCACGATATCTGCCAAGCCGTAACGGCATACCGTTTTGACAATCACGGCAAATCGAAAAAACCATTTCATTGTTATTCCATTTCCAAAGTCAGCCGGTAAAAGAAGGCAGCAGTGCCGCCAATTCATTTTGTTCGGGGATACGCTGTTGTGCAGCGGAAGCAAAGCCGTTCAATCGCGACCATTTTTCTTCCAAACGGGCTTTTTTCAGGCTTTCAGGCAGCCTGTCGGGCTGCCAGGGGAGAATTTGCTGTTTTTCGGGTAGAACCACATTGCGTACGGCGGCATGTCCGCGTTTTTGCAATGCCGCCAATAATTCGACAGAACGTGCGGCCAGCAGAGTGAGCGTGGGCGCATCGATATACAAATATTCTTTGCCGTTGATTTTATCGGATAAAGTCTGCCAATTCGGTACCAAGCCGCCTATCAGTCCGCCCACCGCCGTACCGATACCCATCGAAAAACCGAGTGTTACCGCATCCACGCCGAAACCGATTAGCGCGCCCGTTGCCGCCCCCTTGCCGGTACGGATTCCGTAAGCCTTCAATAAATCCGTATCGAACAAATCATGGCTGAACGCCCCTGCCGGCAATTCGCTGCTGTCTATGCTGCTGCGGTAAAAACGGTACAGCTCCAACAACTGCCCCTGCATATCGCGTTCCGCCGCACGCACTTTATCCTGCATGGCTGCACGTATTTGCGGCACTTGTTCGGCAGATTCGTAGGCGACTTTATACGCGGCCGCGTCCAATAAAAAACCGGCAATCAGTTGTCGCGCCTGTCGGTCGGATGCCAACCATTCTTCCCTTCTGTGTTGCGCCAGTTTGTCGGTTTGCGTTCTTTCGGGCAGCATCACGCCGAGATTGTCCCAAAATTGCATTTCTCCCGAAAAATCAAACGCCACCGTATCAAAGCTGCTGAATACGTGCAAACTTCTGCGCACCAGCATATGTTGCCACGGCGACAAATCTGCATCCGCCGTAAAGTTAAACACCGGCATTACCGGTTTGGCGCACCACGACAATACGGTCAGTTCGTCACGGTATTTCGGCAAAACCGGCTCGCGTGCGTCAATCACATACAGGGCGGCATCGCTGTGCACAATTTGCCGTAACACTTTGGCTTCTTGGGAAAACTCTTGTTTTGCGGCATCGCTGTCCAAAAAAGCCGTTATCCGTTCAACGCCGTCTCGGCGGTTGGAGGTCTGCCCTTCCAGCCAATCCAATACGCCGCCCGCGTCTTCCAGACCGGGAGTATCGTAAAGATGCAGCCACTCTTCCGAACCGTTGCCAACTGTTGCACATTCCACATGTTTGGTTGTAGCGGCGGCATTGGATACTTCGCCAAAACCGTCATCACGCAGCAAAGTACGCATCAGCGAAGTTTTTCCGGTATTGGTATGCCCGACAACGGCAAGAGAAAGCGGTTTCATACGGAACAGAATGCAAAAATGCGGATTTTATACCAAAAACCGCCCGCCCAACCAATCTCTCTACTTTCAGGCAGCCCATAAAAACGCCCTGCTTTCCCAAACAGGAAAACAGGGCGTTTCACTAACTAATTATCTATTAAGGAGACGGGCCCAACCCCCGGCACTGACTTTTTCAAGTGGGCTGCTGGTTTCCACCCCTGACCCGTTGCTTAAAACCGCCATGCGGGGAGACCCGCCGAACTGCGAATTATAAAGGCTGCCTGAAAAACCGCAAGTTTCTTTACACATAACTGCCCCTGCCAAGTGCGTTTTCAATCCCCATTACGCTTTCTGATGCTGCCGCAATCGCGTCTGTGCAAATATTCCATCGGACGGCATGGCAAACTCCGTTATAATCATGCCATTCCAATAACATTCATTCAGGAAACACACCATGAAAGATACACCTCAATATTACGGCACCGTCAGCCGCCTGCTGCATTGGTCTATGGCGGCCGCTTTTGTGTTTATGCTGTTCACCGCGCTGATGTGGAATATCGATGAAGACTATTTCAGCCTGATGGATTACCACAAATCGGTCGGTTTTATTCTCATGCTGCTGCTGATTGTCCGCCTGCTGTGGGCGGCCTTGAATTTCCATAGCCGTCCGCACAGCGGCGCGTTGGTGAAACTGGGGCATTTTATGCTGTATGCCTTGATGGCCGCCGTGCCGTTTACCGCGCTGTTGCGCCAATACGGTGCGGCACGCAGCGAATTGCAGGTATTCGGTATCACCGTAATGGACAAAGCCCCCGAAAAAATAGAATGGATGAATCAGGCGGGCGGCGCACATTTAATTGCAGGCGCCGACCTTTCCGTACACGGCTTGCTGGCATTCGCCCTATTCATTCTGGCAGCGGGACACATTTTATTTGCCGTCATCCATCAGATTAAAGGCGAAAAAATCATCAACCGCATTGCCGGTCCGCGCCGTTAAACCTATGGCTGCCTGAAAACAGGTTCTCAGCAGTAAAAGTCTTTCAGGCAGCTGTTTGCCACGAATTGAGCTTGAACAGACACCAGAAGGTTTTCCGGCAAAATCTTTCAGGCAGCTGTTTGATGCCGTTTTTCTCCGCAAGAGTTCGGATACTCTTGCGGTTTTGTTATCACCGTTTCCCAAACAACCCCCGCCTTCTGCCGCTTTTTTCAGGCTGCCTGAAACAAAAGCCGTCCAATATCCGACAATTCCACTCAAGTAATGATAAAATCACGCCCGAACATTCAACCCGTTTAGGACCATCATGGCACTTTTGCAAATCTCCGAACCCGGCTTGTCTGCCGCTCCCCACCAACACCGTTTGGCAGTCGGTATAGATTTAGGTACGACCAACAGTTTGGTTGCCACCGTTAAAAGCGGCTCGGCGGAATGTCTGCCCGATACGGAAGGCCATGTCAGCCTGCCTTCCGTAGTGCGTTATGCCGAAGACGGGCAAACCGCAGTCGGCCATGCAGCACTGGCCATGCAAAAGCGCGATCCGCAAAATACCGTCAGCTCCGCCAAAAGACTGATTGGGCGCAAAATGGACGATATCGATACCACCCATATGCCCTACCGTTTTGCCGCATCGGAAAAAATCATTGAGCTTCACACCAAGCAAGGCATAAAAACGCCGATAGACGTTTCTGCCGACATTCTGCGCGTACTTAAAAACCGCGCCGAACACGCCTTGAGTGGCGAATTGGTCGGCGCCGTGATTACCGTACCCGCCTATTTTGACGATGCCCAACGCCAAGCCACCAAAGATGCCGCCCGTTTGGCAGGATTGAACGTATTGCGACTGCTCAACGAACCCACTGCCGCCGCCATTGCCTACGGTTTGGACAATGCCGCCGAAGGTACTTTTGTCGTGTACGACTTGGGCGGAGGCACTTTTGACGTATCCGTACTGCAACTTTCCAAAGGACTTTTTCAAGTCAAAGCCACAGGCGGCAACTCGGCATTGGGCGGGGATGATTTCGACCACCGCCTCTTTTGCCATGTTTTGGAAAGTCTGGATTTATCGCTTACTGACGACAGAGACATCCAATTGCTTTTCAGCTTGGTCCGACAAGCCAAAGAAGAACTCAGCAGGCTGCCTGAAAGCCGTATTCAGACCGTTCTGCAAGACGGCACCCGTATTGATTTTCGCGTTACCCGAACCGAATTTCATGCGCTCACCCAACATTTGGCGGCGAAAACTTTGGAACCGGTCAAACAAGCTCTCAAAGACGCAGGCGTCAGCAAAGCCGACATAAAAGGCGTGATTATGGTAGGCGGTGCCACCCGAATGCTGCATATCCAACAAGCGGTTGCCGCCTTTTTCGGGCAACCGCCGCTAAACAATCTCAATCCCGAGCAAGTAGTCGCACTGGGTGCCGCCATGCAGGCAAACGTATTGGCAGGCAACAAAAACAGCAGCGAATGGCTGCTTCTGGACGTAACCCCGCTCTCTCTGGGTTTGGAGACTTACGGCGGCCTGACAGAAAAAATCATCCCCCGCAACAGCACGCTGCCCACCGCCCGCGCCCAAGAGTTCACCACTTTTAAAGACGGGCAAACCGCGATGACCATCCACGTCGTACAAGGCGAACGCGAATTAGTGGCGGATTGCCGCAGCTTGGCAAAATTCACCTTGCGCGGCATTCCGCCTATGGTGGCAGGCGCAGCACGTATCCGCGTAACGTTTCAAGTCGATGCGGACGGATTGTTATCCGTATCCGCCCGCGAACAAACCACCGGCGTACAAGCACGCATCGAAGTCAAGCCTTCCTACGGTTTGGATGACGAAACCATCACCCGAATGCTCAAAGACAGCATGGCCAACGCCAAAGACGATGCTGCCGTCCGCGCCCGTACCGAAGCCGTCGTAGAGGCCGAAGGTTTGGTTGCCGCCGTTCAGGCAGCTTTGGAGATGGACGGCGACTTATTGGAGCAATCCGAACGCGATATGATTGCCCATGCAGCGGATGCCCTGCTTCAGTCAGCCTCGAACGATGCAGCCGATGTAATACGCCGCAATATCCAAGCCCTTTCGCAGGCAACCGATTCCTTTGCGGCCAAACGGATGAACCGCAATATCCAAAGAATGCTCTCGGGACAGAATATCAATGATATGTAAACTGTGCTTTCAGGCAGCCTGAAAACAAAAATATGCTTCGGCTGTATCATTCCCAAAATATATCAAATGGCGCATAAAATTGGGTAAGGCAGCCTGAAGCCAAAATATCCTGCCGACCGCAAAGCCAAATGCTCACGCAGTTTAAGCCCGGCATCAGGCATTAAGTAAGATAATCCCACCGATAACACACAAAATGATTGATTTACATTGCCATTCAACCGTTTCGGACGGTACGCTCACTCCGGCCGAACTTGTTCGGGCGGCATCGGAAAACGGCTGCACCCTGCTGGCCCTGACCGACCACGACCACACCGGCGGACTGCACGAAGCCCGCCAAACGGCACAAACTTGCGGCATCACCCTGATTAACGGCGTAGAAATCTCCGTTACTTGGCGCGGCAACACCGTACACATAGTCGGCTTGGATTTTGACGCAGACAATCCCGTATTGCAAAAACTGCTTGTACAAAACCGCTCCGGCAGAATAGAACGGATACACCGTATCGGCGAAAAGCTGGCCAAACAAGGCATACACGGCGCAGCGGAAGCCGCCCTGTCGATAGCGTCCAACCCCGAAACCGTATCACGCACCCACCTTGCCGAATTCCTGATACAGCAGGGTTACGTACGCAACAAGCAGCAGGCATTCACCAAATATCTCGGACACGGCAAAGCCGCTGCCGTAGCGCACGAGTGGGCAACGTTGCAAGATGCCGTTGAAGCCATCATACAGGCAAACGGCATTGCCGTAGTGGCGCACCCCATGCGCTACCATTTTTCCGCCACAGGCAAACGCCGTCTGCTGGAAGAATTCAAATCTTATGGTGGACAAGCCGTTGAAGTACAAAGCGGCTCATCTGGTTTGAACGACCGTTTGAATTACGCCCTGTTGGCCGAACGCTTCCATCTGCTCGCCAGTGTCGGCAGCGATTTCCACGCATACAACAGATACAGTGGCGGCACGCTGGGCGTATGCCCCGAACTGCCGCCGATTTGCCGGCCGGTTTGGGAACATTTCCGACAATCTCCAATCTCGCGGCCCGATTGACACATGTTCATCCAAACGAATGCGGAAACGTTTTCAGGCAGCCTGAATGTGTATCGGAGCCGACCTCGAAATTTAAGAAACCGCACCGCACAAAAAGGTGTTGCCGCGCCAAGTAACGGAGATTTCTATGCCGTTAACCAGGGTTAAGAAAGCTTGGATTGCGTTTTCCCGGCTTGATACCTTTTCCCCGAAGCGATGCGGGATGGATGTCAAAACATCGGCAGCTTCCGCCGCATGTTCCAAATCTGCACGCGTAATCCCGAACAACGATAAACAAAAAAACCACCGCTCCTGTATTCCCTCAAATCTCCGAAAAAGCCTAAGCAGCAATCATCTTTTTTCAGGCAGCCATACAAAAAGCCGTTTCCTGCTTTCAACAGAAAACGGCTTTTGCTTAAACCGAATTATTTGCCTGCGGCGTCTGCTTTTTTCAACAAATCGTAAAGCTCGTCTTTCAGAGCCAGTTTTTTATGTTTCAAAGCATGGATTTCTTCTTCGGCGGAAGAACCGGTTACGGGATTGTTTTCCAAGCCGGTGATTTTGTCGTCCAGCTCGTTGTGTTCGTTAAACAAACGGGCGAAATGGGCATCTTCTTGTTTTAATTTTGAGATGAGATCGCGATACTCGGGAAACATAGATATGTCCTCATGGTGGATGGTTGGGGAAAAGAGCCGCTTTTCAGGCAGCCCGAATGCTTGTCATTCTATAACAAAGCCCACTGTTTTTCCACTATGGTTTACAATGGCAAACATTTTTATCCCACTCGAAAAACATATGGCAAACGCCCGCTTTATCACTTTAGACGGCATTGACGGCTCGGGAAAAACCACGCAATTGGAAGTCATCAAACAATGGTTTGCCACCCGAAACCTGCCGGTTTTGTTTACGCGCGAACCGGGCGGCACGCCTTTGGGCGAGTCGCTGCGCAAATTATTGTTGGCGCCCGACACCGAAGTATCCTTGCGCTCGGAAACTCTGATGATGTTTGCCGCCCGTTGCCAGCATTTGGAACAGGTCATACTGCCCGCCCTGCAATCGGGAACGCATGTCGTGAGCGACCGTTTCACCGATGCCACTTTTGCTTATCAAGGTGGCGGACGCGGGCTGCCTGAAAAAGATATTTCCGTTCTGGAGCAATGGGTTCAGCAAGGGCTCCAACCTGATTTGACCTTGATTTTGGATGTGCCGCTGGAAGTATCCTGCGAACGCATTTCAGGCAGCCGCATCAAAGACCGTTTCGAGCAGGAAGATACGCCGTTTTTCCGGCGTGTGCGCAATGCGTATCTGCAACGTGCCGCTTCCCGTCCCGAACGCTGCAAAGTGGTCAACAGCAACCGCGATAAAGCTTTGGTCAAAGCAGATATCGAAGCGCATTTAAACCGTTTGTTTCAGGCAGCCTGATATGTCGTTAAGCCGTTCTCAAAAAATCGGTATTGCCTTCATGCTGTTGGCATTTGCCGGGATTAAAACAGCCTCTTTGATTTGGTGGCAGAAAAATCATGCCGGCAATAAGCCTGTACGTTTGGAATGTGCGGTCAGCGGCGCAGGTTGCGTTCTTGCCGACGGTGTCCGTTTCAGTTTGCAAGGGGTGGATACTGCAAAAACGCCGTTTACCGTTACGGCGGAAAACGTGCCGCCGCATGTCCGCCGCATCAGCGTATCGTTCAGCATGGAGCACATGGATATGGGCTTTAACCGCTATGACTTGAAACCGCAGGCAAACGGCAAATGGTCGGCCGAAAAAATTTATCTGCCCGTTTGCGTCAGCAACCAACACGATTGGCTGGTGAGCTGGCAGATAGACAATCAAATCTATCAAGCCGTGTTCCATACCCGCCCTTGATTTTTCAGGCAGCCGTATCCATATTGATTACATTCGTTTTTTACACACGCATATGACCAATCTCAGCAACCATTTCCTTATTGCCATGCCGCAAATGGGTGATACGATGTTTGACGGCAGTGTCGTCTATTTGTGCGAACACAGCCAAAACGGCGCTATGGGTATTATTGTGAACAAGCCCTCTCCTATTCCCATGGATGTCGTGTTTGCCGCAACAGGACAAACCATGCCCGCGCATCTGCAAAGCAGCAATATCATGATGGGCGGGCCGGTACAAACCGAACGCGGCTTCATCATCCATACGCCGGTAGGCGAATGGCAAAGCAGCGTGAAAATCGATGACGATACCGCACTCACTGCCTCAAGAGACATTTTGGAACGATTGGCAGAACACAACCAAGTGAGCGATTTTATTTTAGCGGTCGGACATGCGGGCTGGGGTGCGGGGCAACTAGAGCGCGAGCTGTCTAAAAACGCTTGGCTGACCGTAGCGGCCGACCACGCCATACTGTTTCATACCGCGCCCGAGAAACGCTATCAGGCAGCTTTGGAAAAACTCGGCATCCGCCCCGAAAACCTGATGAAAGGCGGCTATGCTTAAAGCACCCAAACAAGGCGGCTGTTTGGCATTCGACTTCGGAGAAGTCCGAATCGGAGTTGCGCAAGGCGAATGTCTCACCGCCACCGCCCACCCCTTAACCACAATCACAGGCAGCAGCAATAACGATAAATTCACACGCATTGCCGAATTGGTACACGAATGGCAGCCTGAATATTTGATAGTCGGCTTACCCTTTCATAGGGACGGCACGGAACACGAACTAAGCCGTTTATCCAAAAAATTCGGCCGCCGCTTGCACGGACGCTTTGGGCTGCCCGTATATTGGGTAGATGAAAGATTATCTTCGGTTTACGCCCAAGAATTATTAAAACAGGCACAACTGTTTGGCAAAAAACAAAAAGCCGTGTTAGACCAAGTGGCGGCACAAGCTATTTTGCAGAGTTTTTTTGAAGGAGGGGCAATGGAATATTGGAATGGTAGAAATGATGAGAGATGATGTCCTGCCAAGCTTTTTATATGAATATGACAGTCGGTTAAATCAGATTTAACCGATATCCGGTTTAACCTGCATTTAAAATGGCCGATATTCAAAAATAATATTTGAAAACAGTATGATAAAAAACCACATCCTTAAATGAATGCGGTTTTTCTCAAAACAAAAAGGAATTGTATTTTTCAGACAGCCTGAAATATCAGGCGATTTGTGTTTGGTGTTCCCCACCGACACGTTCACGGATAACGCCCAAGCGGTACACCGTTTCGCCCAGTTGGATAAATTTTTGCATTACCGCATCAGCATCTTTGGCAGCAATAACGACAGCCATCCCGATACCGCAATTAAAGGTTCGGTACATTTCCTGCATATCGACATTGCCCGCTTTTTGCAGCCATTGGAATAATTTGGGCATTTCCCAAGATTTCGCATCAATTTGGGCAACCGTATTTTCAGGCAGCACGCGCGGCAGGTTTTCGGTGATGCCGCCGCCGGTAATGTGTGCCATACCTTTGATTTCAAATTGTTTCAATACTTCCAAAACGGGTTTTACATACAGACGCGTAGGTGCAATCACTGCTTCGCGCAAGGTTTTTTCCTTGTCAAAAACAGCGTCTAAGTCAGGCCGGTCGCGCTCGATAATTTTCCTAATCAGAGAATAGCCGTTGGAATGCGCGCCATTGGAAGCCAAGCCTAAAACCACATCGCCTGCTTGAATACTGCGGCCGTTGATGACGCTCTCTTTTTCGACTACGCCGACTGCGAAGCCCGCCAAATCGTATTCGCCTTCGGGATACATACCGGGCATTTCGGCGGTTTCGCCGCCAATCAGGGCGCAGCCGGATTGTTCGCAACCCGCCGCGATGCCTTTTATCACATCGGTGGCGCGTGCCACGTCCAGTTTGCCGCAAGCGAAATAGTCCAAGAAAAACAACGGTTCCGCGCCCTGAACCAAAATATCGTTCACGCTCATTGCCACCAAATCGATGCCGACCGTATCGTGTTTGTCCCATTCAAATGCGAGTTTGAGTTTGGTGCCGACACCGTCCGTACCGCTCACTAAAACGGGATTTTTGTATTTTTTGCTGATTTCAACCAATGCGCCGAAACCGCCCAAATCGCCCAACACTTCGGGGCGCATGGTGCGTTTGGCAAAAGGTTTGATGTTTTCAACCAGTTGGTCGCCGGCATCAATATCCACACCGGCGTCACGATAGCTTAAAGAAGTTGCGTTCATATTGTTTTCCTGAAAATAACATTGAAAAGCTTTAAGACGGATTTTGCTGTTTGTCTTGCTCGGCTTTATATTGCCGCAACCATTCAATTGCAGTTGCTTTTTGTGTTTCATCGCCGTATTGCGCATCGCGGACATGGCGGCGGTAAGTTGCTTTTTCTTGGGCTTGCCGCACCTGCTCTGCCTGATAAGCGGAAAAGTTATTGGGCGTGGCCCGGCGGTTTTGTTGCGTTTGGGCGCGTTCCATCGCTTGCGCGATTAAAGCGGCGGGATTGAATGCGGCCGCAGCTTGCGTTGATGCATCAGTCTGTTTTACCGCCGCTTCGCGTTCCGCAATTTTACGGCGGCGTTCTTGTGTTTGCTTATGCAGACGGTTTTGTTTGTCGGTGTAGCGTTGCAAGGCCTGAGATGAAGCCGCAAAGCGTTCGTTTGTTAAAACATCGGGGTTTGCCACGCTTCTGGATTGCGGCAAATAGGCTGCCTGAACGGGCTCCATGGTAATGCAGTCTATCGGACAGGGCGGCAGGCATAATCCGCAACCCGTGCATTCATCTGCTAAAACCGTATGCATATATTTGGAAGCGCCTAATATGGCATCCACAGGACAGGCTTTGATACAGGCTGTGCAGCCTATGCATACGGCTTCGTCAATATATGCCACTGCCTGAACGACTTGTTTTTCAGGCAGCCTAATCGGACGGTTTAACAAATGTGCGATATCACGCATCACCTCTTCGCCGCCCGGCAAACACAAATTAATTTCCGCTTTATCGTCTGCCAGAGCCTGTGCATAAGGCAGGCAGCCTGAAAAACCGCATTCCCGACATTGCGTTTGCGGCAGCAGGCTGTTGATTTCTGCAACGGAATAACGGTTCATGTTTTTGTAGATGAATTATTTGACTTCGCAGTCGTCTGCACCGATATCGTTACCCGCCAAAGAATCCGCCAACCCTTGCGTATTGCACAATGCGAATGTCGCGCTGACGGAATCATAGATGATATTCAAGCGGTTGTTTGCCAAAACATTGGCACTGTACATACCGTTTTGCGGTCTGGCCGTGAGCACATAATCGCTGGCATTTACGCTGTCGAGCACCAGAGTGTAGCGGTCGTTGGCAACGGATGAGATATCGGGAGCGGTGCAGCTGCCCGCCGCACTGCCGGCTGCGCAAAAAGTGGCGCGCTGCGCGTATTGGCGTTCCATTAAGTTAAGCACGTCCTGCATGGATGCGCGCGCATTTTCGATATGGACTTTGCGGATATATGTCTGATAACTGGGATAGGCAAGCACCGCCAAAATGCTTAACACCACTATCACAATCATCAATTCAATCAGGGTGAAACCGGTTTGTTTGCTTTTCATGATTTTTTCCTGCAGGCAATAAACGGAAACATGCTTTGCCAAGCAATTCCGATGCACAGTTCAGACGCTGTCGAAAACCTTTCCTCCGAACTGCGGCATATACAGAAGTTTCAGGCAGCGGATTATACGCAAAAGCACGGTTTTACGCAGCTTTCTGTTGATGGATTTTGCAATCGTCTTCCCGTGTGATTCCCCGATTGAAGCATTGGTAGCCATCGATTGCCTGCGTTCAGGCAGCCTTTACATTTCGTTCCGTTCGGGATTCCGATAAAACGCTTGCCCTTATCGCATTCTTACGCTATCTTTACACTTCCTTTCTTTAATAAACCAGACGTCAAAGCCGTATTTGTCTGCCAAACGGTTGTTGTCCCGCCAAACGGTGCGCGTACCCCAAATCCGCCGCCCGTTCAGGCAGCATTACAGGTGCAACGGCAAAACTGTCGGCTGCAATCGGTTTTCATGTCCATGCAATGAGGTTGTCATGCAAATATCCGGAGCACAGATTATTGTGCACAGTCTGAAAGCGGAAAACGTGGAATATGTTTTCGGCTATCCCGGTGGCGCGGTATTGGAAATCTACGATGCCATCTACCAACTGCATAAATTCGAACACATTTTAACCCGGCACGAACAAGCCGCCGTTCATGCGGCCGATGCTTATGCGCGTGTCAGCGGAAAAGTCGGGGTAGCCTTGGTGACATCCGGCCCCGGCGCAACCAACGCTCTGACAGGTATCGCCACCGCCTATGCTGATTCGATTCCCATGGTGGTGATTTCCGGTCAGGTGGCTTCTTCCGCCATCGGCAGCGATGCGTTCCAAGAAGTCGATATGGTGGGTATTTCCCGTCCCTGCGTGAAACACAATTTCTTGGTTACCGATATCAACGAATTGGCCGTTACCATCAAAAAAGCTTTCCAAATCGCCCGCAGCGGCCGCCCCGGCCCCGTTGTGGTGGATGTGGCAAAAGACGTTACCCAAGCCGTAGCCAAATTCAGCTATCCGCAAGAAGAGGTATTTATCCGCTCTTACCAGCCGGTGATGCACGGACACATCGGCCAAATTAAAAAAGCGGTGCAAATGCTGGCGGCTGCCAAACGTCCTTTGGTGTATTTCGGCGGCGGCGTCACCTTAGGCAACGCATCTGCCGAACTGACGGATTTTGTCCAAAAATTGGCCATTCCCTGTACGGGCACGCTGATGGGATTGGGAGCCTACCCTGCTTCAAACCGCCAATTTTTGGGTATGCCCGGAATGCACGGCACCTACGAAGCCAACTTAGCCATGCAAAACGCCGATGTGATTGTTGCCGTGGGCGCACGTTTTGACGACCGCGTGGTTTCCGTACCCGCCAAATTTCTGGCAACGCCGAAAAAAATCATCCACATCGATATCGACCCTTCGAGCATTGCCAAACGCGTGAAGGTGGACGTACCGATTGTCGGCGATGTAAAAAACGTTTTGACGCAAATGCTGGATTTATGGCAAAAACAAGAATTGTGTTTTCAGGCAGCCGCTTTGGAAAAATGGTGGCAAACCATTGAAAATTGGCGCAGCCGCGATTGTCTGAAGCTGCCTGAAAGCGATGTGATTTTGCCGCAACAGGTTATCCGCACTTTGGCGCAAGTTACCGGCAACCAAGCCATTATCACTTCAGATGTCGGCCAGCACCAAATGTTTGCCGCCCAATATTACCCCTACCAACGCCCCCGCCAATGGCTCAATTCCGGCGGCTTGGGTACGATGGGCGTAGGTTTGCCGTATGCGATGGGCGCGTATCTCGCCGACCCGTCCAAAGACGTGTGCTGCATTACCGGCGAAGGTTCGATTCAGATGAATATTCAAGAATTAAGCACTTGTTTCCAATACAAGCTGCCCGTCAAAATCATTTGTCTGAACAACGGCTATCTCGGTATGGTGCGCCAATGGCAGGAGCTGTATTACAGCAACCGCGAATCGGAAACTTATTTTTCCTCCCTGCCCGATTTCGTCAAACTGGCGGAAGCCTACGGCCATGTCGGTATGCGCATTACCCGTCCCGCCGATGTGGAAGGCGCGTTGCGCGAAGCTTTGGCGATGAAAGACCGCTTGGTATTTATGGATTTCGTCACCGATAAAAAACAGAATGTTTACCCCATGGTCGGCAACGGCAAAGGTTTGGATGAAATGGTATTGCCGCTGCATATGCGCGAAAGCAAAGCCGATTCCGATGTCAACGATGTGAAAGATAGGGATTACGACACAAGGAGCGTGCCATAATGCGACATATTTTATCTATTTTGATGGAAAACGAATCCGGCGCCATGAGCCGCGTGGTCGGACTGTTTTCCGCGCGCGACTACAACATTGATTCCCTGTCCGTAGCCCCCACCGAAGATGCCACTTTGTCGCGCATGACCATCGTTACGCGCGGCGATACCACTGTTATCGAACAAATCACCAAACAGCTCAATAAATTGGTAGAGGTGATTAAAGTGGTCGATTTGAACGAAAGCCGCTTTGTCGAACGCGAATTGATGATGGTAAAAGTCCGCGCCTTGGGGCGCGACAGAGACGAAATCATACGCCTTGCCGATATCTATCGCGGACAGGTAATCGATGTTTCGGATAAAACCTATACCATCGAACTGACCGGCACTTCCGAAAAACTCGACAGCTTTTTGGAAAACCTGCCCAAAGGTTTGATTCTGGAAACCGTCCGCACCGGTTCGGCAGGTATCGGGCGTGGTGAAAGGGTTTTGAAAATCTGATACCCCGGGCTGCCTGAAAGCTTTCAGGCAGCCTTTTCTTTTATGACACTTCCATTGCGATTATGAAATTTGCCTTTTTATTCCTTCGATTTATTTCCTTCTTCCCTCATATCTGCATCCGCGCCTTAGCCGCAGTATTGGGGCGGCTTTGCTATTGGTTCATTCCCCGCCGCCGCAGAATCGGAGAAATCAATCTGGAAAAATGCTTCCCCGAATTATCCGAAGCCGAACGCATCCAACTGCTCAAGCAGCATTTTTATCATGCCGTACTTTCCGTCTTGGAATACGGCTTGCACTGGTATGGTTCGGCCGCACGCCTGAAAAAAATGGTGAGCTACGAAGACAAGCATTATTTGGATGAATTGCTGGAAGCGAAACAAAAAGTGATTCTGCTGTATCCGCATTTCACCGCCTTTGAAGCCGCCTTATACGCATTCAACCAAGACGTCCCCTTGGTCAGCGTATATTCCCATCAGAAAAACAAACAGTTGGACGAGCAAATCCTGCGCGGCCGCCAACGCTACAATAATGTTTTCCTTATCGGCAGAACCGAAGGTTTGCGCGGTATCATCAAATATTTACGCGAACACGACACACCTTTCCTCTACCTGCCCGACCAAGATTTCGGCGCGAAAGATTCCTTGTTTGTCGATTTTTTCGGTATTCCCGCCGCCACCATCAGCGGACTGCCGCGTATTGCCAAAATGACAGGAGCGAAAGTCGTCCCCGCCATTCCCTACCGCGAGGCAGACGGCAAAGTATTGTTGCGCTTCTTCCCCGCTTGGGAAAACTATCCCGGCGAAGATATAGAAGCCGATGTTGCCTATATGAACGAATTCATCGAAGAGCGGATAAGGGAAATGCCCGAACAATATTTCTGGCTGCACAAACGCTTTAAAACCCGCCCCGAAGGCGAAGCTTCGTTTTACGGTTGATGCCGTTCGCGGCGGACACGGAAACAGGCTGCCTGAAAAGTTTTCAGGCAGCCTGTTTGCAGTTGGCAAACCGTTCGGCGGCAATATTGTCTCAATCAAATGCCAAGCAAAACGGCTAATCCGTCATACTCCCCTTTCTCACTCCCCGCTTTCATCCGAAAGGGCGGTTTCCTTCTCTGAATCAGGCAGGGTCAATGCCGCCAATTCCGAAAGCGGCGGCAAATCCTCCAATCCCTTAAGTTGGAAATCACTCAAAAACTGCGCCGTAGTTGCCCATAAAGCCGGTTTGCCTATCGTATCGCGGCGTCCTGCCGTAGCAATCCAGCCCCTTTCCTGAAGTATCTGCATTACCCCCTGCGATACCGACACCCCCCTTATCGCTTCAATATCTCCGCGCGTTACAGGCTGCTTATAGGCAATCACCGCCAAAGTTTCCATCACCGCACGCGAATAGCGGGGTGCACGCTGTTCCTGCAAATTTTCCAAACAAGCCATCGCCGTATCGCGTACCTGAAAACGCCACCCCTGCGCCGTTTCAACCAACTGCAACGCCCTATTTCGCCAGCGTTCCTGCAAAGTGTCCAACACCTCCGTCAACATATCCTGCGACAAAGGAGGATTGCATAACTGCCGCATAGTTTGTTCGCCAAGTGCTTCGTTTTGCAGCAATAAAGCCGCTTCGATTAGAGAATCGAGAGAGAGAGAATCCATCATAACCTTCCATTTGACACAAATAACTTTCAGGCAGGCCGTCCGAAAAGCCCGCCTGTTTTTCAGAAAACGCTTCAAAATTATACTGCCAAACCGCCAATCCGCAGCATGGCAGCCTGAAACCGACGCTTATTCAATTGCACTGCCGATGATACGAAACCATCACGGGTGATGGAACAAAGTGTGCGGTCAATATCCGCCCGATATGAATTGCAGTACAAAATAAAACACCGGTTTCAACCCGTTCCGATTTCAAAATTAACGCAATCAAGCCGTTTGCATTTGGGTTCGGGCAGTATGCCGCAGGATAAAGTTTTTTCGTTTTCAGGCAGCTGATTTGCAAACATCCCAATAGCCGTTTCAACAGACCGGTTTTTTGGTATCGGTATTGCTTGAGATGCGGGCGATACCGCTTTCAGGCTGCCTGAAACAAGTATCAAACCGAACGGAAACAATCTTTCATTAAAAACAAATCGAAATGCGGCAAATAGGTCATGTAGCCCGTGGCATACATTTCCGAATTTCGTCGGTATATCTTTTTGATGAAACTTTAACTTCTTGGTATAATTGTAAGAAAAATTTTCTCAAACAAGAGAAAGCTTCATATTTGGAACGACAGCACTAAAACGGTTATTATTTATGTACTGTTATGTACTGTTATGTACTGTTATGTACTGTTATGTACTGTTATGTACTGTTATGTATTTTAGGAGACTATCATGAGTCGCGCACCCCGTATGTTTCATTTGAAACTTCTAACGGCCTGTATCGCCAGCACCTTCCTGCCCCAAGTCATGGCGCATACCTCCCCTTTTCCGGATATGCCCCTGCATCTGATTGACAGCACGTCCACTACCACTTCTTCGGCACTCAAACCGAATGTATTGCTCCAAATCGATACCGGCTCCACTATGAACTGCAAGGTGGGCGACGTAAACAACCGGGACTGTAACGCGCAATCGGCTACAAGTCGTTTATCCGTAACCAAACGCGCATTGTCAAGCGTTATCAAAGACCCTCAATACCGCAATGCTTTCCACTGGGGCTTTCTCACTTCTACCGACGGAGGTTCTACCGGCTTCAATACGCGCTCGTGGGCCGAAGGTATCGCGAACGGTACTCGGCAATTCGGCATTCCTTCGGAGCAGCTGGAAAGAGGGGTCGATTCATTAACGACAACGGGCGTAGGCCTGAACTTCAATGCGGCGCGTTATCTCGACGGTCTTTATGTATTGGAAAAATCGATGAAATACCGCTGCCAACAGAGTTATTACGTTCTGTTTATGGCGGGTAATATCGGTGATGTCGGTAATCTGAGAGCCGCCAACCGTACCGATACCCGCGGCTGCGACGTTGACCAAGCCAGACTTTATTTTTACAACAATGTCCCCATGGCTGTGTGCGGCGGTACCGGCTCGTGGGTAACCAAAAAAGGTTTTGAAGAAGGTAGAACGCAAGTAGGTTCTCATTGGCCGTTTACCTATCAGCACCCCTATCCCGACCGCTTCCGACAAAGTAGCGCGGGCGGCGGCGGTATATTCAAACCCAAAGACAGAGGCAATCCGACTCTGTTCTCATTCCGTTTGAGAGAATGGGCCAACAATATGGATATCATGCGCTATTTTGCCGAAACGGTTTATCTGAACGACTTGAAACCTTCGGGTACCGATGCGGGTGGCGGCAGCTGGAATGACCCGAAATACAACAAAGGCAAACAAAATATTACCACCTATGCCATCGGCATGGACTTGGATAATTTTGCCGAAGCCAGATATGCCGTAAACGGTGCATCGGTAGGCAGAAGTCAAAGCTCGAATCCCCAATCTATTCAGGGGCAGGCAATTATGGTCAATAACGAGCAGAGCTTGAAAAGGGCGTTTGAGGAAATATTTAACAAAATCAAGGAAAACGAACAATCGGTCAATGAACCGCCTGAATCCTTCTCCGCCATTGCTCCCTCCGTATCGGCAGAAGAAGATAAAACGGCAAATGCAGATGAATGGGTGATAGCGAGCTATTTGGATTTGGGACGGGGCTCCAGCGAACTGCGTGCCTATCCGCTCGCGCGACGGGGACAAACCGAAGTTGGTACCACTTATAAAACACCCGATATGAGCGGACGCAAGGCTTTGATTCATAACGGTACTACGGTATCTTGGCTTGACCCCAACCGTTTTTCAGGCAGCAATGCATTCTTCGGCATCCCCGACAAACAGGCGGGAGGAAGAGTAACCAATGCACAGGAATGGAAAACGGCATTAATCCCTTGGCTTTTGCGTAGCGAATCCGATGCTAACATCAACCAAAAAGCAAAAAACGGGAATTTCGCTTTGGAATACCGTGTCCGCAGCACTTCTCCCGACCGCAGAAGTGTTGGCGACATCGTAAATTCCCCGATTGTTACTTATGCCAATCCTCATGGCAATGCGGAAGGCCATCATCGCCGTTTCTTGGCCACGGCCGCCAATGACGGTATGGTTTATTTGTTTGCACAACAAAACGATGCAGAACATCCTTTCCGTTTGTTGCTCAACTATATGCCTGCGGGTATGGAGCGGGAAGCAGCCGACGATACGGTTGCAAAATACTTATCGAAAATCGTTCACCCCAATTATGTTGTCGATCCCAAGCAACCGCACC
Source organism: Conchiformibius sp. (assembly GCA_029984035.1). Classification (GTDB taxonomy): domain Bacteria; phylum Pseudomonadota; class Gammaproteobacteria; order Burkholderiales; family Neisseriaceae; genus JASBYJ01. Next base: position 20,142 of record JASBYJ010000005.1, read on the forward strand.
GTTTCTTGGTAAACGGCGGTATCACCCTGCGTATCACCGATAACAAAAACAGTACCGACAAAACCAATCCTCCCAACCAACAAATGTTCTTGGTCGGCAATATGGGACAAGGCGGACGCGGTGCTTACGCTCTGAATATAGGCGGGAAAAAACGCTCCGACGGCACTAAAATCGGTTTGGATACGCCGGATACCGAGTGGCTGAATACCATACCGATGTTTGAAACGCCCAAAGGTTCGCAAAATACTTTGGGATATACGGTAGGTTCTCCGCAAATCGGACGCATTGCTTTCAATCGCACCTTAACCAAAAACGGTAATACCGTAACCAAATCCACCGCTTCGGTAGAAGAACTGACGCAAGGTGTATTTATCAGCAGCGGTTTTGCTTCTCCTTCTGCGGGTGCCGATATAGAAGAACGTAAAAAGAATAGCGAATCGGCTCTGTATATTTATAGCGCACTGAGCGGTGTGAATATGGGAACCAGAGAACTGGCACCCGGCGAAAGAATGCAGCGTACTTTCTCCGATGGCACTTTAATTGCAAAATTAAAAGTGGATGCTTCCGTTGGCAAAGGCGGCTTGGCTGAGGCTGCTTTGGTCGATTCCGATTTTGACGGTGCTGTTGACTTCGCATATGCCGGCGATTACGGCGGCGGACTATACCGTTTTGACTTCCGCGGCGGCAACGAATCCACTTGGACTGTGAAAAAAATCTTCCAAACCGCCGACAACCAACCGATTACTGCGGCACCTGCGGTTCTTAGACTGGATAAGGATTACTATGTTGTCTTATTCGGTACCGGCACGGATATGTTTACTGATGATGACAAACTGACTCATCAGCAAGCATTCTATGGTATCCATGACGATTTGAACAACTTGGAGCCCGAAGTCAAACGCCCCAGCGATTTATTGGTACAAACCATTAGTAGCACAACTAAAGACGGCAAGAAAGTTCGCCAACTTAGCGATAATAAACTTGGCGAACGATACAAAGGCAAAGGTTGGTATTTCAACTTGGATAACACCGGCGAACGTGTTGTGGTGAAACCCACTGTCATCTTGAATACCGTTGTGTTCACTACGCGTGATTATCAAACCCAAACTCTGGGCGATAATGAAAACGAAGTAAAAGACAAATGTGTCGTTACAACCAGCAACAAAGTAGTAGGTGGCGGCTGGGTGATGCAGGTCAGAGGAAACGATGGTGGCTTGATACCTCCGAATGACCCGAATTACGCTTACATCGACTTCTTCCGTGAAAGTGTAGGAAAAGACCTTGATTTCCGTCCAGATACCATTTATTCTGGATTTGTTCCGGCGAAAGGCTTATTGCGTACGGTTGCCATGATTTTCGGGAATAAAATCGATCCCACTTCTTCAACCACTTCAGATGGTGATACCGGCGGTTCAGGTAGAGATTCGGCCGCTAAGGAAGGCGGCGACAAGCGAAGTCCTAAAAAATGCTTAAGATCGGATGAACCTAGCTTGTTTTTCACCAGTGGTTCAGATGCCAGCAACGGCCATGACGCATTTGCGGTTATGGGTCAAATATGTAAGCCCGATATAATCATACGTCGCTTAAGCTGGAGAGAGATTTATTAATTTCAGCCTGTCTTGAAGAAAAAGCCTCTAAATCTTAAAGATTTAGAGGCTTTTTGGCAAAAATAAAATTCGTACCAATCAACTTCGGCTTATATTAAGGCTCTGTTTTAAAATGAGATTAATGCCTAATCAAAATACATATTCCCTAACAGGTTGCTGCAAGCTCACATTGAAAGAAAACGTTTCACACAATCTGTTATAGTCATACCAATTAAATCTTACAATATAGTATATATTAATAACATCAGTAAGAGCGTAAGTATTTATCATATTCAATAATTGGAACAACATCTAAACTTGGCTAGATTAAAACATTTAGATATATCGTATAAAGCATAGTGAAGACAAAAATATTGTGGCAGATAATTCGGTATGGATTGGCAATCTGTCGGCATAGTTAAAGATATATGCAGTACAAAAAACATTTCAGGCAGCCTTAATAGGCTGCCTGAAAACAGATGAACGTGTGTTATCTATGAATTAGCGTTTATCTATTGATACGAAATCGCGGCGACCTGCGCCTGTGTAAAGCTGACGCGGACGGCCGATTTTTTGACCGGGATCGCTAATCATTTCATGCCAGTGTGAAATCCAGCCTACTGTACGCGCCAATGCGAAAATAACGGTAAACATGGAAACCGGAATACCCAATGCAGATAAAACAATACCTGAATAGAAGTCCACATTCGGATACAGTTTGCGCTCAATAAAGAACGGGTCATTCAATGCAATTTTTTCCAATTCCATTGCCAGTTTGAATTGCGGGTCGTTTTCCAAGCCCAGTTCTTTCAAAACTTCATGGCAGGTTTCACGCATAATGTTGGCACGAGGATCCATATTGCGATATACACGGTGGCCAAAGCCCATCAAGCGGTATTTGCGCTCTTTCACCCCTTCCATAAATGCCGGAACATTTTCTACGCTGCCGATTTCGTCCAACATTTTCAACACAGCTTCATTCGCACCGCCGTGGGACGGCCCCCACAAGCTGGCAATACCAGCCGCGATACAGGCAAAGGGGTTGGCTCCCGAAGAACCTGCCAAACGTACCGTAGAAGTCGATGCATTTTGTTCGTGGTCGGCATGGAGAGTGAAAATACGGTCCAATGCACGAACCAAAACCGGATTAGGTTCGTATTTCCCGCAAGGTGTCGCAAACATCATGTGCATGAAGTTGGCAGTATAGCTCAAATCATTGCGCGGATAATTGAACGGCAGACCGTTGGAATAACGATAGCACATCGCCGCAATGGTCGGGATTTTGGAAATCAGACGGTAAATCGCGATTTTGCGGTGTTCGGGGTCGGAAATTTCCAAGCTGTCTTGATAGAACGCGGAGAGAGCTCCCACCACGCCCACCATCATCGCCATCGGGTGCGCGTCGCGGCGGAAACCGCGGAAGAACCAGGTCAATTGTTCGTGCAGCATCGTATGCTTGGTTACAGTCGCAACAAATTGTTCCTTTTGCTCCGCAGTAGGCAATTCACCGTAAATCAACAGATAGCATACTTCCAAATAATCGCTGTGTTCAGCCAGCTGCTCAATAGGATAACCGCGGTAATACAGCAGGCCTTTTTCACCATCGATAAATGTGATTTTAGATTCGCAACTTGCTGTAGAAACAAATCCCGGGTCAAGAGTGAACATACCTGTGGCTTTATTCAGGGTACGGATATCGATGACATCGTTTCCCAATGTGCCGCTTAATACCGGCAGCTCCACAGCTTCAAAATTTTCACCTTGCAATTTAACTGTTTTAGACATCTCTGGCTCCTTATGGGTATGTTTGATGTTGTGCTTCTGTTATATGGAAAGGTTGGAAAAACAAGGAAAATCATATCAAAATATGTTTATTTCCATATTGTCGGCAATGTGCAATCCATTATCCGTTTATCCGCCCTATCCTCTTTTCAGGCAGCCTGAATAATCATCAAGCCGCTCTGATTTTTTCCAGCAACGGAATAAAATCCTGCCGTTGCGGTAATTCTTTTTGATTAACCTGTGCCAAAAATTCCTGGTCGGGCAAATCCAAAATATCTACAAAAACCGCCAATTCATGATCACTTAAAGTATCAAATCGGGTTTCCATAAACTTCTTGAGCAAAATATCCAGCTCAAGTAATCCGCGTCTTGTCAGAAAGCGGATGCGCCGCTTCTCGGTTTCGGTAAATCTGCTCATTATCTTTCATCATGCCATTGTGATACCGTTTATATCGTTTTGGCTGTCTGAAATTTTCAGGCAGCCAAAATATCTTAAACAGCACGCTGCAACATAATTTCCTTAATTTTACCAATTGCTTTGGTAGGATTGAGGTGTTTGGGACACACGTCCACGCAGTTCATGATGGTGTGGCAACGGAACAGACGGTAGGGGTCGTTCAGGTTGTCCAAACGTTCGTTGGTGATGGTGTCGCGGCTGTCGGCGATGAAGCGGTAGGCGTTCAGCAAACCGGACGGGCCGACAAATTTGTCGGGATTCCACCAGAAAGACGGACAGGCGGTGGAGCAGCAGGCGCACAAAATACATTCGTACAAGCCGTCCAATTCGGCGCGTTCTTCCTGCGTTTGCAAACGCTCGCGCTCGGGCTTGGGCGTGTCGTTCACCACATAGGGCTTGATGGAATGGTATTGTTTGAAAAACTGCGTCATGTCCACAATCAGGTCGCGGATAACGGGCAGACCCGGCAGGGGGCGCAACACAATCGGTTGCGGCAGGCTGCGGATGTCGGTGAGACACGCCAAGCCGTTTTTGCCGTTGATGTTCATGCCGTCCGAACCGCAAATCCCCTCGCGGCAGGAGCGGCGGAAAGAAAAGCTGTCGTCTTTGGCTTTGATTTTGACCAGAGCGTCCAGCAGTTTCACATCGGTCGGCTCGATTTCAATTTCATAATCTTTCATGTACGGCTTGGCATCCGCATCGGGATTGTAGCGGTACACTTGAAAACGTACTTTTTCCATTGCTGTGTTCCTTGTCGCGGCGCGTTTCAGGCTGCCTGAACGCGCCGCGCTTTATTTTAGTAAACGCGCTTGGCAGGCTCGATGTAGTCCACGGTCAAAGGTTTGGTGTGGACGGGTTTGTACGCCAAACGGTTGTCCGCCGAATAAAACAGGGTGTGTTTCATCCAGTTTTCGTCATCGCGCTCGGGGTGGTCGTCCGAAGCGTGTGCGCCGCGCGATTCTTTCCGCGCTTCGGCGGAAATCATGGTGGCTTTGGCAACTTCCATCAGGTTGTCCAGCTCCAAGGCTTCAATCCGCGCGGTGTTCCACACTTGGCTCTTGTCTTGGATTTCGGTAACTTTCGCGCGCTCGTACAATGCCAATACTTTGTCCACGCCCTCTTTAAGGATTTTGTCGGTGCGGAACACGCCGGCGTGAAGCTGCACGGTGCGCTGCAATTCGTTGCGCAGGGCATCAACGTTTTCGCCGCCGGTTTGGTTGTTCAAACGGTCAAGGCGTTGTTTGGTAAATTCGCCCGCGTTTTCAGGCAGCTTTTTCCAATCGCTTTGTTCGTTGATGAAAGCAATCATACTGTCGCCCGCCGATTTGCCGAATACCACCAAATCCAGCAGCGAGTTGGTACCCAAACGGTTCGCGCCGTGTACGGACGCGCAGGCACATTCGCCCGCCGCATACAGCCCTTTTACCACCACTTCGGGATTATCGCCTTCGGGAACAACGACTTCGCCCAAGTAGTTGGTGGGAATGCCGCCCATCATGTAGTGCGTGGTCGGCACAACGGGAATCGGGTCTTTAATCGGGTCGATGCCGGCAAACTGAATGGAAATTTCGCGAATGCCCGGCAGTTTGGATTTGATTTTTTCCGCGCCGATGTGGTCGATTTTCAGCAAAACATGGTCTTTTTTCGGGCCGCAGCCGCGACCTTCGTAGATTTCCATCGCCATCGCGCGGGACACCACGTCGCGGGAAGCCAAGTCTTTGACGGTGGGCGCATAACGTTCCATAAAACGCTCGCCGTCCGCGTTCAGCAGAATGCCGCCCTCGCCGCGCACGCCTTCGGTAATCAGCACGCCCGCACCCGCCACGCCGGTGGGGTGGAATTGCCAAAATTCCATGTCTTCCAAAGGGATACCGGCACGGGCGCAAATGCCCAAGCCGTCGCCGGTGTTCATAAAGGCGTTGGTGGACGAAGCGTAGATGCGCCCTGCCCCGCCGGTGGCAAACAAAACGGCTTTGGCGTGGAAAATGTACACGTCGCCGCTTTCCATTTCCATCACGGTAACGCCGACCACATCGCCGTCTTCATCGCGAATCAAATCCAGCGCCGTCCATTCCACGAAAAATTGGGTGTTGGCGCGGACGTTTTGCTGGTAGAGGGTGTGCAGCATGGCGTGGCCAGTACGGTCGGCAACGGCGCAGGCGCGTTCCACGGCGCGTTTGCCGTGTTCGGCGGTGTGGCCGCCGAAAGGACGCTGGTAGATTTTGCCGCTTTCCACGCGGTCAAACGGCATGCCCATGTGTTCCAGCTCAATCACGGCTTCGGGCGCGCGGCGGCACATAAATTCAATCGCGTCTTGGTCTCCGAGCCAGTCGGAGCCTTTGACGGTGTCGTACATATGCCAGTCCCAACGGTCTTCCTGCACGTTGCCCAGCGAGGCGGAAATGCCGCCCTGCGCCGCAACGGTGTGGGAACGGGTGGGGAAAACTTTGGACAATACGGCGGTGTTCAAACCCGCCTGCGACAGTTGCAGGGCGGCACGCAAACCCGCACCGCCGCCGCCGACGATGACGGCATCAAATTTTCTAATCGGGAAAGTCATGTTTTAACCCCAAATCACATAAAACGAATACACGGTGCAGCCGACCAGCCAAACAATCGTGGCTGCCTGAAGCAGCAGGCGCAGGCCGAAAGGCTTGACATAGTCCATCCACAGGTCGCGGATGCCGACCCAAGCATGCAGGAAGGCGGCGATAAAGGTAACTTGGGTGAATACTTTTACCCAAATCTTGCCGAAAAACGCCTGCCATTGGCTGTAGTTTTCGGCACCGGACAAGCCGACTAAAAAGCACAGGAAAAACACGGCATAGACAGCCATAACCACAGCGGTGATACGCTGCATCGCCCAATCGCGCAAGCCGTAGTGTGCGCCGGTGAGTTTGCGGTTTACCATAACAAAGCTCCCAAAACCAAAGCAGAGACAATCCCGCTAATCAATACCCAACGCGCACTTTTACGCGCTGCCTGAAGCTCGACGCCCATATGCGCATCCAGCAGCAAAAAGCGGATACCGGCAATCAGGTGGTGCATAAACGCCCACAACAAACCAATCAAAATCAGCTTGGAGAGCGGATGTGCCGCATAAGATTTGTAGGCTGCAAAAGTATCACCGCTGCTGAGCGAGCCTGCCAAAAGGCAAAGCAATACGGGCAGCAGGATAAAGAGAAGAACACCGCTGATACGGTGCAAAATGGAAACGATACCCGGTATGGGCAGGCTCTTTGTCAGAACCCGCAAATCCAAAAACACAGGTCTTTGTTTGGTTTGCATCTCAGTTCCTCTTGTCATCAATTTAGTATTTAAAAACTCAAAACCGGCAAGGGCACGTAACACACGCCTACACCTCGCTACAATTTACATGATTTAGCGTTTTTTGAACAGTGCTTTTACGCAAAAAATCTGAATCTGCCGCCTTGCCAAACCAATGCAGACTTCTTTTTATCCCCGTTTCAGGCTGCCTGAAAGCTCATTCAACGCGTCAAACGCGCCTGCGCCCTTTTGGCTGCCGCCGTATTCGGATAACGGCGTATCAAAGTCTGCCAAGTATTTTTAGCTATATCGCGTTGTTGGATTTGCCATTGGCAATCGCCGGTCAGATAAAGCGCATCAGGCACTACGGCAGCGGCAGCAAAACGGCTTGACGTATGCATGCCGATACGGATAACCGATTGGCAATCGCCTAAATAATAATGGCTTTTTTGCAGCAGCAGCAAAGCGTCCAATTCTTCTTTGCTGCCGCTTCCGCCCGTATCCGTACCGTTTAAAGTGTACGCTGCCGCCTGAAAGTCGTTGCGTGCAAACTGTTCCGCCGCTTGCTGCAATACGGTTTTATTATCCGCACTGCCGGAGCGTTGCAGAACAGACAGCGATTGCTCCAAATCGATAATTCGTTGTTGCAGCAAACGGTTTTGCTTTTCCAATCCGATGATTTGTACGTTCAGTTGCGCGACTTGCTCCGACAAGTCCTGCTCCGGATAAGGTAGAGGTTTCGCTCCCGCATTGCCTGCCTGAACATGGATAGAAGCGCATAAGGCGAATACCAAAGCAGTTTTTCTCAACAACATCATTGCATCCGTTATTTTTTCATTAACAAAGTCAAACCGTCCCCTACGGGCAAAGTGAGCGGAATAATACGCGCATCGTGCGGCAGTGCGGCATTGAACGCCTGCAAAATACCTACCGCTTCAGGCGCGTTATCCGCCCTTTCTTGCGCTACTCTGCCGCCAAGCAACACATTATCCACCGCGATAATTCCACCGCTGCGGACCAATTTCAGGCAGCGTTCGTAATAATGCGGCGTAGGCGGTTTGTCGGCATCGATTAAGGCGATATCATAGCTGCGGTTTTGCGCGATTAAATCGTTCAAGCTTAGCAATGCAGGCTGCAACAATAATTCCATTTTGTGCGCCACGCCTGCTTTTTGCCAATTTTGACGGGCAATATCGGTAAAACTCACATTGATATCGCAACACGTGATGCGTGCCTGTTCGGGCATGGCCAATGCCATGGCCGTGCTGCTGTAGCCGGTAAACACGCCGATTTCCAGATAACTTTGCGCGCCTGTCAGCCGCGCCAGCCACGTCATCACCGCCGCCTGCTCGGGCGCAATCGCCATTTTGCCCAAACGGTGCGCCGCAGTTTCCGTGCGGATACGTTGCAATTCGGGATGTTCGGGCGTGCCGATAGAGCGCAGATATTCGCTCAAATGGTTGTTAAACAGATAATTTTGAACAGTCATTTCAATAAAAATGCTGCCTGAACGCTTTCAGGCAGCCTGTTTCCATCAATTTTTAGTCGGGTTGGTAAGCGTAAGGCTTTTTAGCCACTTCTGACGCGGCAAAACCTTCCTGCTCTTCGGAATTGAGTTCGACATCCCACAACAATGCCCGGTTTTCCAACCTTTTCTCGGCTTCTTGAGGATTTTTCTCCAAATAGTCGTTCAAAAATCGGGTGGTGTCGGATTGATAATTGTACATAGCGGTTCCTTTGCATACCAATCTCGCGATTATATAGCACTCGGGCTGCCTGAAACAGCTTTCGGGCAGCCTTTTTGTCCGCACGGCAATCTCATCGCTCTTACCGCAGCCTTTCAGGCAGCCTGAAGCGGTTTGTCGTATAATCAAAGCATTCCCCATGCTTCGCAGGAGACACGTTATGCCGCAGTCCAACCGTATCCTTTGTCGCGAACTGAGCCTTTTGGCTTTCAACCGCCGCGTGATGGCGCAAGCTCAGGACGAACGTATTCCCCTGTTGGAAAGATTGCGTTTTTTGTGTATCGTTTCTTCCAATTTGGACGAATTTTTTGAAGTGCGCATGGCCTATTTACGCCGCGAATTGCACGCACGTCCGGATTTTATCTTCGACAGCGGACTCACGCCCGCCGAAACCATCGCCAATCTGAACATCGAAGCACACCGCCTGATTGACGAACAATACGACTTGTTCAATCAAGTTTTGCTGCCTGAACTGGAAAAACACAATATCCATTTCTACCGCCGCAACGATTGGACTTCCGAACAACGCGCTTGGATTGAAGATTATTTCAACCGCGAGCTGCTGCCGATTCTCACGCCTATCGGTTTGGACGTTTCCCATCCTTTTCCGCGCTTATTGAACAAATCGCTCAACTTCATGGTGGAACTCGAAGGCACGGATGCTTTCGGACGCGAATCGGGCATGGCTGTCGTGCAGGCACCGCGTATTTTGCCGCGTATTGTGAAGCTGCCTGAAAACTTAAGCGGCGGCGGCGACGGTTTCGTATTTTTGTCTTCGATTTTGCACGATTATGTGTACAAACTGTTTCGGGGCATGAAAGTCAAAGGCTGCTACCAATTCCGCCTTACCCGCGACAGCGCCTTAATGGTCGATGAAGACGACCTGCACAATCTGCGCCAGGCCGTACAAAACGAATTGCGCGGGCGCGAATACGGCGACGGCGTGCGCTTGGAAGTGGCCGACAATTGCCCCGAACACATCACCGAATTCCTGTTGCAGGAATTCCGTTTGGGTACAGACGAGCTGTATCAGGTCAACGGGCCTGTCAATCTCGTACGGCTGATGCAGGTACCCGATATGATAGACCGTCCTGAATTGAAATTCGCACCTTATCAGCCCAAACTCTCGATTCGTTCCGATAAAAACGCTTCGTTTTTGGACGAAATCGCCGCCGGCGATGTGTTGCTGCATCACCCTTATCAATCGTTCGAACCCGTTATCCGCTTTATCGGCGATGCCGCGCAAGACCCTGATGTGGTTGCCGTCAAAATGACGATTTACCGCACCGGCAGCAACTCCGAATTGGTCAAAGCACTCATGGCGGCGGCAAGAGCCGGCAAACAGGTTACGGTTGTAGTCGAGCTGATGGCGCGGTTTGACGAAGCCAATAATGTCCATTGGGCGGTGCAACTGGAAGAAGCCGGCGCACACGTGGTATACGGCGTGTACGGTTACAAAGTCCACGCCAAAATGGCATTGGTCATCCGCCGCGAACAAGGCTGCCTGAAAGCCTACGCCCACTTGGGAACAGGCAATTACCACCAAGGCACATCCAAAATCTATACCGATTTCGGCCTGCTGACCGCAGACCCCGTCATCACCAAAGACGTGAACACCCTGTTTATGGAAATCACAGGCTTGGGGCAGGCCACCAAGCTCAAAAAACTCTACCAAAGCCCGTTCACCTTAAGCAAAATGATTATGGCGCACATCGAGCGCGAAACCGCCCACGCCCAAGCCGGACGTTCTGCCAAAATCATTGCCAAAATGAATTCCCTGATTGAACCGCAAGTAATTGAAGCGCTCTACCGTGCCAGTGCGGCAGGCGTGCAGATTGATTTGATTGTGCGCGGTATGTGCGCCTTGCGTCCGCAGGTGAAAGGACTTTCCGACAATATCCGCGTCCGCTCCATTATCGGACGCCTCTTGGAACACGCACGGATTTTCTATTTCTACAACGACGGCGCGGAAGACGTCTATATTTCCAGCGCAGACTGGATGGGGCGCAACTTTTTCAGCCGCATCGAAACCTGTACCCCGATAGAAAACCCCGAACTGAAAAAACGCGTTATCCGCGAAGGCTTGAGCTTGGCACTGCAAGACAACCTGAAAGCCTGGCAAATGCAGGGAGACGGCAGCTACCGCCGCATCACGCCCGCCGAAGGCGAACCGCTGCTGGGCCTGCAGGAAAGCCTGCAAGCCTATTACGCAGAATAGGCCTGCGCCTTACAAACGCTTCGGGCAAATACTGAAGGCTGCCATACGGATTTCCATTTCACCGATTGTTCGGAGCATTACAATGTTTTCAGGCTGCCTGAAATCCGACAGCAGACAGAGCGGCCTGAAAACTTCCCCATTCCAAACCTTTCACACACAGGACGATACCCCATGACGACCGACAGTTTGGAGCTGCTCACCACGCGCCGCTCGACCAAAAACCTGACCGCCCCAGCACCCGACGAATTGCAGTTGGACACGATTTTGCAGGCGGCAGGACAAGTACCCGACCACGGCGATTTGCGGCCTTGGCGTTTTGTCGTTATCAAAAGCGAAGCAGGGATGGCGCGTTTCAGGCAGCTGCTCAAAGACAGTGTCGAACATTTCAATTTCGGCGAAGAGGCCATGCAAAAAGCCGAACGTGTCGGCAATATGGCGCCTCTGGTACTGGCCGCCGTTGCCAAGCCCCAAGCGGGCAAACCCGAATGGGAACAGCATTTGAGCGCAGGCTGCGCCGTGTATGCCGCCCAACTTGCCGCCAAAGCGCAAGGGTTTGATAACGTATGGATTACAGGTATGTGGGTTAATTCGCCGCTGCTGCGCGAAGCCTTTGCCTGCACCGAAAAAGAAAAAATCATCGCCTTATTGATGATAGGTACCGCCACTTGCCACGAAGACGCTCCGAAAAACACCGACACCGCCGAATTCACCACTTATTGGTAACACGCCATGCCGCCGTTGATTTTCCTGACAAGCGCCTTTTGCACAGGCGTTTTGCTGACTTTCACGCTGCCTGAAAACGGCAACGGATATGTTTGGACGTGTCTGGCGGCAACGGCATTGGCGGCGGCAGCCTGCTTCATCGCACGCAAGCAGGCGTTTTTTCAGGCAGCCTTATGGCTGCTTGTGCTGTTTTTAGGCACGGGCTACGGCATAACACGGGTATCCCATGCCTTATCGAAGCAATGGCAAGCGGAACTCCACCCCCAAAGCATCGACCTTACTCTCAATGTTATCGGGCTGCCTGAACGCGGCGACAAAGGGCAATTGCGCTTTATCGGCGATGTCCGCACCACAACGGGCGAACGCTACCGCATCTTGTTTCAAGACTATAGCGGACAAATGCGCCATACCGGTGAAAATTGGCAGGTACGCGCCAAAATACGCGCAGCAGTCGGCAGCCGCAATCCTGCGGGATTCGACCGCGAAGCATGGGCGCTTGCCAACGGCATAGACGGCATCGCTTCCATCAACCGGGCAGGCAACAGGCTGCCTGAGAGTCCGTGGTGGCATCATCCGTTCGACCGCGTGCGTGCGCGCATTTCCCAACGCTGGCAAGCCGCTGCCGAACGCTATCCGAACGGCAGCGGCTTAATGCAGGCTTTGGCGGTAGGCAACCGCAGCGGCTTGAGCCGCGACACTTGGGCAGCGATGCGGCCTTTGGGTATCAATCATTTGGTCAGCATTTCGGGGCTGCATATCGGTATGACGGCATTATTGGCGGCATGGCTGATGAAACGGCTGCTGACAGCTTATGCCTTTGCCGTTACCCGATTGAAAAAAACGTTCAGGCAGCCTGAAAAGGATTTGCGCTTCATCCGACTTTTGCACGCGTTTCCCGAAATACCGCCGCGCCCGCGGCTTTGGTATTTAAGCGCAGGCGCGGTGTGCGCCGCCTTATACAGCGGTTTGGCAGGCTTTGAAATTCCGACCGTACGCAGCTTGTTGATGCTTACCGTGTTCGCCTACGGCTGGTATCGGCGCGGTAATGTCAGCGCATGGCAGACATGGTGGCTGGCCTTGGCTGCCGTTTTACTTTATCAGCCCGCCGCTGCTTTAGCAGCCGGTTTTTGGCTGTCGTTCGGCATCGTGGCGGCTTTATTATGGATATTCGCTTGGCGCACTCCTGCACGCCGAAACACGTGCTTGGAACTTTTCAGGCAGGCTCTGCGCGGCCAGTGGGCGGCATTTGTACTCGGCAGCATCGCCACCGCCGTGCTGTTCGGCTTGATACCCGTATTCAGCCCTTTGGCAAACGCAGCGGCCATTCCGTTTTTTTCTTGGCTGCTCGTGCCTGTGGCCCTGCTGACTTCGTTGCTGCCTTTTGACGCTCTTTATCTCGGCGCCGCGTGGCTGGGCGAGCACACGGTATCCGCGCTGCATTATTGGGGAAACCTGCTGCCTGAACACCCTATGCCGCAAACACCGTTGCCCATGTTGATTGCCGTAGTTGCCGCCGCACTTTTGCTGTTACTGCCCCGCGGCCTGCAACTCAAGCCATTATGCTGCTGCATTCTCGCCGCATGGCTGCTCTACCGTCCAGCTTCGGTGGCCGAACCTTTGAAAGCAACCGTTTGGGATGTGGGACAAGGCTTGTCGGTATTGCTGCAAACCCCGCGCTACAATCTTCTGTTCGATACCGGAACAGCTGCGGCCGAAACCGGATTGCTGCCCAATCTCCGCGCCATAGGCGTACGCCGTTTGGACGACTTGATACTTTCCCATCACGATAACGACCATGACGGCGGCTTTTCCGCCCTGCAAAAATCCATTCCAATCCGACGCATTTGGTCCGGGCAGCCCGAATTCCATCCCCAATCGCAACATTGCCTGGAAGGCATACGGTGGACGGTCGACAACGTCATATTCGAATTGCTCACGCCTAGTCCCAACGCCGACAGCGACAACGAAAAAAGCTGCGTATTACGTATTGTTTCAGGCAGCCAAGCCATACTGATAACAGGCGATTTGGGTATGGCAGGCGAAGCAAAACTCATCGAACGCCACGGCGGCGCACTGTTCAGCCAAATCCTGATACTCGGACACCACGGCAGCAAATATTCCAACCACAGCCGCTTTATCCATACCGTTGACCCGCAACTGGCCATCGCCAGCAGCGGTTTTGCCAACCCGTTCAAACACCCGCATCCGCACGTCCAAAACATCCTGAACGCACACAGGGTGCAACTGATGCGCACCGACACACAAGGCGCACTCATTATCCGCTTTAACCATGACAGCTTTCAGGCAGCCCCTGCCGTCAGCCGCAAACGCTGGTGGCAGAAAAAACCCTTTACCCTGCTGCCTGAAAACTAAGCCGTTATTTTCTGTTAGAATACCGCCGTTTCACACACGGACGGCACACCATGAGCATCACCAATAACCGCAAAGCATTCCACGACTACTATATCGAAGAACAGATTCAGGCAGGCTTGGTATTGGAAGGCTGGGAAGTCAAAGCCATACGCGCAGGCAGAGTGCAGCTCAAAGAAAGCTACATCCACTGGAAACGCGGCGCATTCTATTTGGTTGGCTGCCACATCACCGCACTGCCCACAGCCTCCACCCACATCAAACCCGACCCCGTACGCCAACGCAAACTCCTGCTCAACCAAAGGGAAATCAACAAACTCATCGGCAAAACCGAACGCGCAGGCTACACCATCGTCCCCCTGAATATGCACTACCACAAAGGCAGAATCAAAGCCGAAATCGGTTTGGCAAAAGGCAAAAAACAACACGACAAACGCGAATCCGCCAAAGAAGCCGACTGGAAGCGCGAAAAACAACGCCTGATGAAAAACAGATAAGGAGCACCATGCACACAGCCGTTATTGCCTTCGGCAGCAATCTCAACCATCCCGAAGAACAAATCAAACAGGCGGCACAAGCGGTAGCGAGGCTGCCTGAAATCCATTCCTTCACACTGTCGCCGCTCTACCGCACCGCACCCGTAGGCTATCTCGAACAAGACGATTTCATCAACGCCGTAGCCCTGATAGAAACCGATTACACCGCTTCGGAACTGCTGTATCAACTGCAAAACATCGAACAACAATTCGGACGGCAACGCAGCTTCCGTAACGCTCCCCGTACTTTGGATTTGGACATTATCGATTACGCGTGCAGCCGCTACGACACACCGGAACTCCAACTTCCCCACCCTCGCGCACACGAGCGCGGTTTTGTCGTGCATCCCTTAGCGCAAATTGCACCGCACTATCCCATCGGACAACACGGCACAGCCTCCGAACTGGCAGAAAAAATCGGTACAGACGGCATCACCTTGCTTTAACCCGCAAAATACAGCAAAGGCTGCCTGAAAAGTTTCAGGCAGCCTTTTGATGCTATATAATCCAGCCGTTTTTTTTGAAATGTAAATCATAATAACAATGCATACGGTTTTCCTTGACGATGAAGATGCTACGCTCCGTTTTGGCGTATCATGGGCGAATTGTCTCAACAGTCCCCTTGTCATCTACCTGAACGGCACGCTAGGCGCAGGTAAAACCACTTTCGTACGCGGATTATTGCGCGGGTTGGGCTATCAAGGCGCAGTCAAAAGCCCGACTTATGCGGTAGTGGAAAGCTATGCGTTTGCATCGTTTGAACTGCACCATTTCGATTTATATAGATTTGCTTCTCCCGAAGAATGGGACGAAACCGGTTTGAGCGAATTGTTTACCGAAAAAACAATCTGTTTGATTGAATGGCCCCAACAAGGCGGTGATTATGTACCTGCTGCCGACATCCACTTGGACTTCAGCTCAGAAAACGGAACACGCCGATGCACTATCCGCGCAGTCAGTTCTGCCGGCGGACAGGCCCTCGCATCATGGAGTACACAACTTTGAACCGCCGTGCATTACTTCTCTCGCTAGGCGCATTAGGTGCAACCGCCCTGCCTGCTTTGGCCAGTTCCTTGCGCATTTTGTCTGCCGAGGTCATTGCGACATCCGGCGGTACGCAGATATTCTTGGAATTCAACCACCGCGTTACTTACCGCTCATTCCTTTTGGCCGCCCCCAACCGATTGGTTTTAGACGTTAAAAATATTCCCATTGAACATATCTCGGCTGTTTTGGCGGGTAAACAGGGCAAAAACAATCCCTTTATCAGCAATATCCGCTTCGGTATCAAAGATGCGCAAACCGTGCGCATTGTGTTTGATTTGAAACAAGCCCTACCCGTGCGGGTATCGATGCTGGAACCAAGCGGCGGAAAAAACTACCGCATCAATATCAGCATACCCGCCAATCCGAAAACAACGCAAACCGCTCCCGTTCAGGCAGCCAAACATAGCTCACAGCCCGCTTCTTCAAAACCGACTTCCCCCTCCAAAGAGAAACAAAACGAAAAACCCGCACATGGCAGAAACATAGGTAAAAAGCGAAAACCCGTTGTCGTACTCGACCCCGGACACGGGGGCAGAGATCCCGGCGCAAGCACGGAATACGGGTTGAAAGAAAAAGACATCGTTTTGTCTACCGCCTTAGAAACCAAAAAATATTTGGAAGCGGCCGGCTGTACGGTACATTTGACACGCAGCAACGATGTTTTGGTGTCACTGGTTAAAAGACGCAGAATCGCACGCAGCGTTGGCGCGGATTTATTTATTTCCATCCATGCCGATACCGCAAACAGCCCTACCGTACGCGGCAGCGATGTATATATCTGGGGCGAAGCCAACAGTGAACATGTACGCAAATTGGTACAAACGGAGAATAAAGCAGATTTGGTAGACGGACTGTCAGATATCGGTAATGAAGAATTGGATACTATTCTTTCCGATATGATGCAGATACAAACTACCAACGACAGCAGACGGCTGGGTAATCTGATACTCAACAGTTTAGGCCAGAGGTTCAAGCTGCACAATCGTCAAGTATCCCAAGCCAACTTTGCCGTATTACGCTCTCTGGATATTCCTTCGGTATTAATAGAGTTAGGTTTTTTAACCAATAAAGAAGACATCAAATTATTGAGCAATGCACAATCACGCAAACAAATGAGTAGTGCCATTGCCAACGGCGTACGCCGTTATCTTGCCAATATGATACCCTCTATACGGTAATGTCTAATGTATGCACATGAGAATACACGGTATTACACGCAAAAAAACCGCCTGAAAATCAGGCGGTTTTTTTGGATTTGGTGCCGACAGCGAGACTTGAACTCGCACGAACTATGTTCACCACCCCCTCAAGATGGCGTGTCTACCAATTTCACCATGTCGGCATTGCTTAATCTGTTATTCCTTATTTACAGGCTCGGAAGTGGTTTGCTGTACCGTACTAAAATCAAGGCCTTGTCGGTTAGTGTTGGTGTGTATGTAACCCAAAGCCAAGCAAGATGCAAAAAACACGATAGCCGACAGCGCTGTCATTCTGCTAAGGAAGTTTGCATTGCCCGCAGAACCAAAAACTCCCTGCGCACTACCCGAACCACCAAAACCCGCTCCGGCATCTGCTCCTCTGCCGTGCTGCATCAGCACTAAGGCGATAATGGCAAGCGAAGAGAATATATTGATGATCCAAATAATGGTTTTAAATGCTTCCATATTTTTGCTTATGCTTCCTGTGCTGCACTGATAATCGCGGCAAACGATTCGTATTTGAGCGATGCTCCGCCGACTAGCGCCCCGTCAACATGCGGTACGCTGAAAATGTCGGCAGCATTTTTATCGTTCACACTGCCGCCGTAAAGAACGCGGATGTTAACATCCTTACCGCATAATGACAAGATTTCCTCATAAATAAATTGGTGCATATCGGCAATTTGTTCTTTCGTGGCAATCTTACCCGTGCCGATTGCCCACACGGGTTCATACGCTACCGCAAAGTTTTTGGTTTTCAAACCCTTCAAAACCGAAAGTTGATAGGCAACCGCTTCTTTTTCCCTGCCGTCTTCCCTTTCCTTCAAGCTCTCACCTACACAGAGCAGCGGAAGCAATCCGACATTTAATACATTTTCAATTTTCAGGCGTTGGATATCGTTTTTTTCATTGAAGTACAGACTGCGCTCCGAATGTCCGATGAGTACGATATCCACACCTACGTCTTTCATCATTTCGGCAGAAACTTCACCTGTGTAAGCGCCTTTTCCGGCAAAACGGCTAACGTCTTGTGCGCAAGTATGAATTTTATTGTTCAAAACGATTTGAACGGCGTTATGAACCTGCAACAAATACATGGTGGGCGGGCTGATGCCGATACAGACTTTGTCTGCAACAGGGAAATTGCGCAATTTATGAACCAGTGCATTGTTCCCGTGTAAATCTCCGTTCATCTTCCAATTGCCGATAACCCATTTTTGTTGCCAAATATTGTGCTCCATAATTCCGTTCCTATTCTGCGACAGACGCTGCCTGTTTAAAGTTGCGGCATTGTACCGCAGCTTGGCAGTATGTAACAATTTTAAACGGTTGCAATTGTCCGTACATAAATCATGAAATATGTAAGCATATCTAGGAAACTATTAAATAATTAGGGCTGTGTGAACCATTACAAATGCCCGGACAATTCAGTTTCATTAAGCCAAAAGGGTTTCAGGCTGCCTGAAAACATTTGACTGCTGCCGATAACTCATTGTGTTAAAATACGGTCTGCGCTGTTCTCGGCGCAGCTGCCTGAAACTTTAACCCTATCTATTGAATTATCGGTATCTAAGGTTAATATGTTCGGGCAAATGCTGATTGATTATTTAGGATAGATATATGTTTCAAAAATTTACCAAATCATTCCAATACGGTAACCAAACCGTCATCCTCGAAACCGGTGAAATCGCCCGCCAAGCGGCAGCGGCCGTTAAAGTATCCATGGGCGATACGGTAGTGCTGGTAGCGGTTACCACCAACAAAGAAGTGAAAGAAGGACAAGATTTCTTCCCTTTAACCGTAGATTATTTTGAGCGCACTTATGCTGCGGGACGTATCCCCGGCGGCTTTTTCAAGCGCGAAGGGAAACAGAGCGAGAAGGAAATCTTGACCAGCCGGTTGATTGACCGCCCCATCCGCCCTCTGTTTCCCGAAGGTTTTTATCACGACATTCAAATCGTTGCGACCGTTATTTCCGTTGACCCCGAAATTGATTCGGATATTCCTGCCATGATTGGTGCGTCTGCCGCATTGGTGTTGAGCGGCGTTCCGTTTGCCGGCCCGATTGGTGCAGCACGTGTGGGCTATCTGAATGACTCTTATGTTCTCAATCCCACTAAAGCCCAATTAGGCCGTTCCCGCTTGGATTTAGTGGTAGCAGGTACGGAACAGGCTGTTTTAATGGTTGAATCCGAAGCCGATATCCTGCCTGAAGAAATTATGCTGGGTGCAGTGGTATATGGCCACGAACAGATGCAAGCGGTTATCCGTGCCATCAATGAATTTGCAGATGAGGTAAACCCCGAAGTATGGGATTGGAAAGCACCCGAACCCAATACAGAATTAGTAGAGAAAATCAAAAAATTAGCGGGTGCAACTATTGCCGAAGCATTCAAAATCCGCCAAAAGCAGGCACGCGGCACCAAAATCGCCGAAGCTTGGGCTACTGTAGAAACGGCACTAATTACCGAAGAAACCTCAACTCTGGCCAAAAACGAAATCAAAGGCATTTTCAAGCAATTGGAAGCCGATGTGGTGCGCGGTCAGATTTTGGAAGGCAAGCCGCGCATTGACGGCCGCGACACCCGCACCGTGCGCCCGATTGACATTCAAACCAATGTGTTGCCGCGCACGCACGGCTCGGCGTTGTTCACGCGCGGCGAAACGCAGGCACTTGCCGTTGCCACACTCGGCACGTCCCGCGATGAGCAAATCATCGATGCTTTGAGCGGCGAATACAGCGACCGCTTTATGCTGCATTACAACTTCCCGCCCTATTCCACCGGCGAAGTCGGCCGCGTGGGCCCGCCCAAACGCCGTGAAATCGGACACGGCCGTTTGGCAAAACGCGCCCTGCTTGCTGTGTTGCCGCCCGCCGAAGAATTCAGCTACACCATGCGCGTGGTGTCGGAAATCACCGAATCCAACGGCTCTTCATCAATGGCGAGCGTGTGCGGCGGCTGCTTGAGCCTGCTGTCTGCGGGCGTGCCGCTTAAAGCGCATGTGGCGGGCGTGGCGATGGGCTTGATTTTGGAAGGCAACAAATTCGCCGTGCTGACCGACATTCTCGGCGATGAAGACCACTTGGGCGACATGGATTTCAAAGTGGCGGGGACCACAGAAGGCGTTACCGCGCTGCAAATGGACATTAAAATCCAAGGCATTACCAAAGAAATCATGCAGATTGCACTCACTCAGGCAAAAGAAGCGCGCTTGCATATTCTGAGCCAGATGCAGGCTGCGGTGTCAGGTCCTCAAGAATTGTCCCAGCATGCGCCGCGCCTGTTTACCATGAAAATCAACCCCGACAAAATCCGCGAAGTCATCGGCAAGGGCGGCGAAACCATTCGCGGCATCACCGCCGAAACGGGTACGGAAATCAATATCGATGATGACGGCACCGTAACCATCGCTGCCAAAACCACCGAAGCAGGTGATGCTGCCCGTGCGCGTATCGAACAGATTACCGCGGAAGTAGAAGTCGGCAAAGTGTATGAAGGCACGGTAGTCAAATTGCTTGACAACAATGTCGGTGCGATTGTTAACATCATGCCGGGCAAAGACGGCTTGGTCCATATCAGCCAAATCGCACACGAACATGTGAAAAACGTGTCCGATTATTTGCAAGTCGGCCAAACTGTTAATGTAAAAGCTTTGGAAGTGGATGAACGGGGCCGCATCCGTTTATCCATCAAAGCTTTGATTGAATTACCTGCCACAGAGGAATAAACGGGCTTGACAAACAGGCTGCCTGAAAATCTTAAACGGATTTCAGGCAGCCTGTTTTTATGCATTCTAAAAATAGCGAATGATTAAATCAATTAATTTTACGTTTAAAATCTGATGATTATTAAATACTTTCAGGCAGATTGAAACTGGGAGAAGAATTAATACCGTTGCTTAAAGAAAAATAGAAGGCATGAAAAATCCCACCGAACGCCGGACTCGAACCGGATAAAGCTTGTTGCATAGCAACCGCCCTGACGCCACGTCAGACCCAACGGTGGGATAGCTTTATACTACCTTAAGTTTATATATGAATCAATATGATTGAAATCCATCTGGAAGACAGCGACTTCAAACGCGGCCTTAGCCCATTGCTCCTTAACGTCACTCATACTGACCCATGATGCGCGACATCACTTAGGAATTGGAAAACTTAACCAAAGACAACTCTGCCACCGAATCATGGGGCGGCAAAAAATGGAAACGCTCCAACGCAGCGGATGCAAAGAAACGTAAAGTGCTATATGAATGATTCGGGAGAACTGCACGACAGTATTACTACCCAATCTGGGCAGGGTTATGCCTGTATCGGCAGCAATATGAAATATGCCGCCATCCACTACTTTGGTAGCAGAGCGGGAAGAAACCAAAGCCTCAAATTACCGGCACGGCCTTATCTGCCGATTAATGCGGCGAGTAAACTGCAAAACGTCGGCGAAGAGGCACTCCTGCAAATCGCTGTCGATGCGCTGGCAAGCGGTGTGTGAGAAATAAAAAACGGACATAAATGCCCATATACTGCGTGAAACGTTATTACAAATTTCCGTCCCGCTTTATCCAATTTTATCCAGCTTAATCCCATTTATCTCGCTAACCCCTATATTTATCTCATTAGGTTCCAATATTTAGAGAAAACAGGACTTATATACCGCAATCTACCATATTGAAAAGCAAAACAGGCAACCCTAAAGGTTGCCCGTTTATTCGATAAGAAAATTATTTACAGCTGATGCCGTTCATAGTCGGCGGATTACCATCGGATACAGGAATGCGGCAACGCGTGCTGTTGCTGCCTGAAACGGTCAAAACCTTTTTACCGCTTTCCTGACTCATACTGATATTCAAAGGTTCTTTCACACCCATACCGATAGCGGCGAGGGCAATATTATTGACAAACTGTGCGTGTGAGATACCCGAAGTGTCAGACGCAATATTCGCTTCCTTTTCCTTAGCCGAAGCAACAGGCATAGCCAATAGAAGCGCGGCTGATACGGTCAGAAACGTTTTACGGTTCATATATTTATTTTCCTTAGTAAAGCGGCAGAATGCCGAGAAATGCGTACTTTATCCCATCCCTCCGCATCAGGCAAGCTTTAATTGCTTGACGCACTGTTCACGTACCGCACGGCTGTTTTGCAAACAACCTTCCCGCTCTACCCCCTGCAAATCGCACGCCATCAACAGCATATTAGCCGGACGGCCGCTGTGCAGACTGGGGCGGATTTGGGCTGCCTGAAAAGGCAATCCTCTGCTGCGCGCAAAAGCTTCAGCCCGGGCATTGGCAATTTTCAACATCGGCAACAAGCACACGTCCAAACAAAACACACGCACCTTCAATACAATGATACGTGCTGCAAACCAATCCGCTTCATCAGTAAACACGGCAGGGCTGCGCTGTTCCGTTTCACGCCGTTGGGCGGCAATCAGCATGG
Organism: Conchiformibius sp.; assembly: GCA_029984035.1. Lineage (GTDB taxonomy): Bacteria > Pseudomonadota > Gammaproteobacteria > Burkholderiales > Neisseriaceae > JASBYJ01. The sequence goes on from JASBYJ010000005.1 coordinate 42,510, forward strand.
CAACCATACGGATTTCAGGCAGCATGGCTTCACTGATTAAATCTTTGTGGAAAAAACCGATATCTTCGCTGTACAAATCGGTTCTATGACTGTTTCCGTCTGTAATCAGGCAGCATTCGCGCAATGGAGCAACGGAGGAAGCGTCAGCAGTTTGAGAGGTACGGCGCAAAGCTTGAATCATGATATTTCCTTATCGGATGCAGCATATCCAGAATTTCAGGCGGTTTGCGCTGCATAAAACAAAACCGCCTCGGCAATCGGGGCGGTTGTCTTTTTATCTGACCTGCGCGATTTACACGCACGCAAAAAAGTACCGCACCGAAGTGGGGTACCAATAATAAGCGGCAGCAGTCAGAATAAAATGTTTCATGCTTTGTAAAGGATTGAAAAGAAATGAATGGACGGACTTTACCTTCTATCCGCCTGCCGTGTCAAGTATTTTTTAATATTATGTCTCGCATTCACTGCATTTGGCTACATCATCCACCGCCAAACGCAATTTTTTGCGTTGTTCGGCGGCGGCAAAACGACATTTCTGCTCTTCGGTTTCCAATACCAAAGGCGGAACAGCGACGGGTTTTCCGTCTTCCATAGCCACCATGGTGAAAAAGCAGGAATTCGTGTGGCGCGTAGTGCGTTCGCGGATATTTTGAGCCTCCACGCGGATACCTACCTCCATAGAAGTACGCCCCACATAATTTACAGCGGCATAAAAAGTAACCAATTCACCGACATAAATCGGCTGCTTGAAAGTTACCTTATCCACCGACAAGGTAACACAATAATGGCCGCTATACCGGCTTGCACAAGCATAAGCCACCTGGTCGAGCAATTTCAACAAATCGCCGCCGTGTACATTGCCGCTGAAATTCGCCATGTCGGGCGTCATCAATAGGGACATTTGCAGTTCGTGCTGCAAGGCCGGGAGATTTTTACTCATATTGATTTCCTTATAAAATAATTCACTACCATTTAAATGCCGGCCAATACCAATCAAATGCAACCGCATGCACAATCATTCAACCATCCAACAACTTGGCCATGCTTCACAATCACAATCGGCAGGCAATATCAGTTTCAGGCAGCCTGAAACGTGTGATTTATACACCCAACACATCTTCACGCCACGCGAATTTTTTGTAAAACGTTGCCAAACGGCGGCTGCGGCGGAAACCGAAACGCCCGTGCGCATGAAAATCCGCCAACATCAGCAAAGCCTGTTGCGAACGCCCCGCCGCCGCCCGCAGCAAATATTCGCGCCCGCGCATTGTGTCGCCCGTTTCGTACAAAAAACGGTACGCCCGTTCACACAGCGCGTGCGGATAGTGTTTGCGTACCGCCAAATCCATCAGCCGTTCCGCCAATGCCGCATCGGGCGTAACGATTTGTTCTAAATCAGGATAACCGCCGCGAAAATAACACGCCAAGTCATACAGCGCGGCGGCGTTGCCCAGCCGTGCCGCCGCACACAAATGGTGGCGGTAATGCGCCTGTTGCGTTGCTTCATTGTCATCGGCGCACAAAATATGGGCGAAACGGTGGTGCTCCGCGCCGTTTAAACGCGCTTTGGTAAGATAGGGCGCGGCTTCGGCGCGGTATTCGGCGGCGGGGGAAACGATGCGGGTATGTGCCAGTTGCGGGAAAGGGTGGTTTTGCCAAAACCGCGCAGGCTGCCTGAAACTCACACCTCGCTCCCGCCCACCGTCAGCCCCGCATCAATCCTCAAAGTCGGCTGCCCCACGCCCACCGGCACGCTCTGCCCGTCTTTGCCGCACACGCCCACGCCCCCGTCCAGCGCGGTGTCGTTGCCAATCATGGAAACGTGTTTCAACACTTCCGGCCCGTTGCCGATAATGGTCGCACCTTTCACGGGATATTGTGGTTTGCCGTTTTCCACCCACCACGCTTCCGAAGCGCAAAACACGAATTTGCCACTGGTAATGTCCACCTGCCCGCCGCCGAAATTTACCGCGTAAATGCCCTTATCGATACTGGCAATGATTTCCTGCGGGTCGTGGCTGCCGTTTTCCATAAAAGTGTTGGTCATGCGCGGCATCACGGCAGACGAGTAACTTTCGCGGCGGCCGTTGCCGGTAACGGGCATACCCATCAGCCGCGCATTGGTTTCGTCCTGCATATAGCCGGTTAAAATACCGTCTTCAATCAACACGGTGCGGCGGGTTTCGTTGCCTTCGTCATCGATGTTCAGGCTGCCGCGCCGTCCGGCGAGGTCGCCTTGGTCAATCACGGTAACGCCTTTCGCCGCCACGCGCCCGCCCAGTCTGCCTGAAAACGCGCTGGTTTGCTTGCGGTTGAAATCGCCCTCCAAACCGTGTCCCACCGCTTCGTGCAGCAACACGCCCGGCCAGCCGTTGCCCAGCACCACCGTCATTTCGCCGGCGGGCGCGGGACGCGCTTCCAAGTTAATCAGGGCTTGTTTGACCGCCGCGTCCACATATTCTTTTAATTTCGCTTCGTCAAAATACGCCACGCCGAAACGTCCGCCGCCGCCCGCGTGTCCCTGTTCGCGGCGCGTGCCTTGCTGGGCGATGACGGTTACGCTCAGGCGCACCAGAGGACGGATGTCCGCCGCGTGTTTGCCGTCCAAACGGGCGATGTAAATCATGTCGTGTTCGCACGCCAAACCCGCCATCACTTGCACGATGCGCGGATCGGCGGCTTTGGCAAGTTGTTCCACGCGGTTGAGCAGCGCGACTTTGGCGGCGGAATCCATGCCGCTAATCGGATTGACGGATTCATACAATAATGCGGATATTCTGCCATTGCCTCCGTCATCACCTTCAGGCAGCCTAATCAAACCGTTTTTGCCCTTCAAATCAGGTATCCGCACCGGCTTCAGGCAGCCTTCCGCACCGATAATGCGCACGGTATCCGCTGCCTGAAAAACCGCATCGGCAGTTAAGCTGTCTGCATAGGAGAAAGCGGTTTTCTCACCCGATACCGCCCGAACACCAACACCTTGGTCGATTTGAAAACTTCCTGATTTAACAATACCTTCATCCAAATGCCAGCTTTCATAAGCAGTATGCTGGCAATAGATATCGGCATAATCGACATGGTGCGCACCTATCCTTCCCAGTGCCTTAATCAACACTTCTTCAGAAAGGTGGTTGCCGTGCAATAATTTGCGTGAAACGTCTTGGAAAATGTTCTGCATCATTTTCAGGCTGCCTGAATACGTAAAATCTGTCGGATTATACGTGATTTGTGTTTATTTTCCGAAATGACGGCAATAGCAAAACTTTAAAATGGATTTATTTTTATTTTATAAACAAATAAATAAAGATAAATCTCCTCTTTTTATAAAATATATATTGATAATTATTATTATTTGTATATAATGGCCAGCACAGTCGTTGTCAGACGTCTGTAAAGTCATTAAACATTTTTCCCTATCACTTATACGGAGTAACGCCATCGCATAGATTGTTCCTTCTGCATCCAAAATACTCAAAACCAAACAGGCTGCCTGAAAGCGATTTTGTTTTCAGGCAGCCTGTTTTTACAGAACAGTACACTAAAAATTATTTCATAATTTATAAAAACATACCAAATATCGTATGTCGTACTAGTAACATAGCCTTAACCGAATCTACGATTATGAAGGCAATCATCTCGATGTTACTATCACTTAAATAACGGTACAGATAAACTGTTTTGAAATTTATTATAAAAACATTATATTACAATTCTATTAACTTCAAATAATTCTGCATATAAGTGAATTTTTCCAGAATGTCTAAGTGCATCAGCTTTTGTTACTGCTCTTACCGCATCAAGATAAACATCCTCTCCGTATTTTTTTATTTGGGATTTGTGGCAAGATAACGCTTTAATTTTGCAATCGCAAACATCTTTATTGAAAAAAGAAATGACATCAACCGAGAAAGGAACCACCGGTCTCCCGCTTGGCCATGTAGGATTAAAAAACAGAATACTGGGACAATTCCTTCCTGCCGCAATCACTGATTGACTCACAGCAACATGGTCTTGATGTGAATCAAACGGATGATGGGTAATAATAATGTCTACTCCTACCAAGTACCGCTCAAGATCAAAGATAATTTTATCAATATTTTTAAATAATTCAGTATCTGGATAATTTAGATGTATTACTTCATCTGACTCTTGAATTAAATAGCCCAATGACTCTTCAAATTCTTTCTTTCTAATTTCTGTGTCTCCGCCCTTTTCTGAACTTGATACAGTTACAATTTTCAATTTATTGCCGGCCATAGATAATTTTTTGATAGTTCCACCAGCATTTATTTCCAAATCATCATAATGTGCAGCAATAAATGCTACAGTTAGATTTTCTACTTTCATAACATCTCTCAAAATTTTTTTACATGAATAAGTAAGGATTGATTGTACAAGCCATCTGGAATTATTTAAATTATTTTTTGAAAATCTCTGCATAACTTTCAAAAATCTTCATTTTAGGATTATATTAAGAACTCATTGCAAAGCAAAATAACTTCTGAAACGTTCCCTAACCAAGGACGTTAATCAGTCAATAATAACGTTTAGCATTCTAAGTCTATTCTCTAATATTTCAATACACTATCTCAAAAGTGTCGCAAAACTGCACTATATCAACTTTCAACAGATATCCGACTAATGAAATACTTATGTCCATTCCTCCGCAAACCTTGCATCCCGCCGTCTATTGCCTTGACAGAAATTTAGGGATTTCTGCTATAGTTTGACACGTATTTACAAACAACACGGAGGTTTACGCAATCATGGAAAATTGGACTCAAACATTAGGTACGGGCGAGCTGCTCGGCATTGCCGCAGCAGCCATCGCTTTAATTCTGGTGATGATTATCAAATTCCGTATTCATGCGCTGATTACTTTGGTTTTCGTCAGCCTGATAACGGCATTGGTAACCGGTTTGCCCACATCGGAAATTGTCGGAGGCGTTTTAGTCAAAAACTTTGGCAATACTTTGGGCGGCGTAGCTCTGCTGGTAGGTTTGGGAGCCATGCTCGGACGTTTGGTGGAAACTTCGGGCGGTGCGCAATCCCTGGCAAACGCATTGATTAAGCTGTTCGGCGAAAAACGTGCACCTTTCGCTTTGGGCATCGCCTCTCTGCTGTTCGGTTTTCCCATGTTCTTTGATGCAGGCTTAATCGTGATGCTGCCGATTGTGTTTGCAACTGCCCGCCGTATGAAAGCCAATGTATTGGCATATGCCCTGCCTGCTATCGGCGCGTTTTCGGTGATGCACGTCTTCCTGCCTCCCCATCCGGGTGCTATCGCAGCATCGGAGCTTTACCAGGCCAATGTCGGACAGGTATTGATTCTGGGCTTGCCCGTTGCCTTCCTGACTTGGCTGATTAGCGGCTATTTCTGGGGCTTGAAAGCAGACAAACTGTTTCCTGTTCCCGTACCCGATTTGGTAAGCGGCGGCCAAATGGATAACGACCAACCCCAAGCACCCGCCGGTGCGGGTACCGTAGTAACCATCCTGCTCATTCCGATGGTTTTAATCTTCATGAACACAGGGCTGCACATGGCCACTTCTGCCGGTTGGATTGCTAAAGACGCGGCTTGGGTACCCTTGCTGCGTATGATTGGTAATACACCCATTGCCCTGCTTATTTCCGTTTTGATTGCCATGTACGTTTTGGGTACCAAACGCGGCTTAAAAGGTAGTGCACTGGAAAAAACTTTGGAAAGCACATTAGGTCCCGTATGTTCCGTTATCCTGATTACCGGTGCGGGCGGTATGTTCGGCGGCGTATTGCGTGCTTCAGGCATCGGTAAAGCCCTGGCAGACACCATGGGCGAAATCGGTATCCCCGTATTGCTAGGCTGCTTCTTGGTTGCATTGGTTTTACGCATCGCACAAGGCTCCGCCACAGTCGCATTAATGACGGCCGCCGGCTTGATGGCTCCCGCCGTTGCCGCCGCAGGATACAACGAATGGCAATTGGCAGGCGTAGTATTGGCAACCGCGGCAGGCTCCGTTTGCGCCAGCCATGTCAACGACTCAGGCTTTTGGCTGGTTGGACGTTTGCTGAACATGGATGTACCAACCACTCTGAAAACTTGGACGGTAAACCAAACTCTGATAGCCATCTTCGGTTTCATCTTCTCCGCACTTGCCGTTATGATGCTGGGATAAGGATAGGTAATGAAAACCGTACATTTCGTGATTATGGGAGTTTCAGGCAGCGGTAAAACAACGGCTGCCCAAGCCCTGCAAAAACATCTCGGTTGCGCCTATGCCGAAGGCGATGACTTTCACACTCAGGCCAACCGCGACAAAATGGGTTCGGGCATTCCCTTAAATGATGACGACCGCCTGCCTTGGCTGCAAAACTTACGCAATTGGATGAGCGGACAAAGCCGCTTGGGAGCGAAACACAGCATTATCACGTGTTCCGCCCTTAAAAAAGCCTATCGCGATATTTTGCGCGATGCGGAAGGCGAGGTTCGTTTCATTCATCTGAGGCCATCAGTCGAAGTAAACAAACAACGGCTTGAAGCCCGAATCGGCCATTACATGAAAGCCAATATGCTGGATTCTCAACTTGCCATATTGGAGCCTTTGGCAGACCACGAAACAGGCATTGTTATCAGCAGCGACGGCACACCGCAACAAGTGGAAGCCGAAATTTTGGCTTGGGTAAAATAAATTCAAGCACCATGTAGTGAGAAGCGCAGCAACTGTTAAAAGTTGCTGCGCTTTTTATCATCAGACAATCAAAAACCATCCAATCAAGCTGTTAAAACCCCTTTGGTGGAAGGCACCCTGTCTGCCATCCTGTCATCGTATTCCACCGCCATACGCAACGCACGGCCAAACGCTTTAAAGACCGTTTCCGCTTGGTGGTGTGCATTGATACCGCGCAGATTATCGATGTGCAGAGTCAGCATACCGTGATTCACCAAACCGTGAAAAAACTCGCTAAACAAATCCACATCAAACCGCCCAATCAAGGCACGGGTAAAATCAACCTGATACACCAGACCCGGCCGCCCCGACAAATCCAATACCACCCTGCTCAAAGCTTCGTCCAAAGGCACATAAGCATGGCCGTAACGGCGGATACCCCTGCAATCGCCCAAAGCCTGCTTCAATGCCTGGCCCAATGTAATGCCGATATCCTCCACACTGTGATGGTCATCAATATGCAAATCGCCTTTGCAGACAATATCCAAATCTATCAAACCGTGCCGTGCGATTTGATCCAGCATATGCTCCAAAAACGGAATACCGGTATCAAAACGGGCACGCCCGCTACCGTCCAAGTTAATGCTTACGGTAATTTGCGTTTCATTGGTATTGCGGGTAACCGTTGCGCTTCTCATCATTTTCTTTCCTGATAAATTAACCAATTAGGCTGCCTGAAAGCAGCCACAACACCATAGCTGCCAATGCGCCTGCAATCGCCGCTGCCGCCCATACGCCGCGTTTGTGCCTTTTCATGCGCGATGCGGCAGCCGGTAACAAATCCGAGTGCCGATTATAAAAGCAATGCTGCTGCAACACAGCCAAAACCTGCTGATTCTCCTCGGGTTTACCTATCGTCACACGCAAACAGTTATCCAATAGGGCATGACTGCCGTGCAACAATTTCACCAAAATACGCGCTTCTTTCAAACGCTCAAACGCCTTCTGCGCTTCAGGCAGGCGGACGGTAATGAAATTGGCTCCGCTCTCAAATACCTGCACCTTATCCCAAGACGACAATATTTCCGACATAAGGCGGCGTTCGTCTTTCAAGCGGCCGATATGCGCGTTCACTTCATCCATATGCTGCAAAGCGAATTTTGCCGCAATCAGGCTGAACGCATTCATATTATAAGGCGGCACGATTTTCTCCAGCTCGCCAATCACCATAGGGCTGCCTGAAACATAACCCAAACGCAAACCGGCAAAACCGATTTTGCTTAAAGTACGCAATACCAATAGTTTATCGTTTTGCCCCGCTTGCGGCAAAAAGCTATCGCCGCTAAACGCACCGTAAGCTTCGTCTATCACCACCAAGCCCGGGGCAGCGGCAATCACCGCCTCTACATCTTCACGCGCAAAAGGCACACCGGTCGGATTATTCGGATACGCCAGCCACAACAAAGCGGGACGGTGTTCTTCCAAAGCAGCCAATACCGTATCACGGTTCAAACTAAAATCCGCATTCAAAGGCACGCCCACATAGTTCAAACCAAACAAAGCAGCATTGTGGCGGTACATGACAAAGCTCGGCTCAAGCGCCATAACCGTAGCACCAGGCTGCGCCACCAACATGGTAAGCAGCTGGATCAGTTCGTCCGAGCCGTTTCCCAAAGCGATTTTGGCCGCCTCAGGTATGGCAAACGCATCACGCAAGGCTGCCTGAAGACCGCAAGAGGCAGGATTGGGATAGCGGTTGTATTCTGCTGCCGACAATTCTTGCGCCAACTGCTGCTGCAAGGTCTCCGAAAAACGGTAAGGCACTTCCATAGCGTCCAGTTTGATAAAATCTTCAGGAACATCGGCAACCGCATAAGCCTTCATCTCCCGAATATCCGGACGGACAAACGACATCGCCACCACTACACCCCTCTGATTAATATTCTAAAGAATGCAACTGTATCACAAAAAACGCAAAGGCTGCCTGAAAACGGGAAATTTGCTATGATGCCGCTTTTACGATTTTTCAGGCAGCCTGCTATGTCCGTTTACACCAGCGTTTCCGATGAGGAAATGCGCCGACTGCTGCAAACCTACCCGCTTGGCGGTTTCCGCTCCCTGCAAGGCATCGCACAGGGCATCACCAACAGCAATTATTTTCTCCACACCGACAGCGGCAGCTATGTACTCACCGTATTTGAAGCACTCAAACAGGAAGAGCTGCCTTTTTTCATGAATCTCACCCGTCATTTAAGCGACAAAGGCGTTGCCTGTCCTGCCCCTGTAGCGCGTAAAGACGGTTCGCTTACCGCAACACTGTGCGGCAAACCCGCCTGCATCGTCAACCGTCTGTCAGGCAGCGACACCTCTTTTCCCACTGCCGCACAATGTTTCCACACGGGAGCCATGTTGGCTGTAATGCATTTGGCGGGTGCATCTTTTCCAGAAAAAATGGACAACCCGCGCCATGCAGGCTGGTGGACGGAGAGTGCTGCCAAACTCTTGCCGCTGCTGGATGACAACGATGCCGAACTGCTGCAAGACGAAATCACCTTTCAGGCAGCCCATCCCGACATACATTTGCCGCAAGGCATCATCCACGCCGATCTGTTTAAAGACAACGTATTGTTAAACGGCGAACGTGTGGCAGGTTTCATTGATTTCTACTATGCCTGCAACGGCAGCTTTGTCTATGATTTGGCCATTGCCGTCAACGATTGGGCTCGCCATGCCGACAACAGTATCGACAACACCCTGAAACAATCGTTTCTGGACGGCTACCAAAGCGTCCGCCCCCTGAAGCATGAAGAACTCGGCTATCTGCCCGTTGCCTACCGTGCAGGCTGCCTGAGATTTTGGGTATCGCGCCTTTTGGATTTCCATTTCCCCGCAGCAGGAGAAATGACCTTCATCAAAGATCCCAACGTCTTTCGCGATTTACTGCAAAACTACCGTTTGGCTGCCTGAAACCTCCGTCTCAAAAACTTTAAACAAGGAAATACCCGAATGATTACGCTCAACACACTCAAACAAATGAAACAAAACGGCGAAAAAATCGCCATGCTTACCTGTTATGAAGCCAATTTTGCCGCCGCCATGAACCGTGCCGCCGTAGATATTCTGCTTATCGGCGACTCCCTCGGCATGGTGATACAGGGACATACTTCCACCCTGCCTGTAACACTGGAAGACATGTGCTACCACACTGCCGCCGTTGCACGCGCCAACAGCAACGCGCTGATTTTAGCCGACCTTCCCTTCGGCAGTTACCAACAAAGCAAAGAACAAGCCTTTGCCGCTGCCGCCAAACTCATGGCCGCCGGCGCACACATGGTGAAACTCGAAGGCGGTGCCGTGATGGCCGAAACCACCCGTTTCTTGCAGGAACGCGCCATTCCCGTATGCGCCCATATCGGCTTGACACCGCAATACGTCAATATTTTCGGCGGTTACAAAGTACAAGGCAAAGGCGGTGCAGCCCAAGCGGTTTTGGAAGACGCACTAGCCCATGAAGCGGCGGGAGCCTCCGTGATTTTGATGGAATGCGTTCCCGCCGCACTGGGCAAACGCATTACCGAAAGCGTCTCCTGCCCGACCATCGGCATCGGCGCAGGCGTGGATTGCGACGGACAAGTATTAGTCATGCACGACATGCTGGGCGTACACAACGGCCGCGTTGCCCGTTTCGTTAAAAACTTCATGGAAGGTCAAAACAGTATTCAGGCAGCCTTTGAAGCTTATGTCGCCGCAGTAAAAAACCGCACTTTCCCATCCGAAGAGCATACATTCCAAGATTAAGTGAATATAAAGTTAAAGGGCTATTGCCAAAACAGCCAATACGCCCTTGCAACTCCCTCACGCAACCAATCCGCCACTTAAATATTTGCCTAAGCCATTGAAAAAATTATCCCGTCACTTCAAATGAATCCATTCGCCGCAATACACAAGCAACCCGTCCCGATACCCGCCGAACCCCAACGAATACCCCCTGACTTTAGGCTGCTTGAAGCCCCCTTACCCGAACCCAACATACTTTGCCGCCTAACGCACACATCATACCTTTCACATTCCCTTCCCCAATCCGCAAAATCCAACCCTTTTCAGGCAGCCTGAAACCAGTTGAACACCATGATAAACCGCCGCCGTTTTTTAACCCTTTCCCTATCCCTACTCACCGCCGCAGCCTGCACACAACGCAGCAAACACAGACGCTTGGCCTCAGACAGCACCATTCTGGCATTGGGCGACTCCCTAACCGCAGGCTACGGCGCAGAGCAAGGGCAAGACTACCCCGCCCAATTGACAGAACTGACCGGCTATAAAACTATCAACGGAGGCATATCAGGCGACACTTCCGCACAAGCATTGGCACGGCTGCCCGCCTTAATGAAACAAAAACCGCAATTAGTGATTGTATCCATAGGCGGCAACGATTTCCTGAAAAAGCTGCCTGAAAACCAAACCCGTGAAAACATCGGCAAAATACTTTCCCGCATTCGGGAGGCAGACGTTCCCGCCGTGCTGGTTGCCATTCCCCATTTCACTACAGGTGCACTGCTCGGCTTTATCCGCGACCATCCACTCTATCGCGACCTGGCAAAACAATACGCCGTACCGTTGCTGGAAAACGCATGGTCTGAAATATTGGGCAAACCGCACCTCAAATCGGACCCCATCCATGCCAACGCAGCAGGCTACCGCCTGTTTGCCGAAAAAACGGCCTCCTTTCTCCGACAAGAAGGCCTAATATAAGCAACAGGCTGCCTGAAAAGTTTCAGGCAGCCTTAAATATTGCTTGCATTCCCATTTCAAAAGGCTGTGTTACAAGATTTGATTGATATGGCTACAAACAGATTGTGTGGAAACATTTTCCTTTAATGGGAATTTAACAAACTATTGAAGAATATTTATTTTTTATTAAATTACATTGTCACATCAATCTTATTTTAAAACAGAGCCTTTCAAAAATATCAGCGGGCAAAACTGCCGATATTTTGTTATTTCAAAATATTTTTTAATATTATCAAAACAGTAACAATCTGACGTTCAAAAAGTTAAACGGTTAGTCCGATTGGACAATATCAATCGACATCACTGCACATTACCATCGTCCAACAATGCGTCTGTAAACGCAGCAGCATCAAACGGTCTCAAATCATCAATGCCTTCGCCTACGCCGATATAACGCACGGGAATATTATAATTGGCTGCCAAAGCTGCCAAAATACCGCCTTTTGCCGTGCCGTCCAACTTGGTAACAATCAAACCGGTTACATTCAAAGCATCATGGAAAGCCCGCACCTGAGTCAGGGCATTTTGTCCGATATTGGCATCCAAAACCACAATCACTTCATGCGGCGCATCGGGAAGGGATTTTTGCAAAACGCGTTTTACCTTTTTAATCTCTTCCATCAGATGCAACTGCGTTGGCAAACGCCCTGCCGTATCCGCCAAAACGACATCTATATTGCGTGCCTTAGCTGCCTCCAACGCATCGTAACACACTGATGCGGAATCACCTTTTTCTTGGGAAATAACCGTAATATCATTGCGTCTTCCCCACTCGATTAACTGTTCGCGCGCCGCCGCACGAAAGGTGTCTCCGGCGGCTAACAATACGCTTTTCCCTTGCGCCTGGAAATGCTTGGCCAGCTTGCCGATAGAAGTGGTTTTACCGGCGCCGTTAATGCCCGCCATCATAATCACAAACGGTTGATGCTGTTTTTCAGGCAGCCTTAAAGGTTGCTCCAAAGGTTTAATTAAATCATAAACCGCTTCTTTTAATGCTTGACGCAATTGTATGCCGTCATGAAGACCTTTAAGCGACACTCTGCGGCGGACATCATCCATAAGTTCCTGTGTGGCTTCAATACCCATATCACTGGTCAGAAGGATAGTTTCCAATTCTTCATATAAATCATCATCAATTTTGCCTCCCCCAAACACGCTGGCCAACGATTTGGCCATATGGTTCCGCGATTTGCTCAAACCCTCACGCAGGTGCTTAGTCCAACCTTTTGATGCAGGTGCGGCATTCCCGTCCCGGTCTGCCCAAGTGCGATGTATTTGAGCGGTCGAGGAAGGTGTCGCCCAATTGCGTACAGAAGCACTAGCCTGAGATTGCTCTATAGCGTTAAACGTTTCCCCTTTTGTCGGTATATGCTCCACATTTTGTTTGATTGCTTCTTTTTTTTCTGCTGTTTTAAGAGTTTCTACAGTTTTTGGTACAGCATCCGTACTGCCTGAAGAAACTGCCGCAGAGCTCTTTTGAGCAGTGCCATTTTGAAATGAAACGGATTTTTTTGAATGTAAAATCTCAGGATGTTCATCTTTAATCACTTGGGTGATATGTCTTCCCTGATTATCGGCTTCGATTTCATTTTTCAAGAAAACAGCTTCCGCAGATGCCGCTTCCACAGACTGCTCTTCAACCACGCCGCCTTCTGCTTCATCTGCATCGGAAGCATCATGCATCGATTGCTCTGCATTTTCGGACTGCAGCTGTGTAGAATTCAAATTGGCTTGCGTCTTAGTCTTAAATAATTTTCTTATTAAGTCAATCATATATTAACCCCCTATTTGATTTTATATGGTTTGCCGGCAACATAATATCTTTAAACTTGATTCATCAATAGATTGTATATGCTGTAATTATTCATGTAAATACAATACATTGAATTCCGACTTTCCCAAAATACCCGCAAGAATCCGCTTAATAAGTTCGCGAAACGGTAAATTCCGCCAATTCCCGCAACCTGTCGGCACGGCTGTCAAAATTTTTTAATGCGCCGACAGACTGTTTAACCAGACTTTCGGCGTAACGTCTCGCTTCATTCAATCCCAACAGCTTTACATAAGTGGGCTTATCCGCCTCGGTGTCTTTACCGGCCGTTTTACCCAGCGTAGCGGTATCGGCCTCGCAATCCAACACATCGTCTATCACTTGAAAAGCCAGCCCCAAAGGAGTGGCGTATCGTTCCAAACAATCCAAGTACTTATCCGGCAAATCGGGACAGCTCAGTCCGCCCAAAAACACTGCCGCACGAATCAACGCACCTGTTTTCAAGCCGTGCATCTGTTCCAACTGCTTTTGCGTCATATTTTTGCCGACATGTTCCAAATCGATTGCCTGTCCGCCTGCCATACCCAAGCTGCCTGCGGCACGTGCCAAAGCAGCTATCATCCGCAACTGGCGTTCGGCAGGAAAATCGGGCAACTCACGGCTCAACAATTCAAACGCCCGTGTTTGCAAGGCATCGCCTGCCAATAATGCGGTGGCTTCGTCAAAACGGATGTGGCAAGTCGGTTTGCCGCGGCGGAGCGAATCATTATCCATAGCGGGCAAATCATCGTGTACCAATGAATATACATGAATACACTCCACTGCCGCCACCGCCGCTTCGCAGGCTGCCTGAACGCTGTCGCCCAATTCCGCAGCCGCCCATACCAACATCGGACGCAAGCGTTTGCCGCCGCCCAAAGCGCAATAACGCATCGCTTCATGCAATTTGTTCGGCACCGCAATGCTTTCAGGCAGCCTTTCTTGCAAAATACGCTCGGTTTGGGCGGCAGCATTCCGCTGCCATGTTTTGAGATTATCATTCATCAAGTTTCAATTCCTTGATTTCGCCGTTATCCAATACACTCAATTGCTGTTCGACCGCCGATAATTTCTGCCGACAAAATGCCAACAATTCCGTACCTTCCTGATAAGCGGACAGCGCTTCTTCCAAAGGCAGTATACTGTTTTGCATCTTGGCGGTGATTTCTTCCAAGCGTGTCATGGCCTGTTCAAATGTTTTGGGAGGAGATTTGCGGGACATGGTTTGCTGCTTCCAATCACAAAAACCGAATTATAACAAACCCCCTTTCAGGCAGCCTGCATTGTTTGACACTCAACGCAAATTTGTAACGCTGCCTGAATACAGTTTCAGGCAGCCTTTTGTGCGGCTTCAGCATGATAAAAAAATATCTTTAAAATTCCAAAATATCTGTTGCAGTCCTTCCCCAGTCCACCCAACGCCGAACAAGCAGACTCCACATCACAACGGTTGGCAGAGCCGATACAATGACTTTAACACTCTCGATACAAATATCTTTAATTTAATCAATTCTATGCATACAGACAAAACAATAAACGGACAACGATTGCAAACATATTTATCCACACCGAGTCTCTTATCTCCGTCCGAACGTTATACTCCGCCCGAAAGTCGGCAGGACAGCAAAAACAACCCGTAGCGTCCTTCCGCCAAGACATGAAAAAAACTCATGCGTCAAATTCAAAATTATCACTTGCGTTCATATTCAAAACACGACAATATCCTGCTGCGAACACAGTTGTATTTCACACGCGTATTTTTTAACGAGGATTTTCTTATGAATACATTCCACCTTTCAGGCTACCCGCGCATCGGCGCGAAGCGCGAACTGAAATTTGCCGTTGAAGCCTTTTGGAAAGGCAACAAAACCGAAGCCGAAGTGCAGGCCGTTGCCGCCGACATCCGCCGCCTGAACTGGGCGACCCAAAAAGCCGCCGGAGCGGACTTGCTGCCCGTTGGCGATTTTTCCTTTTACGACCACGTTTTAGACCTGCTCTGCACGCTGGGCGCGATTCCCAAGCGTTTCGGTTTCAACCCCGCCACGCTCACCCTGCCCGAATATTTCCAACTGGCACGCGGCAATGCCACCCAGTTCGCCATGGAAATGACCAAGTGGTTTGACACCAACTACCACTACATCGTTCCCGAATGGCACGCCGACACCGAGTTTGCCGTCAATGCCAAAAATCTGATTGCCCAAATCCAAGAAGCCAAAGCACAAGGCCACGACATCAAGCCCACTTTGGTCGGCCCCGTTACCCTGCTGTGGTTGGGCAAAGCCAAAGGCGAAGGCTTCAAACGCATCACCCTGCTGCCGAAACTGCTCTCGGCCTACACCCAATTGTTGCGCGAACTGGCTGCCGAAGGCGTGGATTGGATTCAACTGGACGAGCCGATTTTGTCCGCCGATGCCGATGCCAACTGGATTAAAGCCGTTGAAACTGCTTATAAAGAATTGGCAAACACCGGTGTACGCATCATTATCGGCACTTATTTTGCCAGCGTTGCCGAACATCTGAATCTGCTGAAAACCCTGCCCGTACACGGCGTACACATTGACTGCGTGCGCGCGCCCGAACAATTGGACGTGTTTGCTGCCAACTGGCCGGAAAACAAAGTGTTGTCGGTTGGTTTGATTGACGGCCGCAACGTGTGGCGCGCCAATTTGTCCAAAGTGATTGATACCCTGAAACCCGTTCAAGAAAAACTGGGCAATAATTTGTGGATTGCGCCCTCTTGCTCGCTGCTGCACAGCCCGCAAGATTTGGCGGTAGAAGAAAAACTTGACCCCGAAATCAAAAACTGGATGGCGTTTGCCGCACAAAAATTGGTTGAATTGGGCGTAGTGAAACAGGCTTTGGCACACGGCAAAGACAGCGTAAAAGACGCGGTTGCCGCTTCCGATGCCGCCGCCGCCGACCGCGCCACCAACAAAAAAATCCACAACGAAACCGTGCAAAAACGCGTTGCCGGGCTGCCTGAAGGCGCAGACCAGCGCAAATCGCCGTTTGCCGAGCGTATCAAAGCGCAACAGGCGTGGATGAACCTGCCCGTGCTGCCGACCACCACCATCGGTTCGTTCCCGCAAACCACCGAAATCCGCCAAGCGCGCGCCGCTTTCAAAAAAGGCGAATTGTCTGCTGCCGATTACGATGCCGCGATGAAAAAAGAAATCGCCTACTGCGTGGAAGTGCAGGAAAAACTGCAACTGGACGTGCCCGTTCACGGCGAAGCCGAGCGCAACGATATGGTGGAATACTTCGGCGAACAGTTGGCGGGTTACTGCTTCAGCCAATTCGGTTGGGTGCAAAGCTACGGCAGCCGTTGCGTGAAACCGCCGATTATTTTCGGTGACGTATCCCGCCCCGAGCCGATGACCGTTTACTGGTCGCAATACGCGCAAACCCTGACCAAACGCCCGATGAAAGGCATGCTGACCGGTCCTGTGACCATGTTCAAATGGTCGTTTGTGCGCGATGACGTGCCCTTGAGCGTGGTTGCCAAACAAATCGCTTTGGCGTTGAACGATGAAGTGCTGGACTTGGAAAAAGCAGGCATTAAAGTGATTCAGATTGACGAACCCGCCATCCGCGAAGCTATGCCCCTGAAAAAAGCGCAATGGGACGAATACCTTGCGTGGGCGTGTGAAGCCTTCCGCCTGTCCAGCACCGGCGCGGAAGACAGCACCCAAATCCACACCCATATGTGCTATTCCGAGTTCAACGACATCCTGCCCGCGATTGCCAGCATGGACGCAGACGTGATTACCATTGAAACATCGCGTTCCGATATGGAACTGCTGACTGCGTTTGGCGATTTCAAATACCCCAACGACATCGGGCCGGGTGTGTACGACATCCACAGCCCGCGCGTACCGACTGCTGCTGAAGTGGAACACCTGTTGCGTAAAGCGATGGAAGTTGTGCCCGTTGAGCGTTTGTGGGTCAACCCCGACTGTGGTTTGAAAACACGCGCTTGGAAAGAAACCGTTGAGCAGTTGGAAGTAATGATGGACGTTACCAAAAAACTGCGCATCGAATTGTCAGGCAAGTAATTCTTCCGTTTGCAAAAAACCGCCCGAACATTCAGGTTCGGGCGTTTTTTGCTGATTTAGGGCTGTCTGAAAACGTTTTTCAGACAGCCTGTTTCAATCACCAAAACCTTCCGGCCACTCTTGTTTGTTAATTTGATATTCAGAAACGGAAAAACCATCGGGATAATCTCGGAATCCCTTTTGCTTTAAGGCATATTGCTTAGCCTGCTCCACTTTGTCCAAATCGGAAAACACGCCCAAACATTTGTCGTTTTCACAACCGAATGCGTCAACTCGGGTATGGTAGAGAATGTAAACGGAATTCAGCATCAACATAAACTTTTGCGGCTCCAGGACAATACAATTTTCAGGCAGCATAACAACTGCCCATATAAACTGAAATGATATCAAAACCTTCATAAAAACATTCATTAAGTTATCCGTCTGCATAACAATCCGAGTCGGTTCCTCTTACCTATTTTCCCAAACCGCAATCCACCCACACTGTCTGCAAACAGGCTGCCTGAAACTTTTCAGGCAGCCTTTAAATCAAGTAAAATGCGGCTTTCATCATTATTGATTCCCTAATATCCGGGCTGTACGTATGCTTACCTTTCAACAAATTATTTTCAAATTGCAAACTTATTGGGCCGACAAAGGCTGCACTATTATCCAACCGTTCGATATGGAAGTCGGTGCAGGTACCAGCCACCCGGCCACCTGCCTGCGCGCACTCGGTCCCGAGCCTTGGTATGCCGCCTACGTACAACCCAGCCGCCGCCCCAAAGACGGACGCTACGGCGACAATCCAAACCGTCTGCAACATTACTATCAATTTCAAGTGGCCTTAAAACCCGCTCCTGCGGATATTCAGGACTGGTATCTCGACAGCCTGCGCCAACTGGGCATCGACCCTAAAATCCACGATATCCGTTTCGTAGAGGACGATTGGGAAAATCCTACTCTCGGGGCATGGGGGTTGGGTTGGGAAGTGTGGCTGAACGGTATGGAAGTTACCCAATTTACCTATTTCCAACAAGTAGGCGGCATCGATTGCTCGCCCGTACTCGGCGAAATCACTTACGGTATCGAACGCTTGGCCATGTATCTGCAAGGTGTGGAAAATGTGTATGACTTGATTTGGTCGCACGCGCCTGACGGTCGGGCGGTAAGCTACGGCGATGTTTATCATCAAAACGAAGTAGAACAGTCGTGCTATAACTTTGAATACAGCGATGCCGCTTGGCTGTTGGAACAGTTTAACGGCTATGAAGCGCAAGCCAAACGGCTTTTATCTGCAGAAGACGTCTCTTTGGCCTTGCCTGCATATGAATTGGTCTTAAAAGCCGGACATACGTTCAACCTATTAGATGCACGCGGTGCCATATCGGTTACCGAACGTGCCGCCTATATCGGCCGCATCCGCAACCTAAGCCGCATTGTGGCGCAAAAGTTTGTAGAAAGCCGTGAGAAACTGGGCTTTCCGTTAATCAAAGCTGCCTGAAACCGCACTCATGATAGAAAAACTGACTTTCGGTTTGTTCAACCGTGCAGACGCACGTAGTTTTATGCGTCTCACTGCCTATATCAAACCTTATAAAATCCGTATTATCGGAGCCTTAATCGCCATTATCGGTATTGCTATGGTGGAAAGTTATTTGGCGGCATTTATCGCCCCGCTTATCAACCAAGGCTTCGCCGCACCTTCCGAAGCTCCGATATTGCAATACGGCAGCGGTTTTGTTCAAACTTTGATGCGTTTTAAAGAACAAGCCAACCATTTCATCTGGGGAACGGCAGACAAAGTGTGGATTGTGCCGCTGTTTTTCATGTTTTTGGTAACCGTGCGCGGCATATGCCGTTTTGTCAGCAGCTATCTGCTCTCTTGGGTAGGATTGATGGCTGTGGCGCGTTTACGCAGCGATATGTTCGCCAAAATGCTGATGCTGCCTTCGTCTGTACAGCAAGAGCTTTCTTCAGGCGTTATTACCGGACGCTTTCTCGTTCAGGCAGGCGTTGCCATCAACAATGCTTCCGAAATTTTCATTACGCTGGTACGCGACGGCTTGATTGTTATCGGACTGACTTTTGTATTGTTTTATCTCAACTGGCAGCTGACTTTGATTGTATTGGTGATGTTTCCCATACTCTCGCGCCTTTCGCGCTATTACCGCGACCGCTTAAAATCGGTGCAATCGGCCTCGCAAAACAGCATCGGCGAAATTTCCGCCGTTATCAACGAAATACATCAAGGCCACCGTGTCGTCAAAATGTTCGGCGGACACAACAATGCCCTCGAACGTTTCGCTACCGTTAACAATAAAATCATTAGCTTGCAGAAGAAAATGAACCAAGCTTCTTCTGCACGTTCCCCCCTGAGCGAAGTCATCGCCTGCACCGCTTTGGCCTTTGTGATTTTCTTTGCCCTGTGGCAAAGCCAAAAAGGTATTACCACTATCGGCGAATTCATGGCATTTATCGTGGCGATGATGCAGATTGTCGCCCCGTTGAAAAATCTCTCCAATATCAGCATTCCCATGCAGGCCATGTTTATTGCCGCAGATACCGTATGCGAATTTCTCGACACTCCTGACGAAACCGATAACGGTAAGCAAACCATTGCCGCAGCACAAGGTAACATCGATTTTAAAAATATCGACGTACAGTATCCCAATCAAGAACAAAAAGCACTCAACAATTTCAACCTTTCCATACGCTCAGGTGAAAAAATCGCACTGGTCGGACGTTCGGGCAGCGGCAAAACCACCGCCATCAACCTGCTTACCCGTTTCGTACTGCCCAATTCGGGAGAAATCACCCTGGACGGCATCAATATAGACAACATCAAACTGGACAACTTGCGCCAACAATTCTCACTGGTATCGCAAGATGTCTTCCTGTTTGACGACACACTCTACAACAACATCCGTTACAGCCGCCCCGATGCTTCGGACGAAGAAATAGAGGCCGCCCTGAAAGCAGCCAATTTGTGGGATTTGGTGCAACAATCGCCCGACGGTATGCACCAACATATCGGAGCTGACGGCAACAACCTTTCAGGAGGGCAACGCCAACGCGTATCCATTGCCCGAGCCATTTTGAAAGACGCGCCCATACTGCTTCTGGACGAAGCCACCAGCGCATTGGACAACGAGTCCGAACGTTTGATACAACAAGCATTGGAACGCCTGATGCAAAAACGCACCAGCATTATCGTTGCCCACAGGCTGAGCACCATAGAACATGCCGACCGCATTATCGTCATGGACGGCGGTAAAATCATCGAGCAAGGCAGCCACAGCGAACTCATCGACCAAAACGGTTACTATGCCAAATTAAGCAATATGCCTTTCGTACCCGAATAGCCGAAACGCTGCCATGCTCTTTCAGGCAGCCCAATTCAATTGATTGACGGAAAAACACATGAACCCGACATTACTCATCGAACTGCGTACCGAAGAACTCCCGCCCAAAGCCCTAAACCAACTGGGCACCCACTTTGCCGCCTCCATTGCGGAAGGCTTGGAAAAAGCGCACCTGACAGAAGGCACGCCCGAATATACCGCCTACGCATCACCCCGCCGCCTTGCCGTACAAATCAAAAATGTCAAACCCATACAGGCAGACCAGCACATTACCAAAAAAGGACCCGCCGTTGCCCATGCCATGAAAGACGGCATCCCCACCAAAGCATTGGAAGGTTTCGCACGCTCCTGCCAAACCGATATAGGCAGCCTGAAAATCATCCATGACGGCAAACAAGATGTTTACGCCTACGAATTCACCCAAACGGGACAACCGCTATCCGAACTGTTGGGCGGGATTGTTCAGGCAGCCGTCAAAAAACTGCCGATTCCCAAAGTGATGCGCTGGGGAAGCAGCAGCCACACTTTCGTCCGCCCCGTACACAGCCTGATTGCCTTACACGGCAACGAAACCATCAACATCAACGTGTTAGGCTTAAACAGCGGCAATACGACTTTAGGACACCGTTTCCTGTCCGATTCACCCATCGTTATCGAACAAGCCGACCGCTATGCCGAACAATTGCGCCAAGAAGGCAAAGTGATTGCTTCCTTTGACGAACGTAAAGCACTCATTGCCAACGAATTAGACAGGCACGCCAAACGTCTCAACGCCACCGTATCGGCAGACGCATCCCTACTGGAAGAAGTCAGCGCATTGGTAGAATGGCCCGTTGTATTGGAAGCCGGTTTCGAGCCCCATTTTCTTGACGTACCGCAAGAATGCTTGATTTTGACTATGCAGCAAAATCAAAAATATTTCCCCCTATTGGATACAAACGGCAAACTCATCAACCGCTTCCTGCTGGTATCCAACCTGCAAACCGACAACCCCGAACACATTATCAACGGCAACGAACGCGTTTTACGCGCCCGACTGTCCGATGCCGAATTTTTCTACAAACAAGACCAAAAAACCACTCTCGAAAGCCGCATTCCCAAGCTTTCCCAAGTGGTTTACCACAACAAACTCGGCAATCAGGCACAGCGTCTAGAACGCCTGCTTACCATCAGCCGCCATATCGCCGCCTCATTGGGAACCAATGCCGATACGGCCGCACGCGCCACCCTGCTTTCCAAAGCCGACCTGCTCACCGAAATGGTGGGCGAATTTCCCGAGCTGCAAGGCACTATGGGCAAATACTATGCCCTGCTTGACGGCGAAAGCCAAGAAGTCGCCGATGCCGTCGAACAACACTATCATCCCCGCTTCGCAGGCGATACGCTGCCTGAAAGCAATATCGCCACTGCCGCCGCACTGGCAGACAAACTGGAAACCCTTATCGGCATTTGGGGCATCGGCTTAATCCCCACAGGAGATAAAGACCCCTACGCATTGCGCCGCTCCGCACTCGGCATTCTGCGTATGCTGATGAACCACAATCTCAGCATCAGCGACCTGCTCAATACCGCCTACCAAACCTTCCCCCAAGGATTGTTGTCCGACAATACCGTATCCGAAGTATCCGATTTCATGCAGGCGCGTCTTGCCGTATTACTGCAAAACGACTATGAACCCGATACCATAGCCGCAGTGTTAGCGCACCGCCCCGACCGCCTGAACGACTTGATTGCCAAACTCCGTGCCGTAGAAGCCTTTAAAAAGCTGCCTGAAGCCGCCACACTGTCGGCCGCCAACAAACGGGTACACAATCTGCTCAAAAAAACCGAAAACCATCTCGGCGAAGTAGAACCGGGACTGTTTTCCCAACCGGAAGAACAAGCGCTCTACACCGCATCCGAACAGTTGCAACCCAAAATCGCCAACGCCTTGGCACAACAGAATTTTCAGGCAGCCTTATCGGTATTGGCATCGGTCAAACCGCAAATTGACGCTTTCTTCGACAATGTCATGGTGATGGCAGATAATACGGACGTGAAACAAAACCGCTTAAATCTGCTCAACCGTTTGGCAAAACAGATGAATGCGGTTGCGGATATTTCTTTGCTGGCAGAGTAAACAACACGGATTTCAAATCGTTTTCTAAAACAGGAAAATAACCGCAATAAGAAAAATCAATTTGAAATCATGTTGATAATTCGGCAAAACGATACGTTTATTTTGAATCATTGATGATTCCGTTTGCTTGGGGGAATTATGAAACCGCTGGTTAGTGTACTCATCTCTGCCTACAATGTCGTTGATTATGTAGAAGAAGCCATTTCAGCCGTTATGGCACAAACTTATACTCATCTGGAAATTGTCATCATCGACGACGGCTCCTCAGACGGGACGGCTGAAATTTTAAAAAAACTGGCAGAACAGGACAGCCGTATCCGTATTATCACCAATGAAAAAAATCTTGGTCTCATTGCCAGTTTAAATAAAGGCCTGCCTTTACTAAAGGGAGAATACATCGCAAGAACAGATTCCGATGACAAAGTAGAACCCGATTGGATAGAAAAATTGGTAACTTTTTTGGAAAAGAACAGCGATATTGCTGCATGCAGCGCAAATTTTGTTACTTTTTCCGACAAAAAACATGCACACTCGCTCATCAAATGGCAAAAAGACGCATATACCAGTTCCTATCCATTGACCCATACCGATATCTGCAAAGCCATGTTGCATAATTCCCCTATGGTGAACGCCTTAGCGGTCATGCGTAGAAAACTGATTTCGGATTTCGGATTAAAATACGATGAGCATTACAAACACGCCGAAGATTACAAATTTTGGTTTGAAGCCGGCAAAGTAGGCAACCTGGCCAATCTGCCCGATGTATTGCTTCATTACCGCATGCACCCGATGCAAACCGGAGCGGTCAAATTAGAGGCGCAGCGCAATATAGCCAAAAAGATACGGAGAGAAGCAGTAAATTATTATTTCGAACAAAACCACATTCCTTTCAGGCTGCCTGAATATGCACCCTGCTATTCCGAAATAGCAAAGTTTGCCTATTGGATTAGCCACAATATCAATGCGATAAATGATACGGAATTAGTAATAGGTCTGTGCTGTGAGCTGTATCTTTCACTTGACGCCTATCGTTTTTCCGACTTATGGCATTTTCTGCGCCATTCCGAAAAAGCCATGTTTTTGACAAAACAACGCAATAAAATTATCAAAAAATTTATCCGCACTAAAAAATACGCCAATCCTTTCTACCCTAATACATGATGAAAATCCTGATACTACACCGCCACTTGCTCATCGGCGGCGTAGAAAAAGTTTTATCCGTCTATCTCAATACTTTGTGTCACCAAGGCCATCAAATCGATTTGCTGATTCATGATGATTTAGGTGAGAACAATGTATTTTTAAAACATATTCCGCCTGAAGTAAACATATCTTTTGTATTGGATAATCCGTCGGTACGCCGCAGGCAAGCGGCTTATCAAAAACGAAAACGCTCGCTAATGTGCAAATTCAAATACGAAATCCTGCGTATCGCACATCAAATACAGTATGGTGTCAGACTATACAAATGCATTTCTCATACCCATTATGATTTACTCATTGATTTCCATGAAAGTTTGGACAATATCTTCCGCCTGCCTATTAAATGGCCCTTCCCGCCTGCTGTTAAATGGGTTCACGGGCAACTGGGGGGGGGGGTAATCACTCCCAAAATCACTCGAAAATACAAACAACTTTTCTCAAAATATCAATCTATTATCTCCATTTGCGATGAAATGGCCGCACAACTGCGCCAATATTTCCCATCGCTCAATCCAGCCTTGTTTCACACACTTTACAATCCTATCGACGTTAACGAAATACAACAAAAATCAACCCAAGTGCTGCCTGAAACCTTCCGTTTTCCCTATATTCTGCAAGTATCCCGCTTAGCACAAGGCAAAGGGCACGAAGAGCTGATAGACATTTTCGCCGGGCTCAAACAACGCGGCATACCGCACAAATTATTGATTATCGGAGAAGGAGATAATCGCGCCTGTTTAGAACAAAAAATTGCCGCACTGAAATTGGAAACAGAATGCCTATTACCCGGCGCCAAAGACAACCCCTATCCTTATTTCAAACACGCTGCCGTATTCGTACACACTTCAGAGCATGAAGGCTTGCCAACGGTGCTGTTGGAAAGTATGGCTTGCGGCACACCTGTTGTGGCAATGGACTGCCCCACAGGCCCGAAAGACATTCTCGGTGCAGACAGCCGCTATGGCTGCCTGATACCCATGCATGACACATCCGCCTTTGCAGATGCCGTATACAGCCTGCTGACCGACCCCGAAAAACACAAACATTTTAGCAAACAAGGTCTTAAACGCGTGCAAGACTTTGATGCCGAAAAGATAGCCCGACAGCTCGAAACCATTCTGCACACCATAGCCAAACAGCCCTAAGCGTATGAATATACTCATCACAGGCGGTTCGGGTTTCATCGGTTCCGCACTTATCCGCCACATCATCCACCATACCGACCATTGCATTATCAATGTGGACAAACTCAGCTATGCCGTGCATCCGCAGGCGTTAGCAAGCGTTTCAGGCAGCCCGCGCTACCACTTTGAGCATACGGATATCTGCCTGCAAGACAATTTGGAGCGTATTTTCTCCCTATACCGCCCGGATGCCGTCGTTCACCTGGCGGCAGAAACCCATGTAGACCGCAGCATCGACAGTGCGAAAGCGTTTATCCAAACGAATTTAGTCGGCACTTTTTCGCTGCTGGAAGCTACGCGCAACCACCTGCAAAGGCTGCCTGAAAACCAACGCCATGCCTTCCGATTTCTACATGTCTCCACAGATGAAGTCTATGGCGACCTGGGCAACAGCAACACATTGTTTACCGAAACCACCCCCTATGCCCCGTCCAACCCCTATTCCGCCAGCAAAGCAGGCAGCGACCACCTGGTTCTCGCCTGGCAGCGCACTTACGGGATTCCCACCCTAATCACCCATTCTTCCAACAACTACGGCCCCTACCAATTCCCCGAGAAACTCATTCCGCTCACACTCGCCCGCGCCCTATCCGGCAAGCCCATCCCCCTATACGGCAACGGACAGCAAATCCGCGACTGGATTTTTGTAGAGGACCACGCCCGCGCCCTTTACCGAATACTCACCCAAAGCCCTGCGGGACAAAGCTACAATATCGGCGGCAACTGTGAAAAAACCAATCTCGAAGTTGTCCGCACACTATGCCGTCTGCTGGACGAACTGGCACCTGAAAAACCACAAAATATCAAACATTATGAAGATTTAATCACTTTCACGGCAGACCGCCCCGGACACGACACACGCTACGCGAGCGACACCGCCAAAATCAGGCAAACACTCGGCTGGCAGCCATCGGAAAGCTTTGAATCGGGGCTTAGGAAAACGGTAGAATGGCACCTTCAATTCCACCATAACCAACTTTTTCAGGCAGCCTGAAATATCCCGAACACCATGAAAGGCATCATTCTCGCAGGCGGCAGCGGCAGCCGTCTTTATCCCGCCACACGCGGCATATCCAAGCAGCTTTTACCCGTGTACGACAAACCGATGATTTACTATCCGCTGTCTGTGCTCATGCTGGCGGGTATCCGCGATATTCTGCTCATCACTACCTCCGAAGACCAAGCCGCTTTCCGCCGTGTTTTAGGAGATGGCAGAGATCTCGGCGTGCATCTGCATTATGCCGTCCAACCCAAACCCGAAGGCATCGCACAAGCCTTTCTTATCGGAGAACCATTCATCGGCAACGACCGTGTGTGTTTGGTTTTGGGCGACAATATTTTTTACGGCCGGCACTTTTCCGAAACACTCAAAAAAGCCGCTGCACGAGAACAGGGCGCAACGGTTTTCGCCTATCAGGTCAAAGACCCGGAACGCTTTGGCGTAGTATCTTTCAACAGTAACCGCCAAGCTGTTTCCATTGAAGAAAAACCGCACTATCCGCAATCCGATTGGGCGGTAACCGGCCTGTATTTCTACGACAACCGCGCCGTAGAAATGGCAAAACACATCCGCCCCTCGCAACGCGGCGAATTGGAAATCACCACTTTGAACGAAATGTATCTGCAAAACGGCTCGCTCCATGTAGAACTGCTCGGACGCGGTTTTGCATGGCTGGACACAGGCACGCACGACAGCCTGCACGAAGCCTCATCTTTTGTCAAAACCGTCAGCAAACTGCAGAATTTCCAAGTGGCCTGTTTGGAAGAAATCGCATGGCGGCAGGGCTGGCTGTCCGATGAACAGCTTGCGGCACTCGCCGCACCGATGGCAAAAAACGAATACGGACAATATCTGCTGCGTCTGCTCAACAACCCTTTCAGGCAGCCTGAACCCTAAGCCCGCAATTACCGCCCATGAAAATACTCATCACCGGCGCCAACGGTCAAATCGGACGCAGCCTGATACGAACCATACCCAAACACCACATTTTATTGGCTGCCGACAGAACCGTTCTCGACATCACCCGGCGCACCGCCGTTTTCCGAACCGTTGCCGCATTCCGACCCGACATCATCATCAACGCAGCCGCCTACACCGCTGTCGATCAAGCCGAAAGCGAACCCGAAACCGCCACTGCCGTAAATGAATACGGAGCGATGCATCTTGCCCAAGCCGCTGCGGAAAACGGAGCGGCGATACTTCATCTCTCTACCGATTATGTATTTGACGGGAAAGCCAACACCCCCTATCGCGAAACCGACATCCCACGACCGCAAAATGTCTATGGCACGAGCAAATTGGCAGGGGAAGCAGCCGTTCAGGCAGCCTGTCCGCGCAGCATCATATTGCGCACATCATGGGTGTTTAGCGAATACGGCAACCATTTCGTCAATAAATTGCTGCAGTCAGCCTTGCATCACAACACACTGGATATGGTTGCCGACCAATACGGCACCCCCACTTACGCCGGCGACATCGCCGCAGCACTGATACACATTGCCGAGACCATACACAACGACTCCACAACGGATTACGGCATCTACCACTTTTCAGGCAGCCCTTGCACGAGCCGTTTATCGTTTGCCCAAGCCATTCTCAAATCTGCCTATCAACAGGGCATCTTAACGCATATTCCCGCTCTCAATCCCGTTTCGAGTACACATTACCCTACAGCTGCATACCGCCCTCTCTATTCGTGTCTGGATAACACCAAAATCCAGGCGGCATTCAATATCTCTCCCAGAGACTGGAAAAAATCTTTATCATTAAAAATCAATAGAATATTTAAAAATATCAAATAGAAATCAAACATACGTCATTCTCAATATTATTATTTTTCAAACAATAACTTATTGCATGAAAAATCTTGCGAACCAAACCTTGTGTGTCGTAGGTGAACACCGCCGAGATGTAGCGGTATTCCTTTGCTTTGATGTGGGCGGCGGCCTTGTCTGTCCACTCCACATCGGCAAACAAGCCCTTGGGAGTAAATTCCACCCGGCGTATCCATCCTGCGGCAGGGGCGGGCTGGCCGTTGGTTTCCTTATGCAGGGTTTGATGCTCGTAATCCACCACCAGCTGCGTGCGCGATTGGTTGGCCAGTTGCGCCACATCATGGCCGTTGGCTTCGGTGAGATACCAAGCCGGCACGTCAAACGGCCTGCCGTCTATGGCGCGGAATTCGCCGTAAGGCAAAAGCTGGATGCGCCCGTCTTGCGGAGAGACTTCAAATTCGGCGGACGCCATCACCCATTTCATGTCGTACTTTCCTTGGTTTTTGCTGATGTTGGCATTGTCGGACAAACCGCAAAACAGGCGGGAGATGCGGGATTTCGTCCCCGCATGAAAAAAGCCCGAAACGGCGTTCGGGCTGAAAGAAGGGAAAGGGTATCGGGATAGCAATCCGCAATAGCGGTCAAAAGTCGGTCAAAAACGCCACAGATTGCGATGAATGAAAAGTTAAGGGGTCAGCCTATCCGATGGGTTTGAAGGGCTTAAAAACGCAAAATACGCCATACCTCCTTAACGGCGCGTCAGCGAGCGGAAATAATCCTGTACGTCTTCCATCAAATCCTGCTTGTCCTGACCGGTTAATTGCATAAAAGGGCGGGCGGGAATATTCGCCTTTCTGCTCCTGCCGGCCTTGCCGCCGAAATGGTGGATGGCGGCATATTTTAAATTGGTGAATACCAAAGCGGTGTCGTTGTCGGATTGTTGGGTGATGCTTTGGCGCAACGTACCCGTATCCAGCAAGGGTTTGCCTATGCGGTACTTCAGTCCCAGCCATTTGGGGCGACCGCCTCGGCGGAAGTTGTTCATCACCGCCGTATGCATGGTGCCCGATAAACGGCGCATCAACAAATAGCGGTTGTCGTCCAAACCGCGACCCAGACGGTCGATTTGGTTGAGAACGGGGAAAATATTCTTGACTTCTACTTCGATCATAGCGTACATTTCAAATTAAGCACTGGAAAAGCGATGAATCTCGACGATCGCAGGCGGGGCGCAAGCCCTTTGATCGTGTGCAGGTGATTTCGAGCCCTGCCCAGTGCTATTTCAATTTTTTGTATTTTTTCTCAAACTTAGAAAGTTCACTTAGGTTTGTGCGTCTGAATGACTCCATAAACCACTCATTATTGCTTTTAACATTCTTATTCACCGTCAAATAAACCGAATCGTCAAATTTCTTTATCAAATAGACCTTGTTCGCTTGTTTGTCTTGATAAATTATATCGGGATAATGAAGTATATCAGGAAGCTTCTGATACTCTTGTGCATTAAAATCTTGTCCTCTCCGACTTTCAATTTGTTTAATCAATGTATCATCCGATAACCAGACGGTCGCTTTTTTGGTACCCAACAAGCTTTGTACTTCTTTTGAGAAAATGCCTGCTGTAAAGAATAATTCACGCGACATCAGGCTCTGTAATATTTTTTTCTTTTCATCATCTACCACTTTAATATTCAATCTTTGCTTAACATCTACTTGATCCGTTGTTATTCTATTAAATGAGACTTTAAACTCATAGCCTCCCATCTCCGCTTTGGCAAATTCATGTGCCAAAGCTCGGTCGTAATTGTCTAAGTTAGGGCGGTAATTCATACGACCCACGTTGTAATCAAACCCTCTGTCGGTGGTGATACGGCTGCCGTCAGGCGCAACAAAGGCGCGGGTTGTAAAGGTATCCCCTTTGCGGTTATAGGTTTTTTCGGTTTCTATCAAATTGTCTTCACCGGAAACACTCACCGCTATTT
The DNA here is from genome assembly GCA_029984035.1 of Conchiformibius sp. Classification (GTDB taxonomy): domain Bacteria; phylum Pseudomonadota; class Gammaproteobacteria; order Burkholderiales; family Neisseriaceae; genus JASBYJ01. Next base: position 72,419 of record JASBYJ010000005.1, read on the forward strand.
GTTCACGTTGGATATCGCGCTCGGATAATGCCGTTACCGAGCACCTGCAACGGTAGCCGTTGGGCGGATAGAAGGTTGCCCAGAACGGGTCATCATAACGATAGACCAAACCGTCCATGGCTGCATGGGCTGCACGGGTTCTCTCATCTCCAATTGCTTCATAACGCCAATATGGACGGTTGTCGATATTGCCCATATAGCTTTGGTATTGCGCCGCAGAGTAGGCGCTTTGCATATTGGTGCGGTAGATATTGTCCAAGCGGCGCGGGGTGCCGAAGATTTCCCCTGTGTTCGGGTCGGTGATTTCCTTACCGTTATGCCCGTTCGGATGCAGCCATCCCTTCGCCGCCAAATGGTTGAGCAGCTCTTTTTTCCAGCTGTGGAAAGACTGCCCGTTTTCGGCGGCTCGGATCATGCCCTGTTTGATGTCGTTGAGCATATCCAAATCGCTTATGCGGGCGATGGTATAGACTTTGGCGATTTCGGAAGGGGTCAGATGGCGGTAGTTTTCGGTACTCACCTTTTTGGCTTTGAGCCACTCGATAGCAGCCTTAGGCTTGCCGCCGAAAGCGAAACTAATTTTTTCCGGCATCATGCTGTCCCAATAAATCGCTCAAAAACAAGGCCTGCGCCAAATAGTCCTGCAATGCGCGGTTATCCAGTTTCGGATAAAGCGCAGTCAATGCGGCATCCGCTTCTTCATAGCTGTCGGCCGCCATCACCGCCGCCACCGCCTGCTTGAGTACGGGATTGAGCTGGGCGTTGAAGTCGGGAATGTTCAAAGCCCCATCCAAAGCCTCTTCCATCAATAGTTGCCCCTTTTGCACCGTTTTGGCCGTACCGCCCGTGCGTGCGCTAAGCGCCGCCAAAGCGGTTTGGGCAATCGGGTTTTCGGAAGCGCGAGCGTATCAATAGAAGTAAAGATAATTACAAATCTTCATCTCCAACAAAAAAACACCTGAAAACATTGACATTTTCAGACAGCCTGAATCAAGATGAATAGAAAGCTATCGATGCTCTTGGTTTACAAACTCGATAAAATCTCGGCACACCATCTCATACATCAAGCCGTGATTGAGTTACAGCTTGGTGGAGTTTTATTTGCGTAATTTTTCTCTCAACTGCTCTTTGACCCATTGGGAAAAATCCATACTGTTGGCCAGTTCCAACAAATCCGCTTCCGTTTCCAGATTAAACGAAACTCTTTTTAAAACGCGTTTCTGCTCGTATTTGCGTTGATATTCCGCCTGTTTTGTCGCTTTGTCTTCCATATTAATTCATCCTTGATGTTTAATACCGTTTTGTGTATGATAGGGAACCGGAGCGGTTGCCGCCGCCCCGGTCTTACGGTTTATCAATAGGCGTTAGTGCTTGCCAACATAAAAACCAGTAAGAGGATGATTTGAATAATAGTCCTATTCATTTCATTTCCCTTTTTAGTGAGCCCCGCTTCGGTGGGGCTTTTCCCGTGTCAGCGCCTTACTGATGGTTTGAATTACACCTAGTAGCTACGATTAGGTCAAATATTTTTCCAAAAAATATGTAAAAAACCGCCTAAAATCATCAAAACTTTCAGTTGGTTATCATAAATACAAACCGCAAAAGCCTCAGCAGCCCCGCTCCGTTAATCTCCCGCGATACACCGCATCATAAAACACCCCGCTCAGGCATTCCATCTGCTCGCAAGCATGCTCGGTTAAGGCCGCCAAGCCGCCTTGCAGTTTGTCCCAATCCGCCGCGTGTTCGGAGAGATAATGCAAAGTAAAACAAGCCATATCCAGGCGTTTCAAATCCTGCTCGTCAAAATAGAGGACATAGGTTTTAGCCGCCATTTCTCAACCCTCCAAACCCAAAGACTGCTGTGCGGCCGCAAACGCCTGATGCCGGCGCATGGCAGCAATACCCAGTTTTCCCGCCTCAGCCAGACGGCTGTCGGGGCGGTAGTCGGTCAAACCCAACAGCGCCAGTTTTTTCAGGCGTTGGCGCACCACATCGGCAGACAAGCCGGTCAAACGGCCGATTTCCTGCTGGTTTAAACCCATTTTATGGTAGCGCAACAATTTTGCTTCATCGCTGCGGGCGGACAGATACGCCGCCTGCAGCCGTTGCAGCAAGGCTGCGTCCGCATCGGAGTTCAGGCTGCCTGAAAGCACTTTGGCCGCCCATTTGCGGAAGGTTTTGGCGGTGTGTGTGGATGAAAAGAAGCCTAATTTGATACAGCAGGTGTCGGAGAAAATTCTTGTGTTATAAGACTTCCCGTCAGTTGCGGCCAATTTAACTGCAATCGAGTCCTCTCTGTAGACTCACTAAATTATTCGGCACCAATATTCAGGCAGCAGCTATATTGTCTAAATTTATATTGAAATCCTAATTAAATTATAAAATAAATGCTTACAGATTTCTCTCCGCGTACCATGCAATCAATGCCACGCAATTATATTGACCATGGAGTTTGGAGCATTCATCCAAGGTCGCATATCAAAAATTTCTACGGCCGCTAATTTGTGATAAGAAGTAGTTGTTTTTATCCACTAATAAAAACAGCCGCATCTTTTTCTAATGCGGCTGTTTGCTTGTGTTTGTTTACTGTTTGTTCACTTGTCTGTTTCGACTGAAATATGCCTTCAAAAACTCGTCTGCTTTTTTGCAGTACTGTCTTAATTCTTCCACTTGCCGTTCTGTTAATTTCAGATGTTGTGTATATCGGTTGTTGTTAGGTTTCAATAAATTAAAGAGCTGCTGTTCATATTCATCATTTAAATCCTTATTTTTGGATAATTCCAAATCTTGACAGGCTGCCTGAATACGCTCTTGGATTTGCTCTAATGTCGGTTTCCTAAGATGTCCGGCTTCCTGTTGGGTCAGCTTATCCACACCGTAGCCGAATTCTTTACGCCAATATTTATTCAAGCCTGCTTTCTGTATCAATAGTTGATACATATCAGGCTTAATGGCAATATCTACTTTTTTATCATAGGCAGTCATCACAGTTGCACCAATGACTTGGCCACCGCGATTTTCGATATAACCTTTCAGCGCAGCAATCGTACCGCCAACCGATAGGGTATCATCAACAATCAAATAAGATTGCCCAACTTTGATTTCACCTTGGAATTCAGGAGGAGAAACATAACGGTAATAGATACCCGAACCTGTGCGCTTTACGGTATTCGACTGGAGAATATCAATATCCACATGCAAATCCAGCCTGTCTGCCAATGCTCTTGCTAGAGCGTGCGGAATGCGGTTTTTACCACTGGCTTCTTCAGATTGGATAGGTAACAGAATGGGTTTGACACCGCCAATTAACTTTTTGATTTCGGCTACCGTGTCATCTTTTAGCAATTTCTCCACCAGAACTGCAGATTGCTTAAAATCTCCGGCCTTAGCCGCCAAATATTCCGACTCGTTTTTCAAATCACCCAATTTACCATTACTGACTACCGGGTAGAAATTATTCCATATAGTACGAAGCTCTTTCGGTTTTTGGGTTGCTCTTTTGTCAAATAAATCCGGTACTCTCAGCATATCATCGGTTTAATTAGTTGTTGCTGCGCCATATCAGATGGACGCCCCGATATCAAATTGTTTCTTGCACAACGGCATCATCGTTCACTTTTTTCCATCTCTTTCAATCGTTCTCTCTCCCCTAATTGCGTTTGCGTATACGCTCTCAATTTGGACGGGTTGCGTTTCAGTTCTGCGTCCATCCATGCTTCTGCTAACTGAAAGTCCCGCTTCATCGATTCGATTTCGGAGTTCGTCAATAGTCGGGGATGTGCGAACTGCTCCTGCCTCGCTTCGAGTAAGGCGGCGTATTCCGTATCCGTAAGTCTTTTGAAAAAAATCATTTGCTGCATCTCCGTGTTTTCTTTGAATGTCGTTTAATTGCTTTTCGGTGGGTATCAATTCCAAACCCGTTGCCCGCGCGCTCATTACGGCCGCACCTATAACTTTGCCGTCGCGGTTTTCGATATAGCCTTTCAAACCGGCAATCGTACCGCCCATCGTGGAATTATCATCTAATAACAAATAATCACGACCGGCTTTCACTTCTCCGCCAAACACAGCGGGGAAAGCCAAGCGGTAGCTGCTGTCCGAACCGGTACGGCCGGCATAGGAAATTTGGTATAAACCGGTATCACGTTCCCAGCCTGTTTGCTCTGACAAAACTCTCGCCATTGCCGTAGGTATCTGGTTTTTACCCTTGCTTTCCTCTGCACGGATACCGACAATTATCGGTTCGCACCCGTTGGCCATTTTTTGAATATCGGCAACAGTCTCTTCACTGAGCAACGATTGTACCAAACTCAGGGCAGCCTGTGGATTGCCCGCTTTGGCTTCACGGTAGCCGTCAGTTTTTTTAATTCTTCCAAACTGCTGTTGCGGATAAGTCTGGGAAAATCTCCCCATTCCGAACGTTCCGCTTTACGCCACATTTCATCACTAGAAATACCTTCAGGCTGCCTAACGTCTCGCGCAGGTGCAAACTTAACGTTTGCAAGGATATATCACCATTATCCACAAGACTATGTTTGTTTTTCAACTTCTCTTCCATCGACAGCTCCGGTCATTTAGGTTCGCCGTTTGGCTTCGCTACGCCCCTCATTCAGGACATCTCAAAAAGTTATCTTTAAACCTGATATTGCTTAATATGCTTCCTATCTTTGCTCTCATACAGCAAGCAAAACACACAATTAAGCGCACCATAGCCGATTGTAATTATCGTCAGCACGTTAGTATATAGATGCAGGCTGCTAAAAAATTTGTTATCCATCAGTCGATAAACATCTTAACTTTTAACCTACTACCAGTGATACTTCACGCAAATGGGGATTTTATGTATGAGAGCTTAGCACAATTCAAATTTCCATTGCGTCATATTCTGACAGTACAGTACTGTTGTAGTTATCGTTTTAATCACCGATGAGGGTATATACTCTTTTTTGGCTTCCTGCAAGAAAGTGTTTTCGCACATATTCGCTGATAGTTTTAATATTAACAGGTTTATTGTAAATATATAAATGAATAAGCAATCTATTCTCCCTCAAAAATAATTAAAGAAATATCAACTTAATAAGAAATAAGGCAAGAAATCAATCTGACATACATATTATTAATAAAAAAGCTGCCTGAAAAACTTCAGGCAGCTTTTAGTTTTACATCATTAATTCATTATAAATCCAACAGCAAGCGTGCAGGATCTTCCAGCAATTCTTTGATGGTTACCAAAGTCAATACAGCTTCACGGCCGTCAATGATGCGGTGGTCATAAGAAAGTGCCAAATACATCATCGGGCGCACCACTACTTGGCCGTTCTCAACCACAGCACGCTCTTTAGTGGCATGCATACCCAAAATCGCGGATTGCGGCGGGTTGATAATGGGGGTAGACATCATAGAGCCGAAGGTACCACCGTTGGTGATACTGAATGTACCGCCTGTCAAATCTTCAATGGCGATTTTGCCGTCTTTGGCTTTGGTTGCATACTCCATAATCGCTTTTTCGATATCGGCAATACTCATTTGGTCGGCATCACGCAAAATCGGCACGACCAAACCGCGCGGGCTGCCGATGGCAATACCGATATCAAAGTAGCCATGATACACAATATCGCTGCCGTCCACAGAAGCGTTCACTACGGGATATTTTTTCAAAGCTGCTACTGCTGCTTTGACAAAGAAAGACATAAAGCCCAATCGTACGCCGTGCTCTTTTTCAAATTTTTCTTTGTATTTGGCACGCAAATCCATTACCGGCTTCATGTTTACTTCGTTGAAAGTAGTCAAGATGGCATTTTCGGCTTGGGATTGCAGCAAACGTTCTGCAACACGGGCACGCAAACGGCTCATGGGAACGCGTTGTTCCGGGCGTACGCCGGCAGGAACGGCAACAGCCGCTTTGGGAGCAGCAGAAGCATTTTGGACATCTTCTTTCAACACACGACCGCCACGACCCGAACCTTGAACGCTGCCTACATCCACACCTTTTTCAGCCGCCAATTTGGCAGCGGCAGGCATGGCAACACCTGCTTGAGTATGAGAAGCAGGAGCGGTGGCTGTTTGCGCTGCGGGAGCGGAAACTTGAGAAGCAGATACAGCGGCAGCTTGGGCTTCGGTATCGATTTTTGCCAAAAGCTGTTGTGTTGCAACAGTTTCACCGTCCTGGACGATGATTTCCACCAACACGCCCGCCTGCGGTGCGGGTACTTCCAAAACCACTTTATCGGTTTCGATGTCAACCAATACTTCGTCACGCGCAACGCTTTCGCCTACTTTTTTATGCCATGACAATAAAGTGCCTTCAGTGATGCTTTCGGCAAATACGGGAACGTTTACTTCAACAATCATTGTTATTCTCCGGTGATGAATTTATCAATAAAGGCTGCCTGAAAGTTTCAGTCTATTTTTCAGGCAGCCTGAAAGGTAGCGGCTTATTGCTTAACCAACCCATAAAACGCATCTTCAACCAATTGTTTTAATTGGGCTGTATGCTTGCTGGCATACCCGACTGCGGGCGATGCACTGGCAGGACGGCCTGCATAGACGACTTTTTGCCCGTCTTTCGCCAAAGCTTCCAAGCGGTGGCGGGTTTGATACCAAGCACCTTGGTTTTTCGGTTCTTCCTGCGCCCACATAATTTCGGTTGCATTGGGGAATTTTACCAACTCTGCTTCCGCTTCGGCGTACGGGAAAGGATAAAGCTGCTCAGCGCGAATAATGGCCACTTCTTTTTCCAATCCGCGCTCAGCACGACCGGCAACCAAGTCATAATACACCTGTCCGGCACACATAATCACACGTTTCACACTATTGTTGTCCGAACGTTCTACCGTGTCTCCGATAACAGGACGGAAAGTGGTTCCCTCCAAAAAGTTTTCCAAAGGACTCATTGAATCTTTGAAACGCAACAGGCGTTTGGACATAAAAATGATCAAAGGCTTGCGATAGCTGCGCAAAGTTTGGCGGCGCAAGATATGGAACATTTGCGAAGCTTCCGAAGGCATAATAATTTGCATATTATGTTCGGAACACAGTTGCAGCCAGCGCTCCAAACGTGCGGAAGAGTGTTCCGGACCTTGTCCGTCATAGCCGTGCGGCAAGATAACGGTCAGACCGCACAAACGTCCCCATTTGGTTTCACCGGACGAGATAAACTGGTCGATGGCAACTTGTGCTCCGTTAGCAAAATCGCCAAATTGAGCTTCCCAAATCACCAATTTATCGGGAGCGGAACACGCATAACCGTATTCATACGCCATGACGGCTTCTTCGTTCAAAATGGAATCGATAACAGTGAAATCAGCCTGATTCTCGGCCATATGTTCCAAAGGAATATAGATGCCTGCATCAGATTTTTCGCGTTTGGTATCGTGCAATACGGCATGACGGTGCGAGAAAGTGCCGCGCCCGGAATCTTCACCTGAAATACGCACGCCCGTACCATTGCTGACCATGCTGGCATAAGCTACGGTTTCAGCCATACCCCAATCGAGAGGCTGTTCGCCTGCCGCCATTGCTTTTCGCTGCTCAATCACACGCTTGGCTGTGTTGTGCAAACCGAAACCTTCGGGAACTTGGGTAAATTTTTCGGTTAAGCGCTGAATGTCTGCGGCCGGCAAACCGCTTTCCACCTTCTCACGCCAATCTTGCCCTTGGTATTTGCTCCAATCGACACGGTGTTTGCTTTCGTAGTCGGTCAAGCGGGTTTGTTCAACATGTTCGCCGCGGTCTAAAGCATCGCGGTATGCCTGTACGTAACCTTCGGCATCAGCTGCGGTTAACACGCCTTCTTTAACCAATTTTTCGGCATACAAGGCACGCGTTCCGGGATGTTTGCCGATGGTGCGGTACATCAAAGGCTGGGTTAATGTCGGGTCATCGCCTTCGTTATGTCCCAATTTACGGAAGCAAACGACATCAATCACCACATCTTTTTTAAATTTTTTGCGGTAATCCAAGGCTGCCTGAACGACAAAGCAGACCGCTTCGGGATCATCACCGTTCACATGGAATACGGGTGCTTCCACCATTTTGGCAATGTCGGTGCAATATACTGTAGAACGGGTATCGCGCGTATCCGAAGTAGTAAAGCCGATTTGGTTATTGATGACCATATGGACAGTACCGCCCGTGCTGTACCCCCGCGTGCGCGACATATTAAACGTAGCTTGGTTGACACCCAAACCGATAAATGCGGAATCACCGTGAATCAATACCGGTAGAACTTGGTCGGTACCATCCAAGCCGCGGCGGCGTTGTTTGGCGCGGGTAGAACCTTCCACCACGGGATTAACGATTTCCAAATGCGAGGGATTGAATGCCAAAGTAACGTGCATTGCACCGTTCGGAGTAGCGATGTCGGAATTGAAACCGTTGTGGTATTTCACATCGCCGCTGGGCAGCTTGATTTCTGCTCGGCCTTCAAATTCGGCAAACAAATCAGCAGGCTTTTTACCCAAAGTATTGACCAACACATTCAAGCGGCCGCGGTGCGCCATACCGATAATCACTTCTTCGACACCGTCTTTTCCTGCATTTTGAATCAGATAGTTCAAACCTGCAATCGCACTTTCGCCGCCTTCCACCGAAAAGCGTTTCTGACCGACATACTTGGTATGCAGATAACGCTCCAAAGTTTCGGCAGCGGTAACTTGTTTCAAAATATAACGTTTTTCATCAGCGCTGAATTGAGGTGTGGACAAACGGGTTTCAAAATATTCCCGAATCCAATGCCGCTCTTCGCGGTTCTCAATATACATGTACTCCACACCGATATGGCCGCAATAAGTTTGTTGCAAGCGGCTGATGATTTCGGCCAAAGTCAGCTTGTCCGCACCGCCGAAGTCGCCTTCGCCCAAGCTGAATTTCACCGCCATATCGGCATCGCTCAAACCGTGTGCTGCAGGCAGCAAACCTTCCGCATTACGCGGTGATTTCAGGCTCAAAGGGTCGAGTTTGGCAGCGCCGGCTCCCTGAATGCGATAAGCGGAAATCAAACGCAAAACGCCAATCTGCTTTTGCAGCAGATTGGCATCAATGCTGCCTGAAACGGCAGGAGTTTGGCGACGTTTTGCCAAATTGGCGAATGATTCCTGAATCGGACGGTGCGCCACATCACGCGCTACCGCACCCGGTTGCGCCGCCAAATCGGAAAAATACCGGCGCCACACTTCATCAACAGATTCAGGGTCGGACAAAAAACTTTCATACAGTTCTTCAATGTAGGGAGCATTGGAACCGAACAGGTAAGAAAAGTTGATTTTTTCTTTTAGCATAATCGTATTACCTTTAACAACAAATAGGGCGACCCGCATTGTTTTGCAAATAAAAATGCCGTCATTCTACTCTTTATACCCGTGCTTGATAAGCATTCGGAAACCTTTTTACCGTAACAAACGGATAGATAAAGTAGTTAAATGTAGTCCGACAGGCTGCCTGAAAGAGCCGCACGGCTTTAGCGCCGCCAAAATATCTCGGGCGCACGGTAAAACAAATACGCCGCAACAGGAATATTGCCGAGAGCCACCAAGAAATACAGCAATACAATGCTGTCGGAAAGAAACAGCAACAACGCACTGATTAATGCCGCTGCAACCATAAAAACGGAATTAACGATATTGTTTGCCGCCACCGCCTGCGCCCTAAAGCTGTCTGAAGCAACTGTTTGCAGCCAAGTATAAAGCGGAACGGAGAAAAACCCGCCGAAAAAACCTATGCCTAACATCACTAATACAATAGGATAAGCGTGAGGCTGTTGCAAAAACGCTCCCACTCCCCACAGGCTGCCTGAAAGCGTCCACCCATAGCTGAAATAAGCCAGCAAACCGCCCGACACAGCCAAACCCAGCGCACCCAGCAATACCAGCCACAACTTCAGCACGCCACGGCAAAGCTTGCCACACGCTATCGAACCCAAAGCAATACCTACCGAAAACAAACCCAACATCAAATTAAATACGGCTTCGTTGCCACCCAAATGAAGCCGTACAAAATTAGGTAATTGAGTGGTATAAACCGCGCCTACAAACCAAAACCACGAAATACCGATAATCGCCGTAAACAACTCACGCTCTGCGGCTGCCTGAAACAGCAACTCCTTCGTGCTGCGGACAATATGCCAATCCATTCTAAGCTGCCGGTTTCGCGCAGCAACGGATGGCATCCCCAAACTGCATAACAAACCCGCAACCGCAACACACAACACCATCACAGCCAGCAACCACGAAGACATACCCGCAATCGCAGTACCGATAATCTGCCCCAACAGAATAGCCAAAAACGTACCCGATTCAATCAGCCCGTTACCCATCAGCAATTCTTTTGCGCGCAAATATTCAGGCAGCACGGCATATTTCACCGGACCGAACAAGGCCGATTGAGCACCCATCATAAATAAACACAGCAGCAACAACGGCGCGGAACGAACCGCAAAACCGTAAGCTGCTGCTGCCATAATCAACACTTCCAACAACTTGGTTGCCTGAGCCAAACGCGCCTTGTTATAACGCGTTGCCAACTGCCCCGACAATGCCGAAAACAGAAAAAACGGCAATACAAACAACAACGCACCCAAATTCAACAATTGCACGGAAGAAATCTGCGTTTCCTGGCCCAATCCCTGAAAACTGATGAGAACAAACAATGTGGTTTTAAACAGATTATCGTTAAACGCACCCAGAAACTGCGTACCGAACAAAGGAGCAAAACGGCGGCTGCGTGCAAACTCAAAATCTGAAGACATCTTTATCTTTCCTACCCAGTTTTCAGGCTGCCTGAAAATCAATCAACGGCATATTGCACAGTTACCACCAAGCGCACCGATTTGCCTATGGTTGCCGTACTGTATGTGCCGCCGTAATCCTCATCGTTGTCCGAACCGCCTTCGGAATAAATATTAAACGAACCCTGCGAAGCCGATTGTATCGCCCCGACTTTTCGTCCGCTGCCTTTCACAAACTCTGCCGCACGCGCACGCGCATCAGCCGTTGCCGCCGCAATCATTTCGTGCTTGATGCTTTCCAAACCCGATATCAGATAACGCGGCTCGTCAAAAAGCACGCTATCATCTTCCGCACGCAACAACATCACCGCACGATAGGCAGCCTGAACGGTTTCCAACTTATTGCTGCTGATACTGATGACTTGACCGCCCAAATAGCCGTCAAACACACTGTCCGTATTGCCATGTTTGTCCCTCACGGTTTTATACGCTTCGCTCACAGAGGGAACATTCACAGCTATTTCTTGCTCATCAAACCCTTGCTGCAACAAAAAAGCCTTCAATTTAGGCGTACGCTTATCCAAATTATCCAATACCTGACGGTAGCTGGCGCCATTACCACCCCAAGAAACACGCATATCCCATTTAACGGTATCCGCCTGCACGGCCTTCTCTGCCAAACCTTTCACGGTAATCACACCGGGTTGCCTAACGTCTTTAAACCGCACTCCTAATGTAAAAGCAGCGGTTATCATGCCCAATGCTAATAAACCGCCCAATATCATTAAACCATTGCGTGATGTTGTCTCCATTATTTATCCGCCTTATTCGCCGAGTTATCCTGTTCCGACAATCCGGAAGTATCGTCATCGTCCATCAAAATACGGTGCGCCGGACCTTCCAAATCGTCAAACTGCCCGTTTTTACCCGACCACCAAAAAAAATAAGCAATAGCAAAAGTCAAAACAATACTGATAGGAATCAGAATATACAGACTTTCCATCTATAACACTCCGGTCAAATTGCTCAACAGAAACTCCTGCGTACCGATAGTCAAATACTGCTGCTTAATGCTACCGACAGGCAATCCTGTTTTATTGCGTACAATGATACGATCCTGCTCGCGCGACCACGTCAAACTGCCGTAATCAACCCATTCTTTCAAACATTCAACTGCTTGGGGTGGAGCAATCTCCGCTATTTTGACCGCCAAGGTACCGCTTTGGGGAATCTTTTCCCGCTCATTATCAGGAACCATAATCAGAAAACCTGCATGGCGGTTTTTTTCAGTGTGGTGAAGGGAAAAATACTGCATAGTTATTGACATTAACTAAATCTTTTGGAAATCACATTGTAAACTGTTTTTACATTTTGTGCTTTCTTTTAACTTAAGATATACCTAAATCTTATCTCTCTACTTATAACTTTTTTATCTATAACTCATACAAAAACAATATTTCCTACCTTTTACAACAATTGCTATGATTATTTCCATCCAAATAGGTTCTACTTAAAAAATAACAAAAGGATTTTTGCTATGGCACGTCTGACCGTCCACACCGCCCAAACCGCCCCCGAAGCCGCCCGCGCCCGCGTGGAAGCCGCGCAACAGGCCAACGGCTTTCTGCCCAACCTCATCGGCGTACTCGCCAACTCGCCCGAAGCCTTGGCGTTTTATCAGGAAGTGGGCAAACTCAACGGCAACACCAGCTTGAGCGCGGGCGAGCGCGAAGTGGTGCAAATCATCGCCGCCAAACGCAATGCCTGCGCCTTTTGCGTGGCGGGACACACCAAATTGGCGACTTTGAAAAAACTGTTGTCGGAACAAAACATCAATGCTTCCCGCGCGGTGGACGCATCGGCGTTTGATGATGCCAAATTGTCCGCATTGGCGGAATTTACCGTGGCGGTGATGAACGACAAGGGCGCGGTGTCCGATGCCGCTTTGCAGGCGTTTTTTGACGCGGGCTACAGCCAGCAGCAGGCGGTGGAAGTGGTTTTGGGCGTGGCATTGGCAACTTTGTGCAATTACACCAATAATTTGGCGCAAACCGAAATCAATCCCGAATTGCAAGCCTTTGCCTGATGCGTGTCGTCATTTAAATTTTGATGCTAAAAATCGCCGTCATTCCCGCGCAGGCGGGAAGCCAAAACAAATTTCAAAAAGCGTTGATGAAACATCGCTTGCCAAGCATCGGGCAGTGGATTCCCGCCTGCGCGGGAATGACGGCGCAGCGTTTTTTCAGTCAAATGATGACGCGCCCTGATGCGTAGGGTGCGCCCCGCGCACCGTTTTCCCCAAACGCACACCCCCTATATTTTTCAAGGAAAAAGGAACGCCGCCATGCCCCACGCTCTGAACCAAGCCGTTGCCGCCCTCGTGCGCGACACCCTCGCCCCGCTCGCCGAACGCATTGACCGCGAAGGGCTGTATCCCGAAACCTTTATGCGCGAACTGGGCGCGGCGGGCGGCTATGCCTGTGTCGGCACGGCGGACGAAGGCGGCAACGGCTTGGGCTTGGCGGCGCAAATCGGCGTGATTCGCGAAATCGGCAAAACCTGCGGCGCGACCGCGTTTTCGGTGTGGTGTCAGGCAGCCTGCGCGTGGTATCTGCACCAAACGCCGAACGCACCCGTGCGCCAACGCTATTTGGCGGACGTGTTGCGCGGCAAAGTATTGGCGGGAACGGGTATGTCCAACACCGTCAAACACTTGGCGGACATTGAAGCCCACAATCTGCAAGCCGAAGCGGTGGACGGCGGCTGGCGCGTAAACGGCGTGTTGCCGTGGGTGTCCAATCTCGGCGACAGCCACATTTGGGCGAACACCGCGCAAACCGCCGACGGCTATGTGATGTTCATCACCGGCGCGGGGCGCGAAGGCGTGTCGCTCAAGCCCTGCCCCGAATTTTGCGCTTTGGAAGGCACGCGCACCTTCGCGCTGAAGTTTGACAATGTGTTCGTGCCGCAGGAAGACGTGTTGGCAACGCCGCAACAGTTTGATGATTATATAAAATCCATCAAAGCGGGCTTTATCCTGCTGCAAATCGGCATCGGCGCGGGCATTATTGACGGCTGCCTGAACGACATCCGTTTGGCAGACGTGGGCGGCGGCGAACTGAATTTTTATTTGGACAACGGCGCGGACGAATTGCAAACCCGTTTGGACGCGCTCGCCGCGAAAACGCTGGCGCTGGCGGACGCGGCGTGGCGCGGCGAAGCCCATTTGCTGGAAACCTTGCAAACCCGTTTGGGCGCATCGGAATTGTGCCTTGCCGCCGCCGAATCCGCCGCGCTGCACGCGGGCGCGAAAGGCTATCTGATGGGCAGCCCCGTGCAACGCCGCCGCCGCGAAGCGCTGTTTGTCGCCATCGTAACGCCGTCAATCAAACATTTGAAAAAAGAAATCAGCGAGTTGGAATTTATCGGCGAGTTTTCCATTTAAGCCGCGCCACCCTTTGACTGCAAAGCCCAAACTGCCGTCATTCCCGCGCAGGCGGGAATCCAAGCGGACGCTAAAGCAAACTTTGCCGAACACAAATCGGACAATGGATTCCCGCCTACGCGGGAATGACGGCGTTAATGATTCGACAACCGCATCACATCACACCTTTACAATCCGTGCAGGCTGCCTGAAACACCGTTCCGCTTTCAGGCAGCCTAAAAAACAAACTTTTGATTAAAAAAACATGACTGTTCTATCCGTCCGCACCCTGTCGCTCGGCTACCGCGAAGCCGCCCACACCAAAACCATTTTACGCGATTTCTCGCTGGACATCGGCGCGGGCGAACTGGTCTGCCTGCTCGGGCCGAGCGGCGTGGGCAAATCCTCGCTGCTGCGCGTGCTGGCGGGGCTGAACCGTCCGCTTCAGGGCGAAGTGTCGCTGTTCGGCGATGCGCTCACCCGTCCGCACCCGCGCGTGGGGTTGATGTTCCAAACCGCCGCGCTGCTGCCCTGGCTGAACGTGCGCGACAATGTGTCCTTTGGTTTGGACTTTAAAAAACAGCCGCATATCGGCAAAGACGAAGCGGCGGAGCGCGTGAAAACCGCGCTGCACGAAGTCGGGCTGGCACACGCCGCCGACAAATTTCCCGCCGAGCTTTCCGGCGGCATGGCGCAACGGGCGGCGTTGGCGCGGGCGTTGGTGCGCCGTCCGCAAGTGTTGCTGCTGGACGAGCCGTTCTCCGCGCTGGACGCGGTGATTAGAATGCAGATGCAGGATATGTTGCGCCAAATCGTCAGCCACCACCAAACCGCCGCCGTGATGGTTACGCACGATATTGACGAAGCCCTGTTGGTCGCCGACCGCATTGTTTTGGTGGGGCGCATGCCCGGACGGATTTTGGGGCAATGGCAGCCGCAAGCCGAATTTCCGCGCCATAACAAATTATTGGAAATGAATGCGATGCGCGGCGAGATTTTGCAGTCCTTGTATTTGGCGCAACAATATACCGCGCAAACGCAGACGGTGGAGTTTGTGATTTGAGTTTCAGGCAGCCCGACACTTGGCAAAACGGTGTTCTCGCCCATTTGCGCGGCTTTTTCCCGCAACGGCGCATCAGCCGCTTCATTTGACAAAAAACCATGGCACCGTCATTCCCGCGCAGGCGGGAATCCACCGACCGAATTCGGCAAGTAATGTTTTTTCAACATTCGTTTGCTTCCAACTTGGATTCCCGCCTGCGCGGGAATGACGGCATTTTTTAATTTTCAGGCTGCCTGAAATTTTCCCGAAAGCCCGCCCATGCACACCCGCCGCGATTTTTTAAAACTCTCCGCCCTGTTCGGCGCAACGGCCGCTCTGCCCCTGCTGCAAGCCTGTTCTCGCCGCGCCGCCGCCGCGCCCGATGCCCCGCTTACCATCGGCTACCTGCCCATTCTCGATGCCGCCCCGCTTTTGGTGGCGCACGGCTTGGGTTTGTTTGAACGGGCGGGCGTGGCAACGGTCAAACCTATTTTGTTCCGCTCGTGGGCAGGTTTGGTGGAAGCGTTTTTAAGCGGACAAGTTAATTTGATACACGTTTTGTCGCCGATGAGCGTGTGGATGCGTTACGGCAGCCGCGCCCCCGTCCGCGCCCTGATGTGGAACCACACCTGCGGTTCCGCGCTTACCGTGCGCCCTGATGTGCGCGAGGTGCGCGATTTGCAGGGTCAAACCGTTGCCATACCGTTTTGGTACGCCGTTCACAATGTGATTGTCCAGCAGATATTGCGGCAGGCGGGTTTGCGCGTGGTGGAAAAAAATCCGCAGGCGGGCGAAGTGCGTTTGACCGTGATGCCGCCTTCGGACATGGTGGCGGCGTTGGCGGCGGGAACGATTGCCGGCTTTATCGTAGCCGAACCGTTTAACGCGCTGGCGGAAGCCAAAGGCGTGGGCAAAATCCTGCGTTTTAGCGGCGACATCTGGCGCGAACACGCCTGCTGCCTGACGATGATGCACGAACACAATATCCGAAACCGCCCCGAATGGGTGCAGCACGTCATCAACAGCCTTGTTCAGGCAGCCGCGTGGACGAAAACCCACCGCGCCGAAGCCGCCGCGCTGTTGGCGAAACAGGGCGTGCAAAAATACACCCCGCACGATGCC
This sequence comes from Conchiformibius sp., assembly GCA_029984035.1. Taxonomy (GTDB): domain Bacteria; phylum Pseudomonadota; class Gammaproteobacteria; order Burkholderiales; family Neisseriaceae; genus JASBYJ01. The sequence continues at coordinate 88,730 of JASBYJ010000005.1, forward strand.
GAAGTGTTACGCGCCGTGTTGCAGCCCGAACCTGTGGTGTGGGCGAAATACGAGCGGGACGGCGCAGTACGCCACCGCGATTGGCAGCAGCAACGCATTGATTTTCAGCCCTATCCGTTTCCGTCTTACAGCGAGTTGCTGATTAAGCTGCTGAAAGAAACCCATTTGGCGGGCGTGAACACCTTTTTGCAGGAACTGAATCCCGCCGAAGCCGCGAAAGAATTGTTTGACAGCCGTTTTGTGGAACAGGCTTTGCAACAGCACGGTTTGATGCGGACTTTCGGGCTGAATGCGCTCACGCGGCAGGAAACGTTTGCACTTTAAACAGGCTGCCTGAAACCATTAGGAAAGATAAATTCAATGAAATCAAAATATTATTTTCACGGCGGCGCGGGTTTGCTGCTGCTGTTGGCGGCGTGGCAACTGGGCGCGTGGCTGCTGGCGCGAACCCTGCCGCTTGCCAATCTGCTTGCGCCCGCCGCCGCACTGGGCAGCCTGAACACCCTAATTTCAGACGGCACTTTGTGGCCGCATATTTGGGCGAGTTTGCAAAGGGTGGCGGTGGGGCTGCTGTGCGCACTGGCGGCGGGCGTGCCGCTCGGTTTCGCGCTGGGTTTGTCGCCGCGCGCGGAGCAGACGCTCAATCCGCCGTTTCAGTTTTTACGCATGATTTCGCCTTTGTCGTGGATGCCGGTGGCGGTGATGCTGTTCGGCATCGGCGACGCGCCCGTGTATTTTCTGTTGGCGTTTGCGGCGGTGTGGCCGTTGATGCTGAACACCGCTTCGGGCGTGCGCAACATCAACGCGCAATGGCTGGAATTGGGGCGTTCCTTGTCGGCAACCAAAGCGGAAATGTTGTGGAAAATCATGCTGCCTGCGGTGGTGGGCGATATTCTGAACGGGCTGCGGCTGGCGATTGGCATTGTGTGGGTGGTGCTGGTACCGTGCGAGATGCTGGGCGTAAACGAGGGCTTGGGCTATTTTATTTTGGACACGCGCGACCGTTTGGCGTATTCGGAGCTGATGTCAACAGTGATTTTAATCGGTATCATTGGTTGGTTTTTAGACAGCAATGCAAAACGGCTAACAAAATGGTGGCAACATGGCTAAATCTTTCAATGAACATACGCCCGAATTCATCCAAGTCGTTGCAGCCATTTTATATAATGAGCGCGGAGAGTGTCTCTTATCCTCGCGTCCGGAAGGAAAAAAATACGCGGGTTACTGGGAGTTTGCCGGAGGCAAAGTGGAACAAGGCGAAACAGATTTAGCCGCACTCCGACGCGAAATACACGAAGAACTCGGAATCACCATATCGGCCGCCACACCTTGGCTTCTCAAACACCACATCTACGAGCATACCGCCGTACGCCTGCGTTTTTTCCGTATATTTCCACACCAATGGTCAGGACAACCTACTGCAAAAGAAGGGCAACAATGGCAATGGCAAAAACCGGGAAACTACACCGTATCACCGATGCTGCCTGCGAATACCTCTTTACTGGAAGCACTCACCGTACCCTCCCGGCTTTCAGGCAGCCTGAAAACAGGTTTTCAATCTCCTGACGGAGACTATCTCGTTATCCCGTATGCCGAGCACACTGATACAAACCAAAATATCCTTACCGATGCATCGCTATTGCGTAAAACAACCGAAAAACCGCCATGCCGAAGCCTATGGGCAGTGGCCGACACGGCACAAGACATTCAGACAGCCCTGCCAGCAGACGTATGGTTCTGGCTTATCCGCAACGACACCGAAGCACACAATGCACTGAATTTGCTTGAAAAAGGCCTGTCACAGCCTCTTATCCCGTACGCGCCAAGTGAGCTATATCACCGTTTTAAAACAGACTGGCTTAATGCAGGCGCACATACCGTAATAGAAAATACAGCCGATTAATAGACTTTGTTTTCAAATAAGACTAATACCGCAATATGATTTGATAAAATAAATACTTATCAAAAGATTGATGCAAATTATCTTTGAAAAAAATGTTTTTACACAATCTGTTTATAGTCATATGAACCAAATCTTACCGCCTTAATATCAAACATCGGCAAGAAACCAATCTACACATAACCCAACGATAACGATAGGCTTTCAAGCAAATAAATTGCAATACAAACGGAATAAATGTGCATATGCCAACTTGATTTTCCACACCATCTCCCCCATTATCACCGCATGAACACCTTACTGATTATTTTCGCCCTTACCCTGATGCTCGCAGGCGCGGCAGGTACCATTTTCCCCGCACTCCCCGGATTACCTCTGCTGTACGGCGGCATCTGGCTTTTGGCATATACACAGGATTATCAGATTATCGGCAGCGGTACCCTATTATTTTTATTGCTGCCCGTTATTTTCGGTATGGCAATGGATTTTATTGCAGGGTTAATGGGTGCCAAATATACCGGAGCATCGCAAACCGCCCTTTGGGGCGCATTCGTCGGCGGCATTGCAGGTATGTTTTTCGGACTACCCGGCTTGCTTATCGGGCCTGTTGCGGGCGCAATGCTCGGAGAAGCGTTTGCACGCAGCGATTTGATTAAAGCAGGCAAAGTCGGCATCGGTACGTTTATCGGATTCATTATTGGCGTTGCCGCCAAAGTCGGAGCCGCATTGGTCATGCTGTTTACCGCATTATGGCAATATCTCGCCCATTGGTTGTTTTAAGATTTGACAATATACATTTCCCTTTGCGATAATCGGCAAGTTTTCCAAATTAACCGCAACAGCCGTAACACAACGGCTGTTGTTATTTTCCAGACACGGCAGACCGGTCTGTATCCGTTAGGGGGTGATTTTGTCAAGGGCACGCATCAGCCCGCCAATCCATCGAATTCGGCAATTACGATGCGACAAACTTTTCAGGGAGCCTATGCTACCATACCGCAAACAAAAATTTTAGTATTTCAAGGATAAACAAATGCCTTCTATCCGCGTAAAAGAAAACGAACCTTTTGAAGTTGCAATGCGCCGTTTCAAACGCGCTATCGAAAAAACCGGCCTGCTGACCGAGCTGAGAGCACGTGAAGCATACGAAAAACCGACTACCGAGCGCAAACGCAAAAAAGCCGCTGCTGTGAAACGTCTGCAAAAACGTCTGCGCAGCCAACAACTGCCCCCGAAAATGTACTAAACCGTTTTCGGTGTCAAACTGACAAACACCGCAAACTTAGTTCGATAAGTTGCGGTGTTTTCTTATTGATACGAAAATATTATCAGCCGGCCGGCAAGCAGGCTGCCCGAAACTTCCACAAGGAAAGCATTATGTCTCTGAAAACCCTTTTAAGCGAAGACATGAAAACCGCCATGCGCAATAAAGACCAAACCGCACTATCGGTTATCCGCATGGCCAACGCCGCCGTTAAACAATTTGAAATCGACCGTCAAACCGAAGCACAAGATACTGATATCACTTCTATCATCAGCAAAATGATTAAACAGCGCAAAGACAGTGCGAAAATCTATTCGGATGCCGGACGGAACGACCTTGCCGATAAAGAAAATGCTGAAATTGAAGTATTACTACGTTATCTGCCGAAAATGTTGGGTACGGAAGAAATTCGGGCAGCAGTAAACGAGGCCGTAAACGAAACTTCAGCAAAAGGCACGGCCGATATGGGCAAAGTGATGGGGATACTCAAAAACCGTTTGGCCGGCAAAGCCGATATGGGCGAAGTCAACCGTGTTTTAAAAGAAGTTTTATCACAAATCTAAATTACTACAAAAAATTGGAACGATAAATTGAGTGATTACCCATATTGGTGTTTAACCGTTGATATGAGGTCTCTAAAGAAAATTAAAAAATGATAAGGCTCCTACTAGCTGCTGTGAAAGATCAGATACTCAAATTATCAAGAGTAGCTCCATTACATCGTTGCTTGGATTTTCTAAACTCAACATCAAGACAATCGAGAATGGAATTAAACGTACAACTTAACGGCTTTGCGCAATTTTTGCTTACAAGACCCGCGTTAAGAAGGCAGCAAATATCCTATGTAACCACTTTGCCTGTTTTTTAGCCAAAAGCAGGCAACAAAACTTACCTGCACTGGCGATCTGTCGGGATTAGCCAGGCACAAAAGGCTTTTCACTACGCCTACCGAGCGGAATTGTCCTGCTGGATACAACTTCCGGAAAAATACAGCAGCGACAGCATGCCCGATTTAACCTTGTTGCAACAAACTACCAATACGGTTGTCCCCCTATTGCAACAATCCGATTTGATTAACTAAGAGAAAATTTAATGAAAACCACTTCCAAACAACCACGCCCCCGTTCGCAGACTCAAAAAGAAGCGGACAAACGTTAAAGAAATTCATCGCTTTCAACGAAAATGAAAACGATTTATGGGAATTTATCCAAACTATCGATAATTTCACGCAGTGGATGAAAAACAAAATAAGGAAAGAAATGAATAAAAAATCATCAAGCTGATGCAATATTACCAATCTAGCCTAAAAATTATCTGAAGTAGTCTCTATAAAATCTGAAACATCCCTACTTGGAGAACATTTCAAAGTACAACTGCATCACGCCAAGATTGCGCCTGTACTTCATATTGCTGTAACAAATCATGATATTCTGCGCTGCAAAACCATCGCCACTCCATTTCACGAGCAAGCTGAATATCATCATAAACACCATCATACGGTACGGCCGGATGGCACATCAGTACTGTACCTCGCTCAGGTGCCTGAACCAACCATTGCTGCCAACGTTGTGATAAAGTTTGCATATCATCATCAAATGAATATACACCCCCAAAATAAGCATTAGCTTGAAATCCACTATGTTTTAATACTCTCCTGAAATAAGCACCCCCAAGCATATAAATCAACTGACCTTTCGCACTTACCGAAAACGGACGAGTGCTGCGCAAATAAGGGCACTTTACATATCTTAATCTCAATTCTTCCAACAGAACTTCTCGTATCTGCGGAAATTGATGCACATGCTGATGCCCGTCCACAAACACAGGAACTTGGCCGCTTTGCTGTTCAAAGTTATCCAATTGCCGGCAAATCAAATTCCGCAAATCATTTTTATTCCAACGCCTTAACCAAGACTTGAGCAATACCGTTTTCAGGCTGCCCTGCTTTGCAAATCCTGTAAAATCCAGATGTAATCCAATCTCTATACCGCTTTGCTGCAAACTCCGCCAGTGTTCTTGCGACACCGTACCCAAACTCATCAAACTGGCTGACTGTGCAATCCCTTGTTCACCCAAACGGCATACCGCCTCATTCACAGCAGGATGCATACCCAAATCATCAATATTAACTGTAATGTATTTCATAGAGGCTGCCTGAAACCTTTCCAATTAAAAGATTAGCGTGCGAATGCCCAAAATTTACCCAATACAAACGTCAATAGCATTATGACCAAAGTGACTACCAACCAAATTACCATATAAAAGCGCCCCCCCCATAGATACAACCCTGCAACAAATAAACCCTGATTAAGAACAAACCCCAGTAGAGAGCTCGCAAACCACCGCAACAAACTGTTTTTCCATGTATCGCATACACCATTCGGCGAACGAAAAGTCAAATGATAATGACCGGTAAAACTGACCATAAATGCCAATAAAAAAGCCAAAATATTGGATTTTGCAGGTGTCATACCAAATAACGATACACATACAACCAACACGCAAAAATGCATTCCTGCAGCCACAGCACCCACCAAAACAAAAAAGATTCCTTGAGTACTTAATTTACTGCTCATTACCGCTTACTCTTTCAGCAAAATATGGCTTACTACTCCATTCTTCACGCACTAAATAAAGTGGCCTTTGCTTTACTTCCTCAAAAATCCGCCCAATATATTCACCAATCACGCCCAATGACAATAATTGCAACCCGGCAGAAAACATCACACCCGCAGCCACAGTTGCCCAACCAGGTACATCACGTCCAAATAAAATCGTTTCACCTACAATAAATAAACCGTACAATACAGCCAGTAATGACACTGACAGCCCCATACGTGAAATCCAGCGCAAAGGTTTGAGTGAAAAAGATGTAATTCCCGTCATAGCCAAAGCAAACAAACCGTTGTAATTAAATTTGCTGCTACCTTCAGTACGTGGGGCGGCTGTAAAAGGCAGATAAACTGTTTTAAACCCAACCCAAGCATAAAGCCCTTTCATAAACCTTTGTCTCTCAGGCAGCAAAATCAGAGCCTGCACTACTTTCTTGTCCATCAAACGAAAATCACCTGCATTAGGCTTAAATTCATAGCGGCTGGTATTTTGCATAAAGCGGTAAAAACCTCTTTTGAGAGAGCGGGTGAAACGGTTTTCATGCACACGTTCTGTTTGAACGGCAGCCACCATCTCCGCAACACCACTCCGATAGATATCCAGCATTTGCTCCAATACCGATATAGGGTGTTGTCCGTCTGCATCCATCATTGCCACCACCTGGCCGTATGATGCGCTTAACCCTGCACTTAAAGCTGCTTCTTTACCAAAATTCCGTGACAATGAAATCAAGCGCAACGAAACGTTTTCAGGCAGCCTATCAACCTGGTCTTTGCACACAGCGGCAATATCGTCCGTACTGCCGTCATCAACTATGATAATTTCGTGCTGATCCGATTGCATGGACAAAAATCGATACAGCTCGGGCAAAAAAACAGCCAATGATGCTGCATCATTGTAAACGGGTAAAATAACACTCAAATAAATCATAATACTTACATCCTTTTAGGCTCCACCCAAAATACCGTTACTGCTTTTTCTTGCGACAAAGGATAACGCCAACCTTTGGCACGGTATGTAAGTGTTTGCATCTTCACAGGGAGATGATGCTTACCAAGCCATGCAACAGTACGACTCTCACACGATTCATCACGATGTGCTACATGACCATAGCCGCCATGCTCACACATAATCAGGCCATATTGCAAAAACCAATCCGGATGAGGATTAACTAATGCAGGCATTTCATCGGGCATTCCGGGTAAGGCACGGGGATGCCCGTCTAAAAAGAAAGCAAACGAAGCAGGCTCGGGCCATGTTCCACCCACCCAACCAATCGTGACTTGCGGATATTCTTGCTCAAACGCTGCCTGAACCGTTTCCACCATTGCCTGACGGGAATAGTAGTATTTTGCAGATCCACGATAAGCCAATATCGCTGCTACTGCCACTCCACCCAATAAAACCAATACACCCATGATCCATAATCCACGGCGGAAAAATCTTTCAGGCAGCCCCTCGCTCAACTGCGGCGCAAGCAGCAGAGCCAAACATACAGGCAATGCATACCAAACAGGAATAGCCCAATGGGTAGTAATATGTATACCGGTAAGTAAATGTGCGATTAAAGTGAGTAGTACAGGCAGCACAGTCAACACATACATCACTTTGCGCGGATAACGCCACAACATCATTACCGGCACCCTATCATGCAATGCATTTTTCAAACAGCCATATGCCAACCAAGCAAATGGCCAATAAAAGACAGCAGAAAGCATGAAAACAACCATCCGCTTCCACTCGATACCACTTTGCAATTTGCCGTTCAAATACTGGCGGAAAGGAAAGCCCATAGCATATTCCCACATACCATGCGGCAGCAGTAACAATACCATTACCGCCAATGCTATATAGGGTCTGGGTGTTTTATACCAAGTCACAAACTCCTTTATCATTAAGGAAACCAAAAACAAACTTGCCAGCAATACCCCTGAATAATACTTACCCAACATACATCCTGCGGCCAAAATACCAAGCAAAACCGCATAAGTTTTACCTTTTTCTTGATGCAGAGAGCGGAAAAAAGCATAAGCAGTCCAAGGCCATAATGACAATAAAACCGTATCGGCATTAAATTTCGCCGCCAGATTGGCATAAGGAAACGATACAGCTGCCAACACAACCGCAATATTCACGACAGCCTGTTTATGCCGCTCCGTCAAATTTTCAGGCAGCCACCATTTCAGCAATGCAGCAATACCTAAAATTCCGATAGCAGCATTCGCATACGACAACAAATAATACGCCCAGACTTGTTTAGGCCATATAAAAAACCATATTTTCACTATCCAGGCAAACAAAGGAGGATGTTTAAACGAACCCCATTCCCAAGTCTGCCCCCAAGCAAAATTCTCCACCATATCCCCATAAGAATCCAAAGATGGGGAACGCAGACAAGACACTACCACCCATAACAGAATGTAAATAATCAAAAAACGCCATACAAAAGAACGTTTATTCATAATACCCCAAATCCATTATTAATACGATGCCAACCAATCATACTAAGTTAATACATATCAAAACACTTACACAACTAAAAGCAATAAACCAAATATCAAGTCATCTTCCAACTGCACAAACTCTTCTTTTTCAGGCAGCCTCCAAAGCCTCCGTCACTATCTCCATCCGCATAAACCGCGAACCTTTCACCAACACACTGGCCTGCTCAGGCAAATCGTGCGTCAATACACGAATTAAAGGTTCTTTATCGGCAAACCACAGCCCGTCGGCACCAAATACTTCGGCTGCCTGAACGCTGTTATCACCCACAAAATAAGCCCGTTCAATACCCAGTTCGCGCGCATAAACGCCGATTTCGGTATGCATCGCAGCCGCTTCCTGTTCGCCCAATTCGCCCATATCGCCCATCACGAACACCCGCGGCGCAGGCATTTGCGCCAATACGTCCAATGCCGCCTTCATACTGTCGGGATTCGCATTATACGTATCGTCCAGAACCAGTCCGCCGTGTTTGCCGCGCTTCACCTGCAAGCGTCCTTTGATATTGGCAAAATCCACCAAAGCTTCCGCAATCTGTGTCAATGACACATTTGCCTGCCATGCCAAAGCCGCTGCCGCACACGCATTGGCAATATTGTGCCTGCCTGCAACCGGCAGATAAACCGCCTGACGCTGCTCCCCGATACATAAATCAAAACGGCAGGACAACGGCTCCAAAACGATATTATCCGCATATACAGCACCCGTTTCCAAACCAAATGTGGTTTGCCGCAAACCTTTGCAGGCTGCCTGAAAAATTGCCATATGTTTATCTTCGGCAGGCAAAACCGCCGTGCCGTTTGCCGCCAGCCCTTGATAAATTTCGCTTTTGGCGCGGGCGATGTCGTCCACGCCGTCAAAACCGCAGCCGATGTGCGCGCGCATGGCGTTGTTTACCAGTGCGGCATCGGGGCGGGCGATGCGCGTGAGTTGCGCCAATTCGCCCGCGTGGTTCATGCCCATTTCAATCACGGCATAGCGGTGGTTTTCGCGCAAATTCAACAGGGTAAGCGGCAAACCGATGTGGTTGTTGAAATTGCCCGCCGTTGCCAGCACCGCGTCCGCGCCGAAAGTGTGGCGCAATATGGTTGCCAGCATTTCTTTGACGGTGGTTTTGCCGCTTGAGCCGGTGATGCCGAACACAAACGGATTGATGTGCTGCCGCCACGCCGCCGCCAACCGCTGCAAAGCCGATAATGTATCATCTACTTTCAGGCAGCCTGACAGTTCCGTGCAATCAGGGCGCGACACTAAAGCATACCCGCCTTTTTCCAACACTTGCGGCACGAAATCGTGGGCATCGTGTTTCTCGCCGACCAAAGCGACAAACAAATCGCCAGTTTGCACTTCGCGGCTGTCAGTCAGTACGCGTTTGAAAGCAAGGTCATTTTGGGGTTCGGGTAAATCCAAAGCACGGCAAATAAAAGCCAACGTCAATATTTCCATTGTTTCACCTGATTCTATCGAAAGCTTCGTATATAGCCCACCCGCTGTAAATTCCCGACAAAATAACTGTTGTTAATGCAGAAATAAACAATAATCCCATGAATATAAGCACAATCAAATACAGTTTATTGGTTTTGTGAAACCGTTCCAATTCAGAATATACTGTTTTCATAAAAATCGGAACGTTTGCAATAGCACCCACAAGCATCAAACAGAAGGAGGCAACGGACAGTAATAATAAAAAATATCTCTGCCAATGTTCTGTTAACAGGAATTTGAAATAGGATACGATAGCAATAGACAACACCAAAATAAGTGCGGGAAGGTTATTCAAAAAATCAAGCAGCACCTTTCCCATTTCATTACACAAAACATGATATGTTTTTGAATATATTGGAATATTATCACTATCGGTATACTGGTCATTCATCACTTCATACCTCCCTATCGCTGCAACGTATAACCATCCAATGCTGCCTGCGCCACTTCAAAATCGGAAAAATGATGTTTCACGCCTTGAACGTCCTGATAAGTTTCGTGTCCTTTACCTGCGATTAGTACGATGTCGTTGCTTTTCGCACTTTGGATAGCCTGCCGAATGGCCGTTTTCCTGTCCGCCTCCACCAAAGCAGGGGATTCTACGGCAGGCAGGATATCGTCAATAATCGCTTGCGGTTCTTCCATGCGCGGATTATCGCTGGTTACCACAACGCAATCACTGTATTGGCTTGCCACGGCACCCATCAGCGGACGCTTTCCCCTATCGCGGTTGCCGCCGCAACCGAATACGCACCATAAACGGCTTTCAGGCTGCTTGATTTCACGCAGGGTAAGCAAAGCCTTTTCCAAAGCATCAGGCGTGTGTGCATAATCTATAACAACCAAAGGCTTGTTTTCATGAATCAAACAATCCATACGCCCCGTAGCGGGACGGATTTGCGACAAAGCCTGCAAGGCTGCCTGAAAAGCATAACCGTTGGCACACAACACGCCTAAAGCAGCGGCAAAGTTTTGTGCGTTAAAACGTCCCAACAGGCGCGTTTGCACGCCGCCGCAGCCCCAAGGAGTGTGCAAAGTGATGTTCATGCCTTGGTTGTCGGCTGCAAAACCAGTGATACGGATATCCGATTGTTCGTTAAAACCATAGCCGTAAACCTGCAATCGGGGATAATGCCGCTTTAAATCGGCAATCAGACTTCTGCCGAACTCATCATCTTGATTAATAACGGCATGCTGCAAACCTTTCCAATGAAACAGCCGCGCTTTAATATCGCCGTATTCCTGCATGTCGGCATGATAATCGAGATGGTCGCGGCTGAGATTGGTAAACACCGCGCTACGGAACGGCACCCCGTTCACTCTGTATTGATGCAGTCCGTGGCTGGATACTTCCATGGCAACGCTGCTTGCGCCGTCCATGCGGTATCGGCGCAACAAGGTTTGTACGGCAACGGGGTCGGGCGTAGTATGGGTGGTTTCCTGCAATTCGCCCCAATAGCCGTTGCCTACCGTGCCGATAACGGCGCAACTTTTTTTTCCTTCCAAAATATCGATTGCTTGAGCCAACCATTGCGTAATAGACGTTTTACCGTTGGTGCCGGTTACACCGATGATTTTCAGGCTGCCTGAAAGATTACCGTATGCCTGCGCGGCCACAATCCCTGCGCAACGGCGCAAATCGGCAATCGGTTGATTAGCAACACGCCATTCCTGCTGCCAGCCAAATCCGCCGTCTTCATCCCAATATACAAATGATGCCCCGTTATCCAACGCCGCCTGAATATAGTTGCGCCCGTCTGCATATTCGCCCTGACAGGCAAGAAACACGTCTCCTTGCCGGATTTGCCGGCTGTCTGAAGAAAGGTTGGCCGTCTTCTCCACAGGTTGCACGGCATCATCGGGAAAGAGGGAGGGAATGGATTTTAGGCTGTACATTCGAACGTTGTCTCACGAAAAATGGGTTCAGGCTATTTTATCTGCAAAACGGCCAATCAAATTGATAGCGATTATATAAAATATTTTCAGGCAGCCTGAACGGAAAATATTCAGGCTGCCTGAAAAATTCAAGACAGAAACAGATACGGCATCATCGGGCGGCAATCGCATCATGGTTAAGGTAAGTAGGTTTGACATTCAGATATTTCAAACCATCCGCCATAATACCTTTAAATGCAGGGCCGGCTACCGAGCCTCCGTAGTAATTATTTTTCGGCTCGTCAATAACGACTGCGACAATCAAATGCGGATTTTTAGCAGGCGCGAAGCCGACAAAGCTGGAGTAATAGCCATTTTCAATATAGCCTTCTTTGCCTTTACTTTTTCTCGCCGTTCCCGTTTTGGCGGCAACATCATATCCGGTAATCGCACCGCTACGCCCCGTACCGCTTTGAGTAACACGTACCATCATTTCCCTCATCTGACGTGCGGTTTCAGGCCTTAAAATAGTTTTACCTTCAGATGGTTTCGCTTGTCGGAATACGGTAATAGGTTTCAATTTCCCGTCCGTTGTTAAAACGGTATAAGCCTGTGCGATTTGCAGCAAATTCATACTCAAACCGTAGCCGTAAGACATAGCCGCCTTATCCAAATTGCTCCAACCTTGTGCGTCATGCAACTCTCCGCTCTTCTCTCCGCTTACACCCGATTGTGTTTTCCGACCGATACCGATTGCAGAAAAATAATTGTACAAATCCTGATTATCGTACATCGCAGCAATTTTACTGATGCCCACATTGGACGATTTTTCGATAATACCCTCCGAATCCAAAAACGGATATTCATGGTCATCTTTGATAGTTTTATCGCCGATTTGATAAGGTCGCGTATCAAACACAGTATGGCGGTTGACTTTACCGTCATCGATGGCTTTGGCCATCACCAAAGGCTTAATCACGGAGCCGGGTTCAATTGCAGCCCTCACTGCAAAATGAAAGCGGTTTTGCTCCGGAAAATCATTGCGGGCATTGGAATCATAATCAGGCAAGCTACTCATCGCCAACACTTCGCCGGTCTGTGCGTTCAAAACTACGGCGGCTCCGGCCTTAGCATTACTCCTTGCCAAAGCATCAGCCAAATGCTTCCTTGTAAAACGCTGAATTTCCCTATCCAGTGATAAGACTAAATTCTCACCGTTTTGGGCGGAAATATTTTTAGGAGAATCCACCAGAGCAATCACATCTTCATTAAGATCGCGCAGCACAATTTGCTTACCGTCAGTTCCGCGCAATTTTTCTTCCTGAGCCAATTCCAGCCCTTCCAAGCCCTGGCCTTCATTGCCCATAAAACCAATCAAATGTGAAAACAGGCTGCCTGAAGGATAAGTGCGCTCGCTATGGGTATGCAGCTTCAGCGTAGGAATATTCAGCTTTTTCAATTCCTTCGCTTTTTCCACAGTCAATTGAACGGGAAATGTCAATTGTTTGATGCTCGTATCTTTCAGTTTGGCACGCACTTCGCGTTCAGGCAGCCCCAAAATCGCAGCAATTTGTGCAAACTTTTCATCACTAATCACATTCCAATTCACTGTGCCGCCGCTTTGGGGCTTATAAATATGATAAGGTGAGAATTCAGCTGTTTTAAAATGGCGGCTAACAGCCAATATCTCACCATTTCTATCCGTAATCATGCCGCGCAAAGCAGGCTCGTTAATGCTTCGCTCCGTCAGATTCTCTCTGCGGTCCGTAAACATTTTGCCCATAGCCAACTGCATACCGACACCATATACCAATAGAACCACAGACAGCATACCGACACAACCCGCAACAATGGCTAAGCGGCGGTTATCGCGCATAACCACTAAGGTTCTCTTTGTGTCAGGCTGCATATAAGGGCGGTATAAATTACGGATTAGCATAATATCACCTTGTTTTTTCAAATATATAACAGGATATTTCCCGTTTACTCATTAAATTTCAACTCTACAATTTCTTTTTTCTCAGGATAGCGCATACCCACGCCGTGAGCCAACGGTAAAAACCATTCGGGGTTAGAATACCGGCTGTTTTCATACCTTAACTCTGCTTTTGCCGCCTCCAAATCTACTTTGTTTCTTAATGCACTGCCATAAAGCATGGTTTGATATTTAACTTTAAATCTTTTCTCAACCAAATACAAAGCCGATAAAGTAACGCAAATCAGCAAAACAAAATTTATTCTCGAATCCATACCGTCATCTTTCAGGCAGCCCACCCGAGGTTCTCTGCGCCACACGCAACAAAGCCGACCTTGCTCTGGGATTGTTTTTAATTTCCTGCTCCGAAGGTTTTACCGCCTTGCCTATCGCCTTCAAAGGAGGTTCCGGCAAATCCGATTCCCGCACTGCAGCCCATTTGGGCAAAACAGGCAGCGAAGAATAACGGCGGATAAACTGCTTAACTATTCTGTCTTCCAAAGAATGAAAGGAAATCACTGCCAAGCGCCCTCCTTCATTCAAATACTCCGCCACTTGCGGCAATACCGCTTCTATTTCTTCCAATTCGCGGTTAATAAAGATACGAACGGCCTGGAAGGTACGCGTTGCCGGATCCTGCCCCCGCTCACGAGTACGGACGGCTTGCGCTGCAATCTGCGCCAACTTGCCGGTTGTATCGATGGGACTTTCAGCACGCTTTTGAACAATGAGACGCGCAATCTGGCGACTAAACCGCTCTTCACCATAGTTTGTAATTACCTCGCATATTTCCCGCTCATCCGCCGCAGCCAGCCATTCGGCAGCCGATTGCCCACGAGTGGGGTCCATACGCATATCCAAAGGCGCATCAAAACGGAAACTGAAACCGCGCATACCGTCATCAATCTGCGGAGAAGAGATACCCAAATCCAGCAGAACACCGTCAACTCGGAAAATATTCAAGCGGCTTAAGGCTGCCTGAAAAGTAGAAAAGCCATCGTGTATGACCGTTACCCTGCCATCACTTTTCGCCAATCGATTTGCTGCTTCAATAGCTTGAGGGTCTTTATCAAATACCAGCAACCTACCCTCTTCGCCCAGCTTGGACAAAATCAATTTGGAATGACCGCCCCTGCCGAAAGTACCGTCCACATATACGCCGTTTTCCCGAATGCACAAAGCATCCACCGCCTCATGCAACAAAACAGTAATATGCTGGAATTCCTTAGAAATATCGGAAACGGTATTCATAACTGCAAATCGGTTTGGCTCAAATCAAAATCCAACTCATCGGCATCAATGGACAAAGCTTTCTCTGTTTCCGCCATTTTCTGTTCGCGTCCCCACAGTTCCAAACGGTTCACACGACCGACCAACATCACATCCTTATCGAAACTCACCAAACGGCGCAAATTGGCAGGCAGCAATACCCTGCCCGCACTATCAATTTCCAAAGTATCCGCATTATGCAGCAGAAGATTTTGATAAAGCTGAAGATTCGGCTTGCCTTTAACATTCAGATTCAGCAGCTGCCGTTCCACTTTCTCCCATTCGCTTTCGGGATAGAACAGCAAGCGGTCGCGACTGTCTAATGTTACCACCATCCGAGCCGCTTCAGCACTGTCTTGCACAGAAAAATCACGTGCCAACACCTCACGGAACTTGGCCGGCATAGCCAAGCGTCCTTTAGGGTCGACAGTCAATTCATGCGCACCGCGAAACATCGCCTTATCCAAACGGGAATTTAAATTCATTCCGAGACAAAATATGACACTTCAATCCACTTTGCCCCACTTAGTTACACTATAAGCAAAAAAAAACACATCGTCAAATCTAATTCGATGTTTTTCTGAAATTTATTGCATCGGGATTTTTCATCACAATGAACAAATTCACTCCAAAAAAATCAAGCAATTGAAAAATAAATATAAAATCAAAAGCTGCCTTTCAGGCAGCCTTGTTGCGCAACTCATTGATTGTCAGATTCACACCAAAACAAACGATACCGATATAATGCCCTCTACCCGAACCTAACGAAACCTCCCATGCAAAACCATACCCTTCCGCCGCTATCTCAAGAAGCACAATCGGCTTCCGACACAATGACGGCATTCATTAAAAAAGAAATCAGCGGCCAACAAAACGGCATTCCGTTTTCACGGTTTATGGAATTGGTTCTATACACTCCCCAATACGGCTATTACACGGGCGGTTCGCACAAAATCGGAACAGGCGGCGACTTTATTACCGCCCCCGAACTCAGCCCACTGTTTGCACAGACTTTAGCACGACAAATCCAACCTCTTTTAAACCAAACTTCCGGCAATCTCTACGAATTCGGAGCAGGAACGGGAACACTGGCGACAGGCTTGCTCAATGCCCTTTCAGGCAGCATCAACACCTACTACATCATTGAATTGTCACCGCAACTGGCGGAACGGCAACGACAATTCATTGCACAAAACGCGCCCGAACATATAAGCAAAGTCGTACATCTGGATAAGCTGCCTGAACACTTTGACGGCGTATTGCTCGGCAACGAAGTATTGGACGCCATGCCCGTAGAAATCGTAGAACAAGAGAGCAACGCCTTTTACCGTATGAACGTATCGCACAACGGAAAAGACTTTTTCCTATGCCGACAAGCCGTTACCCCGTCATTGCAACAACAGGCGTCACTTTATTTCCCGCAAACGGAATCCGTTTACCGCAGCGAACTTCATCCGCAACAACACGCGTTCATCCGCACTTTGGCGCAAAAATTGCAACGCGGAGCCATGATTTGGTTTGACTACGGCTTTGATGCGGCACAGTATTACCATCCCCAACGCAAAGAAGGCACACTCATCGGACACCATCTGCACCATGTTGTCCACGACCCGTTTTTCCGCATCGGACTAACCGACCTGACGGCTCACGTTAATTTCACCGATATTGCACAAGCAGGTTGCGATGCCGGTTTGGACCTAATCGGATACGCCACCCAGGCGAACTTTTTAATCAATCTGGGTATTCTCGAATTATTGGAACGGCAATATCCCGACACCGGCAGCACTGCCTATATTCAGGCAGCCGCAGCAGTACAAATGCTGCTTGCGCCGCACGAGATGGGCGAACTGTTTAAAGTTATGGCGTTCGGCAAAGACATAGAAGTAGATTGGCAAGGTTTCGTAACGGGCGATATTTGCCAC
This sequence comes from Conchiformibius sp., assembly GCA_029984035.1. Taxonomy (GTDB): domain Bacteria; phylum Pseudomonadota; class Gammaproteobacteria; order Burkholderiales; family Neisseriaceae; genus JASBYJ01. The sequence continues at coordinate 105,535 of JASBYJ010000005.1, forward strand.
AAGCTTTAATAGTCAATATCTTAATAAAATCCATATTGCATACTTTCCCATACCGCACACCAAAAACAATCCTCAAAACGGAATATCGGGTACGGCAAGGCGGCCATGCATTAAAACCTAAAGTTATGTTCCTATCCATCCGCATCAGCACGGTCAGACGGAAAAAAACACCGGACGATACCGTCCTTTCATAAAAAACATTCCCTCAATACACAAATCAAAATGCCTTCAGGCAGCCTGAATGCGTTATTCATAATAAAATTAATATATTATGCATAAATTCGCCCGTTTTGCCGCATCAAGCCGACATTCGGATTGGCAACGGTATCCGAAACTTTTTCAGGCAGGCGGAAGCATACCGATACCGCATGCCGTTCAAGACGAACCCTAGCGCGTTAAAAGATGTTAATGTATGATAGCCTTTTTTAACTGCCTGCCTGAATCCGCTTTCAGGCAGCCTTCGGAGTAGTGATTCATGAATGCAGTGATGTTGGGTGTGCTGGTGATGCTGATTTTGTCGGTGGCACGGGTACACGTCGTATTGAGTTTGGTTGTAGGCGCGTTTGCGGGCGGCTTGTGGGCGGGTTTGCCTTTGGCCGACAGTGTGGGCGCAAACGGAGAAACCATCCAAGGTGTGATGACCCATTTTCAAAACGGTTTGTCCGGCGGCGCAAAAATCGCCTTGTCTTACGCCATGCTCGGCGCATTTGCAATGGCCATTACCCATTCGGGCTTGCCCCAGCAAATTGCCGGTGCAGTTATCCGCAAAATCAACGGCAATCAAAACCGCGATACCATTCCTTCGGGAATCAATATGCTCAAGTGGGGATTGTTGGGCGGCTTGCTGGTTATGGGCGTGATGAGCCAAAACGTTGTGCCCATCCATATCGCCTTTATCCCTATGATTATTCCGCCGCTATTGTTGGTATTCAACCGCCTGCAAATCGACCGCCGCCTGATTGCCTGCGTGATTACTTTCGGTTTGGTTACCACTTATATGTTCCTGCCCTACGGCTTCGGGGCGATTTTCCTGCGCGATATTCTGCTGACCAATGTCGATAAAGCGGGTATGTCCACTCAGGGCATCAATGTGATGCAGGCGATGGCGATACCTGCTTTGGGCATGGTATGCGGTCTGATACTGGCGTTTATCCACTACCGCAAACCGCGTGTTTACCAAGACAAACCGGCCGGCCACAGCAGCAATCAAGACGCAGCGGACGAACCTAAAATCTCTTCCTACCGCAGCTTGGTTGCGGCCGCCGCCATCGCTGCATGCTTCGTTATCCAGTTGAAATACGACAACCTGCTGTTAGGTGCGATGATTGGTTTTGCCGTATTCATGATGCTGGGCGTTGTGCGCCGCAACGAAGCCGATACGGTCTTCAACAACGGTATCAAAATGATGGCAATGATTGGCTTTATTATGATTGCCGCCCAAGGTTTTGCCGAAGTCATGAAAGCCACAGACGAAATCAAACCTTTGGTGGAAGCCAGTGCAGCCATGTTTGCAGGCAGCAAAGCCGCCGCTGCGTTTGCCATGTTGCTGGTGGGGCTTTTGGTTACCATGGGCATCGGCAGCTCTTTCTCCACCCTGCCGATTATCGCCGCCATTTATGTTCCGCTATGCATCAGCTTGGGCTTCTCGCCGATGGCAACCATTGCCATTATCGGCACGGCAGGTGCACTGGGCGATGCCGGTTCTCCCGCTTCTGATTCGACACTCGGCCCGACTATGGGTCTGAATAGTGACGGACAGCACGACCATATGCGCGACAGCGTTATCCCCACCTTCATCCACTACAACATTCCCCTGTTTATCGCAGGCTGGATTGCCGCCTTGGTTTTGTGATGAACGAAACGGAACAACGCTTAAACGAACTGGAAATCAGGCTGGCATTGCAAGACGACTTGCTGGACAGCCTGAACCGCAACTTAGTCCGCATACAGCAAACCCTAGAGTTGCAACAAAGCCAGTTGCGCCTGCTGTATCAGAAAATGCAGCACCAACAGGAAGACAACGGCAAACCTTATTCCCTTGCCGACGAAATTCCCCCGCATTATTAAACATAGGCTGCCTGAAACCTTCAGGCAGCCTGTTTTGACTGTTATACCAACCATGCAGATACCCGTTTACGCTTGGGCGGCACCGCCCAAACTCACCGAACTCGACCATTTTCTCCGACAACACCCGCATGCCAAACATCTCGTTTTCTGCCTGAAACAACCCGTTTTCCCCGATTTCACGCCGCAGCCCAACCATGCAACCCTGGCCCGCATTCTACAAAACGCCCTACGCTGCCTGAATTTCACCGCCCCCCAATACCTACCCGAACTCCTTCCCAACACAGACTTATGGCTGCTTCCGCAAGAACACGCCCACAAACTGTACCAACACTTTCACCCACATCCCGTCATCTGGCAAACCGAAGCCATTGCACAACACACCCCGCAGATTCCCAAACCATGGCAAAGGCTGCCTGAAAAACCACCGCACGCCGACACACCGCACGTTCTCATTATCGGCGCAGGCATTGCAGGCGCAGCCACCGCATACGAATGTGCCAAGCGCGGTGCACACGTTACCGTACTGGAAGCACACGAACCCGCACAAGCCGCTTCAGGCAACCGCCAAGGGCTGCTGTATGCCAAAATCTCAGCACACCCGACCGAACAAACCGAACTTCTACTGGCTGGCTACGGTTACACACGCCGCCTGCTCGAACAACTGCTACCCGAACAAAACACATGGGGCGCAAGCGGCGTACTGCATCTCGACCATAATCAAGCCGAAACGCAACGCAACCTGGCGCTCTCGCAGCACACACACCACAGCCATCTATACCGATACCTCACAGCCCAAGAAGCCACTACCGTTACCGGCATTCCCCAACAGCACGGTGGACTGTTCTGGCCGCAAGGCGTGTGGCTCAATCCCGCCTCACTCATACACCGACTACTGCAACACCCCAATATCCGACTGCATGCCCACACCCCCCTCCAAACCGTACACCACGATGGCAAAAACTGGCAGGCACACACACCCGACACCATCTTTTCAGGCAGCCACATCGTCTTCTGCACAGGAGCAGACAGCCGCCGCGTACCGATTATCAACGACTTTCCCTTCCAATACATACGCGGACAAACCACCCTGTGCACAGCCACTTCAGGCAGCCTGAAACTACGTACCGCACTTTCGGGCGCATCCTACATTTCCCCCGCATGGCAAGACTCACACTGTTTCGGAGCCAGTTTCACCCCCAACAACTGCGACAACACCTTACAAACCGGCGATGACGAGCACAACCGCCAAGCATTGGCCGTACTCTCTCCCTACTTAAACGAACACCTGCTTTCAGGCAGCCTGAGCGGCGGACACGCCGCCGTACGCAGCGACTGCTACGACCATCTGCCCGCCGTAGGCGCATTAGGCAACCCCGCCGCCATGCAGCGGCTATACGCCAAACTCGCCCACGATAAAAACTACCGTATCAACACCCCCTGTCCCTACCTGCCCAATGCCTACGCCAATACCGCACACGGCAGCCGCGGATTGGCGACCGCACCCATTTGCGCGGCCGAAATCGCAGCACACATTTGCGGCACGCCCAAACCTTTATCAGAAAGGCTGCGTCTCGCACTTAACCCTAATCGACTGATTATAAGAAAGATAACACATCCGAAAAGTCAAACGCCCAATCCCTCTTGTCAGGCAGCCTGAAACCACTCCTCATTTAAGGCACATTTAGACAGTACACCAATATAATCATATAATCGGCATCTCTTTTAAGCAGGACATCTCATCATGCAAAACCTTATCCTAAACATCAACGGTATGACTTGCGGCGGCTGTGCCAAAAGCGTCAGCAAAGTTTTATTGTCAGTAAACGGCGTACAATCTGCGGAAGTCGATTTTGCCGGCGCGCGGGCGGCAGTGGTATTCGATAACAAGCAAACAGATATCCACGCGCTGATTTCGGCCGTTGAAGAAGCGGGATTCGAGGCATCGGCAGCATAGAGCTGCTTAGCATCTTTCCCGCTCATTTTTATTTCCGTTTCAAACCGCTGAGTGCCGCTTTGCGGTTTAAGCATTTATTATCTCTGAATAATCTCATCTCCATAAGGAACCAACCCATGCCGAACCCCGTTGCCGATGCTTTGCGTTTTCTTTCCATGGACATGGTCGAACAGGCCAACTCCGGACACCCCGGCGCACCGATGGGCATGGCGGACATGGCCGCCGTGCTGTGGCGCGAATTTCTGCGCCACAACCCCGCCAATCCGCAGTTTGCCGACCGCGACCGCTTTGTTTTGTCCAACGGCCACGCTTCCGCGCTGCTCTACAGCCTGCTGCATTTGAGCGGCTACAACGTCTCCGCCGACGATTTGAAAAACTTCCGCCAACTGCACAGCAAAACGCCCGGTCACCCCGAATACGGCTACACGGACGGCGTGGAAACCACCACCGGCCCGCTCGGACAAGGCATTGCCAATGCCGTGGGCATGGCGTTGGCGGAAAAAATCCTCGCCGCCGAGTTCAACCGCGACGGTTTGGACATCGTCAACCACCACACCTACGTTTTTCTCGGCGACGGCTGCCTGATGGAAGGCGTGTCGCACGAAGCCTGTTCGCTGGCAGGCACGCTGGGCTTGGGCAAACTGATTGTTTTGTATGACGACAACAATATTTCCATTGACGGCAAAGTGGACGGCTGGTTTACCGAAAACATTCCGCAGCGTTTTGAAAGTTACGGCTGGCACGTTGTGCCGAATGTGGACGGACACGATGCCGAAGCCGTCCGCGCCGCCATTCAGGCAGCCCGCGACAACACCGAGCAGCCGTCCATTATTTGTTGCAAAACCGTGATTGGCAAAGGCGCGGCAACCAAAGCGGGCAGCCACAAAACCCACGGCGCACCGCTCGGCGCGGACGAAATCGCCGCCACCCGCACCGCTTTGGGCTGGACGCAGCCGCCGTTTGCCGTGCCGGACGACATTCGCGCCGCTTGGGACGCGCACGCGCGCGGCGCGGAACTGGAAAACGCTTGGAACGCCAAATTCGCCGAATACCGCGCCCGTTTCCCCGAATTGGCGGCGGAATTTGAACGGCGCACGGCGGGCAGGCTGCCTGAAAACTTTGCCGCCCACGTTCAGGCAGCCTTGCAAAGCGTTTGCGAAAAAGGCGAAAAAATCGCCACCCGCAAAGCCAGTCAAAACAGCATTGAAATCTTGGCGCAAGTGTTGCCCGAATTGGTCGGCGGTTCGGCGGACTTGACCCCGTCCAATCTCACCGATTGGTCCAACAGCGTGGCGGTCAGCCGCGACACGGGCGGCAATTATATCCACTACGGCGTGCGCGAATTCGGCATGGCGGCGGTGATGAACGGCATGGCGCTGCACGGCGGCGTGAAGCCCTTCGGCGCGACTTTCCTGATGTTCAGCGAATACGCCCGCAACGCCCTGCGTATGGCGGCGTTGATGAAAATCAATCCCGTGTTTGTGTTCACCCACGATTCCATCGGCTTGGGCGAAGACGGCCCTACGCACCAACCCGTTGAACAGATTGCCACTTTGCGCCTGATTCCGAATATGGACGTGTGGCGGCCGTGCGATACCGCCGAAAGTTTGACCGCATGGGCGCAAGCGGTGCAGGCGCAAGAGCGTCCGAGCTGCCTGATTTTCAGCCGTCAAAACCTGCCCTTTGTGGCGCGTGATGAAACTGCTTTGAACAACATCGTGCGCGGCGGCTACGTTTTGCGCGAAAGCGACAAGCCGCAAGCCGTCATCATCGCTACGGGTTCGGAAGTGGAACTCGCCCTGAACGCACAAACTTTGCTGGCGGAACAAGGCATTGCCGTGAATGTGGTGTCCATGCCGTCCACCAATGTGTTTGACCGCCAAGACGTCGCCTACCGCCGCGCCGTGCTGCCTGAACACCTGCCGCGCGTGGCAGTGGAAGCGGGCGTGTCGGACGGCTGGTACAAATATGTCGGCACGCGCGGCGCAGTCGTTGGCATTGACCGTTTCGGCGAATCCGCGCCCGCCGCCGAATTGTTCCGCGAATTTGGCTTTACCGCCGAGCGCGTTGCCGAAACCGTGAAAGCGGTGTTGTGAAACGCCAAACCGTTTTACGCCTGTTCAAACAGGCGGGACTGTTTGTGCTGACGGTGGCGGCGGTGTCGGCATTGACGGACTGGTGGCGCAGTCCCGCCGTGCCGCCCGATGCCGCGCAAATGTTAATGCCCGCTTCGGCGCAAACTTTGGCGCAGGCCAGCGCAAACGAAACCGTGGTGCTGTATTTTTGGGCGACTTGGTGCGGCGCGTGCCGCCACACCTCGCCCGTGCTGGAACGCTTGCGGCGGGACGGCGTGCGCGTGGTCGGCATCGCCCTGCAATCGGGCGGCGATGAAGACGTGCAACGCTATCTGCGCGAACACGGTTTGCATTTCGCCACCCTCAACGACCCGCGCGGTGAATTGTCGCGGCGTTGGCAAATCCGCGCCACGCCCACGATTGTGCTGGTGCGCGGCGGCAAGGTGCGCCACAGCACAAGCGGCATTGCGACTTATTGGGGTTTGAAAGCGCGGTTGGCGGCGGTGTCGGCTTGGAATTGAGGTGAGGCGTTTTCAGCTTTCACTGTTTTACGGTGTGGATGAAACCAAGAACGCTTTCCATAAAGAAAGCGTTCTTTATTTTCAGGCTACCTGAAAACAGGAAAACAGTTCGGAATAAGGTTTTCAATGCTGCTTTTTGTTTAGGCTGTGTTGCAAGATTTGATTGATATGACTACAAACAGATTATGTAAAAACATTTTACTTTAATGAGAATTCCAACAAATTATTGAAAGATATTTATTTTTTATTAAATTACACTGCCGCATCAATCTTATTTGAAAACAGAGCTTTTATTTAAACGATTATTTTCCACTAGCTTGGATTGGTTCAGCTCGCATAGGTTGGGTTAGACAAAACCGTAGCCAACGTTTTTTGTTGAACCTGCTCCAACACTCCAACCCAACCTGCTTGCCTTCAACGCAGATTCCAGTCTGCACAGAAATGACAACATGTATTGCATCAAGCTGAGTTATATAAAGTATCTAAATAATGGCATATCCAATGCGTTCTATTTTCAGGCTGCCTGAAAACCCAAAAAACGGCCGGGAAGCATTTTTCCAAGCCGTTTTTGTTGGAACAATGATTTTTCCATACCAATTTCAAATTATTCAGTATGTTTCAAAACAAGATGAATAATATTTTCCGGCTGCTTCTACATCAAAACGGTTGGGATACTTTGTATATCTCAAGCCATTTGCCGATATTATGGGCTGCTACTATTTTTCATCTTAGTTGCCCATCGATATCGATTTTCACCGTTTGTTCAAATCACACGACTGATTCGGGTTGCTCTGTTTAAAACGACACATTCATGCCGAATACAAAATTGCGCCCGGGGCGCGGTACATACGGCAAATGCGAGTTATGAACATAAACTTTCTGATTCAGCAGATTATAGGCATCTAAAGACCAGCGGTACTCTGCACCGCCTACACGCTTGGTGTATGACAAACCTGCATTTAACAGGTGATGGCCCCGTGTTTTATCTTCTTTTATCGGCTCGGTAGTCAAATTTTGGCCGATGATACCTGCTTTTTGGTCCATTTCTTTTTCTTCGGACGTTTTCTCACGCACAAACAATGAATCAGACACTTTATTTTGTGTAAATACATGAATATATTCTAAAGATGCCGACCAATTATTACGGAAGGATTTTTCCCAACGGATGCCCAAACGCGCAGGCGGAACTTTGGCAGCATTACGGTTCGGACGGGCAATCGTTTGGACACCCATCGATTTGGGCGGACAAAATTGTTCCAAGCCTTCTTCGTCATAACACCAAGGATAATCGGGGTCTTCTTCAGGGTTATAGTCGGGGTCATCGTTTTTGGGATTGATATCGAGAAACACTTCCTTACCGCGAACTTCAGGCAGCCTGAACAACTTGCCTCTGACCCAATCGCCGAATAAAGTGAGTTTGTGTTCAGGCGAAAAATAATAGCCTATCTCTCCTTCCACACCATTAAAACGCGCTTGGGATTGAATATAACGGCGGATTTGGGTATTGCCGATTTTGCGGATGGTTTCATTGTGAATGTAATTTCTGAAACGGTTATGGTAAACGCTTAATTTGATATCCCACTTTTCAGAATCCAGCTTCCAGCCAAGCTCGAAATTGTCGGAGCGTTCTTTCTGCAAGTTCTTGTTGCCGAATTCGTAGGAATTGGTTGCCAAATGTTTGCCGTGATAATACAGCTCCATAGGAGCGGGAATGCGTTCGTTGTGAGAAACAGTAAACGATAGCCGGCTATCGGGGCGGATATCCCACAACAGGCTGCCTGAATAGGAAAAGGCGTTTTCTTTGCGCGGCTTCAAATCGGGTACGGCATAAGGCGTTTGAGTGGCGGGATCGCGTATGACAAATTCTCGGGCCAGCAATTTGCGGTCATAATGCACAGGCAGGCTCTGCCTTTCCCATCTCGCAGCCAACTCCAAACTCAGATTGCGGTACCGCAACCGCTCCAAGCCGAACAGGCTGAAACGGCGTTCGGTATGTTCGGGCAAAAGGCGGCGGCGCCAATACGACATCACACCCGCCGGAAAACCGGAACGGGGAGTCAATTCGGCCTTGCTGCGTACACGCGTATATTGCGCTCCCAATACGCCTTGCCAGCCGTACAAAGGTCTGTGGTACAACTCAATACGGCCGTTCAAACCCCTACTGTCGAAAATGCTTTCGGGCGTTCCTTTCAAACGGGCTGCTTCTTGTTCCAAACGTTGCACAATTCCTGCCGCTTCGCCGGACGAAACGTAAAATTTGCCATCGTGGATTTCATCATGGTGGTATCGGGCGTGCGACAGTGCCAGTTTGATTTTATCAATACCGGTAAGCGGCATACGCCATTCGCCCCGCAAATCCAAGCGTTTGGAAGCCATATCTACCCAAGGGCCGCTCGAACTGTGGTCGTGATGATGGCCGTATGGATTGTCATGGCTGTGCTCGGGAGTATGGTCGTGTCCCATCAGGCCGTGTTCATGCGCATAATCCAAATCGCTGTCATCCATCAAGTGGGGATAAATATTGAGATAGACCCGCTGCGGGCGTGAAGGGTCGGCTGCCTGATTGAAAATATGCACCGATGTTGTATCCAGCATATGATTGTGCCCGGGCAAACCGTATTTATCGCGGCGCATACTGTATGACAATCCCAAGTAGCCTGTACTGCCTATCCAAGACGCACCCAAGGTACCAACCCGTGAACGGTTGTGGGAATCGGGCAAATAATCCAATTCTTCCCCCAGTTTGATAGAGGGTACATGATAATTTTCAGCACGCCGCAGCAAACCTTCCGCCCGCACGGCAACATGATTGCCGATACCGAGAGTTATTCCCCCGTTAAAAGCTTTTTCATTGGCGGCAGTATCCCGGCGGACAGCCGCTTCTCCCTCAATTTGTCCTTGCGGCATTTGCTCCGGAATACGATGGTCGGCAATATTAACCACACCGGCAGGTGAAGCGGCAGCATAGAGCAAAGTAGATGCGCCGCGCACCAATTCCACTTTTTGCGCCAACAACGTATCGGCAGCAACAGCATGGTCAGGAGAAAGCGAAGACATATCCACCACATCGGAACCGTTTTGCAGAATTTTAACGCGCACACCTTCTTGCCCTCGAATAACAGGCGCACTGGCACCGCCGCCGAAAGGATTGCCGTGTACACCGACTTCTCCTGCCAAAGCTTCCCCCAAAGTAGCAGGACGGCTTTTAAATTTTGCCCCATCAATCAATACATCGCTGGCTTTACGGTTACCTGCAAAAGGTTGGGCACTGTTTTGCCGCATACCGTTGATTGTCACGTTTTCCAATGTTTGGCTGCCTGAATCAGCAAAAAGCGGCTGGCTACCCATAACCAGCAATAAATATAAATAGTGTTTAGGATACATAACCAAAAATCAGATGTTATACTATAACATCTGATTGTATCGGAAGAACATGGCTTCAGCAAGCTATATCAGCCACGGTACAAGCTGAATCAATCAGCAACAAGCTGCTTCATTCTGCTTTCAGCTTTCCATATTAGACCCGATAAAAACACATAACAGGACAATACTTTAAAATATTGCCCCGTTAGAAAATATACTGGCACTCATCCGTTTTCAGGCAGCCTGAAAACAGATATACCGATTGTTTCTTAAAACCACATTACCCTACACTACATCCGGTTTATCTTTCTCACGATAAACACAAACCGATTAATAGCATTATCCACCAATAAAAAAGGTTTCGGAACAAGCCGAAACCTTTTTCCAAAAAACCGAATCAGGCACTAAATCCTGCGGCAGAAACGGCAGCCTTGTAGGCGGCTTCATCAAAAGCATCAGTATGCGTTACCACAACATATCCTTGCTCATGGTTGGCATTGACGAATCTCACTCCTACAACGTTTTCAGTTTTTGCAACCAGTTTATCGCCATCTTCTTTGCTGGTCATACCGCCAACCGCAATTTTCACTTGTGCCATATTGTGCCAACTCCTAAAAATATCATGAAGTTACTATGAACTAAGAAGATTATCAGCACCCCGGCAGCCCGGTAACGCTGAAAAACCTACGGTTTTAATCAAAGCTATTGTGCCTGTATATTTTCGTATTGTCTAGAACTAAATCATATGGCAATTTTCTGATACTGCCGAATCATCGCCCGTCTTTTCTTTGTAATGAATATGACTCAATAATTGATGAACAATAAAAGAGCCTATGCATATTTTGGGAGAAAAAATTAAGCTGCCTGAAACGCTCGGTTTCAGGCAGCTTCTGTGTTTATCTAAACGGTCTTGCTTTTACTGACAGACATTTTCACAACCTGCCATGCAAACAAACACGCACCTCCGATAAACACGCAGTCGGCAAGCATACGAATCCAACGGAAAAGCTCCAAGAATCCTTGTTGCATAAATGCTTCACTGCGCGCATACCACAAACCGTGGCTGATGCTGGCGGCTGCCTGAAAAATACCGATAGGCAGCAGGCTGGACACAATCATGCCGACCAATCCCCCGTTAAGCAGCCAAAAGCCCAACTGCATGTGTTTTTCGCTATAAGCGTAGTCGGGTTTGATATAGCAACCCACCAATAAGACAAAACCTAAAGCCAAGAAGCCATATACGCCGAATAAGGCGGCATGTGCGTGCACGGCAGTAGTATTCAGGCCTTGCAGGTAATACAGCGAAATCGGCGGGTTAATCAAAAAGCCGAATACACCTGCTCCGAGCATATTCCAAAACGCCACCGCCACAAAACACATCAACGGCCAACGCAAACGTTTCATCCATGGTGCGGCATGTTGGTGCGACCAATGTTCATACGCTTCATGTCCCAACAATACCAAGGGCACAACTTCCAATGCAGAAAACGATGCGCCTGCCGCCATGATGGGAGTGGTCGTACCGGTAAAATACAGGTGATGGAACGTACCGGGTACGCCGCCGACCAAAAACAGGCTGCCTGCAACCAATGATGCCACAGTGGCGCTTCGGTAGCTTACCAAACCCAAGTTATAGAAAATAAATGCCAATGCCGCAGTGGCAAACACTTCAAAGAAGCCTTCCACCCACAGATGCACCACCCACCAGCGCCAATATTCCATCACGGCCAAAGTCGTATGTTCGCCGTAGAACAGGCCCGGTCCGTAAAACATACCTACGCCGACAATGGAAGCGACAAAAATCGCCAACAGGTTTTTATCGCCGCCGTTTTTAAACGCAGAAACGGTGCAGCGCAACATCAAAAACAGCCAGAACAAAAAGCCCACATACAGCAAAATCTGCCAGAAACGTCCTAAATCGAGGTATTCATAACCTTGGTGTCCGAACCAAAAATTGAGACTAGGCGGCATGATTTGGGTGATGGCAAAGAAATTACCGGCATAGGAACCCACCACGACAATAAACAAGGCGATATACAGCAGGTTTACCCCCAAAGCCTGATATTTCGGGTCTTTGCCGCCGTTCACAATCGGCGCGACAAACAAACCGGCCGTCAAAAAACCAGTAGCAATCCAAAACAATGCGGTTTGCAAATGCCAAGTACGCGCCAGCGAATACGGCAAAATCTTAGAAATTTCAATACCGAAGAAATGTTGGCCTTCAATGGTATAGTGAGCCACCAAACCGCCCAGCAACACTTGTGCGACAAATAAAACCACTGTCAATGCGGCATATTTCCACAAGGCTTTTTGCGAAGGCGTGAGCGTGATTTTTGCCAAAGGGTCGGCGGCAGGCACTTTCGGCTCATCATCGCGCGAGCGCAGGAAATGATAGCCCCACACCAAAAAGCCGATGCCCGCCAGCAGGAAAACAATAGAGGCAAACGACCACATATAGTTTTCAGTAGTCGGAACATTGCCTACCAAAGGCTCGTGCGGCCAGTTGTTGGTATAGCTGGCATCACTGCCCGGACGGTTGGTCGCAGCAGACCAAGCAGTCCAAAAGAAGAAATTGCTCAGTTTTTCACGCGCTTCCAAATCAGGCAGCGTATTGTTTTTCATAGCAAAAGATTCACGGCTTTGTGCCAACTCGGGCGCATCGCCGTATAAAGCGATGTAATAAGCCGCGGTTTTCTCAACAGCCTGAATACGGGTATCGGAAAGCGTTACCTTTCCTTCGGCATCTACCGCGCTTTGCGTACGGTACTCTTTACGCAAACGCGCCTGCAACGCAGCCTGTTGCGCTTCGTCTAAATCGGCATAGGCCTTACCGTGTTCGGCTTGCGCCGTGATGTCCAACCAAGCCTCCAATTCACGATGCAGCCAGTCTGCCGTCCAGTCGGGTGCCTGATAAGCACCGTGTCCCAATACGGAACCCAACTCCATGCCGCCGGTGCTTTGCCAAGCAGACTGGCCGCGCAGAATATCGTCTTTGGTAAGCAACACTGTTCCCGACCGGGAAACATATTGCTCGGGAAACGGCGGTGCCTGACGGTACACTTCGGTACCGAGGTAGCCGAGTAAGGCAAAGGTAAGCGTTAATACAGCCAATAACGTATACCAAAGTTTTTTGTAGGAGCCCATGATTTGTATTCCTCAAAGTATGTTCTTGGATTGCTATTTATTCGTTTTTAACGAATATTTATTATTCTAACACTTCAGGTGACTTTATGGAAACTCCTATCTTGCATTACACCGACACAGAAAAATTAAATCAAATTAAACAAAAATAAATACTACCCTATCGCCACAAATAAGCCCCAAACCGATTGCTTAAACAGATGTTGTTTCATTACAACAAAACTGCCTTAAATATGGTTAAAACAGCCTTAAAGTTTCATATTTTATATTTATTTGATTTATGTCAAATAATGAGAAAGGATTGCTTATAAAATAGTAAAAAAATAAAAAATTTCAGGCGGTTTGGCTGCCTGAAACTTCCCAACCACCTTATCTATAAGGATAACAACCATGAAGACACGAACCCTTGCCCTATTGATCGCTTCTGCATTTGCCGTTACCGCCTGCGGTAAAGAAAGCACAACCGCCTCCGCTCCGCAAACCCAACAAAAAGCGGCTGCCGAAGCATCTGCCGCCGAATTGCCCGTAGTGGATGCCATCGTTACCCACGCGCCGAATGTACCTCCTCCCATCGACCGCAAACACGCGGCACGGGTTAAAGTGAAAATCGAGGTTCAGGAAAAAGTAATGCGTATGGCAGACGGCGTGGATTACAAATTCTGGACCTTCGGCGGACAAGTTCCCGGACAATTCATCCGTGTACGCGAAGGCGACATCGTAGAAGTGGAATTCGCCAACCGCTCCGATTCCACCGTTCCCCATAATATCGACTTCCACGCGGCAACCGGACCCGGCGGCGGTGCGGAAGCATCGTTTACCGCTCCCGGCCACGTCAGCACATTCAGCTTCAAAGCGCTGCAACCCGGTTTGTATATCTACCACTGCGCCACAGCCCCGGTGGGTATGCACATCGCCAACGGTATGTACGGCCTGATTTTGGTAGAACCGAAAGAAGGTTTGCCTAAAGTCGATAAAGAGTTTTATGTCGTACAAGGCGACTTCTACACCAAAGGCAAATACGGCGAAGCCGGCCTGCAACCGTTCGACATGGAAAAAGCCATTAAAGAACAACCCGATTACGTTGTCTTCAACGGCAGCGTAGGTGCTATCGCAGGCGATAACGCACTGAAAGCCGAAATCGGCGACAAGGTACGTCTGTATGTCGGCAACGGCGGCCCCAATTTGGTATCTTCCTTCCACGTTATCGGTGAGATTTTCGATGACGTGCGCGTAGAAGGCGGCGACTTAATCAATAAAAACATCCAAACCACACTGGTTCCCGCCGGCGGTGCCGCCATCGTAGATTTCAAAATCGATGTACCGGGTACCTACAACTTGGTTGACCACTCCATCTTCCGTGCCTTCAACAAGGGCGCACTGGGTCAAATCCGCGTGGAAGGTAAAGAAAACAAAGAAATCTTCTCGGGTAAAATCACCGAAGGCATTTACCAAGGCGAAGGCGGCACGATTCAAACCGCTCCCTTAACCGCATCGGAAGCCGCTCAGGCAGCCAAACCCGTTGTTGCAGCCAATAAAGAAGAACGCATCAAACTCGGCGAAGCCGTATATAAAGCCAACTGTCTGGCCTGCCACGGTGTAGAAGGCAAAGGTGTGGAAGGCGCATTCCCGCCGCTGGCCGAATCCGACTACCTGAATGCAGACCACAAACGCGGCATCCGCGCCGTTTTGAAAGGCCTGACCGGAGAAATCACCGTAAACGGCAAACAATACAACAGCGTTATGCCCGCGTTGGCACTGAATGACGAAGACACCGCAAATGTATTAACATTCGTTCTGAACAGCTTCGGTAACAAAGGCGGCGAAGTGAAACCCGCCGATGTGGCCAAAGAGCGTTAAAACGCTCATGCCCTAAAGCGAGCAACAGGCTGCCTGAACGGCTTTCAGGCAGCCTGTTTTACAAAATACTTAATATTGACAAGGAATAAGCAATGAAAGCCCTGCTGTTGATACTCACGGTTTCCCTTCCTCTCGCGCTTCAGGCAGCCGACACCGTAGCGGTTCAAGGCGGCAACTACCGTCCGCTGTATTTGAAAAAAGACACTCCGCTTATTCCCGTAAAAAGCTTCCGTATCGACAAAACCGCCGTTACCAATGCCGAATTTGCCCGTTTCACCGCCCAAAACCCGCAATGGCAGCGCGGCAAAATCTCCGAGCGCATGGCAGAAAGCAACTATCTGCAACACTGGGTTAAACAGCACAACGGCTACGCACCCCAAGCAAAAGAACTGAATTACCCGGTAACCAACGTTTCCTGGTTTGCCGCACACGCCTACTGCACCGCACAAGGCAAACGCCTGCCCACCATAGACGAATGGGAATACGCCGCCCTAGCCTCCGAAAAACAAAAAGACGGCAGCCGCGAAGACAACTACAACCGCACCATTCTTGACTGGTACGCAGACGGCGGCAGCAAAGGCCTGCGCAATGTCGGCACAGGCAAAGCCAACTACTGGGGCATACACGATATGCACGGACTGATTTGGGAATGGACGGAAGATTACAACAGCAGCCTGCTCAACGCCGCATCCGCCAACGACAGCCTGTTTTGCGGCGGCGGCACCGCCAACAGCACCGACCCCGGCAACTACGCCGCTTTCATGCGCTACGGCATCCGCACCAGCCTGAAAGCCCCGTTTGTTCTCAAAAATCTGGGCTTCCGTTGCGCCTCAAATTAGGCATACCCGCTCCCATACGCAGCCTGACACACCCGTTTACCGCACAAAGCCTGTCGCTCAAAAGCCGAAAGCAATCTTTTTCAGGCAGCCAAGCTGCCTGAAATCAGCCGTATCAACACCTCTCTCAACTGCCGCTTGTCCAACCCAACCGGAAACCCCCATCAAACGATTCGTCACCAACCAAATTTTTCAGGCAGCCCGCAAGCATCTGACCCAACGTATCTCAACGCCAATACACATTCACCCGATTTCAGGCAGCCTGAAAAAACAAACGGAACCAACCGTCAGATTGATTCCGTTTTTTGATTATTTTTACCGCCCGACTTGCCGCCGCCCAGAAGGCAGACGATTGTCTAGCCCGATTTCTTTCAGGCTGCCTAAACTCATCAGTCTTCCTACCGAACCTTCACCGGAATCGCCCCTTCAGGCAGCCTGAAACGCCACACTGAAGAAGCCCTTAATTTGCATTACAATACGCACCCGATACAACACTTTCACATACCGCCCGACACCCTATCAGGCAGCCTGAAACATGACCCAACCCGAAAAATCCCTACGCGCCCGCGCCATGGCGATTGTCGCCCGCCGCGAAACCAGCCGCCTGCAACTCAAGCGCAAACTCGCCCCCTATGCCGAAAGCGAAGACGAACTGGAAAACGTATTAGACGAATTTGCAGCGAAAAACTGGCAATCAGACGAACGCTACACCGAAGCTTTTATCCACAGCCGCTACGGCAAATACGGCAGCCTGCGTCTCAAACACGCCCTGCAGGCAAACGGTATAGCCGCCGAAGTGATTACCGACAAACTACCCGACACCGAAAGCGAATTGGCCAACGCCGTCGCCGTATTGCACAAAAAATTCGGCGAACCCGCACAAAACATCAAAGACAAACAAAAACAAATCCGCTTCCTGCTCTATCGCGGCTTCACCATGGAAACCGCTTGCAAAGCACTCAAAACCGATTGGTACGAATTGGAAAATCACGACAACTGACACATTATTACCCTCAATCCGATACCAACACGCCGCAATACCCTCTTCGCCCCGCCCGCAACATAATCCCATCCATCCGCCTCCAAGCCGCCTGAAAACGCAGTGCGCATCCGAAGAACCGGATAAGCGATACGGAAATACGCTTCTGACAGAATTGGGACAATACAATCCCGCCGCAGAGTTTGGTGCACACCGGCAGAGAAATACACTCCGATAGAACAGCGAAACTTTAACAAAAATGTCAATGTTCGGTTTCCGAACAGCCAACTGAAAGACGGCAAAGCCCCCGTGTGGCTGGTAAAAGCCAAAATCAATGAGTTTATCGAACGTTACCGCTATTTGGAAGGTTTTTTGTTTGAGTGTGAAATCAACGCAATGAACAAGGAATGGGAAGAAATCTATGTCTAGAATGAATGCGCGGTTTAACCTGTTACCCCCTTACCTGTTCGGGATGAACCTTCAAGGGGATAGCCATGTGGTGATGCACAACCGTTTTCCGCGGTTTGTCGCCCAAATCGAATACACCGCGCCACTGCCTGAAGCTGGAAGCCCATCCATCAGGCAAAACGGAAAAAATTTTGAGTACAAAAACCCTTTATACGGGATTTGTTTCAGAGAAATCAAATTGATTGACGTGTACCGCGAAGACCACCGCCCCGACCCGCTCAAATTGCTTGAAGCGGCGGATGCGTGCGCCGAACTTATCCGCAACAGGCGGGCGCAAGGTGTGTTGTCGGATGCTTTATTTCATCAAGGATAAAAATATGGGAAAAACGGATACCAAAACACGTACTGCCGCGCAACGTCAGGCGGATAAGCGTTACAATGATTCAAATTATAAAAAAATCATATTTTTTCGTAAGGATAAACACCTTCTGGAGTATGAAACTGCGCAAAAAATGGACAATTTCAGCGAATGGGTGAGAGAAAAATTAAGGGAAGAGGCATCTAAAAACGGATAAAAATAAAAAATCGAAAAAAGTTTAAAAAATTCAAAAAACACTTGGAACAAACTCCCCACTCAATTTCCCGCAAACATTCCAAGACATCATTCATATCTGAACGGTATAGCGGCAGCATCTTTTCATGCCGCTTCCCCTATGCCGTTCTCGGCAATACAAACAGACAATATGAAAAAAAGCGGAATATTTCCGCTTTTTACTGCCGCTCTCTCACAGCATCCGAACCGATTTGAAATCAGTACAACCAACCTACGGGCAAGCGCATTCGGCTGCCTGAACACTCTGCCGTACACATCACGCAAGGCTGCCTGAAAGCATTTCCTTATCGCTATTAAAGAGCCAAATGATTTCAGACAGTTAAAAATGATGATATCCATGAAAAAAGCCCCTTAAACATGATTAAAATTTAGGGGCTTTTATATTTTGGGTTTTTGCTTATATATCAGCCCCTAAGTGGAGCTTACAATATACAAGGCAGCCTAATGACGATATACCGCACAATTCAAGCCACCCGAACACCGACACAGGAAACCATTCGTTCCCAAGTCATACACTTCCAACCATCCGGCAATCAAATCGGACCTGTTGCCGCCAATAGCCAGTCTCTTGCCGCACCTTCCACATAAGGCAGCAACGCATCGCGGACACGCGCGTGATAGCCGTTCAGCCACGCCGTTTCGCCATCGTTTAATAAATCCCGATTCACCAAGCGCGTATCTATCGGGCATAAAGTAACGGTTTCGAAATACAGATATTCTCCGAATTCGCCGTTTTCCTTCGGCTCTGCTTTCCGACATAACACCAAATTTTCAATGCGTATTCCCCACTTGCCGCTGCGGTACAACCCCGGCTCGTTGGAAGTGAGCATACCTTCTTTTAAAGCATGGTTCGGCGTAGGTATGCTGTAATAAGAAATCACCTGCGGGCCTTCGTGCACATTCATGAAATAGCCCACGCCGTGTCCCGTACCGTGTCCGTAATCGCACTGTTCCTGCCACAGCGGCGCACGGCAGACGGCATCCAGCATCGGCGCGGGCAGATTTTCGGGAAAAACCGCTTGCGCCAAGGCAATATGCGCTTTTAAAACCAGAGTGAAATCACGCTTTTGTTCGGCAGTAGGCGTGCCTACCGCCACAACGCGGGTAATGTCGGTTGTACCGCTGTGATATTGTGCGCCCGAATCAATCAGCAGCAAACCCTGCCCTTTGATTTCGCTACAGGTTTCCGGCTCGGCGCGGTAATGCGGCAAAGCGCCGTTGCGGTTGAAGCCCGCAATCGTTTCAAAACTGGGCGAAACATAGGCTTCCCGTTGGCTTCGGTGTGCAATAAGCATTTCGCCGATATCGCATTCCGTCATCGCCACGCCTCTCGCCAATTTGTCTTCCCACTCGGCAAAAAATCCGCACAAAGCAATGCCGTCTTGCAACATAGCCTGCCTGATATTGTTCATTTCCCTGTCGTTTTTTTGCGATTTCAGCAAAGCGGAAGGATTGATGCGCTCTATCAGGCGCACCTGTTCGGGCAGCTTCGATAAAGTGGCAACGGCGGTTTTGTCGGCATCCAACATCAGGCTGCCTGAAAGCTCGGCCAAAGCGGAACCCACGTCCTCGTAACGGCATAAACGGATACCCGCTTCATGCAGCCGTGCCAATTCCGCTTCACCGAATTTTTCCGAATCCGCAAACAACACGGCATGTTCGCGGCCGATAAGCAGATAAGCGAGAAACACAGGATTGTACGGCACATCGCTGCCGCGCAGATTGCACAACCAGCCGATATCGTCCAAAGAAGAAATCAGGTGGAAATCCGCCCCCTCTCGCGCCATTTCCTGCCGTATTTGCGCCAGCTTGTCGGCGGCATCGGCACCCACACAAGCCGCCTGATGCAGATAAACGGGCTGCTTCGGCAAAGGAGGACGGTCCGCCCAAATATCGGCCGCAATATCTTTATCGCAACACAAACGGATACCTTTATCGGCAAAGGCTGCCTGAAAACGGCGGCGTACCGACAGCGACAGCATATCGGGCGCAATGCCCGCGCACGCCTGCACGGGCAGCATATCGGCTAAAGCATCGATATAGTGACGGCTGGGGATTTGTTTGCACAATTCGATACCGCTGCCCGAAAGCTGAAGCGCGGCTTGCTCCCAATAACGGCTGTCGGTCCACAATTGCGCCTGTGTTTCGGTCAGCACCAAGGTGCCTGCCGAGCCGTCAAAACCGGAAAACACCCTGCGCGCCTGCCAATGCTCGGGCAGATATTCCGACAAATGCGGGTCGGCGGTAGGAATAATCCATGCCGACAAACCGTGCCGCTCCATTTCTCGGCGCAAACGCAACAATAAAGACGGAATGCTGTTCATGCTCTTACCTCGCTAAAGGGCCGCCCGAACCTTTTCAGGCAGCCTGATTCAAAAATTTTGATGTGTTGGGAAGTATTGTATAGAAATATTCGGGCAAAGAAGGCAAAAAATATGATGCAAGATGCTATCCGACAGCCGCCTTCAATATCAATAACAACCGTCAGGCTGCCTTGTATATTGCAAGCTCCGGTTAGAGCGGCAACAAGCAAAACATAACGCTTCTAGACGTTAATCATGCTTAAAAGGCTTTTCTGAAATCTTTTCAGACAGCCTGTTCCCAAGTTTCCATTCCGGCGGTCGGACACAAAAATTCAGGCAACCTAAACTATCGCACAATATCGCGATACAAGCGAAAAATCCCGTCCTGAATAACGGCAATCAGGCTGCCTGAATACTTTTCAGGCAGCCTGAAATCCGACAAATTATGAAAACCAAAATGTCAAACCGCATTTTATTGTTCGGGATAAACAAACCGCCATTCGCCGCTTTGCAAATCCTGCGTATCCCAATCACCGAAACGTTCTCGGTGCAAACCTTCCACACGGTTGCCCGCTGCGGCGACCATGCGCTTGACCTGATGATATTTTCCTTCGCAAATAGTAAGCAGCAAAGTTCGGCTGCCGACAAGTTCCGCCGATACGGCGGCAACGGTTTCCCCTTCATCATGCAGCAATACGCCGTTTTCCAAAGTGCGGCACAAAGTTTCATCCGCGTCATGCTTCAAACGAACGCGATACCGTTTTTCCACTTTATGCTTGGGCGAAGTCATGCGGTGGTTAAACCGCCCATCGTTGGTCAGCAGCAAAACACCCGTTGTATCCGCGTCCAACCTGCCGACCGCCTGAATATCGGTCGCCCGCAAGTGGTCGGGCAGCAGCGAAAAAACCGAAGGATAATCACGCGGCTTATGCGAAGTTTCATAGTTTTCAGGCTTATTGAGCAGAATATAGTAATACGGCAGAGGAATAACCACCGCTTCCTCTCCATCTATATGCAGACTCCGCACCTGTTCGGGAACGATATCGGTTTTTCCGTCATGCAACACCGTACCGTTTACGGAAATTAAACCGTTCTTAATCAAAGCAGTACATTCTTTCCTGCTGCCGATACCCTGAGCTTGGAGATATTTCAACAAATCCATCTGTGAATGCCGTTATGGAATACGAAAAAATATGATTGTATAGTTAATGCAACGGGCCGGTAAATCACCATCATAAGGAGCCGGCTGATGTTTTGCATACAATGCCGCCATGCAACCGATACCAAATACATAACAGCCCATACAAAAGGCTGCCTGAAAATTTTCAGGCAGCCTTTGATTAAGCAGCTTAAGCAGTGAAGGTTACATCATACCCATACCGCCCATGCCTCCCATACCGCCCATATCAGGCGCAGCAGGTTTGTCTTCAACCACTTCGGCAATCATGCACTCGGTGGTCAGCATCAAACCGGCGATGGACGCGGCGTGTTGCAGCGCGTAACGGGTTACTTTGGCGGGGTCGAGCACGCCCATGCCAATCATGTCGCCGTAGGTGTCGTTGCCCGCGTTGTAGCCGAAATTGCCTTCGCCTTCCAACACTTTGTTCACGACAACGGAAGCCTCGCCGCCCGCATTGGCAACGATTTGGCGCAGGGGCGATTCCACCGCGCGCAACACGATTTTCACGCCCGCTTCTTGGTCGGCATTATCGGCATTGACTTTGCTCAAAGCCGCACGCGCACGCAGCAGAGCCACGCCGCCGCCGGCCACCACGCCTTCTTCCACCGCAGCGCGGGTGGCGTGCAAAGCATCGTCCACACGGTCTTTTTTCTCTTTCATTTCCACTTCGGTGGCCGCGCCCACTTTAATCACGGCCACGCCGCCCGCCAGCTTGGCAACGCGCTCTTGCAGCTTCTCTTTGTCGTAGTCGCTGGTGGCGGTTTCAATCTGCTTGCGGATTTCGCCCACACGCGCTTCAACGGCGGCCTTGTCGCCCGCACCGTCAATAATGGTAGTGTTTTCCTTACCGATTTCAATGCGTTTGGCCTGACCCAAGTGGTCGAGCGTGGCCTGTTCCAAAGACAAACCCACTTCTTCGGCAATCACGGTGCCGCCGGTGAGAATGGCGATGTCCTGCAACATGGCTTTGCGGCGGTCGCCGAAGCCGGGCGCTTTCACGGCAACGGTTTTCAGAATGCCGCGAATATTGTTCACCACCAAAGTCGCCAGCGCTTCGCCTTCCACGTCTTCGGCGATAATCAGCAGGGGACGGCTGGTTTTGGCAACTTGCTCCAACACGGGCAGCAGGTCGCGGATATTGCTGATTTTTTTGTCAAACAGCAATACAAACGGGCTGTCCAAACCGGCGATTTGCTTGTCCACATCGTTCACGAAGTAGGGCGACAGGTAGCCACGGTCAAACTGCATGCCTTTCACGACTTCCAATTCGTTTTCCAGCGATTTGCCGTCTTCCACGGTAATCACGCCCTCTTTGCCCACTTCCTGCATGGCATCGGCGATGATTTTGCCGACCGATTCATCGGAGTTGGCGGAAATGGAACCCACTTGAGCGATTTGCTCGTAGGTTTCGCAGGGCTTGGCGATGTTGGCCAGTTCGTCCACCAAGGCGGCAACGGCTTTGTCGATGCCGCGTTTCAGGTCGGTGGGGTTCATGCCGGCGGTAACGTATTTCATGCCTTCGGCAACAATGGCTTGCGCCAGAACGGTGGCGGTGGTGGTGCCATCGCCCGCCACGTCGTTGGTTTTGGACGCGACTTCTTTCACCATTTGTGCGCCCATGTTTTCAAATTTGTCTTTCAGCTCAATTTCTTTGGCTACGGACACGCCGTCTTTGGTGATGTGCGGGCCGCCGAACGAGCGGTCCAGCACCACGTTGCGGCCTTTCGGGCCCAAAGTAACGCGCACGGCATTCGCCAATACGTTTACGCCGTTTACCATTTTTTGGCGCACGTCCGCGCCGAATTGTACGTCTTTAGCTGCCATATTCAATATGCTCCAAGAGTTTGTCTTTTAAATGAAAATCTAAAATTTCCGTCATACCCGCGCAGGCGGGTATCCATGCGTTTGCATCAGTAAAGTTGCGGTATCGTTTATCTGACTGTGGATTCCCGCATTCGCGGGAATGACGGGTTTGTTTCAGGCTGCCTGAAACTTATTCCACGATGCCGAAGATGTCTTCTTCGCGCATCACCAGCAGTTCTTCGCCGTCCACTTTGACGGTTTGACCACTGTATTTGCCGAACAGGATTTTGTCGCCGACTTTAACGTCCAAAGTGCGGCGCGAGCCGTCTTTATTCACTTTGCCCGCGCCCACGGCGATGATTTCGCCCATGTCGGGTTTCTCGGCGGCGGAGCCGGGCAGAATGATGCCGGAGGCGGTTTTTTCTTCGGCTTCAAGGCGTTTCACAACCACGCGGTCGTGCAGGGGACGGATTGTCATGTG
The DNA here is from genome assembly GCA_029984035.1 of Conchiformibius sp. GTDB lineage: Bacteria > Pseudomonadota > Gammaproteobacteria > Burkholderiales > Neisseriaceae > JASBYJ01. Next base: position 129,116 of record JASBYJ010000005.1, read on the forward strand.
TGTTTTCTCCTAAAAAAGAAACGTAAAGAAATAGGACGGCAGCAGAATGCTGCAACGGCAAGTCAGATAAAGCCTGACATGCCGAATTTCAAGCCCTGAAACGGATTTTTTCGATAAAAAATATCAAGCCTTTTATTTTTCAAAGAAATTTAAACAATATAAAGCTTTTAACCTGCCTATCCGGTATGTAAAAAAAGTCCGCCTGATTTTGTTTTATGCTAAAAAGCCGTCTGAAAAGAACAATACCTTCAACAAAGGATATATCATGGACATCAACCACCTGCATGCCTTTATCACGGTAGCCCACACCCGTAATCTTACCCATGCGGCAGAGAAACTGTTTTTATCCCAGCCTGCGGTTTCCGCACAAATCAAAGCTATTGAAACTGCTGTCGGCACGCCCTTGTTCAAACGCAACAGCAACGGCATGACCCTTACCCGCGCAGGCACTGCCCTGCTGCCTGAAGCAGAAGCCTTGCTGCAACACAAACACAAATTGGAACAATTTGCCAAAACGCTGCCCGAACATTACGTACAGGAAGCGCAACTCGGCATTATCCACCCCTTGGGAAGCACACAAGTGAGCAGCTTGGCGCGTACCGTTATGGAAAACCGTCCCGAAGTACAGCTGCATATCCAATACGGCATGAGCGGAGAAATATTAACCCGCGTTCAAGCAAAAAAACTGCACGGCGGCCTGTTTCTCGGACACTTAAACCAAAGCAATCTGCAAATCCGTTTTTTAGAAAATATCGACTACACCCTAATCTGCCCCGCCCAAGACGAAGAAACACTGCGCCGCAACCTGCCCCAAAGCCTCAATGGCTGCACATGGATTGAAATGTCGCCGGTTTCAGGCAGCCGCAAAGCTTTGCAACAACTTTGGCAGCAGCACGGAATATCCCCGAAAAAACATATTATCTGCGACTATCCGCAAGCGATTATCGAGCTGTGCGCATCAGGCGCAGGTTTGGCATTGGTGCCCAAACACATCGCACAAGCCGCGCAAAAACAGGGCAAAACCATTTCCCTTATTCACGAATTCGATATTCCCCTACCTCTCAATTTCATCTATTTGAACGAATACAGCAGCGACCCCTCTCTGCAACTGCTGCTGCATGCCGTCATGAAAACTTGGAATATTTCCTTTTGATTCATCAAAACCAATCAGGCAGCCTTGTATATTGCAAGCTCCACTTAGGGACTGATATATAAGAAAAAATCCAAAATATAAAAGCTCCTAAACGTTCATCATGTTTAAGGGGCTTTTCTCATGAATATCACCATTTTTAACTGTCTGAAGGATAACCGGCATCACACTTTTCTTCAGACAGCCCGAAAAGCTTACCAACCACCCGTTTTGCCGCGTCAAACGGATAAAACACCGTCATTGATTTCCGATTGCATGGCAAGAGCCTTCCCCCTCTGTAAAAAGTACAGACAACAGCCCAAAACACCTTCAACAAGCTGCCTGAAAGGCCATACTTCAATATCCTAAAAATACCTTTAAAAAACCGTTTCCATTAATGACCACACTTCAAAAAACTTTTGCATCTTTAACACCATACATAAAATCCATTGAGACGGCTGCCTGAAAAATGAGAATTTATCAGCACTCACGCTGCCCGATTCCTATCTTAACTGATTGGTTTGAATCAAAGTTACGTCTCCATATCAGGTTATATTGCCTGCCTGCTCAGGAAACCGCAAACCATACGCCTCCGTTTGCAGGCAGCCTGCAAAACAGGCCGACTATTCACCAATACTGTCTTACCCTTTAAACAACTGTCTTGAAATATCGAATCATTTTCCTATCGTATGGCATCATTTACCTTTTCAGGCAGCCTGAAATAAAAACACCTGTCTTTTCAGACAGGTGTTTTCAACATATCAGCCAAGTATCAATGTAATTCGCGATACAGCAAATTCAACCATTTTTGCGCATCGGCACCTGTATAGGGCTGACCCAACTGATTGAGCAAATGAACGCGCTGTGCATTGCCTGCGTCTTCCAAGAAAACAAACATTTGCTGTTTAGGCTCCGAAGCATTGCCGGCCGGTTTTTTCTTACCGCCGAACAGACGGCCGAAGAAACCTGATTTTTCGGCCTCTTTGGCCGCTTCAATCAGAGCTTCGCTCTCGGTAGGAGCAGGACGGACAACAAACATACCGCGCTCGTCAACATATTGCTGTACGGTCAGACCGACACGGTTCAAGGCTTGGCCGATGCGATTGACATTACGCTCGGGAGAGCCGTAAACCAATAAAGCGTTTTCTTCCAATTTGGCAAACTTGGTACCTTTTTCCTGTTTCAAAGCCGCTGCCGCCTGTTGTGCGGCCACAGCTTCATCCGCACCGAGATACTGCATAAACCTTGCCAAAAACGCCGCTTCCAAATTGGGGTCGTTGGCACGCGCCTGCCACGCGGTATTATCTTTGTTCTTACCGGTATGAATTTCTTCCAAGCCTTTGTGGGTAAAGAAAACATCAATACCTGAATTGCGGTTGCGTTCCACACGGATGAGGAATTTATCGCGTTCACTGGTGCTGTACAAACCGCCCAAGCCAACCGTATCAAACAGGCGGCGAAGCCCTTGGCTGGGTAATTTGGCACGGTTTTCCGCCCAACCTGTTTCCATCAAACCGGCGGCCGGTTCTTCCGATGAAATGGTAAAACCGACTTCCTGCCAGAAAGCACGGAGCAACGGCCATACTTCGGCGGCGGAATATTTGTCAATCGTCAGCCAGCGTTGGTTGCCCTGACGCTCGATATGCATATTGTCCACTTTGACCAATACGCGGCTCTGTTGGGCCGTATCCTGTTTGAGTGCATCGGGACGGGCAATCGTGCCGTCCGGCAACGTGTAAAGATTACCGCCGCGCGGGTCGTTCAAATCAGGCGGCACCTCCAAGCTGACGATTTTATTGTTTTCCGATTGGTAATCCAACTTGGGATTGGCATTTTTACTGCCCGAACAGGCTGCCAAAGCAATGCTGCTGAGTGTGATAAGCAAGGGTTTAACGTAATTCATAATTTTCCTCAAATCAATCGGGATTCTGATAATGCGGCACGTACCTTTTCCTGTGCGGCTGCGCTTAAAGGCACTATAGGCAGGCGCACATGTTCGGCACATACGCCGAGTTGCGCGGCTGCCCATTTGGGCGCGGCAGGGCTGGGCTCGCAAAACATGACGTCATAAATCGGGATAAGCTGCTCGTTCAGGCTGCGCGCTTGGGCGATATCGCCTTGTATGGCATAGCGGCACATATCGGCAAACGCTTTGGGTGCCACATTGGCGGCAACGCTGATAACACCATGCCCGCCGCACAACATAAACGGCAAACCTGTCGGGTCATCGCCCGAATACACTGCAAAGCCTTCCGGCACTTTTTTAAATAAAGATAAGGCGCGGGCAATGTCTCCGCTGGCTTCTTTCACGCCGACAATATTCGGAATCTGCGCCAGCCTCAAGATGGTTTCATTACTCATGTTGACCACCGTGCGGCCGGGCACATTATAGATAATCATCGGGATGGATACCGATTCGGCGATGGTTTTAAAATGCCGGAAGATGCCCTCTTGAGAGGGTTTATTGTAGTAAGGCACTACGGAAAGCGTGTAATCCGCACCCGACTTTTGTGCGCCTTTGGAAAGCTCCACCGCTTCTGCGGTATTGTTCGCACCGGCACCGGCTATGACGGGAATGCGCCCGTTGGCGTATTTGACGGTTTCTTCAATGACTTTCAAATGCTCATCCACCGACAAAGTGGCCGACTCGCCGGTCGTACCGACCGCGACAATGCCGTCCGTACCGTTTTGGATGTGCCAATCAATCAAAGCGTGCAATTGCTGGAAATTGATGCTGCCATCGGCATGCATCGGCGTAATCAGTGCAACAAGACTGCCTGTAAGCATGAGTTCACCTTAGTTATGAAGCGTTCGGCGGTTTGCCGACTTGCGGATTGTAGCCTACTTTGCCGCCCATGCATATTACCGATAATCTTTTCAGGCAGCCTGAAAACATGAAAATGTAAACTAATGCAAAATTTTCACTATGATATTGGCCATATCAATAACAATCAACAATCACTATCAAACCAACACCATGATTTATCTCATCATTACAACAAACAATATCAGCTATCATATCTGTTTGCATAAGGATTATATTTGATAATTGTTTGTATTTTAAAATAAATATTGCAAGAAGTTTTCAGGCTGCTACAATTTGCACCGTTATCCACCACTTATATGAAGGAATGTATCATGCAAGGCGACAAAGAAATTTTAGACTATATGAATTTTCTGTTGGCAGGAGAATTGGCCGCACGCGACCAATATTTCATCCATTCCCGTATGTATTCGGAATGGGGCTACACCAAACTGTTTGAACGCATCGGCCACGAAATGGAAGACGAAACCATCCATGCGGAACATTTTATCCGCCGTATTTTGATGCTGGGCGGCACGCCTGTTTGCGTTCCCTCCGCCATTAAAGTCGGCAAAACCGTTACCGAAATGCTGCAATTGGACTTGGATACCGAATTGGAAGTGCGCGACAACCTGAAAAAAGGTATCAAACTGTGCGAAGACAAACAGGATTACGTTACCCGCCAAATGCTGGTCGAACAATTGAAAGACACCGAAGAAGACCACGCGCACTGGCTGGAACAACAACTGCGCCTGATTAAAATGTTGGGTGAACAAAACTATCTGCAAAGCCAAATTTGATAGGAGTCTGCAATGAAAGGCGACCATCAAGTCATTCAGCAGCTCAACCAAAATTTGGGACACCTGCTGATAACCATCAACCAATATTTCCTACATGCCCGCATTCTGAAAAACTGGGGCTTGGAAGAATTGGGCTGTCGGTTGTATAAACATTCCATCGCAGAGATGAAAGCCGCCGACCGCATCATCGAGCGCGTGTTGCTGCTGGAAGGTTTGCCCAACCTTCAGGAATTGGGCAAACTGCTGATTGGCGAAACACCCGAAGAAATCATCCGATGCGACCTTGCCAAAGAAAAAGCCAAACATCAGGCTTTAACAGAGGCTGTCGCAGTGTGTGAAGCGAAGCAGGATTATGTTTCCCGCCAATTGCTGGAAGAATTGAAAAACGATAACGAAGAACGTTTCGACTGGCTGCAAACCCAGCTGGAACTGATTTCTTCGTTGGGTTTGGATAATTATCTGCAATTGGCAGCGCAAGAGGACTAAATCGGGATAATTCCCAACCACTACCAAATATAAAGTCCGATAACAAACGCCGTATCTGTTTGATACGGCGTTTTCGTCATCATAACGAATGCCTGTCGGGCTTCGGTATAAAGCCTTTTCGCCATGATACCGTCTCCGTATCGCCCGCTCTTCCTTCCAATGCCGTTATTCCCATGCGATACGGGCATATTTTTGATAAAGCTCCCAATACAAACAATTTTCCGCACGCAACCAAGGCTTATTCGCTCGGGTGAAATGAAAAACCGCCACATCGGGACAATACGTTTCCCGTAATAAATGCATACAGCCTTGCAGCATCATACTCATAAAATACCCGAGCTGATAGTTATACTTCCCCCCCCCCCCCCGCAATTTTCCATTTGCCCTGCAAGGCAATATTCAAGATATCCTGGTCGCCATAATGGGCTTGTATATTGGCGGCGGCAGTTTGCAATAAACGTTCGCAATCTTCAGGCTGCCAAGCGGCATTATGAAACAGCAACACGCCCGAATTCAAATAAGGCAGCAGCCCTCCGCTGGAATCGTCGCGCTTGATATATTCCGAACACATTGCCATATCGGACACCGCCGTCAGCAGATTTCCCTCAAAATCGCTGTCATAAAATTCGCTCAAATCCCGTATCACGACAATATCGCAATCCAAATACAACACTCTTTCCGCCCGAATCAATTGCGGTATCAGCAAGCGGTAGAGCGAAGTACGGGAAGCAATCACAGGAGAACAATATCCCTCAAACTCTTTAGGCTCTTAAATATCGAGCGAAGTGATGCAGCAGCCCACTTTCGATAAAATCCTGTTTTTATCGGCAAACCATTCTTCGGAAAAGGCATGGTTGTGCAACAGATAAAAATGTATTTTCCGCCCCCTATGCGACATCACCACCGATTTCATCAGGGTTTCCATAGGTTCGGCGTAGTCCGCGTCTGCCGCCATGGCAATATGCATATAGTCATCACGGATATTCTGCTCGGCATTCATCATGCATTCTCCTAAAATCAGCCGCCTGAAAAGGTTTGGTTGCCAATCGGTTTCACCATCACTTGGGAAACAATCGGTAAAACACCCGTTTCAGGCAGCCTGCTCGGGGATAAAACGTGCGACTTCGCTTGCCGCACCCGCCGCCCAAACATCAATATCATATACCCGCGCTTCAGCCAAAGAAAAACCTGCCTGATATTCGCCGGTGAGCAACTGTGCCAAATAGGCAACCAAATTCATGTGGCAAACGATTATCAGGCAGCCGTTTTCTGCAATTGCCTGTTCGGACCATTTTGCCAAACCTTTGAATGCACGGCGTGCATCGGCATCGGGGGTAATGCCTTCGTACACCGCGTGCGGCAAAGGTGCGTGCCACTGCCCTGCAATGATGTCCAAAGTCTGTCGGGCGCGGTTGTAGGGGCTGCTGACGAACTGCGTGGGAAGATAGTTTTGCTTAAGCCAAGCGGCAGTGTGTTCCGCTTGCACTTTGCCTGTTTCGGTCAGGTTGCGTTCGCTGTCGGGCTGCGTATATGCACCCGCATGACCGTGTCGGACTAAAATCAGTTTCATCATGTTTCCTTATTTTTTCCTTATCAGGCTGCCTGAAAGCAGTTGCCGATTTTTCAGGCAGCCCCTATTACTTGCCACCGTTTTGAATGCCGATAGTTGGCAATATATTGCTCAATTTTCCAGCCGGTCTATTGCGCGTGCAGATATCCATCACAACCAAGCCACTCATTATTCATACCTTTATAATCATTTTGTACACGTAAAGCCGCCTTTTCTCCGCAAACTATCTGAAATACATTCCGAATTTTCATATGCCGAATTAAATTTGGCCGGTGTTTCATGAATTCATATCAAACCTTAACAGGCTCTTTATCAAAAATATTTGCCAGCCGAGACTTTCGGTAAAAATATGTACAAAGCTTTCGAGCTGCTCACGCCAACTCTCTTTAACACAATTGAAAACGGTGATGTTCTCTTAAACACAATTATGTTTAGGGGTTTGTTATATTTTAAGGTTTTTTCTTATATATCAGTGTCTAAACAGGGTTTGCAATATACAAAGCAGCCTGTTGTCAAAGCGGGCGGCGGCACTTATTCGTCCAAGTAGCCGATACATCCCGTTTGGCTGCCTGAAACAGCCGCGTATTGCATACACGCAACCTTATAACCGTGTTGCAAGCGGCTGTAGCGGGGATTGTCCGCCAGCGCGGAACCATAAGCAGGCAATTTGGCGGGATAGTAACGATACATTTTCTGCATCCATTGCTCCGCCGCTTCGTAACGCCCCGCCCGGTATTCGGTCAATGCATATTTATAGGCGTTGGCATAAGGGCGGAACTGCGAAGTTTCTCGGGTAACTTCCGCCGCCCAATCGGGCAGATTGTCGGCTTTGGGGTCGATATAGGCGACAAGTTGCTGTTGTGCGTAGTATTTCAACATCGGTTCGGTTTTTGCCACAGCCAGCAGACCTGCGATATTTTCTGCCTTTGCCGCTTCCTGCTCGGGCACTTTTCCTGCAAAACCGCACAGTTGCTGATAAGCAAAACCCAAACGCACAATCCCTGCCGCCAATACGGCAACCGCAACCATCACGCCGTAGCGCCACACAGGCCGGTAAACAGGTTGTGCATCCGCTTCTCCCCCATCAGGCAGAAAACCGACCAATAAGGCAAACACACTTAAAAAATAAACATACCAAAGCGGATATTCCAACAAACTGTGTACCAAAGACACGCTCAATAAAGCCAAAACGAACAATCCACCCGGCGTGCGGCATCGTTTCAGGCTGCCTGTTACCACACAAGCCAAACCGCCCGCCGCCAATGCCGTACCTGCCAAACCCATTTCCGCCAACAAATTCAACAAAGCGTTATGGCTGTGCGTAAACAACACGCTACTTTCATAAGGACGGAAACCGTTCGGATAAATATCGCTCAAAAAACCCTGCAAAGCATAACTGTTCCAACCATAGCCCCACAGCGGTGCGGACAAAAATATCTGCCATGCTTTGCGCCATTCGTAGTAACGTCCCGATTCGTTAAACGGCACACTGTCCAAACGTTCCAATGCAGTCGTCAGCCGGCCTTCAAACAGCGACAGTAAAGGCTCTGCCGCCAATTGGCAAACCGACACGCATACACACACCGCCGCCAAGCAACATACCAAGCGCGTACTGCGGCTGCCTGAAAACCAACGGTATGCGGGCAGCAATACGGCCAAAACCAAAAGATAAGCCAATACCGTACGCGAACCGGTTAAAGCGATAGCCAACGACACATACAGCACTACCGGTAAAACCACCCAAGCAGGCAGCCTTTTGCGCTCCCACATCCAAGCCGCCGAAAGCACGCCCCACATCAAATAATGTCCCAAATGGTTACGCTGCCCAAGCTGGCCTTCCACACTGCCCGCACGATACATCAGCAGCCCTTTGAACGATGCCGCAACGCCTGTGTACTGCATCCACGCCACCGTTGCCTGCAATACGCAGCCCGACAGCAATACTGCCGCCAATACCGTCAACACGCGCTCGCTGCCAAACCGGCACATCCACGCACGACACGCCCATACCGTTAAGGCCGATACTACAAACGCCCAAGCCGCCATATCGCTCAGACCGGGATAAACCAAACCCATCACCCGAGCCTGAACAGCCCAAAACAACGCCAAAACGACAAAATACCAAGACGCAGCGGGAATACGTACACGGCAGAGGCTGCCTGAAAACGCCGTATAACCCGCCATCAACAGACAAAACAGCAACGAACCGCTTTCCAAAAAAAAGCTGTTCAAAGGCCCGACCCGCCAAATAGACAAAAACGGCACCACCGCAATCAGCAGCAAACCGCACCAAAGCGGCAGCAATGCGAAAGAAAATAAAGGCTCTGAAGACTTATTCATTGACAAAACAATCAGCTTTCCCGGCTTTCAAAAAAGGCCAATACCGTTTCAGGCAGCCAATGCAGATGTCCCCGCCCTTCTCCGCCGACAAAGCCGCAATGCCCGCCGTGTTCGGGCTGCAACAAATACACCTGTTCCGACACTTCCGATGCGGTCGGCAAATATTCCGGAGGGAAAAACGGGTCGTTTCGCGCATTGAGCAGCAAAGTCGGTATGGCGATGTCTTTCAAAAACGGTTTGGCAGAAGCTCGGATATAGTAGTCGTCTTTATCGGCAAAGCCGTGCATCGGCGCGGTGTAGGCATTGTCGAAATCGCCCAGGCTTCTGATGGGTATGCGTTTATCGTGCCGCGCTTTCGGCAGTAGCGTGTGCAGGAAATACGGAGTATAAAGCAGCCTTGGCAAACCCTTTTCCAACGCACGGCCGGCTGCCTGCAAATCCACGGGAGAAGAAACCACCGCTGCGGCTTTAGGCAACGCCGCCTGTTTGCATTCTCCCAAATATTTTGCCAGCACATTGCCGCCCAACGACACGCCCATCACATACAAAACATCATAACGGCGCGCCAGTACGCCAAGCATATGCGCCACTTCGCGCGTATCGCCGCTGTGATACATCCGCTGCGATGACACGCCGCCGCAACTGCGAAAATGCGCCACCACACCGTTCCAACCTTTGCGCTGCACGGCATGCATCAACTCAACGGCATAATGGCTGCGGCTGCTGCCTTCCAAGCCGTGCAGCAGCACCACACAAGGCGCATCCGGGCGGCCATCGATAAAATCATATGCCGCCACATCGACGCCATAGCTGTCGGGCAGCAACTCACGGCGGTAATCAGGCGCGGCGCGTTGCAAAGATTTGGCATATACGGTTTGCAAATTGCCGCTTCCTCTCAACCAACGCGGCGGAATCAGTTCGGTAGGAATAAAAGACATGACATTTCAATAAAAGCAAGAAACTAGAGCAGTATAAAAGGTTTCAGGCTGCCTGAATACCGTTTGCGCCACATCAAGAAATTATAATTTTTGTTAAAAATGCTTTAAATTTCGCTAAAAACCGCTTGGCAAACAGCAGAAAATCTTGTTAAACTGCAAATAATGTAATTAAGCAACTGCTTTGTTTGCCTTTTCTGTAACTAAACTACACCACCCTAACGATTACCCTAACTCAGGAGACTATATTATGAGCGACTTGAACGCCCTGTTTCAAACCATCAAACAACGCGACCCGAACCAAACCGTATTCCATCAGGCGGTGGAAGAAGTGTTCGGCAGCCTTGCCCCGTTCTTGGCGAAAAACCCCAAATACACCCAATTCGGTCTGCTGGAGCGCATCGTTGAACCCGAGCGCGTGATTATGTTCCGCGTGTCGTGGGTGGACGATGCGGGCAAGGTGCAGGTCAATCGCGGCTACCGCGTGCAAATGAATTCCGCCATCGGTCCTTACAAAGGCGGTTTGCGCTTCCACCCCACCGTGGATTTGGGCGTGCTGAAATTTCTGGCTTTTGAACAAGTATTTAAAAACGCGCTGACTACCCTGCCGATGGGGGGCGGCAAAGGCGGTTCCGACTTTGACCCCAAAGGCAAATCAGACGGCGAAGTGATGCGTTTCTGCCAAGCCTTTATGACCGAATTGTCGCGCCACATCGGTGCGGATTTGGACGTGCCGGCAGGCGACATCGGCGTGGGCGGGCGCGAAATCGGCTTTTTGTACGGACAATACAAGCGCGTACGCAACGAATTCGCTTCCGTGCTGACCGGTAAAGGTTTGCAATACGGCGGCAGCCTGATTCGTCCCGAAGCCACCGGCTACGGCACGGTTTACTTTGCCGAAAACATGCTGAAAACCAAAGGCGACGGCTTCGCGGGCAAGCGCGTTACCATTTCCGGTGCGGGCAATGTCGCGCAATATGCTGCCGAAAAAGCGATTCAGTTGGGTGCGAAAGTGCTGACCGTATCCGATTCGGGCGGTTTCGTGCTGTTCGGCGACAACGGCATGACCGAAGCGCAGTTGGCGGCGTTGATGGAATTGAAAGAAGTGCGCCGCGAGCGTCTGTCCGTTTACGCCAAAGAGCAAGGTCTGCAATTCTTTGAAGGCAAACGTCCTTGGGGCGTGGCGTGCGACATCGCGCTGCCCTGCGCCACCCAAAACGAGTTGGACGAAAACGATGCGCAAACCCTGCTGCAAAACGGCTGCATCTGCGTGGCGGAAGGCGCGAACATGCCCTCCACTTTGGGCGCGGTGGAAGCCTTTGTCAAAGCGAAGATTTTGTACGCGCCGGGCAAAGCGTCTAATGCGGGCGGCGTGGCCACTTCCGGTTTGGAGATGAGCCAAAACGCCATTCGTCTGTCGTGGACGCGCGAGGAAGTAGACCAACGTTTGTTCGGCATTATGGAAAACATTCACGAAAACTGCGTTGCCAACGGTTCGGCAGACGGTTTTGTGAATTATGTGAACGGCGCGAACATTGCGGGCTTCAAGAAAGTCGCCGATGCGATGCTGGCGCAAGGCGTTGTGTAATCAAATAACGCCTTATTCGGCCGATTAAGTTTAAATTAGACAAGGTAACGGGCTCCAGACGGCTCAACCGGTACGGCAAGACGAAAAAGTCAATGTGGTATTCATATTTAAATTAATCGACTACACATTACGTTTACAAAAACTGTCTCGTTCCATACACAGACAATAGATTCAAACCGCAAACAGCCAAGTACAACGCACTACTTGGCTGTTTTTTTATTGTGATGAATCAAGTAACCGCCATCATATTATCCAACTGATGCAGCCTTGTTTCGGTTTTGCTATCATACCGCGCTTTTGCGGAAACCAAGCATGTGGACGATTTTAAAAAACATCGCATGGCAACACCGCCGCAAACTGGTGCTGACGTTCAGCGTGGTGGCGGCGGAAAATTTATTGTTTCTGGCCTATCCCGTGTTCGGCGGTTGGGCGGTGGACGCGGTGATGCGCGGCAATGTGTGGCAAGCCTTGAGTTACGCGCTGCTGGTTTGGCTGATGTGGTTTGTCGGCGCGGCGCAGCGCGGACACGCGCGTATTCGCACGGATTTACAGCGAATTGGCGGTACCCGTGATTGTGGAACAGCGCGTGCGCGGGCAAAGCCCGTCCGCGATTGCCGCACGGGTGGCCTTGTCGCGGGAATTTGTCAATTTTTTTGAAGAACACCTGCCTACCGCGCTGACATCAATGGTATCGGTATTCGGTGCCAGCCTGATGCTGCTGGTATTGGCGTTTTGGTCGGGCGTGTTGAGCGTGGTGATTTTGCTGGTGTTTGCGCTGCTGCTGCCGCGTTTTTCCCGCATCGGCGAAACCCTTTACCGCCGTTTGAACAACCGTTTGGAGCGCGATGTGGACATGATACGCCACGCCGGCGAGCCGCTTTTGCACAAACATTACGGCTTGATTGCGCGGTTGCGGATTTTGATTTCCAACCGCGAAGCGGCGGGCTATTTGGCGGTGGGAACGGCGATGGCGGTCTTGTTCGGCTTTACTTTGGCGTGGCTGACCCTGAACGGCTACGGCAGCGCGGGGCATGTTTATTCGCTGACGACTTATTTGTGGATGTTTGCCATGAGTTTGGACGATGTGCCGCGTTTGGTGGAAAGCTACACCAATTTGAAAGACATCGCGCAACGCATTGATTGCCGTTCGGAGGAACAGGACGCATGAACGGCATATCGGACAACCGCGAAATGGTTTGTTTCGCACAACAATACCAGCCGCAGACAATATGAAAATACTTAATGTCAATCCGGCCGCATAGAGAACAGAGCATATTCAGCATCAGGCTGCCTGAATCGGGTCATACCACTAACCTTTCAGGCAGCCTATACCCCATATATCACATACTTAGGTAATTCAAATCGATTTCATTCAAACAGATTACCAAACCATTACAATAACAGTAACTGTAAGAAAAATAGAAATCATCCCAAACAAGCCATTGCCATATCACTTTCAGGCAGCCATGAGAAACTGTTGAAGGCAAATCACATTACTCTTTGCAGATACTCGTGCAACAGCTGAGGGGTAACGAACGTTAAATCATACATTGAACCCAATGATTTAACCTGTGCTTCATCAACATCGGTTACCAAAAGAATAAAATGAGTTTCAGGAATGCCCAGCCGTTTACGTAAAGTGAGATATTTGGCTAAATCGCGACGATATTCACCGGTTTTGCATTCCACAACAATCGGTTCACGACCGACCGGTAAAAACACGACATCCAGTTCGTGCAAATCTTCATTATCAAAGCGAATATTTACCGAACGCGCACAAGAAAAAGCGTATTGTTCACCGCGTTGTGCAGCTTGTTGCAGCAACCTGCCTAGTGCATACCATTCCAGCCAAGCACCATTGAAAAATTGACGCACAGGTGTGGCACTTTGCAGTTTTAAATTCAATAGCTTGTCGGATTTCTGATAGTGATAGCGGGAAAACAGAGTATGGCTGTAGAATTCGCGACACAAACGGTTGAGAGTTTGTGCATCTTTTTGGCTGTATTTTTTCAAATCAAAATTGGCACCTCCATGATTATTACGGTATGCCCAATTGATTTTTCCTAAAATATCTTTAAACAAATCATAGTATCGGCCGATGGCTTCAGCCGCTTCGTCATAATAGCCGCCCATATCCACCGCATCGTAGTCAAATTCAGCACGGATATTTTTGCGGACAAACCATTCGCTTAAAGCTTGGTGTTGCACTGCGGAAGCGAGTGCGGAAGTATCGGAAAACTTAATATTGTTCAATGGATTGATGCCACTTGCAGGGGGGGTACGCCGCCTGAAGATTCTTCACGCAGCGTATCCAACTCGCGCAGGACGGCGGTATAACGGGCAAGAATCTGGTTGATAAAGTGGACGGCATCATACAATTTAGTTTCACCGCCACATTGGGGGCAACGTCCCATACCGGCCGGCGCGGAGTGTTCGCCCAAGTGTTTGCAATGGGTGCAACGGTAAATACTCATTTTTTGTTTCCTTGTTTTGCAGTTGGTAAAAATGTTTTCAGGCAGCCTGAACGCCGCTTTCAATACTTTCTTGCGGCCTATCGGTTTGCAACAAACCATGCACATCCGTTTTCAAAATTTCCAGCAAACCCATACCGATACGGCGCGTATAGTTGATATCGTTCATCAATGAAGATGCCTGCGCACTGTCCAGCTCATCGTTGCGCAATTTAATCAGCGCACGCGTGCGGATGGCTTCTACCGTATCGATATGTTGTCCCAAACCATCCATTTGCCGTTCGCGCTCCTCTCCTTGCAAACGGCCTTGCAGCACACTGTTAAACTGGCACAGCGTGGCAAGCAAATGTTCGCGCAATTGCAGATAATCATAATATACCGCAGCTTCGCCGTCCTGCAAAAACCGTTGCATGTTTTTCTGCAAGTTTTTGCTTTCTTTAACAATAGCAACCATTTGCGAAGCAATCAGATGTGCCGCCGTGAGCTCTTGCTGATGTTCTTCACCGTCGATATCAATGCGGCTGGCAAAATCCAAAATATCACCGTAAAGCGGCTTAATCTGCCATTCGTAAAACGACTGCACATTGGTTTCCAACGGTTTTTTAGGCAACGGCAATTCATTGCAGTCGTCGCAATAGCTGTATAACTTGCCGGCCGGCACATACAGGGCATGACAAATCACTTCCAAACTCAATTCGCTCAAACGGCCGATTTCTTGGAAAACGGCACGCAATGCAGTATCCCCCGAACGCAACATATTATGATGCAGATACATGGGGCGCACGGCTTCGCTGCTTTCAGGCAGCAGGCCGTTTTTACTTTTTTCAGGCAGCCACCGGCACAGCGATTTTGCCAACCGCTTTTGCCATTTCCAAAACGCAGCCACACCCAAACCATTGAACAAAGTATGAAACAATGCCAATTGCAACAGCGGATTCATATCGGTGAGCCCTGCTATCCAAGCTACGCTGCGACTGAGCGGCATCCATAAAATCAGCGACAATACCGCAGTAATGCTGTTGAACAGCAAATGCATCAATGCCAACCGTCTGCCGTTGGATTCCCCGCCCAAAAAACCGACCACCGCAGTTGTCAAACTGCTGCCCACATTCGAGCCGATGGCAATCGCAAAACCTTGAGCCACATGAATTTGTCCGCCCGCCAATGCCGCCAAAGTCAGAATCAAAGTCGCATGCGAAGATTGCAGCACCAAAGTCAAAACCAAGCCGACCAAACAAAAAATGGCAATTTCAGTCGCACCGCCCACATTCATAGAAGAAAAATTAACCGTATCGCCTACCGATTGGAAACCGCCCTTAATCGCATCAATACCGATAAAAATCAGCGAAATCCCGACCAGAACCCGACCGAATGATTTGACTTTACTGCTAAAAAAAGAAGCAAGAATACCGAATACCAACATCGGCACGGCAACCGGACTCAGACTCACGCTCTTTCCCGCAATCGCCAACAGCCAAATCCCGCTGGTTGCACCCAAATTGGTCCCCAGCAAAACCGCAATACCGCCTGCCAAAGTAATCAAACCGGTACTTAAAAACGCAATGGTCAGCAATGAGACCAATGTCGTAGACTGCAACACAAAGCTCGCACCCACGCCGAACAACAACCCCTTCAACGGCGTGGACGTACTCTTACTCATCAACCTTTGCAACGCACCGCCCGCCGCATTATGCAGCCCTTCCTCAATACACTGCATGCCGAACAGAAACAATGCCAAGCCATAGCACAACTGCAACCAAGCGTTGCTGTACCAAAAAGAAAACGCCAAACCGCAGCACACCATCAATGCGGCCAACGGTTTGTACAGTTTCGGGTTGTTTACCATAACATTATCACCCTAGAAAAATCCAGTACACCGAATCAAATGAATGATATAAGTAAATCATACCGCATCTAAATTCATCAGCTCATTATCTTAGCAAACGATGGTAAAACTATATTTCAAATACACACCTTAATAAAAGGCTGCCTGAAACTTTTCAGGCGGCCTTTTCGTTTTCAAAGCATGTGTGCTCGAAAAGCCGCCCTATTCCGCCTTCAATACCGAAGTATCGGTTTGAACCGATGCCGTATTGCTTTCAGGCAGCGTTTGCGCCTGCAGCAATTTTCTTTTTTCGTTCAGATACTGGTTAACCGTTTGCACCAAATGCTGCGTTCCCTCATGGCTTAACGCACTGATTTTAAACAAGCGCGGCGTAGTCATATCAAAGCCGAAACGGTCATCGGGTTCGGGGAAGTTCCATCCTGTTTTGTCTAGAAAATCGGTAATGCGCCGATGTGCTTCTTCATCGTCCAGCATATCGAGTTTGTTTAACACCAGCCAGCGCGGTTTATCGTGCAGCTCTTCATCATATTTGCGCAACTCTTCCACAATCGCCAATGCTTCGGCTGCGGGGTCGGTATCGTCAAAAGGCGCCAAATCCACCACATGCAACAGCAGCCCCGTACGCGAAAGGTGTTTCAAAAAACGATGCCCCAAGCCCGCGCCTTCGGCCGCACCTTCTATCAACCCGGGAATATCGGCCATGACAAAACTGTTGTTTTCGTCCATGCGCACCACGCCTAAATTCGGATGCAGAGTAGTAAACGGGTAATCCGCCACTTTTGGGCGCGCGGCCGATACGGCGCGAATCAAAGTCGATTTGCCGGCATTAGGCATACCAAGCAAACCGACATCCGCCAATACTTTCAATTCCAATATCAAAGTACGCGCCTCACCTTCTTCACCCGGGGTAGATTGTTTGGGAGCTCGGTTAACTGATGATTTGAAATGGATATTGCCCAAACCGCCTTTACCGCCGCGTGCCAGGCACACACGCTGTCCGTGCGCCACCAAATCGGCTACGATTTCATCGGTGTCCGCATCACGAATCAGCGTACCAACGGGCATTTTCAATTCTATATCGTCCGCACCCGCGCCGTAACGGTCGCTGCCGTGTCCCTTTTCTCCGTTTTTGGCTTGATAACGTTTTACAAAGCGGTATTCCACCAACGTATTGACATTTTCATCGGCCACCGCAAACACACTGCCGCCGCGTCCTCCGTCACCGCCGTCAGGCCCGCCGCGCGGTACAAATTTTTCCCTACGGAAACTGGTTGCACCGTTGCCCCCGCGTCCTGCCGCCACATCGATTTTTGCTTCGTCAATAAACTTCATTCATTACTTCTTTCTTAATTAATATCTGATTTCAGGCAGCCTGAAAATTGCTATACTCCATACCGACAGTTTGGATTTACCTATTCATGTCATGCCATTTTGCCAAAGCCTACGGCATAGGCAAGCCTTGCTTTTTTCATCTTGTACTGCGTACGGAAACCGCCATTTATATCAATCGGTTGATTAAATATAGGCAAAGACCGCATGAAAAGATTCCGGCGGCAAAATCGGGCAAATTATAAATGACTTAACGTCAAGCTGCCTGAGAATTTGTTATACTTCGCGTCCTTTTATTTTCAGGCAGCCTGAAATACTTCCTGCTCCCATCAATTTAATACCACAATCCGATTCCGATATGAGAAAACCCGAAGAACTCAGCCATATCACACTATTAGGCAACCAAAAAACAGAATACCGCTCCGATTACGCTCCGGAAGTCTTAGAGGCGTTTGACAACAAACACCCAGACAACGACTATTTCGTCAAATTCATTTGCCCCGAATTCACCAGTCTCTGCCCGATAACCGGTCAGCCCGATTTCGCCACCATCATCATCCGCTATATTCCCGATATCAAAATGGTGGAAAGCAAATCATTAAAACTTTACTTGTTCAGCTTCCGCAATCACGGCGATTTCCATGAAGATTGCATCAACACCATTATGAAAGACTTGATTGCCTTGATGAATCCGAAATATATCGAAGTGTTCGGAGAATTCACTCCTCGCGGCGGCATTGCCATCCATCCTTTTGCCAACTACGGGCGCCCAAACACCCCGTTTGAACAACTGGCAAAAGAACGCCTGTTTGCACACGATAAACAATAGTCCGTCTTGACAAACACACGGCTGCCTGAATACAATCCGCCTTCTTAAATTTCTCTATCCGCCGATTTCAGGCAGCCTTTCCTAAATTATTTTCTTGATAAAACAGCCGCCCAATCTATCAAAGCGGCTAAACCATTCTATATGCACGTTTCCGAACTCCAAACCCAACATATCACCCAACTGCTTGAACAAGCAGAACAAATGGGTATTGAAAACGCCAACCGCTTCCGCAAGCAAGACTTGGTTTTTGAAATCGTCCGCCGCCTGATGAAAGACGGACGCGAATTCGTCTGCTCCGGCACGCTGGAAATTCTGCCCGACGGCTACGGCTTTCTGCGCAGCCCCAGCACTTCCTATCTTGCCTGCCCTGACGATATTTACGTATCGCCCAACCAAATCCGCCGTTTCAACCTGCACACCGGCGACACCATAGAAGGCACCGTGCGCGTACCCAAAAACGATGAAAAATATTTCGCCCTCGTCCGCTTGGACAGCATCAACGGCGACCATCCCGAAAAATGCCGCCATAAAGTTCTGTTTGAAAACCTCACCCCCCTGTTCCCCAACCAACAACTCAAACTCGAACGCGACACCGAAGCAGAAGAAAACATTACCGGGCGCGTCATCGACCTGATTTCACCCATCGGCTTGGGACAACGCGCCCTGCTGGTCGCCCCGCCCAAATCCGGCAAAACCGTGATGCTGCAAAACATCGCCCACGCCATCACTGCAAACTATCCCGAAGTGGAACTCATCGTTTTACTGATAGACGAACGTCCGGAAGAAGTAACCGAGATGTCGCGCAGCGTGCAAGGCGAAGTGGTCGCTTCCACTTTTGACGAACCTGCGCAACGCCATGTTCAAGTAGCCGAAATGGTGATTGAAAAAGCCAAACGCATGGTAGAGCATAAAAAAGACGTAGTGATTCTGCTCGACTCGATTACCCGCTTGGCACGCGCCTACAATACCGTCGTACCGACTTCCGGCAAAATTTTGACCGGCGGCGTAGATGCGAACGCCCTGCACCGCCCCAAACGCTTTTTCGGTGCCGCCCGAAATATAGAAGAAGGCGGCTCGCTCACCATTATTGCCACCGCCTTGGTAGAAACCGGCAGCCGTATGGACGATGTGATTTTTGAAGAATTCAAAGGCACGGGCAATATGGAATTGAATCTGGAACGCAGGCTGGCTGAAAAGCGCGTATTCCCGGCCATCAACATCAACAAATCCGGCACGCGCCGAGAAGAACTGTTGGTAGCACAAGAGCAATTGCAAAAAATGTGGGCATTGCGCCGTGTCATTCATCCTATGGACGACATCGAAGCGGCAGAATTTCTGATTGACAAAGTGAAAAAATCCAAAAACAACGATGATTTTTTCAATTCCATGAAACGTGGAAAATAATCCGAGTGTAAACAGATTAGACTGATTTTAGCCAAGCCACCAACGATAACAGGCTGCCTGAAAAGTTTTCAGGCAGCCTGTGTTTTTGACATTATGAACAATCCAACCGTTTATTTCCCGTATATAGTTCGTTTCCATAAAATGAATGTAGCTTAGGTTGAAACGAAGTAGCAATCCACACTGCATTTCAAACCAAGCGATACCGTTATCTCAATCCAATTCGGCGCGTGAAAAAATATCCAAAATCAAGGCTTCATCTTCGCAAGCCGCTTTAAAAGCCAAAATAAAGGTTTTTAAGGCATCGGCATTGTCAGAGTAAGCGCAAAACATCCCACTTTCCGAGTCAAACTCAATGATTTCGGCATATTCGGGCAACTGTTCGTGTAAAAACACGCTCGCCAAGGCTTGCCAATCGTAGCCGTTTCCTTCAAAGCCTTCATCGCTGCGGCTGTCAAAAATGGCTTGCCGATATTCGCCCACATCTAAACATACGGAAAACTGTTGGTCGTGTTCCACCCAAAAAAATGGGGCGATACTTTGTTCAAAGTCTTGATTGTTCATGGTGTTACCTTGTTTTGAAAAATTTGAACAAACAGGCTGCCTGAAACCCGTTCAGGCAGCCCGTTTTTTATTTTTTTAATCAAGCTGTTATTTCACGCGCATATCGCCCGTTTCCACAAAACGCTGGTGCCAAGACAAAGCCTCCGCCAGCAAATGCGGCGTGTGCAAACCGACTTTGGCGGCTTTTTCGGCGCGGTCAAAATAATCGCGCAACTGGTCGCGGTAATCGGGGTGGGCGCAGTTTTCAATGATGAGTTTGGCGCGTTGGCGCGGCGATTTGCCGCGCAAATCCGCCATGCCCTGTTCGGTAACGATAAACATCACATCGTGTTCGGTGTGGTCGTGGTGCGACACCATCGGCACGATGCAGGAAATCGCCCCGTCTTTCGCCACCGAGGGCGACACAAAGAACGAGAAAAACGCATTGCGGGTAAAGTCGCCCGAACCGCCGATGCCGTTCATCATTTTCGTGCCCATGATGTGGGTGGAATTGACGTTGCCGTAGATGTCGGCTTCAATCATCGCGTTCATGCCGATGATGCCCAAACGGCGGATGACTTCGGGGCTGTTGGTGTATTCCATCGGGCGCAGAATGATTTTGTCGCGCAAAAACTCAATATTGTCGTTAAAGCGTTGCAGCGCATCGGGGCTGAACGACAGCGCGGTGGCGGAAGCGTGTTTCATTTTGCCCGCGATAATCAAATCCAGCATACCGTCCTGCAGCACTTCGGTGTAGCCGGTCAAATCGTCAAACGGCGCGTCCAGCAAACCGGCAAGCACGGCGTTGGCGACGTTGCCCACGCCCGATTGCAGGGGCAGCAGGTTTTTCGGCAAACGTCCGGCTTTCACTTCGTGATTAAAGAAATCAATGATTTGCGCGGCAATGCGTTTGGAATTGTCGTCCGGGTCGGCGAATTTGCTGTTGCGGTCGCCGCTATCGGTCAGCACCACGGCAACGATTTTGTCGGGGTCGCATTCCAAATAGGGCGAACCGATGCGGTCAAACGGGCCGGTAATCGGAATGGGCTGGCGGTGCGGCGGCACGCCGATGTCAAAAACGATGTCGTGCATGCCTTCCAGTTTGGCGTTTTGGGCGGTATTGACTTCAATAATGACTTTTTTCGCGGCTTTGACGGCTTCGTTCATGTGGCCGATGCCCATTGCGGGAATGATTTTGCCTTCTTCGGTGATGGCGGCGGCTTCCACTACGGCTACGTCAAACGCGCCGTAAAAACCTTGGCGCATTTGTTGCTCAACGTGCGACAGGTGCATATCCTGATAAGCGGTGTGGCCGGCGTTGATGTTGTTGCGCAGGGCGGGGTCGGATTGGAAGGGGCTGCGGAAGCTGACGCAGTTGGCGGCGGCAAGTACGCCGTCGCATTCGGGAGCGGTGGACGCGCCGGTTACCACGCTGATTTGAAAAGTTCCGCCTTTGGCATGCTCCGCTTTGCCGCGTTCAGCTATCGCAGTGGGCAGGGCTTTCGGATAACCTGCGCCCGTAAATCCGCTCAAAGCAACCACCATGCCGTTTTGTACAAATTCGGCGGCTTGTTCGGCGGACATCATTTTGTTGCGCAAACCGGCATGTCTGATACGTTCTACCGCTTGGTTCATGTGTGCTCTCCTAAATTATTGTTTCGGATGAATACTTTAAACATTTGCCGTGCGGCATGTATTCGGGCACACGGCAACAGGACTATGTAACAACGTGTAATATATCGTAAAGAAAACAGGCTGTACAGAATAATCAAGGCTGCCTGAACCGTTTTTCAGGCAGCCTTGATGCAGGATTTGACTGCAGCAGACATAAAACCCTTGTTTCCAAAACGATTAAGGTCTGCAATCACATACGCTGCTGCCTACCATCATATTATTCTGTGGTTCGCATATCTCGCACAGGCTTCTTGTCTGCATCCCGGAAATCCTTTATTCTTCTTATTTTGATAGTCGGGGTGCTGCCTGAAAGGGCGGCTGAGATAACACCCGTTGAACCTGATGCGGTTAAAACCGCCGTAGGAAACTAAACCGATGCAAATCGACACCAATACAATTTGCCGACACGTTTGGACAGCGTTCATTGCCGTTAACGCTGTCCAAACGTGTTTTGGTTTTCTGCGCGGCTTGAACCGATATTTTCGGAGCAAAGCATGTCTGCACAACACCAAAACGAAACCAACAAAATCAATCGATTGTCTGAAGAATTAGGCATCAGTTTCGCCTATCCCAATTCACAGAAAATCTACATACAAGGGAGCCGCGCCGACATTCGGGTACCCCTGCGCGAAATCAGCCAAGACGACACGGTAAGCTCTCGCGGCAGCGAAAGCAATCCGCCCATTCCCGTTTACGACACATCCGGACCATACGGTGATGCCAATGCCCGTATCGACTTAAAACAAGGCTTGCCCCCTATCCGCCAAGCCTGGTTGGACGAGCGCGGCGATAGCGAAAGGCTGCCTGAACTATCCAGCGAATACGGCAGACAGCGTGCCAATGCAGCCGAAACCGCCGCGCTGCGCTTTGCTCATACCGCACATCCCCGCCGTGCAAAATCAGGTGCCAACGTTACCCAAATGCACTATGCCCGCAAAGGCATCATCACTCCCGAAATGGAATTTGCCGCTATCCGCGAACGCGCCAAACTGGACCAAATTTGGAGCGACCCGCGTTATGCCATGTTGTTAAAACAACACCGCGGCGAAGCACACGGCGCATCATTACCCGCCCGCCCCGACCAAATCACACCCGAATTCGTCCGCAGCGAAATCGCCGCAGGACGCGCCATCATCCCTGCCAATATCAATCACCCCGAACTTGAGCCGATGATTATCGGACGCAATTTCCGCGTCAAAATCAACGGCAACTTAGGCAATTCCGCGGTTACTTCCTCGCTCACCGAAGAAGTGGAAAAAATGGTATGGTCGCTGCGTTGGGGCGCAGACACGATTATGGACTTATCGACAGGAGCAAACATTCACGAAACGCGCGAGTGGATTTTGCGCAATGCTCCCGTACCCATCGGTACCGTGCCGATTTATCAGGCATTGGAAAAAACCGGCGGCATCGCCGAAGATTTAACTTGGGAAATCTTCCGCGACACCCTGGTTGAACAAGCCGAACAAGGCGTTGATTATTTCACCATCCATGCAGGCGTATTGCTGCGCCATATCCCCTTAACCGCCAAACGTCTCACCGGCATCGTATCGCGCGGCGGTTCGATTATGGCCAAATGGTGTCTGGCGCACCACAAAGAAAACTTTCTCTACACCCGTTTTGACGAAATTTGCGAAATCATGAAAGCCTACGACGTGTCGTTCAGTTTGGGGGACGGACTGCGTTCGGGCAGCATTGCCGATGCCAATGACGAAGCCCAATTCGCCGAACTGTACACACTCGGCGAGCTGACTGCAAAAGCATGGCGACACGATGTACAAGTCATGATTGAAGGTCCGGGCCACATACCTCTGCAACGCGTACGCCAAAACATGGACGAAGAGCTGCAACACTGCTTCGAAGCGCCCTTTTATACGCTCGGCCCGTTGGTAACCGACGTCGCCCCCGCATACGACCACATCACATCAGGCATCGGCGCCACCCATATCGCATGGTACGGCACATCCATGCTCTGCTACGTTACCCCAAAAGAACACTTGGGCCTGCCCGACAAAGAAGACGTACGCACCGGCATCATCACCTACAAACTCGCCGCGCATGCCGCCGACTTGGCCAAAGGCTGGCCGGGCGCACAATTGCGCGACAACGCCCTATCCAAAGCACGGTTTGAATTCCGTTGGCGCGACCAATTCCGTCTCAGTCTCGACCCTGAACGCGCAGAAAGCTTTCATGACGCAACCCTGCCTGCGGAAGCCGCCAAAGTGGCACATTTTTGCTCCATGTGCGGCCCCAAATTCTGCTCGATGAAAATCACGCAGGAAGTACGCGACTATGCCGCCGTGCAACAGGCAATGGAGGAAAAAGCCGTAGAGTTTGTCCGGCAGGGTGGCGAGGTATACCGTTAATCGGATATCAGGCTGCCTGAAATCTTTAAAGCCATATCACAGACAGTCTTGATTCCTTCGCATGATTATCCGGCCTTGCCTATGCTTCCTTGCTTTGTGCAAGCACATTAGGTTCATATTGTCCGTTAATCCCAAAATTTCAGGCAGCCTCCCGATATTTCGGAAGGCTGCCTGAAAAGCATTGATGTTCAGTGTGTTTACTCGTCGGCATCATTAAGGGCGTTAATGCTGTAACCCCCGTCAACATAGGTGATTTCACCGGTTATCCCTGCCGCCAAGTCGGACAGCAAAAACGCTGCGGCATTGCCGACATCTTCGATGGTCACATTACGGCGCAAGGGATTTTGTGCCGCAACATGAGCCAATAACTTGCCGAAGTCTGCAATACCTGCCGCAGCCAATGTTTTAATCGGGCCTGCGGAAATACCGTTGCAGCGGATGCCTTCTTTACCCAAACAGGATGCGGTAAAACGGATGCCTGCTTCCAAACTGGCTTTTGCCATACCCATAACGTTGTAATTAGGCACAGCGCGAACGGCACCCAAATAAGACAATGCCAAAATCGATGCGTTACGTCCGCGCATCATAGGGCGCGCCGCTTTGGCCAATGCGGGCAGGCTGTAAGCGGAAACTTCATGAGCCGTATTGAACGCTTCGCGGCTGATACTGTCGAGAAAATCGCCGCTCAATGCTTCTTTGGGAGCAAAGGCGATAGCGTGTACCAAGCCGTCCAAACCGTCCCAATGCTGAGAGAGGTCGTTAAATACGGCTGCAATTTCTTCATCGCTTTGCACATCGCAATGGAATACCAATTGGGAGCCGAAACCTTCGGCGAGCTTGCGCACACGCTCTTCCAGCTTGTCAACGGCAAAAGTAAACGCCAGCTCCGCACCTTGTTCGTGGCAGGCTTTGGCGATGCCGTAAGCAATGGAACGTTCGGAAATCATGCCGGTAATCAGAATTTTTTTGCCTTGCAAAAATGCCATTTTATTGTCCTTTATCTGCAATCCATCGGAAACCGAAAGCGGTGATTATAACGGATTTACACATGCCTTGCTTTTTCAGGAGCGGCGTTTTTTCAGGCTGCCTGAAGACTGTTTGCCGCGCGCTTGGGGAGCTTTTCCGACAAACTGCATGTCGGTACGCACGTTGCGCTCGTTTTCGGCCTTTTTGCGGCGGCCGCCCGACACCAGCACCAAATCAATTTTGCTGGTTTCCAAATCGGCACGCGCCACTTTCACAGTTACCGTATCGCCGATGTTAAAGCGTATGCCGCTGCGCTCGCCTACCATAGCCAAAATATCGGCGCGGTAATTGAAATAGTCTTCGCCCAAATCGCTGACATGCACCATGCCTTCGATATGGATGTCGTTCAAGGTAACGAATATGCCGAAATTGGCCATACCTGAAATTTTGCCGCCGAATACTTCGCCCACCTTGTCGCGCATATAGAAGGTTTTCAGCCAATTTTCCACATCGCGCGAAGCGTCATCGGCACGGCGTTCGCAATGGGAGGTGTGCACGCCCGCAGCCTGCCAAGACGGGAAATTGCACGGTTCGCCCGATAAGGCCGCTTTGATACTGCGGTGTACCAATAAATCGGGATAACGGCGGATAGGCGAAGTGAAATGGGCGTAATGTTCGTATGCCAAACCGAAATGACCGCTGTTATCCGGTTCGTAAACTGCTTGCTGCATCGAACGCAACAGCATCATCTGAATCAAGGCATAATCGCTGCGTGTGCGCACGCTTTCAGCCAATTTGGCGTAATGCTTGGGCGTAGGTTTGTCCTTACCGCCCAATGTCAATCCCAACAAAGCCAGTTGTTCACGCAAGACGGCGAGTTTTTCGGGGGTCGGCCCCGAGTGATTGCGGAACAATGCGGATTGTTTGTTTTTCAAAAGAAAATCAGCGGCACACACATTGGCTGCCAACATGCATTCTTCAATCAATTTATGGGCATCATTGCGAACGACGGGTTCTATCCGTTCGATTTTGCCGTCATCGTTGAACAACATCTGCGTTTCCACCGTATCGAATTCCATTGCGCCGCGTTGGGCGCGTTTTTTTTGGAATGCCTGAAACAGTTTATACAGAGTATCCAAGTTGCGCTTATACGGGTTGTCTGCACCGCTTTCCAGCCAATTCCACACCTGCGTATAAGTCAAACGCCCGTGCGATTTCATAACTGCGGGATAAAAAGCATAGTCTTTCAGGCTGCCTGAAGCGCCTACCACGATATCGCACACCATACACAAACGTTCCACATCGGGATTGAGAGAACAAATGCCGTTGGACAATTTTTCAGGCAGCATCGGAATCACGCGGCGCGGAAAATACACACTGGTAGCACGTTCATACGCATCTTTGTCAATCGCGTCATTCGGACGGACATAATGGCTGACATCGGCAATCGCTACCACCAAACGGTAATCGCGCCCCTGTTTTTCGGCATATACCGCATCGTCAAAATCGCGCGATGACTCGCCGTCTATCGTAATCAACGGCAAATCGCGCAAATCCACCCTGCCGTTCCAATCGCTTGGGCGAACCTCGGACGGGATTTTTTCCGCCGCCCGTGTGCAGGCTTCGCTAAACTGGTGAGGCAGTTTGTGCTTACGCAAGGCAATTTCTATTTCCATGCCGCTGTCGGCATAATCCCCCAACACCTCCACCACCTTTGCCAAAGCAGGTCGGTGCCCTTCGGGATAACTTTCAATATGCGCTACGATTACCTGACCGTGTTTAGGCCGAAATTGCGCCACCGATTCGGGCTCCAGGATAATGCTTTGCTGCAAACGGCGGTCCTCCGCTTCCAATACCGCCACGCCCCGCTCTATGTAAAAACGGCCCACCACGTCCGATTGCGCGCGCTCCACAATATCCAATACCTGTCCTTCGCGGCGGCCGCGCCTGTCCGTACCTTTCGGGCGTACCGTAACAATATCGCCGTGCATCACCCCGCGCATTTCGCGTTCATACAGTACGAAATCGCCCTTACCGTCCGACACCAGCGGAACGGCAAAACCAAACCCGTCCTTATGCGCTTCCACACGGCATTTGACGATTTCCAATTTTTCCGCCGCACATACCGCTCCGCGGCGGTTAATCAGTACCTGACCGTCTCTTGCCATAGCCTTCAAACGGCGTTCGAAAAACTCGTATTCATCGTCTGAAATGGCAAATTTATCCGCCAACATCTCTATCTTTTGCGGCACGCCTTCACGCTCAAGCAGCGCAATAATCCACTCCCTGCTCGGCAAAGGATGTCCGCTGTATTTTTCCCGTTCGCGCTGCAGATACGGATCCCTTCCGCGCAAATCCAAAGCTTTCTGATTGTTAATTTTTTTCATACTTGACACCTTTTTATGCGGTTTATTATAATTTCGCCTTTCGTTTCGGCCGCACTGTAACCGAAACGAAACGGAAAATCAAAGCCCAGGTGGCGGAATTGGTAGACGCGCCAGCTTCAGGTGCTGGTATCCTCACGGGTGTGGAAGTTCGAGTCTTCTCCTGGGCACCAATACTTTGATTTTCCAACACAACTTAAAGCCCAGGTGGCGGAATTGGTAGACGCGCCAGCTTCAGGTGCTGGTATCCTCA
>JASBYJ010000006.1 GCA_029984035.1 Conchiformibius sp.
TGAAGGTTGAAGGCAACACCACCTTGCAGAACACCACCGTTGCAGGCAGCCTGAAAGCCGAGGGAGACGTAACCCTGGGCGGCAACGGCAAAACCGTCAGCATAGCCAACGGCACAACCGTGAATATGGGCGGCAACGCCATCACCAATGTCGGCAAAGGCACAAACTCCACCGATGCCGCCAATATGCAGAACGTACAAGAAGCCATCAGCAACGTAACTGACGCAGGTCTGACATTTGTCGGCAACAATGGCGCAATCAAAGTTAAGCGCAAATTAGGCCAAGAGCTGCAAATTATCGGCCAAGGCACTGCAACAGACGACCAATACAGCGCAAGCAACATCAAAACCGTAGGCAATGCAAACGGCAGCATCGAAATCCGTCTGGCCAACGCCCCCGTTTTCAGCGGCACCGTAACCGCAGGCAATCTGACTACGGGCGGCAATCTGACCGTAGGCGGCAGCAGCAATCTCAAAGACACCGTGATTGACGGCAACGCCACCGTAGGCGGAGAGGGCAAGACCTTCAAGGTAAAAGAGAACACCACTGTCGACATGGGCGGCAACAAGATTACCAATGTCGGTTCAGGCAGCATTGCCGAGAACAGCACCGATGCGGTGAACGGCGGCGATGTCAGCAAAGCCATTACCGATGCGACAAAAGCCCTGACCGATGGCGGATTGAACTTCAAAGGCAACCAAGGCGAGACCGTATTGGTACCTTTGGGACAAACGCTGAACATCATCGGCGATGCCGCCAATGCCAATCAGCCCGACTTCAGCTCTAAAAACCTGAGAACCAAAACCGAAAACGGCTCCGTAGTCATCGAGATGTCCGATAAACCTACGTTCAGCGAAGTTACGACAGGCAATCTGACCGTAACGGGCGATACCAAGCTGAACACTTTGACGACCAAGGGAGACGTCAAGGTAGGCGGCAACCAGACCGTAACAGGCAACCAGACCGTTAACGGCGACAACGAAGTGAAAGGCAACCAGACCGTTCGCAAAGATTTGATTGTGGACGGCAACACCACCTTGAAGAAAGACCTGAAGGTTGAAGGCAACACCACCTTGCAGAACACCACCGTTGCAGGCAGCCTGAATGTCGCAGGCGCAACTCAGTTGGCGAATACAACGATTAGCGGTCCGTTAACTGTTAACAACACCGCAACTTTCGGCGGACAAGGACACAGCTTTAACATCCTTGGCGGAACTTCAATCGACATGGGCGGCAACAAAATTACCAATGTCGGTTCAGGCAGCATTGCCAAAGATAGTAAAGATGCCGTTAACGGCGGCGATGTTCACAAAGCTCTGCAAGATGCGGCTAAACTGTTGACAGAAAAAGGTTTGATTTTTGTCGGCAATAACGGCAAGCTGGAAGTAAACCGTAAGTTGGGCGAGATAATGCAAATAGTCGGTAAGGGAACCAAATCAGATGCCGAATACAGCTCGAAAAATGTGAAAACCGTAGGTTCTGAGAAAGGCGGTATCGAAATACGCTTTGATGAAAATCCCGAGTTCAAATCGGTTACAACCAGCGGAAACATCACAGTGGGCGGCGACAGCATTGTTAAAGGCAATCAAACCGTTCATCAGAATTTGACTGTGAAAGGCAATGCCGATATCACGGGTGATACGACTATCGGCGGAAACCAAACCGTTGCAGGCAACAGCACGGTTTCAGGCAGCCAAACGGTTGAGAAGGACTTGACCGTAAACGGTAAGACCAAGCTGAAGAACACCGATGTGAATGGCGATTTGACCGTAACGGGCAATACGACTATCGGCGGTTCGGGTAAAACCTTTGAAATCGTTAAAGGTACGACCGTTGATATGGGCGGCAACGTGATTGGCAATGTCGGCAAAGGCACAAAAGATACCGATGCCGCCAATATGGCCAACTTGAAAGAAGCAATCAAGGAGGCAGTTGGAAATGTTACCGATAAGGGCTTGAGTTTTGTCGCGGATAACAGTGATGTTACCGTTAAGCGCAAATTAGGCGAAACTCTGGCGATTAACGGAGGCAACGGTACGGGAGCATTCAGTACTGACAATGTGAAAACCGTTGGCAATGCAACCGCCGGCAGCATCGAAATCCAAATCGCAGATAATCCGAATTTTGCCGGTTTGACTACCACAGGTGATGTTACTGTCGGCGGCAACCAAACTGTAAACGGCGATTTGACTTCTAAGGGTAATGTTACCTTGGGCGGCAACGGCAAGACCATCAGCTTTGTCAAAGGTTCGACCGTTGATATGGGCGGCAATGTTATTACCAATGTCGCTGCGGGTACAAACGCAACCGATGCTGCCAATATCCAATATGTTAAAGATACCGTGAAAGACGCAACGAAATCTTTAACTGAAGCAGGTTTGGTATTCACAGGTAATGAAGGCGTGAAAGTCAAACGCAAGTTGGGCGAAGCGATTCAGATTGTCGGCGGCGGAACCGGCGGTAAAAATGAATACAGCGCAAGCAATGTGAAGACTTTTGCCACTCAAGACGGTGGTGTCGAAATCCGTATTGCGGATGCACCGAAATTCAACGGTACGGTAACGGCAGGCAACTTGAAAACTCCGGGTAATTTGACTGTGGAAGGAAAAACCGAGTTGCGTGATACCGCTATCGCCGGCAATCTGATTGCGGGCGGAGATGGCCACTACTTTGAAGTGAAACCGGGCACTACCGTAAATATGGGCGGTAACAGAGTTACTAATGTTGCCGCGCCTGAAAAAGGTACGGATGCTGCAAACCGCAATTATGTGGACAGTCAGCTGAAAGCTGTCGGTCAGGAAGTGTATAAACTCGACCGCGACTTGAGAGCCGGTATTGCGGGGGCAAATGCGATGGCATTCCTGCAGCGTCCGAATGAAGCGGGTAAGAGCATGGTGTCGGCTGCCGTTGGCGGCTATAGGGGCGAAAGTGCTTTTGCAGTCGGCTATTCGGCCAATTCGGATGGCAATGATTTCTCTGTGAAAATCGGCGTAGGCATCAATAGCCGCAATGATTTGAATTACGGCGGCAGCATAGGCTATCAATGGTAGTCAGATAACGGTTAACGGCCGGCACACAATCCCCATTGCTTAAGCGGTGGGGATTTTTATTGCCGATTGTTTTGCAGCGGTACATGTATTGATTGGCCCTGTTTTCAGATGAGATGGATGCTGCAATGTAATTTAATAAAAATAAAATATCCTTCAATAGCTTGTTTCAAATTTCCATTGAAAGGGAATGTTTTCACACAATCTGTTCGTAGTCATATCAATCAAATCCTGCAGCACAGCCTATTTATATTGTGCAGATTATCGCTCGAGAGTTTTTATGAATGCTTCAGGCAGCCTGATATCGGCAAACCTTTATATTGCTTGGAATGGATCGGATTAATTTTTCAGGCTGCCTGAAAAATAAACGGCCAGGTTTTGAAGATAATTGCCCGAGTATCGGGCGGCTGCCGCCGCAACAATATGCCGTTTGCGTTGGGCGGACGGAATGGATACGGTGGCTTGTTTGGCGGACGGCTATATGTCAGATGATTGGGATAATTATGTTTTCTATGAGTTGGTTATCGATGTCGGTAAGCTGTCTGTTGCACTATAAATCAATATGGTGCAATGTGTTATAATCGTCCGTTTTCTTTGTATCCCTAGACTTCTCATGAAAAATATCCGCAACATCGCCATTATCGCCCACGTCGACCATGGCAAAACCACGCTGGTGGACCAGCTTTTGCGCCAATCCGGTACGTTCCGCGCCAACCAGCAGGTGGACGAGCGCGTGATGGACAGCAACGATTTGGAAAAAGAACGCGGCATCACCATTCTCGCCAAAAACACCGCCATCGAATACGAAGGCTGCCACATCAACATCGTCGATACGCCCGGACACGCCGACTTCGGCGGCGAAGTGGAACGCGTATTGGGCATGGTTGATTGCGTGGTGCTGCTGGTGGACGCGCAGGAAGGCCCGATGCCGCAAACCCGTTTCGTTACCAAAAAAGCCTTGGCATTGGGCTTGAAACCCATTGTGGTGATTAACAAAATTGACAAACCGTCCGCCCGCCCGTCTTGGGTGGTCGACCAAACCTTTGAACTGTTTGACAAACTGGGCGCAACGGACGAACAACTGGATTTCCCCATCGTGTACGCATCGGGCTTAAGCGGCTTTGCCAAGCTGGACGAAAACGACGACAGCAGCGACATGCGTCCCCTGTTTGAAACCATCTTGAGTCACACCCCGCCGCCTTCCGGCAGCGCGGACGAAACCCTGCAACTGCAAATTTCCCAACTGGACTACGACAACTACACCGGACGTTTGGGCATCGGACGCATTCTGAACGGACGCATCAAGCCCGGACAAGTCGTTGCCGTGATGAACCACGAACAACAAGTCGCACAAGGGCGCATCAACCAGCTTTTGGGCTTCAAAGGCTTGGAGCGCGTGCCTTTGGAGCAGGCGGAAGCGGGCGACATCGTGATTATTTCCGGCATTGACGACATCGGCATCGGCGTAACCGTTTCCGAAAAAGACAATCCCAAAGGCTTGCCCATGCTCAGCGTGGACGAACCCACTTTGACCATGGATTTTATGGTCAATACTTCGCCCTTGGCAGGCACGGAAGGCAAATTCGTAACTTCCCGCCAAATCCGCGACCGTTTGCAAAAAGAATTGCTGACCAACGTCGCCCTGCGCGTGGAAGACACGGACGATGCGGACGTATTCCGCGTATCGGGGCGCGGCGAACTGCATTTGACCATTCTGCTGGAAAACATGCGCCGCGAAGGTTACGAATTGGCGGTGGGCAAGCCCCGCGTGGTGTACCGCGACATTGACGGGCAAAAATGCGAACCCTATGAAAACCTTACCGTGGACGTGGAAGACAGCGTGCAAGGCGCGGTGATGGAAGAATTGGGGCGCAGACGCGGCGAACTCACCAATATGGAAAGCGACGGCAACGGGCGCACCCGTTTGGAATACCACATTCCCGCGCGCGGGCTGATTGGTTTTCAAGGCGAATTTTTAACTATGACGCGCGGCACGGGCTTGATGAGCCATGTGTTTGACGACTACGCGCCCGTCAAACCCGATATGCCCGGACGGCACAACGGCGTGCTGGTGTCGCAGGAACAGGGCGAAGCGGTGGCGTATGCCTTGTGGAATTTGGAAGACCGTGGGCGCATGTTCGTGTCGCCGGGCGACAAGCTCTACGAAGGCATGATTATCGGCATTCACAGCCGCGACAACGATTTGGTGGTCAATCCGCTTAAAGGCAAAAAACTCACCAACGTCCGCGCAAGCGGCACGGACGAAGCCGTGCGCCTGACCACGCCGATTAAGCTGACGCTGGAAAGTGCGGTGGAGTTTATCGATGATGACGAACTGGTGGAAATTACGCCGAAGTCCATCCGTTTGCGTAAGCGTTATTTGACCGAAAACGAACGGCGCAAGCATTTTAAAAAGGATTGATTTTAAAAACGGCGCGGGCTGCCTGAAATTTTTTCAGGCAGCCCGCTTTGATAAAAAACACCCTCCCCCGTTTACGGGGGAGAGCAGGGGTGGGGGCAAAATGCCGCGTCTTCCAATCCGTTTTCTTGCAAAACCAACGCCGTTTCCCCTCACCCTGACCCTCCCCGCAAGCGTGGGAGGGAATAACATTTGTGTAAGTGCGCCGTGCACACCGATTTTCCGCTCTATGCGGCAACGGTGCGCGGGATACCATACGAGCTGAAAATCATCCTCCGTACGGTCATTCCTGCACAGGCGGAAAGCCATCTCTGCTTGTCGGCAGGTACGTTTTGCCTATATTGGTTTGGTTGTTTACTCGGATTCCCACATTCGCAGGAATGATGGGGAGTTTTGATAAAGCGGCGTGGGTCGTCTGAAAAATTTTTTAGGCAGTTCGCTTTGATTAAAAAAACGTTTTCTCCTTTTTGAGGAAAGGTTGGGGGTAATACCAGGCGTTAAAATGATTTTTCTTGGATAAGGTGCGGTATGCACGATTTTTTTGCTACACGGCTCAACGGTGTGGGAGAGATGCCCTGTAAGCTAAAAATTTGCAGTGCCACCGTTTCAGCACGCAGGCGGGAAGCCATTACTGCTTGTCGGCAGGGGTATTTTCCTTATGTTGGTTTGGTTTTCGCTTGGATTTCTGCATTTATATGGGAAAAATTTAAATATCAATGATTTTTTGACTGGACTTTCGAAGAAATGGGTAACCTGATTTCAGATGAGTTATTCGTTTTGATGACAAAAGACGGAGAAACAGCAAATCAATGATTAGAAAATAAAATACTTGTTTCTTGTTTCGTTTTGAATTCTGTAATAGTTG
Source organism: Conchiformibius sp. (assembly GCA_029984035.1). Classification (GTDB taxonomy): domain Bacteria; phylum Pseudomonadota; class Gammaproteobacteria; order Burkholderiales; family Neisseriaceae; genus JASBYJ01. Next base: position 6,332 of record JASBYJ010000006.1, read on the forward strand.
GATTTTATTCATTTTGGTTCAAATTTTTTAGGTTGCCTGAAAAGTTCAAGCAGCCTGATTTTTTACCTTATGGCTATTGATTGAAATTTATATTTTCTAATCCCAAGCCGCTTTCTTTAATCAAGCGTAGATAAGCCATTAAAAATGCGTATTTCACTTCAGCCAATTTTTGCTCGGCCTGAGCCGTTTCTTGCCTTGCCTGTATCACTTCCAAACGATTACGCATGCCGTATTTTTGTCCTGTTTCCGTAGATTGAAGTTTGAGTTGGCTGCTTTTGAGTACGCGCTCTTGGGCAAGGATTTGATAGCGTGCGGAATTTCCTTCTGTGTATGCTTGACGAATAGCCAGTTTGATTTTCCGTTTTGTGGCAATCAGTTGGGTGTGGGCGATTTCATATTGCGCTTGTGTTTCACGGATCTTTCCGGATAATTCCCCACCTGTATAGAGAGGCATACTGAGTTGTATGCTGGTGGTTAATCCTTTACCGCGATGATGGCCGCTATTTTGGTAGGCGGAAGTATAACGATTGTCTTGATAACCCAATTGCAGCGATATGGTGGGCAATCTGCTGTGTTTTGCGGCATTCATCGCTTCTTCGGCACTTTTCGCTGCCAAACTTTGCATTTGGTATTCGTGATTGTGTTGTAATGCAATGTCTTGCCATGCTTCCAAACTGTGTTGCTGCAGTTTGGGTAAGTAGCGTTCGATTATGTTGTCTGTATCCATGCCGCTGATGTTTGTGCTGTTTAATCCGGTGTAATCGTTTAACTGGTTTTCCAGAACCTGTTTTTCGGCAATGGCAGCGATTTCCTGAGCTAAGGCACGGTCATAACCTGCTTGGGCTTCGTGTATGTCCAATGCAGTTGCGGCACCGTGTTGGAACATTTCTTGAGCCTGTCTGATCTGTTGCGAGTAAGCCTGTTTTTCAGCGGCATATGCGGCAATGTTTTCCTTGCTTAACAGTAATCGGAAATACACTTCACTTACTCTTAATAATAATTCTTCTGTCGTACCGTGCAAGCGTTGTTCTGCACTTTCAGTGTTGTAGCGGCTTTGGCGGTATTGTGCCATTTTGCCGGCATCAAATACGGTTTGGTTTAATTGAACCGACCAGCCTTGTGTTTCACGGTTGGAAGATAACGAAAGCGGTTGCCTTTGGTAACTGGCATGGGCTGAAACATGGGGCAGGAAAGCAGATTTTGCCTGCCGTTGCCTTTCGTTCATCACATTGTGTTCAAATTGGGCGATTTGATAATCGCTTGAATGCTGTTTGGCGGACCCCCATGCTTCTGGTAGGGTAAAAGCATGAGCGTAAGAACTGAACCATGCGGCATACAACAGCAACGGTAGTATTTTGGTTGCGGAAGATAGGGTAAGCGTTTTTATCATAAACGGATTCCAATCTGGGTATGCTCAATTTGGGTTCGGGACCGATATTTCCCAGCCCGAAATGATTCAGGCTGCATATTGGCAGAATTATCGTTCTCTAAAACTTTCATCTACTTTGGTTTGCAAAGGGCTCAATAAATAATCCAATACTCTGCGTTGACCGGTTTTGATTTCGGTACTCACATTCATTCCTGCCGTCAAATTCACCGTTTTGCCGTCAATGTGCAAACTGCTTTTATCCAAGGATACAATAGCGGTATATACCAGACCCAATTGTTCGTGCGCCATTGCATCGTGGCTGATGCTTTTGACTTTGCCTGTGAGATAGCCGTAGCGGGTATAAGGGAAGCTCTCTATTTTAATCACCGCCTCTTGCCCCGCCTCAACGAAACCGATGTCTTTGTTTAATACCAATGCTTCCACTTCCATAGTTTCGTTTTCAGGAACGACTACCATGATTTTTTGGGCTGCCTGCACCACGCCGCCAATGGTGTAAGTAGCTAACTCCTGCACCGTACCATCAACCGGAGATGCCAAAGTCATCAGTTGTCGGCGTTGTTTGGCTTTATCGGTTTGGCCGGAGTATTGCTCTATTTGTTCGGTGAGTTGGCGCAATGCATCCAGAGTATCGCGTTTGAGGCTTTGTGTATTTAAAGTACGGTTTTGCTGCGCTTGGGCGATGGCTGCCTGAATCTGTTGGATTCGGCTGCGGATGCTGTCCAAATCGTTTTGATTGGCAACGGATTTGCTGCGTTGTTCTAAATAAGCGTGTTCGGAAATGAACTCGTTTTGGCGCAATTGGGCATAATCGGCCGTTTTGCGTTGTTCGATTTTACCGATGGAAATCAGTTTTTGTTCTTGTGCACGAGCCGACCTAAGTTCGGCTTCGTGACCGCGCAGTACGGATTGCAGTTGCGCATCCTGTACTGCCCACGCCTGATATTGGTTTTGCGCCAACACTTGAGCTTCTTGAAATGCCGTATCGCCAATCTCCAAAGGTTGTGCGGTTTCCCGATCCAAATAAGGCAGCTGTTGTGTTTCTAATGCTTTCAACACGGCTTCGTAACGCATTTTGGATAACCTGGCTGCCTGAAGCGCCTGTTCCGATTGAACTACATCGCTATCCGTTCCTACCGCTTCCAGTTCGACCAATATGTCTCCCTGTTCGACATATTGTCCGTCGCGCACATAAACAGCTTTGACAACTGCTGTTTCCAAAGGCTGAATGGTTTTACTGCGGCTGCCCGAAGATGTTTTGCCTTGCGCGGTGGCGACAATATCAATCTGTCCGAACCATGCCCATAACAATGCCAGTAGCGCAAACAGCATAATCAGACGCGCCGCCCATTTTGGTACAGCAGAAACGGGCGTGTCGGTCAATTCCAAATGGGCAGGTAAAAATGCCAATTCTTCACTGCTCCGATCCGGAGGGTCCAGTTGGTCGCGGATAGCCCAAACATTGCGCCAAACGGTTGCGTAACGATCAAAGAAATCTTTGAGTGCTTGAAACCACATGATTTTTTCTCTTCTGTTTAGTATGGTCCGTTTACTTGTTATCTGTAGGTATATAGTACGGACACGTTGTCCGAAACGGTTTAAGACTGCCTGAAAACGTTGTGATACATGACCTATTTAGAACCTTTACCGCTTTTTTGTCAATAAACGGACAGGGCAGCAGTGGCTCATGCTGAAACCTGAAGAGGCCGTTGCCAAATCTGATCCTGCCTGAAAATACAAACCGTTATCCGTTTTGCAAATCATGCAGATAGCGATAATAACCGTCTGTTTTTTGCAATAATTGCTGATGGGTGCCCTGTTCGACTATCTTGCCTTTGTCCATCGCAATAATCCGATGAGCCATTTTCACTGTAGATAAACGATGGGCGATAATCAGTACCGTTCTGCCGCGGCAAATCGCCTGCATATTCCGCATAATGGCCCGTTCGCTTTCATAATCCAATGCACTGGTGGCCTCATCAAAAATCAAAATACGCGGATTGGTGATTAAAGCCCGCGCTATTGCGATGCGTTGTCTTTGTCCGCCGGACAAGCCCGTACCTTGTTCGCCGACTAGGGTATCGTAGCCTTCGGGCAATTCCATAATGAATTCATGCGCCCCTGCCAGTTTGGCTGCCTGAATAATCTTTTCCAGAGGCAAACCCGTATCAGTCAAAGCGATATTGTCGCGGACAGAGCGGTTGAGCAAAACGTTTTCCTGCAATACCACGCCGATTTGCCGCCTCAGCCACGCGGGATCGGCTAGTGCCAAGTCATTGCCGTCCACCAATATCCTGCCGTTTTCAGGAACATACAAACGCTGCACCAATTTGGCTAAAGTAGATTTCCCCGAACCTGAACGTCCTACAATCCCTAATACTTCGCCTGCGCTAACGGTTAAATTCAAATCCTGTAAAATCAAACGCCCGTCTGCTTTGTAGCGGAAATCAACGCGATCGAAAGAGATGTTGCCGCGAATATCGGGCAATGCCAGGCGAGATGACGGATTTTCGGTAGGCGCATTTAAAATATCGCCCAAACGAGCCACGGAAATACCCACCTGTTGAAAATCCTGCCACAACTGCGCCAACCGTATCACAGGTGCCGCCACTTGTCCGGACAGCATATTGAAAGCAATTAACTGGCCCACCGTTAATTTGCCTTCGATTACCAAACGCGCCCCTATCCATAAAGTTGCCGCAACCACCAGTTTTTGTATCAGCTGTATTCCCTGCTGACCGATAACCGCCAACCGTGTTACACGAAATCCCGAAGCCACATAAGCGGCCAGTTGGTTATCCCATTTCCGCGTCATTTGCGGCTCTACAGCCATTGCCTTAACGGTACCGACCGCTGTCATACTTTCTACCAAAAACGATTGGTTATCGGCATTTCTGGCAAATTTATCATTCAATCTCGCCCGTAAAATCGGACTGATAAACGCTGACCAAAATCCGTATGCAGGCAGCGATGCCAATACTACCAAAGTCAGGGTCGGACTGTAATACCACATCACGATCAAAAAGATAAACGAAAACGCCAAATCCAATACGGACGTTAAGGCCTGCCCCGTCAGGAAATTGCGGATATGCTCCAATTCGCGCACCCGCGCCACCGTATCGCCCACTCTTCTGTTTTCAAAATACGACAAGGGTAAAGCCAGTAAATGACGGAACAAACGCGCACCCAACTCCACATCGATGCGGGAAGTGGTATGCGCGAAAATATATGTTCGCAAGCCTCCCAAAACAATTTCAAACACACTGACAGCCAATAATGCAACCGCCACCACATCCAGCGTAGAAAAACCTCGGTGTACCAGCACCTTATCCATAACCACTTGGAAAAACAGAGGCGTGATCAAAGCAAACAGCTGCAATACGACCGACACAACCAATACTTCAATGAAAATACGGCGATATTTAATCACCGCCGGGATAAACCATGTGAAATCGAATTTTGCCAATGAGCCGAGAATCGAAGCACGGGAAGCAACCAGAATCAATTTGCCCGAATAACGCGCAGCAAATTCAGCCGCATTCAATACCATCGGACGCTGCTGCGTTAAATCTTGAATCAAATATCTCGCCGAATCGCCCGAACCATCCACTTTCGCCAAAATAAAATGCGGCTCCTTATCACACCAAACCAAAGCGGGGAGTGCCGTCATCGGCAGGCGGTGCAGCGGCTGGCGCACCGATTTGGCTTTCAATGCCAACTGTTTTGCCGCCAATAGCCATTCCGTTTCATTCAAATCGCTGCCTGAAACCGCAAACCGATGCCGGATATCGGCGGGATTAATCGCAATACCGTGATAATGTGCCAATACAATCAACCCCGCCAAAGCTGTGGAAGAGGGTTTGGTCATGTCTGAATCAGATAGGGCGGAAGTCATTTGCTATAGACCTGTTGGTTCACATGGTGCCAACATTATAGCAGTAAGTGTTAAATATAATTAATATTTTTATAGACGGTGATTGACCGGCAACATGTTCTGGCGTATTGTAGCCAACGTTTAAAAATAATCTTTGATACTGAAAAAATAAACTTTTCAGGCTGCCTGAAACCGAAAGCATACCATGTTTACCATTCAAGATTTAAACAGATTGATCAGCGCTATCGTCACCTTGATAACCTGGCTTTACTGGGGGGGTATGCTGTGGCTGTTGTGGTTTTTGTTGCCTAAAGCTTTTGCAAAAGGCCAAAGCCAAGGCGGCAAGATATTCAACGCAGCCGCAACGGGATTGGCGATTGTATGGCTGTTTGTCCAAGCGATACCGTTTTTATTGGTGTATGCGTTAGGGCCGAGCAAAGCAGAACGGCAGGCCATGGCAGAGAGGGAACAAAGATATCAGGCAGCCGAAGCGGTATTTAAACGACAATGCGAACATGCGGGCGAGAAGATTTACCGCACCGTAGATGATGTGGAAGGGATTATGCTGTTAAAAGTGATACCTAAAAGCCATTATTCTTCGGTATATGCAAGAGAAAGAGCCCCAATGTTGCCCAATATTGCAGTAGATATTTCTGAGGGGGAAAGTTTTATTGGAGAAATATTAGGAATATATGGCGGAGAAGATTATCAATATGTTGATGTTCTACAAGAGAATAAGCAAGATATTATCCGCTATACAGGGAGACTCCTCCCACTTATGCAAGAACTGAATCCTAAAAATCCCGCCCGTTATGCCGTAACTTTTGAATACAATCTTGATCCCGAGCTACGCAAACATTGGGTTGCAGGGGCAACCATTCAGATTATTGACCGTCAGACTAATGAAATCATTGCGGAGAAAATAACCTATGTTTTCGAAAAAGGCTTAGGCAACTTAGGTAGAGACAGAATGCCTTGGTTTTTTGCGATTACATGTGAAGATAAAGAGATTACTACAGTCAGCTTGACCGATTTTATCAATAAAGTTTTATTAATCAAGCAGGAGGCTCAAAATGACAACCTATAATCAACATAGGGCAGCCAATCTTCCCAATGCAGCTATGTTGCTGGAATTTGCCAATTTACAAGTGGCAGCAGAAGCTTTGTACCAGGAAGAAAATATCATCAAAACAGAATCAATTAATTTTAAACATTTAAAAAACGGTAATGAGCGCACCAGTAAATTCACCTCAACCCAAGCCGAAGAATTTGTCGGCAAATGGGAAATCGTTTCCCATATGGCCAATACAGGCACGGGTTTTTCGGGAACTTTATTCCGCGTCACTCAAGACAATGCCGATGCGGGCATCCGGGCCGGCGCACCGGGTTTATCAATGATGCTTGAGCGGAGGATAGTGTGAATATTCCCGGATTTCAGGCAGCCTGAAAATTAGGAATATTGTGATTTGTCTTCAAACTACGGCTAGGCAGCAAACATACTTCAAGTATTCTTGTTGTAAAGTTTTTTGTTAAAGAAAAAATGTTGGTCTTAATAATATTGTTTTTATTAGTGATATGGTGTTTGCTTACTATAAGGTCTAGCAAGCTCTTTTGCTACTTTAGTTACTAATAATTATGAGATTGTTATTCACTACAAAGACCGCACATCAAAAAATGAAAGCGGTTTTTCGGGTACTCTTTTTAAAGGTAAAGAAGGCACGGCCAATGCGGATAAATATGTTTTGGCGATGCGCGGTACAAAGGGGCTGGCTGATATCAGGACGGATATCGGGAGTATTGTTCACGACTGCTTATCCAACCATTCGAACAAATATATTTTTCAATAATTTTTTTATCAAGGGATGAGGCAATAAATGATAGGTTTAATAATATTGTTCTTATTGGCGATATGGTGTTTGCTGACCGTATTAGCTATGTGGGTTGGCTATAAAATCGGCAAAAGGAATCATTTCCCCAAAACCGGTATTTTTACCGGATTCATGCTGGTGATGGGTGGCTGGTTTGTATATTGGGCGATTGAATTTGCTTATATTCAATTGAGAATCAAAGAATTATGCGAAAAAGAAGCGGGAATAACCGTATATGTTACACCCGAAGAATGGCGGAAACAGATTGGGGAAGAGTGGATTAAAGCCAAACCGCTTACCAATAAGGAGATTGATGAAAAATATCAAAAAAATCAATGGAAAACTTTATTATTTGAGGGGGAAGAATATGAAATTAGACAGGGTGCGATGCGTGCTGGCAATATTGAGAATTTTAGGTTGTCATATTATGATAGATCTACTAATAGGCAAGGTTCAATACAAGAGCAATCAGCTATATTATTTGATTCCGTTAAAAATCAGGTTGTATTAAAAAAAACTTATTATTTTTCCTATCCTAAAAGATTAGGAGGCGTGAATGTTTGGTTTATTCCAAAGGATTGCTCTCACTTTAATAAAGAATTTCATGATATTGCTACGAAATATTCAAATCATAATTCATTTAAGGGATTCTAAATGAATAATACATCTCTAGTAGATAGTGTTTATCTTGCAGAAGCAAGTTATGCAGATTTTTCTGACAAGTCTTTGGATGATAGGAAAAGTTTAGAAAATGGAGGTCTAGCAAGCTCTTTTGCTACTTTGTTACTAATAATTATGAGATTGTTATTCACTTTAAAGGCAAAGAAGGTACGGCCAATGCGGGTAAATATATTTTTCAATAATTTTTTTATCAAGGGATGAGGCAATAAATGATAGGTTTAATAATATTGTTCTTATTGGCGATATGGTGTTTGCTGACCGTATTAGCTATGTGGGTTGGCTATAAAATCGGCAAAAGGAATCATTTCCCCAAAACCGGTATTTTTACCGGATTCATGCTGGTGATGGGTGGCTGGTTTGTATATTGGGCGATTGAATTTTCTTATATTCAAATGAGAATCAAAGAATTATGCGAAAAAGAAGCAGGGTTAACCGTATATGTTACGCCTGAAGAATGGCGGAAACAGATTGGGGAGGAAGAATGGAGCACGCTTAAAAGTGATTATAAGGGAATTGCCGGTAAATCTAATTTTAAATTCAATGGTAAAAACTATCATAGCAGTTCGCAGCTGCATAGAAGGCTGTTTTCTTTTACTGCTGATGATAGGAGTAACGAAAGATTTACCAGTTACGATATAATTTATGTGGATATCTATACCAATCAGGTTCTGCTTCGTAAACGTTCTTTCGGGGTGAGTGCTCGGAATATATTAGGTTTGAAATTTTGGTTAGGTTCAATTGATGATTGCAGTATGTCTGATTGGCCAGAGAATGATAGATTTTTTCAAAGGAATTATGTAAATCATTAATTTTTCAGGAGTTTGATGATGAAAACTAATCAGTATTTATCAGATTATGTTTATCTTGCAGAAGCAAGCTATGCCGACTTTTCTGAAATAAAAGCACAAGATAATATTGATAACAGTGATTCATTGGATTCCTTGGGAGAGCAACTCAAAGAATCTCAAGAGAATGGTGGATTGGAAGCGCCGGAGTCCTTTGCAACTCTTATAGCCAACCATTACGAAGTTATAGCCCATTACAAAGACCGCACATCAAAAAATGAAAGCGGTTTTTCGGGTACGCTTTTTAAAGGTAAAGAAGGCACGGCCAATGCGGGTAAATATGTTTTGGCGATGCGCGGTACAAAGGGGCTGGCTGATATCAGGGCGGATATCGGGGATATTGTTCATGACGGTTTGGCTCATCGTCAGATTGTCGATATGTATAATTTTGGGCAACAAATCAAAGCAGGAAAGGGAGCAAAATACAAAGCCGCTAAGATTATTGATGTTCCTGAAATACTCTCTCAAAGCCTTTTAGAAACTTTTAAGGATAATCCGAATGACAGCGGCTGGATCGGTAAGGGGTATTTTGTAGACAGCGGCATCATTAAAAAAATTGTTTTTGATGATTCGGATAAGGTTTATAACGATGAGCGTGCTTGGGGTCTGGGGATTAGTCCCGATAAATTGGTGGTTACCGGGCATAGTTTGGGCGGACATTTGGCTGCCGCCTTTTCGCGCTTGTTTCCTGAAATGGTGGATCATGCTTATATGGTTAATGGTGCGGGTTTTAGTGCCAAAGCCAATCCGATAGGATATCTTTTTACCAATGCCACTATCAATATATTTCAAGTATTTTCTGCACTTGATGGGCTAAACGATTTTGATAAAAATAAAATTACCAATATTATCGGAGACAAAGCTTTTGATGTAGTCGCCAATGATTGGAAGGTTGGGTTGCGACAACCGGGTCAAAAAGCGGATTTATTTATTGAGTCTTTTGATTCGGATAGTACTTTTGGACATGGCGCTGCCCAAATGTCTGACAGCATGATGGTGGCGTCATTATTTTTTGCAATGGATAGCAGCTTGAATGCTCAAGATATTCAAGTTGCTCTCAATTTTCTTAATCCTATCTTTCAGGCAGCTCATACTGATGACAAACAGGCTTTGGAGAGAATCCTTTATAGTTTGGGAAAATTGTTTTTGAGAGAAAATGTATCTCATCCGGCCAAAGACAGAAACGAATTTTATCTACAGGCTATGGATTTGAAAGCTGCTATAGTTGATGGCGCAGATTCAGATCAAGAGAGTGATGGAAACGACACTAAATATCGAATTTTGTCACTGGTTGATAATCAAGCATGGATAACGTCTGCATATCAAGAAAATGCGGATGATTCTATTGCTATTCGTTATGCTCTGAAAAATTTAAATCCTTTTGCTGTTGTGGGAGCAGACTACCAATCGCACAATACAAATGGTGAATTGGATTTATATTCGCCCGACAATCCAAACGGTATGACTGAAATTTATATCCAGCAACGTTCTGCGATGCTTCAAACTTTATTGAAAGTAGGTCAAACTTTGATTCATTACTATGAAGATAAGGACCAAAATATTATTGCAGGTCAAAAAATGCCATTCGAAAGTAATATGGAATATTACGAATCGCCTCAAAACCTATTTGGTTCGGATGGTGAGGATGCGTTTGTTACGGGAGGTGGTAATGATTATTTGTTTGGTGGCGCGGGCAACGATACCTTAAACGGTGGTAGGGGCAATGATTATATGGAAGGAGGTACGGATGAGGATGCTTACTATATCCAAGGCAATGATATTGTTTTCGACAATGATATGAAAGGGAAAATTCTCTTCGTCAATAAAGGTTTCTTGGGTGGTTCTACCATTATTGAAGCCTCTACTTTTGCTACTAAAATCCCCGATATGGTTTGGGAAAGTAAAAATCAAGATCATCGGCTTATTGCAAGCAGAGTTGGAAATGGCTTGGATTTGATGATTCATTATAATACTTCTTCTGATAGCGTTATTATCAAAGATTTCTTTAAATTGGCTCAGGTTACGGCTAATGGAGGATTAAGCGGTTTGGGCATCAGCTTGGATAATGTTGAACAGCCTGCCGAAGAGCCTATTGAATATAAACTATATTTAGGTGATCAACATGCTCCGATTTCTAGTGAGGGTAATGACGATAGACTTTATGATTGGTCGGTAACTCATTGGGATCATAAAACGGGAGAATTAAAAGGAGGTATTAGCCAACCGGGTTTTGCAGATGTAATCAAAGGTTCTGACACTAAAGATAAAATCAAAGGTTTGGCCGGTAATGATGCATTAGATGGTTTGGACGGAGATGATTGGCTGGATGGTGGTGACGGAGATGATTTAATCATGGGAGGTTACGGCAGCGATAAAATTTTTGGCGGAAACGGTAATGACATTATTGCTTCCGATGGTGCGCTGCGTATCGATCAGCGTTATTCGGAAAAAGACTATTGGGATTCCAAAGGCCGTGCTTATTGGGTGAAGGGACCCCAATGGGGAGCCATTATATGGGGAGCTGCCAAAGAAGAAGCAACTTCTTACGCCGGCGTGGATAGTGTGGGAATCAAGAGTGTAGTTGTTTTTTTCCCGCAAGAAGCCGTGAGCAATATTAAAGATAAATCAAGATATATCGTTAATCCAAAAGGTGATGATATTGATGCAGGCGAAGGACATAATATTGTTCATGCCAGTCACGGGGATGATGTTATCAAAAGCGGTGGCGGAAATGATCATATTATTGGATATGGGGGGGACGATACGATTATCAGTGGCGCGGGAAATGACTATATTGAAGCTGATGGAAAAGACTACCTTGGAGTTCGTATTGAAGAATGTTATGGCAATGATGTGGTATTCGGTGGCGACGGTAATGATACGATTCTGGCGGGTGGCGGTGATGATGTAGTTTATGGTGGCGCAGGACATGACACGATTTACGGTGATTTAGCTACCGAAGGGGATCTTTTTCACGAGGATAGGGAGGAAATGCTAGGGAATGATACTCTAAATGGTGGTGATGGTAACGACGAAATTTGGGGAGGAAAAGGCGATGACATTATTGATGGAGAGGATGGTAATGACCAACTTTCCGGAGAAGACGGTAATGATATCATCAACGGAGGTAATGGCAATGATAAACTCTTTGGAGGGAAGGGAGATGACATTATTAATGGGGGTGATGGTGATGACATTATTAGCGGTCAGGAAGGTAGCGATAAGCTCTATGGGGAGGCTGGAAACGATAATTTGTGGGGTTTTGAAGGTGATGATTTTCTATATGGAGGAGATGGTGATGATTTTATTGCCGGTGATGATGGGAGCTTGAATGAACCGGGTAAATTGATCGGTAATGATTATTTACACGGTGGCGACGGTTCCGACAGTATGTATGGTGGTAAAGGTAATGATTTTTTATATGGTGATAACGGCAATGATTTCTTGTATGGTGGCGAAGGCGATGATTATCTTTACGGTGGGAACGGAGATGATTATCTAGGTGGAGAGAAAGGCACTAACTATTTGACTGGTGGTGCAGGAAAAGACTTTTTCCGTATGAATTTAGACCAGGCAGGGATAGACATTGTTACTGATTTTGGAGACGGCGATGCGCTGGTAACATACCAAGGAGAAACTGGATTCATGTTTATCAGATTCGGCATGGATTTAATTGCTATTCCCCGGCGTTTTATTCCTGAAGGTATTACTCCTGTTTCAGAAGGTTTATTTGAATTTGTCAGCACTTCTCCTGTCAAGACTATTGTGCAGAACTTCTTTAGCATCCCTGCAACTTCCTCTGCACTGGTTTATGGCCATACTGTTTCTGAAATATTAGATTTATTAAAACTGACTAGTAGTGATGACAGTATAAATGATGATAGGGATGAGAGTATTGATCATTATAGTTATAATGAAAACTATTCTTTTGAAAGTAATTATATTATCCAGAAAGGTAAAATCCAATACAAAGGTAATCAATATGACTTAGATGAGAACGGAGGAACTATTAATTTAGCTCCTATATTGGCAGAAAATTTACCTGCTTGGGAGTTGGAAAGCAGTAAGGTAGCATCCACTACAATTTCGTCTACATTGTTTATCAGTAAATTGGATACTTCGTTACGCTATGAATTTTATATGGCGGATTTTTCTCCTTTGCCGTCTTGGCTATCTTTTAATCCGGAAACTCTTAAATTTACGGCAAAGCCTGATGATGTTGCAGCCGGTATTTATGATATTGTTATTCGTGCTATTGATAAAAACGGCCTCAGTACTTTTACTCATTGGTGTATTAATGTGTTTGCTCACAATGAATATGGTGAAAAAACTTTACCTCAAAGAGGAACAATTGAAGATGATGTGATGAGTGGGACTTCAGAAAATGATTTTCTGAGTGGACTGGATGGTAATGATACCCTTTATGGAGGAAACGGTAATGATACTTTGATCGGCGGAAGTGGTAACGATACTTTGCAGGGAGGCAGGGGATCGGATACTTACATATTTGATAAGAAATTTGGGCAAGATGTAATTAATAATTTCGATTCTTCAAAAGATAGAAATGATATTATCCGGTTTAATAAACATATAAAAAATGATTTTTATTTTATCCGTTCCCGTAATGATGATTTGATTATTCGGAGTAAAAAAGGTAATAATCAGATTATTGTTAATAACCATTTTTATAACTATCCAAATTTAGCTTATCAGATCAACGAGATTATTTTTGCAGATGGCAGTAAGCTTAATGAACAAGCTATTCTTCATACGGCTACAGACGCTTCCGAAGGCAATGATCTTATCTATGCATATCATAATAATGAAACTTTGAATGGATTATCTGGTGATGATGAACTTCATGGTAATCATACTGATAATATTTTAATAGGAGGACTGGGTAATGATATGCTGGAAGGGGGTGGCGGCTCGGATACTTATATCTTTGGAAAAGATTTTGGATTCGACCGTATTAATAACTACGATATATCAAGGGAAAGGAAAGATATTATTCAATTTACATTTCATACTCAAAAAGATTTCCGGTTTAAACGTTCAGGTGTCGATTTAATTATTGATGATAAAAGTGGATTTAATTCGTTAACAATTGGAAATTATTTTACCTTGGATTCTCGTAGTGATTACCAAGTTGATGAAATAGTTTTTTCCGATGGTGGTAAATTATCTATTGAAGAAATAAAGTCTTTGGTACAAAAAGGCACTGCTTATTCTGATGAATTATATGCTTATTCTTCGGGAAGCAAACTTTATGGTTTGAAAGGCTATGATAGACTTTATGGGGCGGAGGGAAATGATTTTCTAGACGGAGGTAGAGGTATGGATGAGCTACAAGGAGGAGATGGTGATGATGTCTTGGTAGGAGGTGAAGGGAACGATACTTTGGATGGTGGCACTGGAACAGATACCTATATTTTTGCTAAAGGTTGGGGCAAAGATAGTATTATAGAAAATGTATCCGCCGGTGAAACTAATACTATTATTTTCCAAGATGCTGTATTGGATAACTTGATTTTTGAGCTTGATATGTCCGGCTCATTGTATATCTCTACCAAAGACGGTAACGATCGTGTGCAAATTTGGAATTATTTCTCCGATAATCCTTATCATGATAATTATCAAATTTTTTTGGCAGATAATACCCTACTAGACAGGCAACAAGTGGAAAACTTTTTACATAAAGCCTCTCAATGGGATGACAAACTCTATGCTTCTGTATCAGGTAGTAGATTGGACGGATTGGAAGGTGACGATAGGTTATATGGAAACAGTGGTAATGATATTTTGATAGGCGGAAGCGGAAATGATATTTTCCAAGATAGTGCGGGAGGAGATGACACTTATATTTTTTCACGGGGGTTTGGTCAAGATGAAATATATGACTATAACTATCGAACTGATGAAAACCAAAAAGATATTATTCAGTTTACTGATCATATATCTGATGATTTCCGCTTTATCCGTCTTGAAGATGATTTGATTATCAGAGCAAAAGAAGGTTGTGACCGAGTGAAAATTGAAAAATTCTTTTTTAAAGATGAATGGGGAAATCATCAAATTGAAGAGATCTTTTTTGCAGATGGGACAAAATGGAAAATCAAGGAAATTATGGATCGCGTGGAAGCTGATTCAACGGTTTATAGTAATGATGTATATGATTATATCGCCGATACGGTTGATAAATCTAAAATGATAGGTACTTTGGGAGATGAAACACTCTATGCATCTGAGCAAGGTAGTGTTTTAAATGGCTGGATTGGTGATGACCGACTATATGGGGAGATGGGCGATGATATTTTGCTAGGCGGCGAAGGTGATGACGAATTACTCGGATATGGAGGTGATGATGTATTGATAGGAGGGACGGGTAAGGATTATTTATCGGGTGGAACAGGTTCTAATACTTATATTTTTAGTAAAGGTTTTGGGCAGGACACTATTACAGATTTAGGTAGCAATCCAAAAATAATTTTTACTGATAGTGCCAAGGACGAGGCTTCTTTTAGCAATCTGGGTGATGCATTGATTATTCATTTTCATATTACGCAGGATTGTGTATTAATCAGCGGTTATTTTTCAGAGAATATGCCGGATGCCAAGATTATTTTTGCTGATGGTATTGAATTAGACACCAATGATGCAAAAGCTTTGCTCAAGAAAGCTTCTGACGAAGATGATTCCTTAAGCTTTGACAATATTGGTAATACTTTGGATGGACTGGCAGGGGATGACCAATTGTTGGGAGGCAGCGGCAATGACATCTTAATTGGTGGTACTGGTTATGATCGGTTATTAGGCGGAGAGGGATCAGATACTTATATTTTCTCTAAAGGATTCCAACAAGATGACATTATTGATTTTGGAATTCGTCATGAAGCAAACCAGCAGGATGGAAGTGCTACTCTAGAAGAAAAAGATATCATCTTATTCACAGATTATAGACAAGATGATTTTTGGTTTATCCGTATTCAGGATAATTTGGTTATTAAAGCTAAAGAAGGAAATGATAGAATCACTATAGAAGATTACTTTTTGGAAGATTGGCAGTATGACCGTGATATTGAAGAAATTGTTTTTGCTGACGGAGTAAGATTGGATAGTGAAGCTATACATATATTGGCTGAGCGTGATACCTCATTGAATACATCGTATGATTATCAACAGGATACTCAGCAATTAACAAAAGTTTTCGGATCCGCATTTAATGATGATGTTTTTGCAGGTAAACAAGGTAATATATTGTTGGGGTTGGACGGTAATGACAGCATTATAGGGAATGTCGGCAATGATATTTTAATTGGTGGTAATGGCAATGACTACCTATGCGGGGAAGGAGGAGCCGATACTTACATATTTGCTCGAGGTCATGGCAATGATGTGATACTGGAAAATCACAGGTACTCTGAAAAAGGCATAGATACTTTAATGATGCAAGGAGTCAGACTTGCAGATACTCAGTTATCCAGAATTGAGGATGACTTGCTACTGACAGGTTATTCTGATGGCGATAGTGTGCTTATTGAACAGTTTTTTGATTCCGATGGTGACTATCAAGTTGAAAATTTGGTATTTGATGACCATACATTGAGTAGTACAGACATTATTAGGTTGTCTCAAGGAGTAAATGGTCTGATTGATGTTATGGCTGCCTTTAGTATTGGAAGCAGTGGAGAGGAATCAACTGCATCGTCATATACACCTTTCTTACCTGCACTCACTATATCGGCTTTCGAGTAAATATTAAGTGGTACAGTATAGGTTACCTGATATATTGGAGGCTCCAGTTTGGGTTGATATATAAGTCAAGATATAGTAATTCCCCTAAACGTTAATTATGATTAATAAGTATTTTGGCATACGAATAAACTATTTATCTTCAGATGAATGGCTTTCCCTGTATTTAGTTGTGAAACGTATGGTGTGGTTTCTTTCTTAAGTATTTCTATAAACTTTTCTGATATCTATATTGGTTTATGTACTGTTTGAGAGAGAATTGTCCGAACAAAATGGCAGAGGCTGCCTGAAATCGTGCTAACCGTTTCAGGCAGCCTCTGCCATTTCCAGGGCTTGTTTGATGTCTACTGCAACTATGCGTGATACGCCTTTTTCCTGCATGGTAACGCCGATAAGCTGTTCGGCCATTTCCATGGTGAGACGGTTATGGGAAATGTAGAGAAACTGGGTGTTTTCAGACATTTTTTTGACCAGATTGCAAAAACGGGCGGTGTTGGCATCGTCCAGCGGGGCATCAACTTCATCCAGCAGGCAGAAGGGGGCGGGATTGAGGCTGAAGAGGGCAAAGACCAAACTCATCGCTGTGAGGGCTTTTTCACCGCCCGAGAGCAGGTGGATGGTGCTGTTTTTCTTGCCGGGCGGGCGTGCCATGATGCTGACGCCTGCGTTCAGCCAGTCGTCTCCTGTGGTATGAAGTTGTGCTTCGCCGCCGCCGAACAGGGTGGGGAAAAAAGTTTGTACTTTTTCGTTGACGGCATCGAAGGTGTTTTTAAAGCGGATTTTGGTTTCCTCGTCAATTTGTCCGATGGCTTGTTCCAATAAGGTGATGGCGTTTTGGATGTCGTCGCTTTGGCTGCGGTAGTAGCGGTCGCGTTCGGCAGCTTCGTTGAGTTCGTCCAGTGCGGCGAGATTGACTGCGCCCAAGCTTTGGATGTGTTGTTCGGTACGCCGGATTTCGCTTTGCAGGTAGTTCAGGCTGCCTGAATGCTGTGATTGTTGTGCAAGTGCTTCGATATCGCTGCCGTTTTCTTGGAGTTTGTCGTGGTGTTGTTTGGCGGTAAGCAGGGCTTGTTGGCGGGCAAGTAGGGCTGCCTGAACGGCATCTTGCAGATGTGGGCGGGCGGCGTTGAGTTGTTGCAGTTGTCCGTGTTGTTGGGCGGTTTGGTCTTGGATGTGGCGCAGGTGCGTTTGGGCTGCCTGAATGTTTTCTTGCAGGGCTTGGCTTTGTTCTGTGAGTTCTTCAAGTTGCCGGTATTGGATATGTTCTTCTTCTGTATCGGTTTCTTCCAATTCCAGGCTGTTTTGCCTTTCTTGCCAGTCTTGTTTTTGTTCTTCGAGACGTTGGTGTTGCTGTTGCAGGTTTTCGGTTTGTTGGCGGGTTTTGTGCAGGTTGAGTTCGGCAGCGTTTTGGCGGCGGCTGACATCTAATAATGACAGCCTGGCCTGTTTGACGGCATGTTGTTGCGCCGATAGGTTTTCGGTGAGCTGCAGGTAGTGTTGTTGCGCGGTGTGCAGGGTGTTTTGCAGTTCTTGGGTGTCGGTGGTGTCGGATGTGTATTGCAGGGCGTGTTGTTCGGCGGCGATGTGCGCGAGTTCTTCTTGAATACGGGTGTGACGCAGTTGGTTTTGTTCTGCTTCGATGCGGAGATGGTTGAGACGGTTTTGTGCCTGTTGTGCTTCGGCGGAGAGGCGGCGGTTTTGTGCCGATAGGTTTTGGTGTCGTATTTGGTGCTGTGTGGTGATTTGGTTGTGTCGTTGCAGTTCGGTTTCTGCGGCGTGCAGTTTGGGGGTGCTTCGGGCAAGTTCTTGGGTGAGACGGTCGTATTCGGTTTGTTGTTGCAGGAGCTGTCCGTTTCGGTCGCCGTTTAAGGTGACGCTGTAGCGGTCGATGAGGTGTCCTTCAGGGGTAAGCCATTGTTGGTTGGCTGTGAGAGTGTCTTGTTTGGATAGGGCATAGTGTAAATCGGGAGCGCACAGTATGCCGTCCAGCCAGTGTTGAAGGGCTGTCTGAAATTCCGGTTCGGCATGTATTTGGTGTATGAGGGCTTGTACGGGTTGCTGTTTGTGCTTCGGGCTGCCTGAAACGTTTATCCATGCTGCGGAACGTGTGGGCAGACGGTCGGTGTCGCTGCCTGTTTGGGGCAGGGAGCGTGCGTGCAGGCGTTCTGACAGCACGGCGGCTAGAGCGTGTTGCCATTCTTGTGGAACGCGGATGTGTTGCCACAGGGATTTGCTGTCGGCAAAAGGGGTGTCGGACCAATTGTCTTGGTTGCGGCTTTGCAGCAGGTGCGAAAGTGCTTGTTGGTGTGCTTCGTTGCGCAGGTGTTGTTCGCGCAGGGTTTGATAGGTTGTTTGTGCGGTTTGCTGCCGCTGCTTGAGTTCGGCCAGTTGTTGCTCGCTGTCGTGCAGTGCGGCTTCGCTGTGTCGGTATTGTTCTTGCAATTCGGCGGCAGCTTGTTCGGCTGCCTGAATGTTTTGTTTGTCGGGCAGCGCTAGGGATGCGGCTTCTTCTTGCAGGCGTGTTTGTCGTTGCAATAAGGCGTTCAGGCTGCTTGTTCGATGGTTGTTGTGTTGTTCGGATATGGCCAGTTCGCGTTGGATGCGGTTGAGTTCTTCTTGTTGTGCTTGACAGGCTTGTTGTGCTTGGCTTTCTTGTTGTTCGAGTTCGGGCAGTTGTTGTTCTTGTTCGGCCGCTTCTAAGGCGAGTTCTTCAAGAATCAGGGCGTGTTCGCCGAGTGTGTCTTGTAAAAGCCCGGTTTCTTCGGCTATACGGGTTTGTTCTGCTGCGATTTTTTGCAGTTGTTGTTGGGCGGTGCTGCGTTCGCGTTCGATACGTTGGCGGCGGTTTTGTCCTGCGCGGATTTGTTCTTCCAGTCTGGCGCTGTGTTCGCGTAACAGCGCGGCTTGGCGGTTGAGGTCGTGCAGATATTGTTGTTGGTCTTGTTCTTGTTGGCGCAGGGTTTGCAGGGTTTGGTCAAGCAGGTCGGTTTGTTCTTGTTGTTGTAGGGCTTTTTGTTCGGCTTCTTGGTGGCGTTGCGCGGCGGTGTCGGCATCGTTCAGCGCTTGTTGCCATTGGATATAGTCGCTGAGGTTGCGTAGTTGTGCGGCGGTGTCGTTCAGGCTGCGGTAGCGTTCGGCAGTGGCGGCCTGTTTGTGGAGTTTGTCGATTTGACGGCTGAGTTCGCTTTGCAGGTCGGCAAGGCGTTGGAGATGTTCGCGGCTGTCTTTGAGACGTGCTTCGGTTTCGCGGCGGCGTTCTTTGTATTTGGATACGCCGGCGGCTTCTTCGATATAGGAGCGCAGTTCTTCGGGACGTGCTTCGATAATGCGCGAAATCATGCCTTGTTCGATAACGGCATAGCCGCGTGTGCCTACGCCTGTGCCGAGAAAAAGATCGGTGATGTCGCGGCGGCGTACGGTTTGTCCGTTGATGAAATAGGATGAGTCGCCTTGTCGGGTGAGTTGCCGTTTGACGGAGATTTCGCTGTAGCGTCCCCATTCGCCTTGCAGGCTGCCGCTACTGTTGTCGAAAACGAGTTCTACGGAAGCACGCGGCGCGGGACGGCGGGTGGCGGCGCCGTTGAAAATGACGTCTTGCATGTTTTCGCCGCGCAGCTGTTTGGCTGACGATTCGCCCAATACCCAACGCACGGCATCGATGACGTTGGATTTGCCGCAGCCGTTCGGTCCGATAACGGCAACGAGTTGGCCGGGAACGTGGATGGTGGTCGGGTCGGTGAAAGATTTGAATCCTGCCAGTTTGATATGGGTGAGACGCATATTCAGGCTGCCTGAAAACGGTTTGCGAAAACGGGCAATTATAACAGCTTTGGCTTTCAGGCAGCCTGAAAGGAAATATGGCAATCTGTGAAGTAGTAAAAATTACTTTAGATAAATTCGAAGCTTGATGCGCCTATGCAGATGCTATAATCTTCCCTGTTTAATACTGCTGGCTTTTCTATGTACGATGTCAATACCCAAGATGTGCGCCGTTTTTTCGCCTATGTGTGGCAAAACCGTTTTGCCCCTTTGCAATTAGACGCTTTGCAGCAAAAGGCATTGCGGATTGTAGAGGCGCATCCCGAATATGCGCATTATTTGGAAAATGTAGAGCGGTATTTGGATTACACGTGGACACCCGAACAAGGGGAAACCAATCCTTTTTTACATATGTCGCTGCATTTGTCGATACAGGAACAGGTCGCCATCGACCAACCGCACGGCATTCGCGCCATTCATGAGCGTTTGTGTGCGCTTCACCGTGACGATTGGGTGGAGGCCGAGCACGGTATGATAGAAGCGTTGGCGGAAACGGTATGGGAGGCGCAACGTTACGGAAGAGGTTTGGACGTGAACAATTACATCACACGCTTGCGCAAGCTGGTCGATTTGGGACAGGAAGACGAGGCGCGTATCAATCCCCATGAAGTGCCTTTGTCGGAGCATATCAGTATGCGGGATTGAAGCTGCCCGAACGCTTCAGGCAGCCTTTGGAAACAACGGTAGAATGGTATGATATATCCTTGGCAACACAACGCTTGGCAACATATTGCCGGACATTGGCAGCAAATGCCCCATGCGTGGCTGTTTACCGGACGCAGCCACACAGGTAAGACAGCGTTTGCCCGTTATTTTGCCCAAGCTTTGTTGTGTGAAAAACCGACTGTATCGCACGAACCGTGCGGGCAGTGTATGTCCTGCCATTTGTTCGGGCAGGGCGCTCATCCCGATTTCTATCTGCTTGAGCCCGAACGCGCCGACAGTGAAAGCGCTGCGCGGGTGTTGCCGCAAATTAAAATCGATGCCGTTCGGGATGTGTTGGAACCATTGCTGCAAACTTCGGTACGCGGCGGCAGACGTGTAGTGATGGTTGCGCCTGCGGAGACGATGAATGTTCAGGCAGCCAACAGTTTGTTGAAAATATTGGAAGAGCCGCCGCAGGCAGTGGTATTTTTATTGGTTAGCCACGCTAAAGACCGTTTGCTGCCTACCATTAAAAGCCGTTGCCGCCATTTGCTGCTGCCGTCTCCCGACAAGCAGCAGGCCTTATCGTTTTTGCACAGCCGCGAAACGGAAAATGCGGAAAACTTGTTGGCATTTTATAGTGGCGCTCCTTTATTTGAAGTCCAGCCGGAACAAGATGCCATGCGCGCCGATTTGTTGGATTTATTGGCGCAACCGCGCCTGTTGGCTATATTGGATTATGCTGCGGCATTTGATAAATATAAATGGCCGTTGGCGTTATTACTCGATTGGGTGCAAAAATGGCTGACCGATGTTGCGCTGGCCGCGCAAAATATGTCGCCTTTGTATTATCCCGACCGTAGCGCTGCTCTGCGTTCGGTGTCGCAGAAAACCGATTCCGCGACACTTTTTGCATTAAGCGATACGCTCAATACACTCAGCCCTTACGGATACCACAGCTTAAATGTTAGAATGCAAACCGAATTTGTGTTGTGCGCTTATTTGGCGATGTTGACACGGAAAAAGGTTTAATCGAAGGAAATATCATGAGTTCTGCTGCCCCAGTCCACAGCCCCAAGGCACCTGCCCAGCCCGGCCGTATGATGAGTTTGCGTTTGGAAAGCAAACCGGCGATTTATTCAAGTTATATGTCGTTTTTGGAATATGGCGGAGTGTTTTTGCCCACCGAGGACAAATTCCGAATGGGAGAGGAAGTGTTGCTGGTGTTGGAAGTAGTCGGGCCGGGTAAGACGGAAAAATTATTTTTAAAAACCCATGTGTGCTGGATTAACGCCAATCCTACAGGCGGCGGCCGGCCCAAAGGAGTGGGTTTGGCATTGGGCGGCGATGAATCCGGTTTGAAAGCCAAAGCGATTTTCGAAGCCATTCTATCGGGGCTTCTGCACAACGAGCGCGCCACTTATACACTTTAAACTTCGTTTTTATGCTGCCTGAAAGCTCTTCAGGCAGCATAAACATTTGGATTTTTGTTTTATGCATTTGATAGATTCACACTGTCATTTAAATTTTGAAGGCCTGAATAACCGTTTGGACGAAGTGTTTGCCCATATGCGTGAAAAAGAAGTCGGGCAGGCACTTGCCATCAGCGTGAGCCGTGAAAGTTTCGCTGAAGTTTTGGCGATTGCCGAACAATATCCGCATATTTACGCCACAGTCGGCATTCATCCCGACAGGCAAGATGCAGAGGAATTCGGTTTGGCAGAGTTGCTGACCCATGCGCAACACCCGAAAGTAGTCGGCATAGGGGAAACAGGCTTGGATTATCATTGGTGTAGCGGTGATTTGGCATGGCAGCACGAGCGGTTTGCCACGCATATTGCCGCTTCCAAACAAAGCGGCTTGCCGCTGGTGATTCACACCCGAAAAGCCGCAGACGACACTTTGCGCCTGTTGGCGGAACATCAGGCCGAGCAGGCCGTGATGCATTGTTTTGCAGAAGACAAGCGTGTTGCCAAGCTTGCGTTGGATATGGGTTTTTATCTTTCGTTTTCGGGGATTGTGACATTCAAGAATGCTGCGGATGTTCAAGAAGCCGCACGATATTGCCCTCTTGACCGCTTGCTGGTGGAAACCGACTCCCCGTTTCTCTCCCCTGTTCCATACCGAGGCAAACCGAACGAGCCTGCTTATGTGCGTTATACGGCTGAATTTTTGGCGCAATTGCGTGGCGAAGATTTTGAAACGCTGGCGCATGCCAGTACGGAAAATTTCTATCGTTTGTTTGACAAAGTGCCGCCTTTGGCTAATTAAGCAAAGGCTGCCTGAAAGCTGCGGTTTATCTTGAAATATTTAAAGTTTTGTTCATTTTAAATTGGTTTATTTATACTTTCGGACGGATTTTCATGATTCAACAAACCTTTACCATCATCAACAAGCTCGGCTTGCATGCGCGTGCTTCTTCCAAATTCGCCCAAACTGCTTCGCGCTTTCAAAGCGAAGTGTGGGTTAGCCGCAACGGTAAGCGGGTGAACGGTAAGAGTATTATGGGTTTGATGATGCTGGCGGCCGCACAGGGTACGCAAATCGAAATTGAAACAGACGGCATAGAAGAAATGGCCGCTATGCAGGCTTTGTCCGAACTGATTAACGATTATTTCGGTGAAGGGGAGTAGTGATGATAGTGCTGCACGGCGTAGCGGCTGGCAAAGGCATTGCGGTCGGTCGGGCGCATTTGGTGGTGCGTGGGGTGTCGGAAGTACCGCAGCACGATATTGCCGAAGAGGATTTGGCCGATGAGGTGGAGCGTTTCGAAACGGCAGTCAAAACTACCCGCCGTCAGCTGGAACAGCTCCGCAGCGCCATTCCCGAAAACGCTCCTACGGAATTGGGCGCTTTCATTTCGCTGCATTTGATGCTGTTGGCGGATGTTACTTTATCGCGCGAGCCTATTGATATTGTGTACGAACAGCATATCAATGCGGAATGGGCGTTAAAAATCCAAACCGACCGTTTGTCCGAACAGTTTGATGCGATGGAGGACGAATACCTGCGCGAACGCAAGCAGGATATGTTGCAAGTAGTGGAGCGTTTGCAGCGCAATCTCATCGGCCAAAGTACGGAATTGAATTTGGATGCCAATTTGCTGGACGATACCATATTGATTGCACACGATTTATCGCCCGCCGATACGGTTTATTTCAAAGACCAGCGCATAGAAGGTTTTGTAACCGATACGGGCGGCGCGGTGAGTCATACCGCTATTTTGGGGCGCAGCCTGAATATTCCTTCCGTTATCGGTTTGGGGAATGCCCGAAAACTGATTAGCGAGCATGAGTGGGTAATCGTGGACGGTATCAGCGGAATATTGATTATCGAGCCCGATGATTTGATATTGGCCGAATACCGCAAGCTGCAACGTGCCTACCGCAGCCGTCAGCGCGAGTTGAACAAACTGAAAAAAACCGCCGCCACTACTGAAGACGGCGAAGAAATCGAACTGTTGGCCAATATTGAAAGTGCGGAAGATGTCAAAGCCTTGCACGGCAGCGGAGCGGACGGGGTCGGCTTGTTGCGCAGCGAATATCTGTTTCTCAACCGCGACAACCCGCCTGACGAAGAAGAGCAATATCAATTTTACAGCGACATTGTCAAAAAACTGAAAGGCAAACCGCTGACTATCCGCACCATTGATTTGGGTGTGGATAAAAACCCGAGATGGTTCGGTCATAACGGCACACCCAATGCGGCCTTGAATCCTGCGCTTGGATTGACGGGCATCCGTTTGAGCCATGCCGAACCGGTGATGTTCCGTACGCAGATGTGTGCGGTTTTACGTGCGGCCGTACACGGGCCTGTCAGAATGATGTGGCCGATGGTGGCCAGTGTTTCCGAGTTAAAACAATGTATTGTGCATTTGGAAGCGGCGAGACGCCAATTAAGCGAACGCGGTGAGACATTTGGCGACGTGGAAATCGGTTGCATGATAGAAATTCCGTCTGCCGCACTCACGGTTTCGACGGTGCTGAAATATGTGGATTTCATTTCCATAGGCACGAACGATTTGATTCAATACACTTTATCGGTAGATAGAAGCGATGACAGCGTCAGCTATCTTTATCAGCCCGCCCATCCTGCGGTTATCCGATTGTTGGCGCATATTATCCGCACGGCAAACCGCATCGGCAAAAGCGTTTCCGTATGCGGCGAAATGGCGGGCGATACGGATTACACCCGTTTGCTGCTTGGATTGGGTTTGCGCACGTTTTCTATGAACACCGCCAATCTGTTGGCGGTGAAAGATGTGGTGATTCACAGCAATACGGAAGAGTTGGAAAGCGAAATGGCTAAAATCACGCGCAATGAAGACCCTGATAAGGCGGAGGGCCTGTTGAAAAAACTGAATGCCGTTTGAGATGCAGGCAGCCTGAAGTTTTCAGGCAGCCTGAAAGTCTGATTTTGGATGATATTTTTTTATCGGAAAGGAAACCACCATGAAAAAAATGATGTTCTCCCTCTTGTTGGGTTTGAGTGTTTTGGCAGCCCAAGCGGAAACCAAAGTATTGCTGGAAACCTCGATGGGTAGGATTGAATTGCTGTTGGATGAGCAGAAGGCTCCGAAAACCGTAGCCAATTTTGTGAATTATGCCGAATCGGGTTTTTATCAAAATACGGTGTTTCACCGCGTTATAGACGGCTTCATGATACAGGGCGGCGGATTTACGGCAGATATGTTGGAAAAAACGACCCGGGCGCCGATAGAAAACGAAGCGGATAACGGGTTGCCGAATACGGTTGGCAGTATCGCGATGGCACGTACCGCTGCGCCGCATTCCGCTACCGGCCAGTTTTTTATCAATGTAGCCAATAACGACTTTTTGAACCATAAAAGCAAAACGTCTGACGGATACGGATATGCGGTGTTTGGCCGCGTGAGTAAGGGCATGGACGTGGTGAATGCGATTTCGCAAGTCCGTACCGCGCGTAAAATGGGCCATGCGGACGTGCCTGTACAGCCTGTGGTGATTTTGAATGTCAAAGTGGTGAAATAAGTTTCAGGCAGCCTGACTTTCATTATCGGCTCGAAGCGGATGCGCGGCTTTCAAATGCCATGCGTTCGAGTAGCGTGCCGGTGTTGTTTGTATGTTTCGATATGAAGGAGCGGCGATAGGAC
This sequence comes from Conchiformibius sp., assembly GCA_029984035.1. Lineage (GTDB taxonomy): Bacteria > Pseudomonadota > Gammaproteobacteria > Burkholderiales > Neisseriaceae > JASBYJ01. The sequence goes on from JASBYJ010000006.1 coordinate 32,334, forward strand.
TGTGGGGAGAGATAGGGCTGCCGTTCTTTCTCTATGATATACTCACGTCCATTGTCCGATTTTTTTCCGAGAGGCTTGAAGGATTATGATTAAACTGCATACCAATTTCGGTGTTATCAGTATTGAACTGAACCATGAAAAAGCACCGCAAACCGCCGCTAATTTTGAACAATACGTTAAAGACGGATTTTATGACGGCGTGATTTTCCACCGCGTGATTAAGAACTTCATGATTCAAGGCGGCGGTATGGATGCCGATATGAAGGAAAAAACGACGCGCGAGCCTATCCAAAACGAAGCTCAAAACGGCCTGAAGAACGATAAATACACGATTGCGATGGCCAGAACGCAGGCTCCGCACAGTGCTTCTGCGCAATTTTTCATCAATACCAAAGACAACCATTTCCTGAACCATACGGAGCCGAGCCTGCACGGTTGGGGGTATGCCGTTTTTGGCAAGGTAGTGGACGGATTTGATGTTGTGGACAGAATTGAAAATGTTGCCACTACCCGACACGGTTATCACGATGATGTACCTACCGAACCGGTGGTGATTACTAAAGCGGAAATCGTTTGAACGGTTTCATCAGGCTGCCTGAAACTTTTTCAGGCAGCCTGTTTTGTATGACAAACGGCGCATACTCATGCGCTTGTTTTTATGTAAGGGCTGTTGTGGGGTATGCCGCGATGCCGCCGGTGTATGCGATACCGTTTGAAACAAACCGGTTATGATGCGGTTGAGTGTTAAAGATTGTTCAGGCAGCCGAAATGGTTTGCCGCTTTGTTTCAAGTTTCCGCCAAAATGCTGTTTGTCGGATGACGGATGTGCGAATTCAACGGATAAGCGGAGCAGGCTGCCTGAAAGAATAGGTTTGAAATATGTTTCACAGTTTTTTCTTAAATAGAAAATGGCTCAGTTGGGCTTGGCTGGGCGCGTTGGTTTTGTTGGCGGCAACTTGGTATAAGGTCGAGCTGGACGTTCAAATCAATACATGGTTTGGTGATTTTTACGATGCGATTCAAACTATGCTGACCAAGCCCGGTAGCGTAACTTTATCGCAATATTTGGATTTGGTAGCCAATTTTGCCAAAATCGCGGCAGTGTACGTATTGGTTGGCGTGGTGGCAGAATTTTTCGGCCGACATTATATTTTCCGTTGGCGTACGGCGATGACGGAACATTATTTGAAATATTGGCATCAAGTCAGACATATTGAAGGGGCTTCCCAGCGCATTCAGGAAGACACCATGCGTTTTGCGCGGATTATGGAATCTCTGGGGGAGAGTTTATTGCGGTCGGTGATGACTTTGGCAGCGTTTTTGCCGATATTGTGGAAATTGAGCGAGAGCATTACCGAAATGCCGTGGATAGGCAAAGTGGAACATGCTTTGGTGTATTTGGCTATTTTGTTCGCATTGTTCGGTACGGTGGTGATGGCATTGGTCGGTATCAAATTGCCGGGTTTGGAATTTAACAATCAAAAAGTAGAGGCGGCCTACCGAAAGGAGTTGGTGTTGGGCGAGGAATCGGCTGAACGCGCACAGCCTCCTACCGTGCAGGAATTGTTTTCGGGTGTACGCAAAAATTATTTCCGCTTGTATTTTCACTATTTGTATTTTGATTTAATCCGCTGGTCGTATATACAGTTCGGTGTGGTGGTGCCGTATATCGCTCTAGGACCGAGTTTGGTTATGGGCTTGATTACCTTGGGCGTATTGCAGGAAATCGTGCGGGCATTCAATCGGGTGGAAAGCGCATTTCAATTTTTAGTGCAGTCGTGGCCGACTATTGTAGAGTTATTGTCTATCTATAAGCGTTTGAAAGGGTTTGAAGAACAAATCCAAATTGAGAATATTTCTGCTCAATAATACGACAGGTTTTTATCGGGTATTCGGATGATTTGATATTGTGTATAGAGTGTTGTAGTAGGGGTAAAATATCGCAATAAAGTAATAAGATATAAAAATTAAAGCAAATCGGTTTTGGTACATATTCAGATATTTTTTCGCTGTCTGAAAATTTTCAGGCAGCATTATTTTTTAATCGCCTTTCGTAATAAGATGCCGAATTTATCTAATGTGAAACAGAACGGTTCGACTCAATCCGTTGTATAAGCAGTATGTGCAGAAGAAGGCCTATCAAGCAGCCAAAGTATTTCAGGAGTCTGTGTCATTATTCTCATCATTTGGTTTTGCAGTGAAACCCGCTATAATCCCCCACCGTTTTCAGGCAGCCTGAAAACCGCACGATGAGGAAACCAGATGCTCACCTTTACCCTACGCAAAACAGACGGCCACGCACGGCGCGGCACTTTGACGCTCAATCACGGCACGGTGGAAACGCCCGTGTTCATGCCGGTCGGCACCTACGGCTCGGTCAAAGCCATGACCCCGCAAAACCTGCACGAAATCCAAGCCCAAATCATACTCGGCAACACCTATCACCTGTGGCTGCGTCCCGGCTTGGACGTGATTGAACGCTTCGGCGGGCTGCACGGCTTTATCGGCTGGAACAAACCCATTCTCACCGATTCGGGCGGTTTCCAAGTGTTTTCGTTGGCAGAAATGCGCAAACTCACCGAAGACGGCTGCACCTTCAAAAGCCCCGTGAACGGCGACAAACTGTTTCTCTCGCCCGAAATTTCCATGAGAATCCAAACGGTTTTAAATTCCGACATCGTCATGCAGCTTGACGAATGCACGCCGGGCGACGCCTCGCACGAACAGGCGCGGCAGTCCTTGGAAATGAGTTTGCGCTGGGCGGAACGCAGCAAAAAAGCGTTTGACGACCTGCGCAATCCCAACGCGCTGTTCGGTATCGTGCAGGGCGCGATGTACGAAGATTTGCGCGAACGGTCCCTGCGCGGTTTGGAAGAGATGGATTTTCCCGGCCTCGCCATCGGCGGCCTGTCGGTAGGCGAACCCAAGCCGGAAATGTACCGCATGCTCCGCGCGGTCGCGCCGATGCTGCCTGCGCACAAACCGCATTACCTGATGGGGGTGGGCACGCCCGAAGATTTGGTGTACGGCGTGGCATACGGCGTGGACATGTTTGACTGTGTGATGCCCACCCGCAACGCCCGCAACGGCTGGCTGTTCACCCGTTTCGGCGACATCAAAATCAAAAACGCCAAACACCGCCACGACACCCGCCCGCTTGACGAAAGCTGCACCTGCTACGCTTGTCAAAACTTCAGCCGCGCCTATCTTTACCATCTGCACAAAACGGGCGAAATTCTCGGCGCACAACTGAACACCATTCACAATCTGCATTTTTATCAAACCATTATGGCGGAAATGCGCGAGGCCATCGAGCAGGGCAAGTTCGCCGACTGGCAGGCGCAATTCCACGAAAACCGCGCCAAAGGCACGGATTGATTTTCAGGCTGCCTGAAAAATGTTGCTTCTTGTTGAAGATAGGCCGGTTTTCAATTGACCATACCAAAATTGGCAGTCATATTTCTTTAATCCGAAATATGACTGCCAATTTGTTTGCAGATTTAATTATTTCTTCTTTATCATTTTTAAAAGCGCATCCAGCAAATCTTCTTCCGTAAACGGCTTGCTGATAAATCCTTTTGCTCCTAATTTGAGCGATTTGATTGCGGTTGCTTTGTCAGATAATGCTGAAATCACCAAGATTTTAGCATTAGGGTCAAACTCTTTGATTCTTCTGATACATTCCAAACCATCAACTTGAGGCATTGTTAAATCCATAGTAACAAGATCGGGTTGATGTAATTTGTAATACTCTAAAGCAATTTCACCATTATGAGCCTTGGCAATCACTTCGAACAGTTGGTTACAGGAAACGGTGCGTGCGATTTTATTATGGATGATATTGGAATCATCAACAGTCATTAATCTAAACATAATATATTTCTGATTAAGATATTTATTTGGTATGTGTTTGAATTAACTTAAAGGAATACGGATTTTGAATACTGTTCCTTTATTTTCTTTACTATTTACGGAAATACTTGCTTTGAGTTCTTTAAGGCGTTGCTTCACCAAATCCATGCCTACGCCTTGACCTGCATCTTCATGTACATGATTTTCTGTAGAAATACCGCTTCTGAACAGATATTGCAGTAATTTCCGCTTGGTTTGCAGTTCGTCATCTGAATCGGTAATAAAACCTTCTTGTTTTGCTTTCTCTTTCAATTGTTCAAAACGGATGCCGTTGCCGTCATCTGAAAACAACATGACGAGTTCATTATTATCAATCTTGAAATCACAGGAAATCAAACCTGTTTGCTCTTTTTTATGCAGCAGACGTTCTTTGGGCGTTTCAATTCCATGGACGACTGCATTACGTAACAGTTGGATAAGGATTTCACGCAGTTTGGGTTGATTTTCTTGAGTTAAAGAATGTGCATGGTCGTAGCCTGTGATATTGAAATCGACTTGTTTGCTGTTTCTTGCAGCAATTTCCTTAATAAACTGTTTTAGTTGGGCGGTTTCCGAATTCGTATCAAGTGTGGTAACGGTTCTATTTTGTGTTTCCGTAGCATTATCTTGAATCAAAGACATGATGTCTTTGGCACCTTGGGAATTTATTCTTTGCAAGATGCTCTCGATATGGTGGTTGAGATTCAAAATAGACTCAAGAGTTACCGCCAGGTGCATAAAATCTTGTCCGGTTAGTCCCGGTATTTCTTTGATTTGTTTTATTTCTTGTTCCATTTCTTCTGCTAGAGAGACAAATCGGTGCATTTTAAGAGAAGAGGCCTCTCCTTTTAAACCGTGAGCTTCGCGGAAAATTCCATTGGCTTTTTCTAGCAATTCATTTTTGCCGCTGCAAGGTTGCATCAAAATCCGGTTAATACGGTGGCAGCAATCTTTTACATAATTCATGAAGCCATACATGGTGTCATGAGGTATGTTCAGAATTGAGGATAATAGCTCCAACTCGTGATTATGTTTTTTCTTTTCATGAGCTAAACGTTCTTCCAATACGACTTGTCGGGTGATGTCCACCACTCCGACCAATACATTAATAATCTTGTCATTTTCGTCATGAACGCGAGTAAAATTAAAACTTAAAATACGTTCGTTTTTTTCATTATTATCAGACATAATCGATGTATGGACACGATCGAGAGGATTTAATTCCCAGATAAGTTCTTCAATAACATCGTCATTAAATAATTGTTCAATAAATTCTTCCGTCACTTGGAAATCTTTTTTCGAAATCAGTTGCTCCAGAAGTTTATTTAAAGTAACGCCCGAGATATTGTTATGACCCAAAATGTTTTCTAATTCCGCTGAATATTGGTCAGCAATAACTAAATCGGGTCCGATGAGGAATAAGCCTTCTCTTACGGTAGTGAGAATCTGCATGGTTTGTTCGCGGGCATAGGCCAATTCTTCATCAGTTTTGAGCAGCCGCCGCAACGCACCAAAAACGATTATGAAGAAGAATAAGATAACTACGGCTATACCTACGGTTTGTACTATTTGCAGGATTTGGGTTTTATTATTGGTTTCCAGTTCAAGTATTTTGACTAAGTCATTTGCTTCATAGAGTAATTGGCTATTGAAAATACGTGCGTAATCAACAGTAAAACCTATCGCTTCTTTGTTAAGTTCATTTTGGCCGAAACTGTTTAAAAACGAATCCATCAAACGAAGATAAGGAGCCCACGTTTCTTGGGAGTTTTGGATACTTTGTATGCCGTTTGGATTGGTGACTTTATCAAGTATGACGGTTTCACCGGAAAGTGACGTGGTTTCTCCTCCTTTTGCGAAAGCTGTCAGCGTGGTATCAAATAGACTTCTTGAAGTTCTTAATTCATCGAGAGCGTTTTGTATATGGTCTGATTGTGCAATGTGTCGGTTAATTGCTTGTGTTAACGTTTCATGGTTATTGTCAGTGATAGATTTTTGAGTTTGTTGAATAACATCGCTTGTCATTAAATCAATATTCATAACGCCTTTTGCCATTTCTTGTACTAAAACAGATTGGCGTGAGGCAAGGTTAATTGCAACAGTATCTTTTGCAATTTGCGAAGACATATAGATGTTGTAACTGAGCAGTGTGCCGATAAAGATTAGGAGTAAAACGATATAAATAATAATATTTGAATATTTTCGGATACCCGAAGAAGGCGGATTTTTAAAATTTTTCTGATTTTGACTCATGATAAACTCATAATCCTTTTGGTTTGTTATTTGCTGTATTGGTCAATGTTTGTTTTATTAATGGCTACGTAAGGTACCATCATCTCATTATTAATAATTTTAAAGTCCAAACCGTAATTGACATCTCGTCCCGTTCCTAAATTGGTCGCCAAGATTAATGCTTGTTCTGCCTGTTTCTGAGCATCTTGCAATACGGTGCCTGCCATTTTCCCCGCTTTAATCAATTTTAAAGCTTCTGGCATTGCATCTACGCCATACACGGGTCGAACCAAACCCGCATCTTCAAGTGCGTCCAAAGCTCCGAATGCCATGGCGTCGTTGTTTGTTATCACAATCTCTACAGCTTGATGGCTTGGATTCGATAACCACATTTTCAGTTTGTTTTTCGCTTCTTCTGTACGCCAATTGGCAGTGATGATATCCATTTTTTCCGCTTTGATACCTTTGGTCGGATAGCTGTTGATGGTAGCGGAAACCCATTTGGTACGGCCTTCTGCATCTGCGTGGCCTTCCTGTCCCTTTAAAATGACATATTGCAAAATACCGTCTTTATTTAAATCCCATTCCGGATTGTTTTGCCAGTCTGCAACAATCATCTCACCTTGTAAAATACCCGATTGTGCGGCAATAGAACCGATATAGTAAGCTTTATCATAGCTTTTCATTACTTTTGAACCGGGATGGCGGTTGAAGAATACGATGGGAACGTTTTTTACTTTGCTTTTATCTACCAATTCTTGCCCCGCCGTATTGCCGAAGCTTACATCAACCATATTGACCAATAGTGCCTGATTCCCTGCATCTACCATTTCCGCAACTTGGTCAATTTGATTTTCTTGATTATTTTTACCATCCAATACAGTTAATTTTAAATTGTCAATCTTCTTTTCCGTGTTTTCAAAACCAACCATCATATTTTGGATGTATAAATCTTCCATACTATAGACTGTTAATCCGATTGGTGTTTTTTCGGTGAGTGCAAGTGAAATATTTTGGTTTTGTTTTTCTTCTTGGCAGGCTGTCAAAACAAACATGCTTAAAATCATGATGCCGATATCACGCCGGTGTTTGAAAGCAGATAAGCTCGCTTTATTAAATATTAAAGCAAAATTAAGCATAATATTTCTTTCTCAAGAATCAATAGATTATATTTGGTGAGTTTTAACAGTGCCGTGATTGGTGGTCGGATACGGCTAGAAAAACTGCACATTGATAAATCTATAAGGTGCAGTTCGAGACACAATGATATGGGGTATGGTTAGGTAAATTTATTTTTTCGTGCATCTGTTCTCTAACTTGGCAAAATAATAAAGAATCGAATTGATGTGATTATCCGTAGTCAATCCCAATCTTGTGCCACAAAATGCATCTCTTTGCCATCGCCGCTTAAAATCAGATTGTGTCCGTTGATTTGGTAGCGAGTCATGACAGGCAGCATAGAGGCAAAGGTTTTTTCCAAATCCATTTTATTTTTGCAATACATACGGGTGGACGCTACGGGGCCGAACGATACTGTTCCGTCAGTTTGTGTTTCGGTTTTGAACATCAATTGGTTGCAGCCCATATAGGCACCTGCCTGCGGAAGGTTTTGCCAGTTCATTTGGGCTTTGGATGCAGTGATTTGGTTCGGACTGAAGCCCTCCAGTCGGGTGAGCATCCATACCCGTTTTATAGATGCGCTGTCGGGTGTATTGTCGGATTGGATGGGGAGACCGGATGAATTTGCCGTGCACGCTGATAAAAGCAGGGAGGCGGTCAGTGGGAGCAGTTTCATAATTATTCCTTTCGTTGCGGAATAGATTGAAAAAGGCGGCAGCTGGCCGGCGTGTTCCGACCCGACAGGGCGGTAGCGGAATGTGCGTATATTGCCGTAAAACTGCCTGTCGTATTATACACATCTTTAATGATTTTGTATTAATCATTAAGCTGCCCCGTATAGGGCAAACTCCAATTAAGGGCTGATATATAAGAAAAAACCTACAATATAAAAGCCCCTAATTATGTTCTAAGGGGGCTTTCTCGTGAATATCACCGTTTGCAATTGTCTTAAAGCATCGGTTGAAGCATTACAAAGGCTGCCTGAAAGATGGGTTGAGATGGTCTCGGTATCTTTCAGGCAGCCTGTAGCATCGGCTTAGGACGGATTGCTGATAATGCGCGCAATGAGTGCTTTTTCATACCCCTGCATATCGGGGATGTTTACCTGTATGCCGTTGCCGGGTGCCGCTTCGATGTTTTCACCTTTGCGTTTCATCTGTTGCAATATGATTTGGCGGTTGCCTTGCGGATGGATGATTTCCAGTGTATCGCCTACGGCAAAACGGTTTTTCACGTCCACCGTTGCCCAGCCTTCCGCATCAATTTCAGCCACTTGTCCGACAAACTGGCTTTGTTTGGCGAGCGAATGTCCGTGCAAGTAGTTTTGGTAATCCTGCGTGTGGTGGCGTTCCAAAAAGCCCGATGTGTAGCCACGGTTCGCCAAGCCTTCCAATTCTGACAACAGGCTGTAATCAAACGGTTTTCCCGCTACGGCATCGTCAATGGCGCGGCGGTAGCTTTGCGCGGTGCGGGCAACGTAATAGACGGATTTGGTGCGTCCTTCCACTTTCAGGCTGTCCACGCCGATTTCCGCCAGTTTCGCCACTTGCTCGATGGCGCGTAAGTCTTTGGAATTCATGATGTAGGTGCCGTGTTCGTCTTCCATCACGGGCATCAGTTCGCCGGGGCGGTTGGCTTCTTCAATCAGGAACACTTTGTCGGCGGCGGGGTGGCGGCTTTGTCCGTTGATGCCTTCAAAGGCGGCATCGGCTTCGTTTTTGGCTGCCTGAAAGTCAAATCCGCGCAAAGGTTTGACATCGCCCGCATCGTCCGTTTCGCTGCGGTGGACTTTGTAATCCCAACGGCAGGCGTTGGTGCAGGTGCCTTGATTAGGGTCGCGGTGGTTAAAATAACCCGACAGCAGGCAGCGTCCCGAATAGGCGATGCACAATGCGCCGTGTACGAACACTTCCAGCTCCACATCGGGGCATTGTTGGCGGATTTCGGCGATTTCTTCCAAGCTCAATTCGCGCGACAGGATAATGCGTTCCACGCCGATGCTTTGCCAGAATTTCACGCCCCACCAATTGGTTGTGTTCGCCTGCACGGACAGATGCACGGGAATGTGCGGCCAACGTTCGCGCACGCACATAATCAAACCAGGGTCGGCCATAATCAGCGCATCGGGACGCATGGCAATCAAAGGCTCCATGTCGGCCACAAAGGTTTTCAGTTTGCTGTTGTGCGGCAGGGTATTGACGGTTAGGAAAAATTTTTTGCCGCGCGCGTGGGCTTCGGCGATGCCTTGTTCCAACACGGGCAGTTTGGCAAATTCGTTGTTGCGGGCGCGGAGGGAATAGCGGGGAGAACCTGCGTAAACGGCATCTGCGCCGAAATCAAAGGCGGTACGCATACGTTCCAAGCCGCCGGCGGGCAAGAGTAGTTCTGGAGCTTTCATGGGAGACATTCTTTCAAAATATTTTCAGGCAGCCTATCTGTTTGAAAAGGCTGCCTGAATAATTAAGGCGGTACAAATTATCCGCTTTTCGGACTACATCGGCAAGGGTGTTACGGTGTAGCCGTTTTGGCGCAGGAGGCGGATAACGCCGTGTTCGCCAAACAGGTGTGCCATACCTACGGCAACGGTGGTGCTTTGTTGCGGCAGTTCTTGCAGCAGCTTGGGCATCCAGTTGAGATTGCGCTGTTTGAGTATGGCTTCGTCAATGTTTTTCATCAGCTCGACATCTTGAGGTTCGGTGTATTTGATGATTTCTTCACGGGTTTCCTGCCAAACTTTGCTGATGCGCCCTTGTTCGTAGTCGGCAAAAGCGGATAGGGCGTCGCGGCGGATTTCGGCTTCATGCTTGATATATGCATCAATGCCGCGCAGAGCTGCCGAATCGTCCATTAACTCGTTCAGCATGACTTCCGCTTCAAATAATTCCAGTCCGGCCATAGGTTTGCCTTGTTGCGCGGCTGCTTGGAACAGCAGCGTATCGATGCCGTTGGCGGAGCTGTAGCCTTGGGGTGCGAATGCATAACCGAGAAACAGCCAAATATAACGCGGCGCGACTTTTGAACTGTCGCGTGCGAGTGTATATTTGATTTCCTCTACGGGAGAGCCTGTGAGCATACGGTGGACTTTTTGCAGCCGCTCCATACCTAAAGTTTGGTGCAGCGTACGCTCATGACTCATCAGATGGAGGGCGGTAAGCGCTTGTTCGGGTTCGCGGTCGAAGTAGGCAGGGTCAACCGATTCGCTTTCCAATATCAGTTTTTTACTTTTGTTTAAGGCTGCCTGAAAGCTTTCGGGCAGGGTGTTGTCGGGTTTGCCGATATGCATGGTGCCGATAAGATAGCTGTCGGGCTGCCCCTCTTTGCTGATTTTCCATAATACGGTTTCGGCTTCAGGTGCATAGGGGTCGCTTGCGGGTGCGGCGGCAACAGAGGCGGGCGATGACGCTGCGGGCGTTTCGGCGCTGTCGGCGAATGGGCAGCCGCAGAGCATCAGGGGAATAAGCAGCAGAGATTTCAGTATATTGGACATGGCGTATCTCGCATGAGAAAAAGAGCATTATATAACCAATTCCCTTGGAACAGCGGTTGCGTACCGGTTTGAACGAATGGCAAATCATGCCGTTTGGAGCGTTAAGGCTGCCTGAAAGATATTTTTCAGGTACACTTGCGCCGATAAAACCAAAGGATATCCTTATGATAGGTTTGCTAATCATTACACACTACCGTTTGGGGCATGCTTATGCTGATGTGGCAAAGCATTTTTTTCCCGAACGCGATTTTGCCAATTTGCGTATGGTCTCTGCCGGCAGGGACGCTTGCCATGACGAGCTGATTGGGCGGATTCAGGCAGCGGTTGCCGAAATCGGTCGTGGCAAAGGCGTGTTGGTATTGACCGATATTTTTGGGGCAACGCCGTGCAATGCGGCTTTAAAAACTGCCGAGCCGCAGAAAATTGCCGTGCTTACGGGGTTGAACGTGCCGATGTTGGTTAAGGCGTTGTCTTATGCCGACCAGGCGGATAATGTGTCTGATTTGGCAGAAAAGGCCAGAGACGCAGGTATTCAGGGAATTATGTCTTTCCAGCAGTCTGTCCGATAATCGGGGAAAGCGTTATGAAGATAGTCAGAAAAAGCAGCGGCAATAGGCTGCCTGAAAAATGGTTCAGACGCGGTTTGTGGTTGGTCGCCGTAATATTTGCTTCGTTTTTAATCGGTTTGGGAGGGAAAATCGTTGAGGATTTGCCGCAAGCCGAGCCGTTCCGCGACTTGGAATATTATCTTGACCATAAAACGTATGACCCTCTCGAACGCCAACGCGAATCTTTGCAGCGGCAATCGGAGCAATTGTTTCAAGATTATGAAATCATTGAAAAATCATTAGAGAGCCATAAAGAGCAAATCATCTTGGAACAACGCAGTCTCAACAATTGGCTGGCGGCGCGTTCGGTAACTGAGCAGTCGGAACAGAATCCGCAGGTTTTGCAGCGCACACGCAAATTGGATGAGATGCGTCAGCAAGAGCATGCTTTGCTGTTGCGAAAAGATGAGTTGGAAGACAGGCAGCGGCAAAATATCCGTGAAACGGATGAAGTCGAAAAGGCCGTCGGTAAGCTCGAAGATGCAGCTCGGGAGCGGAAAGAAGCGGACGAACGCCGTATCGAGCTGACTGTTTTCCTATACCGATTGCTTCTTACTTTGCCTTTGCTAGCGATAGCGGGCTATTTGTTTGCCAAGCACCGCCAATCGAAATGGTGGCCTTTTGTGTGGGGCTTTATCGGTTTTGCCCTGTTTGCCTTCTTTGTGGAATTGGTGCCGTATTTGCCTGATTACGGCGGCTATGTGCGTTATTTGGTGGGTATTGCGGTAACCGTTGCGGCAGGGCGTTATGCGGTATTGGCAATGCAGCGTTATTTGGAACGCAAACAAGCAGAAGAGGCGATGCCGCAAAATCAAAAGCAAGAGTTGGATTACGATTCTGCACAAACGGCCATGAGTAAAGGCATTTGCCCGCGTTGCGAACGCAGTTTGGATTTCGGCAATACGAAATTGGATTTTTGTCCGCATTGCAGTGTTCATCTGTTTAGCTATTGCACGCAGTGTAAAACACGTCACAACGCTTTTGACCGTTATTGTTTTCATTGCGGATGTAAAGCTGGAAATCATGACAGATAGCCGGAGAATACTTTAGGATATAAAAATTTGATTATTATAAATTTTTATTTATCGGTAATGATGGCTGTATTTGTTTAAGATACTGTTGTGTAGCTAATAGCCGTATTTGGGGAGTCTTATCAGTTTATTTTATTATTCATAACCTAATTGCTGTTTGATTATTGTGATAAATCAATAGAAGATAAAAAGGCTGCCTGAAAATTTCAGGCAGCCTTTTTGAGAAAGATGGTTTCAGTTATTTTTTAGCAACGGCATCTTTAAGAGCTTTACCGGCAGTAAATTTCGGTACGGTTGCAGCAGGAATGGTAATTGCAGCTTTGGTTTTCGGGTTCAAACCCTGGCGTGCGGCACGTTCGCTTACTTTAAAAGTGCCGAAACCGACCAAAGTAACACTGTCGCCTTTATGCAGGGCGGTTTTTACGACAGAGGTAAAAGCGTCCAAAGCTTTACCGGCATCGGTTTTAGTCAAACCGGCTTCTTGGGCGATAGCATCAATCAGTTCGGATTTGTTCATGGTTTTCTCTCTCTTTAAGTTGGGAGTAAAGCAAGTGTAAAAGTCCCACCATTAGGACGTTTACGCGGGGTTTTGTAACAGGCAGATTTATAGTTTATCGGACAAACGGTGTCAAGCATAAGATGCAGGCAGCATCAAAAATCTGTGCTGCCTGTCGTATTTTAGTGCTGTTTGCTTTTCAGGCTGCCTTTTTCGGGGGAAGAAGGGTGCTCGGGTAAAATATTTTCCTGATAGGGTAGCGGCAGCCGTTCCAAGCCCCATTCGAGAACTTCTTCTATCCATTGAACGGCATGAATGTGCAAACCGTCTTTCACGTTTTGCGGGATTTCTTCCAAATCCTTCACATTGTCTTTGGGAATCAACACATGTTTGATGCCGCCGCGTAAAGCCGCCAGCAGTTTTTCTTTCAAACCGCCAATCGGCAGCACTTCGCCGCGCAAGGTGATTTCGCCCGTCATCGCCACGTCTGCGCGCACGGGAATGCCCGTCAGCGCCGATACCATCGCCAAGGTCATGGCAATGCCCGCGCTGGGCCCGTCTTTGGGCGTTGCACCTTCGGGAACATGAACATGCATATCCTGTTTCTCATAAAAATCAGGAGAGATGCCTAAGCTTTCGGCACGTGCGCGGACAACGGACCAAGCGGCAGTAATAGACTCTTGCATGACATCTCCCAATTTGCCGGTACGGACGATATTGCCTTTACCTTTTAAAGCAACGGCTTCGATGGTCAGCAATTCGCCGCCTACTTCCGTCCATGCCAATCCTGTTACCTGACCGATGCGGTTTTCGCCTGCGGTAACGCCGAAGTCATAGCGGCGTACACCTAAAAAATCACCCAGATTGGTTTCGGTTACTTTAATAGTCGTAATGGGTTTGCTGCGTTTTGAAGATGTCTTGTTGCTGCCTGAAAGTTCGTTTTGGATGACGGCCTTGCGGCAGATTTTTGCAATTTCCCTATCGAGCGAACGCACGCCCGCTTCGCGGGTGTAATAACGGACAATATCGCGGATTGCTGTTTCTTCTATGAGCAATTCGCCGTCTTTCACGCCGTTGCGCCGCATCTGTTTCGGAACGAGATATTGCATGGCGATGTTGATTTTCTCGTCTTCGGTGTAGCCCGACAAACGGATAATCTCCATGCGGTCGAGCAGGGCGGGCGGAATGTTGAAGCTGTTGGAGGTAGCGATAAACATCACATCGCTCAAATCAAAATCCACTTCCACAAAATGGTCGGCAAACGCGCCGTTTTGTTCGGGGTCGAGCACCTCCAGCAGCGCGGAGGCGGGGTCGCCACGGAAATCGTTGCCGAGTTTGTCAATTTCGTCCAGCAAAAACAAGGGGTTTTTCACGCCCGCTTTAATCATGCTCTGCATGATTTTGCCGGGCATCGAGCCGATGTAGGTGCGGCGGTGGCCGCGAATTTCGCTTTCGTCCTTCACGCCGCCCAATGCCATGCGCACGTATTTGCGCCCTGTGGCTTTGGCGATGGACTCGCCCAGCGAGGTTTTGCCGACGCCGGGCGGGCCGACCAAGCACAAAATCGGGCCTTTGAGTTTGTCGGTGCGTTTTTGTACCGCCAGATATTCCAAAATCCGCTCTTTGACTTTTTCCAAACCGTAGTGGTCTTCATTCAATACCAAATCTGCTTTGCTTAAGTCTTTGCTGATACGTGTTTTCTTTTTCCAAGGCAGCTCAATCAGGGTTTCGATGTAATTGCGCACTACGGTAGCTTCCGATGACATGGAAGGCATCATTTTCAATTTACGCAATTCGCCTAAAGCTTTTTCTTCTCCTTCTTTGCTCATGCCTGCCGTTTTGATTTGTTTTTCCAGATTGTCAAAATCACTGCGCTCGTCTTCTTCGCCCAACTCTTTTTGGATGACTTTGATTTGCTCGTTAAGGTAATAGTCGCGCTGGTTTTTTTCCATCTGGCGTTTGACTTTGCCGCGAATACGTTTTTCGAGCTGTGAAATTTCCAGCTCTCCCTCGATTTGTGCAAGCAAATACTCCATACGTTCACGTACATCTACCAAATCCAACAGCTTTTGACGCTGCTCCAATTTGAGTTGCAGATGTGCGGATATGGTGTCGGCAAGGCGGCCGTTTTCTTCGATTTCATGGATGGAAGCCAATACTTCCGAAGGGATTTTTTTATTCAGTTTGGCGTATTGGTCAAACTGTGCCAACAAAGTTCTGCGCAATGCTTCATCGTCACTGCTTTGATTGTTTTCATCGGAAAGTTCGGTCAAAACTGCTTCAAAATGTTCGCCGTTATCGTGCAGCGAACTGACACGGGCACGGCATACGCCTTCCACCAATACTTTAACGGTATTGTCAGGAAGTTTTAGAATTTGCAGGATTTTTGCAGTGGTGCCCGTTTCGTGCATAGCGGAGATATCCGGCTCTTCGTCACTGCCGTTGCGTTGCGCCAACAAAAATACATGACTTTCTTGTTCTACCGCCGCATTTAATGCTGCTACCGATTTGGGGCGGCCGACAAATAAAGGCAAAACCATATGAGGGTAAACCACCATATCGCGCAAGGGAAGAGCGGGAAGGGTAATGAGTTTTTCGGATTTGTTTTTAAATTTAAACATGGTGTTCTCTTGATGAAATAGCAGCCTGAATAAAATGGGGCGGAAAGTGTTTTTTTCAAGCTCAGGATGGTGTGTTTGCAGTAAAAAATTGAATTCGGGATGATGTACTTTCAGGGTGTGTGAGAAGCGGAGAAGTATTTCATGCTTATTTACAGGCAAATCCGCTTTACAGGCAAATCCGCTTTACAGGCAAATCCGCCAGATTTCCTTAATTATCATTTCGTATTCGTATCAAAAAAATTTGAAAACAATCAAGCCGATTTTTAGATGGCGGACAAGGAAGCTGCCGATATTGGATTGGGTTGCCTTTGAAACGGTATTCAAATGTAATCTTTTGAAATATAGGTAATTTTTAGAGCGTTGAAATCATTTCACTTTAGCTAAGGGTTGAAACAAAACATTTGTTTTAAACGATTATCGAAGAATGCGAATGTGTTTCAGGCAGCCTGAATTTTCAGGCTGCCTGAAAACCCGCTCATTCCGTCAACGCCGCCAACCACCGCGCCGCCTGCGCCCGCACCTGTTCTGGAGCGGTGCCGCCCAAATGGTTACGCGCGTTCAGGCTGCCTTCGGGCGTGAGCACGGCAAACACGTCTTCCGCAATCAAATCGCTGAAACTTTGCAAGGTTGCCAAAGCCAAGTCCGCCAAATCGCAGCCTTGTTGTTCGGCATGGCGCACGGCGCGGGCAACGACTTCATGACTGTCGCGGAACGGCAGCCCTCTTTTCACCAGATAATCCGCCAAATCGGTGGCGGTGGCAAAGCCCTGCAACACGGCCGCACGCATGTTTTCGCGTTTCACGGTAACGCCGCGCATCATGTCGGCGTAAATGCGCAGGGTGTCGCGCACGGTGTCCACCGTGTCAAACAAAGGTTCTTTGTCTTCCTGATTGTCTTTGTTGTAGGCGAGCGGCTGCGATTTCATCAGCACCAGCAAGCCGGTGAGATGCCCGATGACACGCCCCGATTTGCCGCGCACCAGTTCGGGAACATCGGGATTTTTTTTCTGCGGCATGATGGACGAACCGGTGCAGAAACGGTCGGCAAGGTCGATAAAGCCGAAGCGCGGACTCATCCACACAATCAGTTCTTCGGAAAGACGGCTCAAGTGAATCATCAGCAGCGAAGCGGCGGCAGTGAACTCAATGGCGAAATCGCGGTCGGACACCGCGTCCAGCGAATTTTGGCAGATTTGTTCAAAATCCAAGAGCTTGGCGGTGGTTTCACGTTGAATCGGGAAAGTCGTGCCCGCCAACGCCGCCGCGCCGAGCGGCATACGGTTTACGCGTTTGCGGCAGTCGGCCATGCGCTCGTCATCGCGCCCCAGCATTTCCACATACGCCAGCATGTGATGCCCGAAGCTGACGGGCTGCGCCACCTGCAAATGGGTAAAACCCGGCATCACCGCATCGGCATGCTGCTGCGCCAACTCTGCCAACGCGGTTTGCAAATCGCGGATTAAATTGCGGATAATGTCAATTTCGCCGCGCAACCACAAACGGATATCCGTAGCCACTTGGTCGTTGCGGCTGCGCCCCGTGTGCAGGCGTTTGCCCGCATCGCCGATTTTATCGGTGAGACGGCGTTCGATGTTCATATGCACGTCTTCCAAATCCAGCGACCATTGCAGGCTGCCTGAAGCGATGTCGTCCTGAATTTCCGCCATGCCGCGCCGAATGTCCGCCAAATCCTGCGCCGACAAAATGCCCGCTTCGTGCAGCATCTGCGCGTGCGCCAGCGAGCCTTGAATATCGGCCTGCGCCAAGCGTTTGTCAAAATCAATCGAGCCGGTGTACTGCTTCACCAGCTCGGACACGGGTTCGTCAAAACGTCCCGACCAAGTTTTGTTGCTCATGTTGCTTCCTTAAAAATGTTTTTTCAGGCTGCCTGAAAAGCTGGCTTTGGGTTGGCGGTTCCTGCCATGCAAAGCGTCTTTAGGACGGCAGCCCGTCCGTCTGTTTTTACGATGCAGCCGATTGGTATTTTCAGGCAGCCGCTGTTTATTCCTTTGTTCATTCCGTATGGCCGCGCCGCGCCAAGATGGTGCGTTTGCCTGAGGAATCGGCGGCGGAAAGAATGCCTTCGTTTTCCATTTGCTCCACTAAATCAGCGGCTTTGTTGTAGCCTACTCTGAGCTTGCGTTGCAAAAAGGAAATGCTGGTACGCTGTGTGCGCAATACTAAGGCTACTGCCTCGTCAAAAAGATTTTCGTTGCCGCTGCCCGGGTTGTCGCTTTCCGGTTCGTCTTCTTCAGGGTTGCTGAGAATGTCTTCGATGTAGTCGGGCGCTTCGAATTGTTTCAGATATTCTACAACGGCATGGACTTCGCTATCGGCGACAAATGCGCCGTGTACGCGTTGGGCGTAGCTGGTTCCCGGTGGTAGGAACAACATATCGCCTTGTCCCAAAAGATTTTCTGCACCCATTTGGTCGAGAATGGTGCGGCTGTCTATTTTACTGGACACTTGGAAGGCGATGCGGGTGGGAATATTGGCTTTAATCAGGCCTGTAATCACATCTACGCTGGGTCGCTGGGTCGCTAAAATCAGGTGTATGCCTGCGGCGCGCGCCTTTTGTGCCAAGCGGGCAATCAGTTGCTCGATTTGTTTGCCTGCCACCATCATCAAATCGGCAAATTCGTCCACAATCACGACAATGTAAGGCAGTTTTTCCAGTGGTTCGGGTTCCGAAGGATTTAGGCTGAAAGGATTGTTGATTTTTTTGCCGTTGCGGGCGGCATCACGGATTTTTTGGTTGTAGCCTGCCAAGTTGCGTACGCCGACATGGCTCATTAAGCGATAGCGTTTTTCCATTTCTCCTACGCACCAATTGAGTGCGTTTGCCGCCAGTTTCATATCGGTAACCACAGGGGCGAGCAAGTGGGGGATGCCCTGATAAACGCTGAGTTCGAGCATTTTCGGGTCTATCATAATCATGCGCACGTCTTCCGGCGAAGCTTTATAGAGCATCGACAGAATCATGGCATTGACGCCAACCGATTTGCCGGAGCCGGTTGTGCCTGCCACCAGTAGATGCGGGGCTTTGGCCAAATCGGTTACGACCGCTTGACCGCTGATGTCTTGTCCCAAGGCCAGTGTCAGTTTGGACTCGCTGCCTGAAAACGCATTGTCGTTGAAAATTTCGCTCAAGCGGATAATCTGGCGTTTGGGATTGGGCAATTCCAAGCCCATACAGGTTTTGCCGGGTATGGTTTCCACCAGTCGGATAGCTGCTACTCCCAAAGAGCGGGCAATGTCTTTTTCCAGATTCAATACGGAATTGCCTCGTACGCCGACATCGGGTTCGATTTCGTAACGGGTAATCACAGGTCCTGCGTAGGCATCCAAAACTTTGACTTTGACTTTGTATTCCGCCAGTTTTTCTTCAATGGTTGCGCTGTTGTTGATGAGTTCTTCCTCACTTTGCACTGCGGCGGGGTTGTATTGAGGAGGCAACAAGAGCGATAGGGGCGGAATAGTGTTGTCAGAGGAAAAGGCGGAGTAACCGCTGCCGGAATCATTTTCCGAAACGAAAAAATTTTCTGTGGTTTCTTCGGTTTCTTTTGCTGCGGCATGGCGCAGGGCGGTTTCCTGTTCGCGGTAGTATTCTTCAAAGTCCTCTTCGGAAAGAATGTCGTATTCATTGCCTTCTTCGTCTTTTGCAATGCGGCTTGAAGGCTGCCTGAAAGTTTCGACAGGAGTAGTAACCGCACGGCGGTGTGCAGGCGTGGTGAAGAAATCGGCGGCAAAACGTTCGGCATGGGGAGAACGGGAAAAATGCACGGGGTCGCTCAACATCGGTTCGGGCAGTAAAGATGCTTGGACGCGTACCGGTTCGGGCGGCGAGGGCATGGCAACGGCTGAGATGTCGAATGCCGATGCTGAGCTGCCTGAACCGTCTGCGTACCGCCTGTTGGATTTGCGTGCGGCAGAAGCGGGAGTACCCGACAGGTTTGCCCACACTTCGTCTTCGGGTATGACATCCAATCCGGGCAGGCTTTGTTGCTCCGATGCGGACGGATAAATTGCTTCTCTGCGTTTGTGCAGAGAGGTTTGGATTTCTTCCATTTCGATGGCTTTGGGTTCATCGCTGCTGCCGTATCGGGATGTTTCGACAATATCGGGACGGTCGCGCAGGATTTCTTCCAAGTTGGCCAAAACGCGGTTGCGTACGCGGTTCAGTGCGGGGTCGGTTAGGGTGATGGTTTCGTTGGGCACGTCGGCTGTGATGATGACATCCGGTTGCAGCAAAGGGTCGGCATAGTCGCTCAAGCTGCGGCGGCGCGCGCGTGCCAAAGCGGGGTCGTCCGCTTCTATGATTTCGTTCGGTAAAGGTGTTTCGACGGTTTGCGGCGGAGTCTGCGATGCAGCGTCGGTGTAATCTGTGTCGATGAGCAGATTGCCGCCTGCGGCTGACCAAGCGGTTTCGTCCGATGGACTGGACGGATTGTTCTGAATATTATCCCAGTTTGAATCCGGAAGAGTGTCTTGAATATTGTCCCAGTTGTTTGAATCTGAAAGGTTGCCCAAAACGTCATCTTCTGTCGGCTCGGTGCTTAAGGTGAATGTGTCGGTTTGGCTTTCAGGCTGTGCGGAGCCGCTGTTATCGTCTATGCCGATATTGTTTTCCGGCGGGAAGCCGTCAACGGCCGTTTCACTGTTTTGCGGGAAGGCTTCGGGCGTACTTGCTTTGACGGCGGGTGCGGGAGGGATGCTCTCGGTGAATACGGCAGCATGGGTTTTTTCCGCTAAATCCGCTACATCGGTGCGGACAGGCAAAATGTATTCTGTGGTTTCCTGTTCCGGTACGGATGTTTTCGCTTGGCTGCCTGACACTTCGGCGGGCGGCTCGGAAGAAAGAGATGTTTGGGCATCGGCATGTGCCGTTTGCGCTCGGGAATGTTCCGCAACATCGGTTCGGTCTGTACGGCGGCAGATTTCGGACCATTCTTTCTGCCAGGCGCGCGCTTGCAGATGTTGCGCTGCCAGCAGGCAGAGAAGCAGAATAATCAGAACAATAACGGTCGGGTACATCATGAACCAAACTCCGTAAACGGAATATTTGCAAAACGGCGGATTTTACCGTGTTTCAGGCTGCCTGAAAATGTCGGTAATACGATTTGTGGGCTGACGGGCAGGATGGTGGGGCGGTTGGCAGCCGGTTAATCTGGGGGATGGGGCTGCACTTTCAGGCTGCCTGAAAAGGCGGCAAAGACAAGCCGCTGCCGTGATTTCGGTTTACGGCAGCGGCAGGAGGGTTTTTATTGTAACGGTGTTTGCCCGCGAGCGGTGTTGACGATGTCGATACCGAACAGTGCGTTCACATCGGTTTCATCGAAGGTATAGCGTTCGTTGCAGAAATCGCAGTCGATGGTGATGCTGCCTTCTTCGGCTACTGCGGTACCGATTTCTTCTCCGCCGAGCATGAGAAGCATGTCGCTGACTTTGCCGCGCGAGCAGGTACAGGCAAATTCGACGGTGTCGGCGGGAAAAACGCGCGGCGGGGTTTCGTGAAACAGACGGTAAAGCAGGTGTTGTGCGTCTAGTTCGGTGAGTTCTTCGGGGGTAACGGTGTCGCTTAATGCGGCGAAATGATTCCACACTTCTGCATCGGGCGCGGTTTCAGGCAGCCTTTGCAGCAGCAGGCCGCCTACGCTGTGTTCGTTTGCGGCAAGGCTGATGTGGGTGTCCAGTTGTTCGGAGCTGCCCATATAGTGCATCAACATTTCGGCAATACTGCTGCCTTTCAAAGGCACTATGCCTTGCCATGCTTCGCCTTCGTTGGGCTGCAAAGTTAAGGCGAATATGCCGTTTTCGCCCAGCAGCTCCTGTAAACCCGCATCGTCGGCGATAGCGGCGTTTTCGTCCCAACGGGCGATGGCGCGGACGGTATGCTCGGAGGTGGCTTCGACTACCAGCATTTTCAACAATCCCTGACCTTGAACCTGCACAATCAGTGTGCCTGCCGATTTGAGGTTGCCCGACAGCAAAACGCCTGCGGCAAGCAGCTCGCCCAAGGCGCGGCGGATGGCAAGGGGATAATGTTTGCGTTGCAGGATATGCTGCCATACGTCTTGCATACGGACATGCAAACCGCGTACGGGGTGGTGGTCAAACAGAAAGCGGGTGCGTTGGTTGCTGATGGTCATGGGGTGTCCTGAAATCGATATGGTTCAACGAATGGGCGGTATATGGTTTCAGGCTGCCTGAAAATCAAGTGGGCTGCCTGAAAGGGCAGTAAAGGTTTCAGGCAGCCTGTGGACATGATTGCAGGGGAATACTGCGGCAGTTTTTATGCTTCGTCAACCGCTTCGCGTGCAAACGTTTTTTCGCAATAATGGCATTTCAGGCGGGTGCGTCCGTTTTGGCTGCGTATGTAAAAGCGGCTTTTCACGGGTTCGCTGTGACTGGCGCAGTTGCTGTTGGGGCAGCGGAATACTTCGCTGATGCTTTCAGGCAGGGTGAGACGCATTTTTTTAACCACGGCAAAAGCTTCGATGTGGTTGACAACGGCTTCGGGAGCAAACAGCGCCAAGCGGTTGGCATCGTGTTCGCTGAAGGACACTTCTTTGATTTTGATGATGTCTTTTTGTCCTTGGGTTTTGCTGGGCAGGTTGAAACCTACGGTTACCGCGCTGCCGTAATGCAGGAGTTTGAATTGGCGCAAGATGGTTAGCCCCAAACCTGCGGGAATGTGGTCGATGACTGTGCCGTTTTCAATGGCTTCCACGCTGAGTTTTTTGTGTTCCATTTCAAACTTCCTCGTTTAATATCAAAGATAAAATCGCCATGCGTGCGTAAACGCCGTTGACTGCTTGTTCGAAATAATAGGCATGGGGCGTGCTGTCCACGTCGGGGTGGATTTCGTCAACGCGGGGCAGGGGGTGCAATACGCGTAAATTGTTTTTGGCGTTGGCCAGCATGGCGGCGTTCAGGTTGAATTTGCCTTGGATTTTGGCAAATTCTTCCGCATCGAAGCGTTCCCGTTGTACGCGGGTCATGTAGAGAATATCCGCCCACTCGGCGGCTTGTTCCAAGTTGTCGAATGTTTGCCGGCGGCAGCCTGCTTCGTCCAGCTCTTCGGTGATGTAGTCGGGCATGGCAAGGCTGGGGGGGGATACGAAGGCAAACGAGCAGCCGAAGCGTTTTAAGGCTTGTGCCAGCGAGTGTACGGTGCGTCCGTATTTCAAATCGCCGCACATGGCGATGTTCAGATTGGAAAGCGTGCCTTGCGTTTCGTAAATCGTTACCAAATCGAGCAGGGTTTGGCTAGGGTGTTGGTTGGTGCCGTCTCCTGCGTTGATGACGGGGACGGATGAAAACTCTGCCGCCACTCTGGCCGCGCCGTCTTTGGGGTGGCGTTGGATAACGGCATCGGTGTAGCCGGAAATAATGCGCGCGGTATCGGCGAGGGTTTCGCCTTTTTTGGCGCTGGTGTTGGCTCCGTCTGCAAAACCTATCACTCTGCCGCCCAGCCGTTGTACGGCGGTTTCGAACGATAGTCGGGTGCGCGTGGAAGGTTCGAAAAAGCAGGCGGCAATCAGTTTGCCTTCCAATAGGTTGCTGCGCGGATGGTGTTTCAGTTTCAGGGCGGTATCCAGCAGCACTTGCAGCTGTTCGGTGCTTAAGTCGGAAACGGAAATCAGGTGTTGGCGGTAGAGCGGATTGGGCATTATCAAATCCTTTTGTATGGACGTAAAAAAACCCGTTCATATGTACGGGTTTGAACCAAAACGGCAACAGCCGCAGCATTGCGGCGCGATAGCATGGGGAAGAGCGGGAGCGGGCTGAACATATTTTGATGTCGCATGATGGCAAACGGGCGGATTATACCGTGTTTTCAGGCTGCCTGAAACGGGAAAACGCTGCTTTCAGGCAGCCTGAAAGTGTCAATGTTATAATCCGCTGCTTTACAGAATTTGCTCTGCCCGTTATATGAATGCCTATCAAACGCAGCTAACCGAGAAAACTGACTATCTGACCGCTTTGCTTGCGCCGTTTGGCGGTGCGGCGGTGCAGGTTTTTCCTTCTGCCGAGCAGCATTACCGCATGCGGGCGGAATTCCGTATTTGGCATGAAAACGGCAGTATCAGCTATGCCATGTTTGCGCACGGACAAAAGGCGTCTTCCGCATCGCTTGTCCGTTTGGAGGGTTTACCGGCTGCCTGCGACAGCATCAATGCCTTGATGCCGCGTTTATTGGAAAAGGTTTCAGGCAGCCCTGTGTTGAAAAACCGCTTTTACCAATGCGAATTTCTGGCCACGCTCAGCGGCGAAATGTTGGTCAGCATGATTTATCACAAAAAGCTGGATGAAGAATGGGAAGACGCGGCCCGTGCTTTGCAGAACGAATTGGGTGTTTTCATTATCGGTCGCAGCAGGGGACAGAAACGGATATTATCGCAGGATTTCGTTACCGAAACGCTTACCGTACACGGAGAAACCTTCCGCTACCGCCAAATCGAAGGCGGTTTCACGCAGCCCAATGCACGCGTATGCGAAAAAATGCTCGAATGGGCGTGCCTTCAGGCACAGGATTTGGGCGGAGATTTGTTGGAGCTGTATTGCGGCAACGGCAATTTCACTTTGCCGCTGTCGCGCCGTTTCCGCAAAGTGTTGGCGACCGAATTGTCGAAAACATCCGTTCAAGCCGCGCAATGGAATATCGCTGCCAACCGTGCCGACAACATAGCCATTGCCCGCTTGTCTGCCGAAGAGTTCGCACAGGCGTTTTCAGGCAGCCGGACATTCCGCCGTTTGGCGGAGCAAGGCATTGATTTGCGGGATTACGCATTTTCCACCATTTTTATCGACCCGCCGCGTGCCGGTGTGGATGCGGAAAGTCTGAAACTGGTGGCGCAGTTTGACCATATCATCTACATTTCCTGCAACCCCGAAACCTTGCGCGACAATCTCGCCGTACTCACGCAAACTCACACCATTCAGGCAGCCGCGCTGTTTGACCAATTTCCGTTTACGCATCACATTGAAAGCGGCGTATATTTGAAACGCAAAACCGTCTAAACCATTTTTCAGGCAGCCTGAAAGACCCGTACCATGAATTTTCAAGACCAGCTCAAAACCTTGCACAAACAGGCGAAAGCCGAAGCCGAACGGCGCAAACAGGCAGAATTGGAAGCGAAAAAACAGGCAGAGCGGCAACAAGAAACCGATTTTGCCGCGCTGATGGCAGACGTGCGCCCGATTAAAGCGCAAAACCGCTATTATGCTCCCGCCGATACTTCTCCCATCAAGCCGCGCCAACACGGCGAAGAGGCCGATACCGACCATTACTTTTATATCGGCGACGGCGGTGCCCATCACGACATTCCGGAAACGTTCAGCAAAAACGGTCAGGGCAGCAACGATATCAAACGGCTGCAAAACGGTCATTACGAAGTGGTTGCCGATGTCGATTTGCATGGCTATACGCAAGAAGAAGCACAGCAGGTGTTGAACGAATTTATTGAATTCGTACAAAAAAGAGGCGTGTGCGGAGAAATTGTACACGGCAGCGGCTTGGGGTCTTCTGGATATATTCCCGTTTTAAAATCACTGGTACGCCGCTGGCTGATGCAGCATCCCGATGTACTGGCTTATGCAGAACCGCGCAAAGGCAATGACGGCGCAGTCAGAATTCTGGTCAAACGCCGCCGCAAGCCCGACCCTTGGGCCGAATAAAACAGCAGTGGTACAATCCCTAACAACTTTTCAGGCAGCGTGCAGGCTGCCTGAAATCCCTTTGAAATAGAAAGAAAGCCATCACATGACCATTCAGCGAGTTCTCACCGGCGTAACCACTACCGGCATTCCCCATTTGGGCAACTATGTGGGTGCCATCCGTCCCGCCATTCGCGCGGCGGCACAGCAAGACACCGAATCCTATTTATTCTTGGCCAATTATCACGGCATTATCAAATGCCACGACCCCGCCATGATTGCCGAGTCCACGCAAGCCGTTGCCGCCACTTGGCTTGCCTGCGGTTTGGATACCGAGCGCACTACGTTTTACCGTCAATCCGACATTCCCGAAATTCTCGAGCTCAACTGGATACTTACCTGCATCACGCCCAAAGGTTTGATGAACCGCGCCCATGCCTACAAAGCAGCCGTGCAAGACAATTTGAACAACGGCCAGGAAGACCAAGACCATCAAATCGAAATGGGTTTGTACAGCTATCCCGTTTTGATGACTGCCGATATTTTGATGTTTGGTGCGCACAAAGTGCCTGTCGGACGCGACCAAATCCAACACGTTGAAATGGCAAGGGACATTGCGCAACGTTTCAACCACCGTTTCGGCAAAGAGCTGTTTACGCTGCCTGAAGCGCAAATTGACGAACAAGTGGAGCTGCTGGTCGGTTCGGACGGCAGAAAAATGTCAAAATCCTACGGCAACACCATTCCCTTGTTCCAAACCCCGAAACAACGCCAAAAATCGGTGAATAAAATCATCACCAATCTGAAAGAGCCGGGCGAACCGAAAGGAACGGATGAAAGCCCGTTGTTCGACATTTATAAAGCATTTGCCACACCGCAGGAAACTGCAGATTTCGCCCGAATGCTGGCCGAAGGTTTGGCATGGGGCGAAGCGAAAAAAATGCTTGCCGCCAAAATCGGCGGAGAATTGGATGCATTCACGGAAACCTATACCCGTCTCACCGCCAATCCCGCTCACATCGAAGACATTTTGCAGGCAGGTGCGGATAAGGCCCGCAAACAGGCAAAAGAGTTGTTATTGCGGGTAAAAGATGCTGTAGGGATACGGCGCTTGGGTGTGTGATAAAAAAGGAAATTGATTGGAACTCCAAAAGATTGCGTATTGCTGTTTAATCGGTTTTTCTGAATTGAGGTAAGATGGGGTGATTTTCAGGCAGCCTGAAAATGTTTGAGATATGTTTAAATATGAAATTGTCTGTGTAACTTTTTTGGATGCTATGCCGTTTAAATATATTCTATAGATTGGGAGTGTTTCCCAAGCAATGAATACACTTAAGCTTAATCGACCGAAAAAGACGTCATTCTTGAAGAATGACGTCTTTCTTTATGGTGGATATCAGCTTGAATATATTAAATATCTTCTTCCATTTCAGCCAATGCAGTTTTGCGGTGTTGTTCCGCATCTGTACTGTTTCCGCTTTCTTCCAATACTTGTGCCAATACCAAGCGGGTTTGTACCGTAGGGGATATGTTCAGCGAGGCTTCCAAATAGCCTTTGGCTTTGCCCCAGAGTTGGCGGTTGGCACACAAGATACCTAGACAGCTAAGCAGTTGTGCGTCTTCGGGCTGGCGTTGCAACCATGAATCGGCGGTATCAATGGCTTTTTGCTGATTGTGATTATCCAGATAGCGTACGCTTTCGGTAAAGGGCGGAAGCAGTTCGGGATTGTGTGTTTCGGGGTAGCAGCGGTTAATCCAAGCGACAGCCTGGCGGTATAGTCCCAAACGGTTGTAACGCTCGGCGATTGCAACGCTGAGTGTTTGTTGGCGCACGCTCTCGGGAATGCGTTTCAGGCAGCTTTTTAGTGCGGAAGGGTTGTCGGATTTTTCCAACATCAACCGATAAGCCGTTTCTTCGCAGTGTGCGGCTTCTTGGTTACTAATGGCTTCGGCACGGCGCAACTTTTCTACTTTCTCTAAAATTTCGGCGGGTTGTTTTTGTTCGAGAGCGAGACGTAGTTGCAGCCGTATCAGGCGCGTTAATTTGGGATGGATTTGGGCGGCTGCCTGAAGGTGTTGGGTAACCGCGGTATAGTCTTGGGCGCTGAGTGCGGAATCTGCCAGTAACAAGTGGCGTGAAAGCTGGAGTTTTTCAGGCAGGTTGGCCATGTCTGCCAAATACCGGTCGCGGTTGCTGCGCTGCCCTGACGCATCGGCGGCATGTGCGGCAATCATCATGGCAAGGGTGCGGTTGTCGCCTGCCTGCTTGTTGGAGAGCACTTTTGCAGCTGCGGTTTCTGCTTCGTGGTATTTGCCTTCAAAAAATGCCAAACCTGCGCGATTGAGTGTTTGTACCGCTTTGCGGCTGCGGTAGTTGTCACCGAAACGCCCTAAACGGCCGGGTGTGCCGAGTATGCCCAATACGATGCGCAGCAGCAGATAAAGCAGGCAAACGGCGGCAATCATGCCGAGTATGAACAGATGGAGATTGATTCGGATAATATGTTCTTGCAACACGATGAAGACATTGCCGCTTTCGGTATGGGCGGTAACGGCGATGCCGATGGCAAGACCGAACAGGATGAGAAGCCAAATCAGGAATTTCATGCGGCAGCTCCTTTTTGTGTGCTTGCGGGTTCGGAAGCATCATTGGATTCGGAACCGGATGCTTCTGCATCAGGTTTGGCAGAAGTGGAGGCTTCGGGGGATGATGGGGGGGCGGTTGTTGCTGGGCTGCTGCTTTCCGAAGGTTGCGGTGTTGCGGCAGTTGAGGGGCGGGTGGCTGATTGGTAGTTGAGTATGGCATTCAGGCTGCCTGAAAGGGCGTCATCCGAAACCATACGGATTTCCAATGCTTTGAGTTCGGATAATTCTTGCAGCCATGCCTGTGTGCTGGGGGATTGGGTATCGAAATATTGTTTGACCGCGGTTTCTATGGCATCCAAGTCGCTTTGATAGCTGTCGTTGTTATATTGAAACAAGGCCAAACGGGCATTGAGCAGGCGCAAGCGCAGGTTTTCTTTTACAAAATAGAGTTGGTCGGGTGCCAGCAGCAGAGTGTCGCTGCTGTTGACGCGGCGTACTTCCACCATGCTTTTAAACATGGATACGGTATTGTCCCATGCTTTATCCCACAAGCTGCCTGCTGCGGAAGTCGGCTCGGGGGTGCTGTCGCCTGTTTTGAGTACGGCATCGGGTATCAGCGGCAAGCCTGACAGGGTATTTTCCAGCCGGTCCAAACGCATGGCTGTGGCTGAGATATTCAGATAGCTGCGGCTTTTTAAGGCTGCCAAGTCTTGGCTGATGGCTTGTTTTACGGGAAGCAAAGCAGCTTGGTCGAAACGGTTCAACCTTTGCTCTGCGTTTTCCAAAATACCGGCGGCAAAAGGGATGTTGCCGGCCAACAGTAGTTGCTGCGAAGCAAGATTAAGGCTGATTTCAATCTCGCTTACCACCCAATCGGCACGGTCTTTCAGCAGTTCGGCGTAGGCACGGTTGATGTTGTCGATATTCTGCTTGGTTTGGTTTTGGTTGCTTTGCAATTCCGCCAGATTTTGCCGGAGTTGTTGCTGCGTGCCGATGGCGTTGTTGAGCAAGGCTGCATTGCTGCTTTCACCCAAGGCGGCTTTTTGCAGTTCCTGTTGCAATTGCAGTTCTTGGGTTTTTAAAACGTTTTGGCCTTGCACAAACAGCAATCCGCTGGCTCCCAAAGATAGAACGGACAATACCAGCGCACCTGCCGCCATGCCTTTGCCGCCGCTGTTTTGTTTGATGACGACAGGTGCGGACTGGACAGGCTGTGTCTCTATTTTTGAGGCTGCCTGAACATTGACAGTGTCGGTAGCTTGTGTTTCGGTTTGCGGATGATGTTCGGTCTGACGGTTGCTTTCTGCGGTCATGGTATGGTCTCCGTTTTCTGTAGGTTACGGGTGTGCTTTCAGAAAGGCTGCAAGGCTCTCTATTCCGCTGCATAGTTCTACTTGTTTTGCACCCAAGCGGTACAGGGTTTCGCGTATGCGCGGATGATGGGTGAAGTATAGCAAGGATTGCAAAGTTTGCGTGAATGCCGGCGGCGACTGTTTAAACAGCTGTTCGGCCAGCTCGGTGGATGTAATCCATGCATATTTAGGATGGGCTGCCTGAAAAAGCGTCCAATCGGGATGATGGGGTACGCGTCGGTAGATTTCTGCAAAAACGGTTTGAAATCCGCGCCGGTTTAATTGCTCTGCCAACCAGTTTCTGCCGTTTTCCCCTCTGATGATAACGATTTTGGCAGTTTGGGGCAGACTTTCCCATACGGGGAGTTGTAATACGGCTTCGCTGTCGTTGCCGCTATCGGGGCTGGTTATGCGTGTTATGCCTGCCTGAAGTAATGCCGCTGCCGTTCCTTTGCCTACTGCGATATGAATGAGATGGGGATAATCGTGCGGGCATATGTATGGCATCGCACACTCAACGGCAGTGGGACTCACCCAAAAAACGGCCGCTGCATCTGAAAGATGTCGGGGCAGTTGTTGTCCCTGTTCGTCTATCGGTTCAATTTGAAGCGGTGCGAAAGGCAAAGCGGGAATGCCTGTGCGGCGGCAGTAATCCAAATCCGTTTCTTGGCGGTTTGTCGGTCGGACAATCAGCAGTGTCATGGTCTATGGGTCAAGCGGTTTGTTTTCAGGCAGCGGTTCTTGCGTGTCTGAAGAGGTGTCCGATACATCGGATATCTCTTTGCCTGCGCTTTCATCATATAAATCGTCATCGGGCGAAGAAGTGTCAAAGGGTTTGCCGTTGAGGGTAATGGTATTGTTGCCAACGGTGAGTATGGTTTTCACGGCATTTCCGTCTTCGATGGCAAAGCCTTCTGCCACCAGATGATTGATAGTTTGCTCGGTAAGCAGGCGGATAGTGTTGTCAATTTCTTTTTGTTCTTCAATATCATCGGGGTTTTCTATAGTGAAGAGAACGCGGGCTTGTGCGATGGCAAAGCGTTCAATCAAGCTTCGCGAAACATCGAAATTCAGAGCTGCCTGCATTTTTTTCAACATGGCGGGCAGATGGTTCAAATCTTCTGCCGCCAGCCCTGCAAACGATACTTTTCCATCGGCTTTGATATGCCCTTGAGGCGTGGCAAACGAGAATTGACGCAGTTTGAATACGGGATTGCGGGTAAAGATGCCCGAGCCTTCGTTACGCACGGCGGCTAAAATCTGCTCCCGTTGTCGGTCGGTATCGCTGTATCGGGCAACGCTTTCCTGCCAACGTTGTTTCAATGCGGATAGGGCGGCGGCATCCAGATGTTCGGCTGCCACTTCGATATGCAACGGGCCGTATGTTTCTTCGCCGTAATGCAGTTTGTCGAATACAAATTTGCCGTTGCTGTCGATAAAACCGTTTTCGGGAGAATCGGTACGGGTGGCGTAGCGGAAGTTTTCCACTCGGATGCGTCCGGGCGGTACATCGCCGTAGGGATTGATAAACGCACCTACCTGCAAATCGCTAATCATGCCGATTAAGTCGTTGATGCGGATATCGTAGGCGATTTTGTCCTGCCATACCACTTCCAGCAGGGAAAGCGAAGTTTCGGAAGAGCCGGTAGACAGGGGCAGATTGTCTTGTTTCACCGTATGTGCGCTAAAGCTCAGGTTTTCGGCATTCAGGCTGCCTTTGTCTGCCAAAACCACTTTAAACCCGGGCAGGGCAAAACGGGTTTGATAATCGCTAAAGTCATCGTTGTAATCAACCGTACCGTTCATACCCTGCCAATTGAGTTTGATGCCCGACAGTTCTTCGTAATCAAATGCGGCGATGTTGAATTGCAGCATGCCGCTGCCGTTGAGACGGACGGTATTATGCAATACGAGCGGTGTTTGTGAACCGAAAAAGCGTTGCAGCGTTTTTTCGGTATCGGGATGGAAAACCAGCTCGGTATCCACTACTGCGCGAACGGGCATGAAACCTGCCGCAAACGGATAATGACGGACACGGTGCGACAGGGTAACGGGTTTGTCCAAAGCATTGAGCAGGTTTTCAGGCAGCGTGTTTTTCAGCCCTTCCAATACGGAAGGCTTGATACGCATCACTGCGGTCTCACGGGAAAGAAACAATCCGCGCTGATATTCGTGCGAAGCCGATTCGATGAAAAAGGTTTCTGACAAAACACGGTGTTGCGTCTCCAAACTTTCTTGCGCTTTGATGCCGAGATAGTAGGAAGACAGGGGAAACAGCAGTGCGGCTGCAATAACTGGGACTAATATTTTTTTCATAATCAGAAAGATAAGTATAAAGCGTTTTGTTCCGGAGATGGTTTCAGGCAGCCTGAGATGTGTTGAGCCTGAGCCATACTTTTAGCGCATCGGCAGTTTCGCGGACATCATGCACACGGATAACTGCGGCACCTTGCCGCACGGCAAACAGAGCGGCGGCAACGCTGCCAGAAACCCTTTCGGTGGCAATATCGCGGCCGGTTATCTCGCCAATCATGCGTTTGCGCGATACGCCGATAAGTAAGGGCAAACGGTTTGGCCGACATAAATGATGCAGGTTTTGCATCAAAAGGCAGTTGTGTTCCAATGTTTTGCCGAAACCGAAACCGGGGTCTAAAGTGATGCGTTCGGGCGCGATACCTGCGTCTATGCAGATTTGGCTGCGCCGTTGCAGATACGCGCCTACTTCGGCGACCACATCGCGGTATTCGGGACGTTGCTGCATGGTTTGCGGCTGCCCCTGCATATGCATCAGGCAAATGCCCGTATCAGGCGATTGCGCCAGCAATTCAACGGCACCATGGTCTTCCAAACCTTGTACATCGTTGATGATATCGGCAAAACCGTGTTCCAACACTTCGCGCATGACTGCGCTGCGGCGCGTATCCACGCTGACGGGAACCTGCCAGCGCGATACTTCCGCCAATACGTCTTTAATCCGCAGCCATTCTTCTTGTTCGCTGATGTGTGCGGAACCGGGACGCGTGGATTCTCCGCCGATATCGAGAATGTCTGCGCCGTCTTTGAGCAGGGTTTCGGCGTGTTTTAAGGCAGCCTGGAGGCTGTGGGAATAGCGTCCGCCGTCGGAAAAGGAATCAGGGGTGAGATTAACGATACCCATGATTTTGGGGCGGTTTAAGTCGATGCGGAAACGGGTGGTTTGCCAGTATGTCATGATGTGGACGGGATAAGTGAATAAAGGCTGCCTGAAAGCATTCGCAGCGTTTCAGGCAGCCTGCCGTGTTATTTCCAGTAACGCCACCAAGGCATGTCGTTGGGTTTCCATGCTTTTTGCAGATAGGGGCTGTTGGGGAAATTGGCCTGCAATACGCGGACGGTGTCTTCCGACAGCTGGGCATTGCCCATTTTGGCGTAGCTGTGAATCATGATGGCCAACGCTTCTTCTACATGGCGGGTGTTTTGAAATTGGGCGATGATGCGTTGCGCGCGGTTGACGGCGGCGATGTGGGCATTGCGCTTGGCATAGTAGCGTGCAATGGCGATTTCGTGTCCGCCTAAGGCATCGACCAGCTGCGCCATGCGTTTGCGTGCGTCTTCGGCATATTTGCTTTGCGGATAGCGTTTTACCAATTGCTCGAACATCAGATAAGCGCGGCGGTTGGCTTCCGGGTCTCTGTCTGACCAGTCTTGCGAAGCGAGACGGTTGAGTATGGACTGGTCTTCGTTAAACCATACCAAGCCGCTCAGATAAAGGGCGTAGTCCATATCCACGCTGCCCGGATAAGTCTGCTCGAAACGGGAAAGCGCCTGCAGGGCGGCGGCTTGTTCTTCGTTTTTATAGTGTGCGTAGGCGGTTTCGAGCAGGGATTGTTCTGTGTAGCGGCCTTCGGGTTGGCGGGCACGCAGCAGTTCGTAGAGCGAAGCGGCGCGGTTGTAGTTGCCGCTGTCCAGTTCGGAGCGGGCTTCGCGGTAGAGTTGTTCGTCTGTCCAGTTTTGGGCGAGCACGCCGTCTCGGCTGATGGTGCTTTGTTTGCCGGCGCAAGCGGCGAGTAATACGGCCGTACCCAAGATGAGAACGAGTTTTTTCATGATATTCCTTGATAAACCCAACGGGGCGATTATAGCGGTAAACGGTGTTGCCGTCTAAAGGTGTGTGCAGTTTTCAGGCAGCCTGAAAAAGTGTCGGTTTGTTTGAAAGGGAGGTTTAAGGCTGTTGCCGTTCTTTTTGCTGTATGGCGCGGCGGCGTTCGCAAGGGGTGTCGCAATCGCATACTTTTTCCATGCCTAAAGCGGAAATACCGCCGCAACTGCCTTGAATTTGACGGCGTTTGACGATGTAGCCCAGCGCCATGGCGAAAATCATGCCTAAAAAACAGGCGAATGTAATCAGAAAAATTTTCATGGTGTTTTTCTTTCCAAGATATTTTGAAATGCCGGCGACATTTTACCGACAAATCCGTCAGGTGTTCGGATAATCATGAAAACGGCAAGATTGTCGCGTTCTGCCAGCTCCATGCCTTGTTTTTCGCCGAGAACGAACAAGGCGGTGGACAGAGCGTCTGCGGTCATGGCCGTATCGGCAATCACGCTGACTGAAGCGAGATTGTGGCCGATAGGTTGTCGAGTGGACGGATGGATGATGTGCGACAGGCGACGGCCTTGGCTGTCGGTGCGGAAGTTGCGGTAATCGCCTGATGTGGCAAGGGCGAGATTGTCTAAACCTACCACTATCATGCCTGTGCCTGTTTGGGCGGTTTGCGGCTGTTCTATGCCTATCCGCCATGCTTGGCCGGCAGCGTTTTGGCCTTTGGTACGGACTTCTCCGCCGATTTCTACCATGTAATTTTCGATATCCAAACTGTCAAGATAAGCGGCAACGCGGTCAACGCCGAACCCTTTGGCAATGGAGGACAAATCCAAATAGACTTTATCGTGTGTTTTGGCAAGTGTGGGCGGCGTGGTTGCGCGGTTGAGTTGCAATTTGTCTACGCCGACGGCAGGCAAAATGGCGCGGATTTGTTCTTGTGTAGGCTCGGTGTATGCCGATTTGTCCGGCCCGAAACCCCATAAATTGACCAAAGGGCCTATGGTTACATCCAATGCGCCGTTGCTGATGCGGTTTATCCGCAAGGCTTCGGCGACTACTTCGGCAAAATCGGGAGAAATCGGAAAGCTGCCTTCTGCCGCGCTCATGCGGTTGAAACGGGTGATTTCGCTGTCTTCGCGGTAAGTGGACATTTGGCGGTTGACTTCTTCCAGTACCCGCTCCAAGCCTGCCTGAACAGCGGTTTCGTCAGGCAATTTTCCGCCGTGGCGGTAACGGACGGTGTAGTTGGTGCCCATAGTGTTGCCGTGCAGGGTGTGTGTTTCGGTTTGGTTCAGGCAGCCTGAAAGAGGAATGATGCAGGATAGGGTAAGGATGTATAGCAAAAATTTATTCATGGTTCGGACGGCTTTGGAGATGAATTGGATGCCGGAGCAGCGAGTTGTTCAGGCTGCCTGAAAGGGAAATGCAGCAGGATAGGGCAATGATGCGTATCAAAATTTTATTCATAGCTCGGGATCTGACGGATTGGTTGGATGTACGGCCTGCGTGCTGTTCAGGCTGCCTGAAAAGGCGGTTATGCCGTATGGCTTTTTATTCGGTATTTCTGTCAACTGCTTCGATGGTTTTCAAACATTCCGACAACGGGGCAAACAGGTTTTCGGTCAGACGGCGGAATGCGGTGCTGTGGTAAGGCGGTTCTTCCGTGCCGCGTCCGTAAAGCAAACGGATTTCGGGATAATCTTCTTGTGCGAACCCCGAATAACCGCCGTGGTAGGCTTTGGCTGCGGCGGGCAAAGCATCTTTTTCCCAGTTGCCGTCCTGTTTGGTGTAAAGGGCGCAAGCGGCTTCCAGCGTGGTACGCGGCAAAAAGGGAATAGGATGGCGTTGTCCGCCGAAATAGGCGGCAAGCCATTCTTTCAGGCAGGCTTGGGCATTTGCCTGAGTCAGGGGATGAAGACTGTATGTGCATTGCAGCGAGAGATAATGGGTGTTTCGCGCTGCGGGAAAATTTTCATCGGTTGCGGCGCAGTAAATCAGGTGGCGCAGCAGTAATTCGGTTTTGTCGGCAGCGGAGAGTTTGCCGTGTGCATTGCCGCTGTTGAGCAGGTGCTTGGCATATAGAATTTGCCCGTGTTCGTGATTGTGTGCCAGGCGGTAGTTCAGGCTGCCTGAAAGGGCGGCGAAGGTGCCGCTTTGTTCGGGCAATGCTTTGCTGTGGAGCAGTTCTCCGTTGGCGGCAGCGGCTTGTATGTTGTAGTGGTTCTGAATGAGTGCGCCCAGTTCGCCGTCGGGAAAACGGCTTTGCGCCCGAAGGGCGGCGGTGAGTGTGTCAAAGCTTTGGTGTTGTTGCCGTGCATTTAAATAGGCATCGGACAGTTGTCGGGATTGTTCGGCGGTAAAGGGCTCATCGGCGGGCGTGCTGTTGCCTGTGTAGGGTTGCTGCCAGTTGAGATGGTGTTGCAGCCAGTAGCGTGCGGGATTGCGCCAGAAGCGGAAAAAATCGTGTTGGGAAACGGCCGGCAGGTCTGCGGCGGTGTCGGGTTGCTCGGGAAGGGTATTTAAAAACGGTGCGGCATCTTGGACGGGTTGGTTCAACGCTTCGGCGTAATCCTGACGCGTTCCCGGTGTCAGGCTGTCTGAAAAGTAGCGGCGTGAAAAGGGTTGTAGGGGATGGCGGCGGACCCAATGGCGGTTGAGTTCGGCGGTTTCTAAGCCGCATAGTGCGGCAACGGTATCCAGCAGTGCGTTGAGCAGTGCGGACGGGGCGCGTTCTTCGTCGCTGCGGATGTCTTTGCCGATATAGGAAAGATACAGCAGTTCGCGTGCGGACAGAACGGCTTCCAAAAACAGATAACGGTCGTCATTGCGGCGGGAACGGTCGCCTGCGCGGGGTTGTTTGGCGATTAAGTCAAACGGTGCGGCTTTGGTGTTGCGCGGAAAGTCGCCATCGTTCAAACCCAGCAGGCACACGGCTTTGAAAGGCAGCGAACGCATCGGAACCATATTGCAAATAGTGATGCCGCCACGCAAAAATGCGCTTTCGTTGCTGCTGCCCAGCAGGGTTTTGATATGTTCTACGGCGGTATGCATATCCAATACGCCGTGAAATTCTGCGGTTTCGGCTTGTTGCTGCCACGTTGCCAATTGCTTTTCCAGATGTTGCAGGGCGTTGCGGTCGCTGTCGGTTTGGGCGTTCAGGCAGCTTTGGCAGAGTGAGCGCAGGCGGCCGCACCAGCCGCTGACGGTGTCGGGTTGCTGCCAGTGTTGTTTGGTACGGGTGAGCAGTTCGATGACGGCGGCAAAACGGCTGTATGCGGCAATATGGTCGGGATGTGAAGGGTAGGGGCTGGTATTTTCCCACAGTTGTCCGTTGTCGGGCATCGCCCAGCCCAATATGAGACGCTCCAAACCTTGCTGCCAAGTAAACAGGGCATTGTCTGCGCCATGCTGTGCGCGTTCGCCGTTGTCGCTGCCCCAGCGGATATTGAGTTGTGCCACGGTATCTTGCAACAAGGGCAGGTCGCTTTCCGATAAGCCGAAACGGCTTAATATGCAGCCGTTATCCAACAGGGTAAGCAGCGTATCGGCTTCAAAACGGCTTTGCAGAATATCCAGCAGTTGCTCCAAAGCGTCCAATAGCGGTTGGCGGTAAGATATTTTGATGTCGGAAAGGCTGTAGGGCAGTGCGCGGCCGTCTGCTTGTCCGCCAAATACGGTATCCAGATAGGGGACGTATGGCTCGATGTGCGGAGTGAGTACGGCGATATCGTGCGGTTGCCAGTCGGGATGCTCGGAAAGCATGACA
Organism: Conchiformibius sp.; assembly: GCA_029984035.1. Taxonomy (GTDB): domain Bacteria; phylum Pseudomonadota; class Gammaproteobacteria; order Burkholderiales; family Neisseriaceae; genus JASBYJ01. The sequence goes on from JASBYJ010000006.1 coordinate 69,266, forward strand.
AGCAGACGGTCTTTGAGAATTTGCAGCTCGCGCAGCGGGCTGTGTGTGCTGTGGATTTCCATGCTCGTGTCGGCATTTAAGCGGGCAATGGTATGGGCGGGCGGAGTGTTGTTTTTCAGGCAGGCTGCCTGAAATTGTGCCTGACGTTGGGGAAATCGCGGGAATACTCGGTTTTGCAGCCAGTTATCGTGTGTTTGCGCCCATTCTGTCGAAGCGTCTTCGGGCAGGATTTGGGATTGTATATGGTATTGCAGGGTATGCAGCAGGCTGCCTGAAAGGGCTTCTTGGGGAAATGCGGAGATGTCGGAGTGTATTTCGGCTTCGGACAGGGCGTTGAAAAAGTCGCGTCCCTGCTTGCCCAGCGTTGCCAACAGCGGATGTCCTTGCCTTGATAATTCGGGTTCGTTGCTGTCGCGCAGGATTTGGGCGGGTTCTACGATGTCGCCCCAGAATTTTTCGCTTGGATTGAGGGCGAAAATGTGGATTTCTTTGTGTTTCGCCAATTGCTGCAACAGATTGAGATACATGGGTGCCAGCGCGGCAATGCCGAACACGCAAAAGCGTTCGGGCAGCTTGGCTGCCGCTTCCGGACGTTGGATTTGCTGAATCAGTTCGTTCCAGAGTTGCACGCGGTGCGGAACGGGATAGTGTCCGTTGTCGAGAAAACGCCATAGGGGCATTTGCCATGCGTGGTCGGCATCGTCCGCCAATTCGGGAACGGGCTTGCCTTCTGTCCAAGCGGCAATCCAGTCGGGTCGGTAAACCAAGTATTGGTCGAATACGTCGGCGATTTGTCCGCTCAGGTGATAGGCGGCGGTGCCGCCGTTGTCGAGATAAGAGCCCAGTGCGGTATAGGCTGCCTGAAAGTTTTCGTTGTTGCGGAAGGTTTCGGAGGCGAATAAATCCAATAAACGCCAACGCATGACTTCGCTGTCGAAAGGGTTGGTTTCGGGCATTTTCCCGACCAGCTCGCGAATCAGCTGCCATGAAAAACCTGCGGGTAAAGAAAATTTCAAATTGGCGGCAATACCGTTTTGGCGTGCGAGAAAATGCTGTATGAAACGGCGCATACCGCGGCTGTGTACGATAATCTGTTCCTGTGCCATAGGGTTGTGCGGCGGATGCACGGCGTAAAGCCGCGCCATCATGGCGGCGAGGTCTTCCAGGCGGTTGGATTGGTAGAGATGGAGCATGGCGGTCGGTTTCGTTTCAGGCAGCGGGTTGGGCGTGTGTTTATTATCACCCGTCCGATTTCAAACTGCTGCGGTATGGCTCGGTAAGAAGCGGCGGTTTAGCGTATTCTGTTTATACGGGGTTTTCAGGCAGCCTGAAAATGCTGATGCGGCGTTGCCGAGAATCCCAAATCGATTTGGCGGTGGCCTGACAATCGGTTTTTACGGGTTCCCGCTGTCTGACAAGGCATTATCCAATTCGGAAAAGTCGCAAACCGCAGTCCCCAGTTTGGCCACCACAACGCCTGCGGCGGCATTGGCAATATGCATGGCGTCGGTCAGATTGTAGCCTGCGCCCAAGCACAGTCCCATTGCGGCAATGACTGTATCGCCTGCGCCTGATACGTCATAAACTTCTTGGGCGCGCGTGGGCTGATGGTCGGTTTGGTGTTCGCGGTAGAGACTCATGCCTTCTTCGCTGCGTGTGAGCAGCAAAGCTTCCAAATCCAAACGGCGGCGCAGATTTTGTGCTTTTTCGGTCAGTTCGGCTTCATGATGCCAAGCACCTGCTGCTTCTTTGAGTTCGGCGCGGTTGGGCGTGAGCAGGGTGGCGCCGCGGTATTTGTCGTAGTCGCTGCCTTTGGGGTCTATCAGAATGGGTTTGCCTGCCGCGCGGGCTGCCTGAATCATGTCGGCAACGTTGCTCAGCACGCCTTTGCCGTAGTCTGACAAAATCACGGCATCAAATCGATGCAAAAGATTGAGATAGGTCCGGTCAATCTGTTTCAGGCTGTCTGAATCGGGAAATTCTTCAAAATCCAAACGGATAAGCTGTTGGTTACGCGCTAATACGCGGAGTTTTAATGTGGTTGCGCCATCGGCTTGGTGCAGCAGGTGGGATTGGATGCCGTCTTGCCGCATCAGGTCTTCCAGCATGGCGGCGGCTTCGTCTTCGCCGACCACCGACAGCAGGGCGGCCTGTCCGCCCAGTGCGGCAATGTTTCGGGCAACGTTGGCCGCTCCGCCTGCGCGGTGTTCGGTTTTGCCGATTTTGGCAACGGGAACCGGCGCTTCGGGCGAAATGCGAGATACATCGCCGAACCAGTAGCGGTCGAGCATGACATCGCCGACAACTAAAATTTTGGTATTTTGAAAATCGGTATGTTTGGGGATGCGGTAAGTCATGGTGCGTTCCGTGATAATGGGTTTCAGGCTGCCTGAATTTTTCGCAGTAGTTCTGCATAAGCCAAAGCGCGGTGGCTGACGGCGTTTTTTTGTTCGGCGGTGAGTTCAGCGGCGGTCAGTCCGTATTCGGGAAGGAAAAAATGCGGGTCGTAGCCGAAACCGTTGCCGCCGCGCGCTTCGTTTTGCCATTGTCCGTGCCAGATGCCTTCGGCGATGATTGGCTGAGGGTCTTCGGGATGGCGTACCAATACCAGAGCGCAAACGTAGTAGCAGCTTTTGTCGTTTCGGCCGGCTAATTCTGTGCAGACTTTGGCATTGTTGGCGGCATCGGATTTGGGCTCTCCGGCAAAGCGTGCGGACAATACGCCGGGTGCGCCGCCTAATGCTTTGATACAGATGCCGCTGTCGTCCGCCAAAGCGGGCAAGCCGCTGTGACGGCTGGCATGGCGGGCTTTGGCAAGGGCGTTTTCGACAAAGGTGCAATGAGGCTCGGGACAGTCGGGCACGGCAAATTCGGATTGCGGCAATACTTCGATATGCCGCGCGGCGAACAGTCGGGAGAATTCACGGAGTTTGCCGGCGTTGTTGCTGGCTAGAACGATGCGTTGGAACATAATTTCGGCTTTAAAACGGGAGAAGGGTAGGTCGGATAAGCGGCATGATACCGCTAAACGGCGTTTCAGGCTGCCTGAAGTTATTTTTGGGTTTGTTTCAGCCATTTTTCGTGCGATACGCGGCGCAAATACAGTGCCAAACAAATGATTTGCCCGAACGCGGCTGAAAAGGCAAACAAAAAGGCGGCGATGCCGTAGGCTTTGCTTTGGATGGAAAGCAGATAGCTGCCTGCGGCCACGAGTGCGACAAACAGTAAGGAAAATAAAAGGGTAAGCAGCAGATAAGTGTGTTTGCGGGTCATGATGTTTCTTTGTTTCTGTATTTACGGGAGAGTTTTTGGGCTCGCGCAAACCATGCGGCGGCTTGTTTGCCGTTTGCGCCGTTGCGGTATTGCAGTTTGATAAAGTCTTCAATCAGGGTATCGAGTTCGGGGTTGAGTATGTTGTTGTCCTGCAGAAGCTGCATCAATTCTTTGGGACCTAATGCTGCGGCATCGGGGAAATGCCGACCCAGCAGGCTGTGTTTGAGAGCGAGAAAACCGCGTGCCAACGGGTCGCTATTTTCTTGGCTGCGTATGCGCCGCCACCACAGCCATAAGGGAGCCAAAGCCGGAATGCTGCCCATTGCCAGCAGAATGATGATGCCGAATGTGCCGATATGGCTCAAACCGAGTTTGCCCAATAGGTTTTGCTGGCGGTCGGCATCGTAATTGACAACCCATTGCTGCCAATAATAGCGGCTTCGGTCGCTCCAGTTTTGCCAGAAACGGCTGCCTGAAACGAGTTCGCCCAATTCGTTTTCAGGCAGTGCCTCTATGAGGCCGCTGTCGATACGGACGGCGGAAACGGCGGCGGTAGGGTCGATACGCAGCCATACCCGTTTTTCAGGCAGCCATATTTCCGCCCAGGCGTGGGCGTCTTTGCCGCGTATTTGCCAAAAGCCGCTTTCGGGATGGTATTCGCCGCCTTGGTAACCGGTTACTACGCGTGCGGGAATGCCTGCGGCGCGTGCCATCACCACGAAAGCATCGGCATAGTGTTCGCAAAAACCCTGTTTGCTTTCAAATAGAAACCGGTCGGTAGCATTGTCTTCGAGCAGGGGCGGACGCAAAGTATAGGTGAAGTTTTGATTTTGGAAATAGCGGTAGGCTTGTCGGGCAAAGGTTTCGGCATCGCCTTGGCTCTGGCGGTATAGCTCTTTTGCAAGCATATGCGTGCGCGGATTGCCGGAAGCGGGCAGGAAGGTGTAGTAGGCAAATTCTGCTTGGCTCAGACGGTGCGGCAGCTCGTTGCCGAGCGTGCTGTGCAGTTTGAGGCGGCGCAAACCTTTGCGGCTGCCGGTGCGCAGCACTTGTCCTGCGGCATATTGGTAGCCGCGCATGGCTTGAGCTTCGGGATAATCCAAAACGGGGATGCGCCCTTTGTCATCTTCCAAAATGATGCTGTAGGGTATGGTACGGGCGGTGGCGCGGATGGCGGCGCTGTCGGTGAAGTCGTCCGTTGCCTGCCATGACTCGCCGGTGTAATCCCCCATAATCATCACGCGCCAATACAGGTCTTTTTGCTTGGGCGTGAAATCGGGAGGGAAGGTGGCGGAAAAAACCGGTTGGTTGCTTTGTACCAGATTGCTGATGCTGCCGGGCTTCATGGTATCCGACATACCCGTGGTGGCTTGGGAAGCCGGTTGCGGTATCCCCCAAAGCGGTGTGGCGCGGCGCGGCGCGGCGACAAACAGCAAGACCATCGGCAGTATGGTCAGCAAAAAAGCGGTTAGGCTGTATGAAGCAGCCGTTTTTAAGGGCACTTCGTTTAAAACCGCCAAAGTGCATGCCATCAGCATCAGGCAAACCAATACCCATAAGCCCGTCAGCAGGCTTTGGTCGAACAATACCGCGCCTGCCAGCAAAAACAGCATGACCAATACCAAAACCTGCCAATCGCGGCGGCTGCCGCCTTCGCAGCTTTTGAGCAATGCCAGCAGGAGCAACAGGGAAATGCCTCCTTGCAGCCCGAAAATGGTGCCTAATCGATAGATTACCAAAGCGGTTGCGGCTCCAAGCATAACGGCGGTTTGCGCGAATTTCAGGCTGCGTATGCCCGACAGCAACAGCGCGAAACGTGCAGCCATACATACCGCAAACACGCCCGCCACGCTCAGCGGTAGATGTTGCAATAAGGGGGCTGCCACTGCCGACAACGCCAGCAGTGCAAACAGCATGGCTTTGAAATCAGGCTGTGCGTTGAGAAACGCAGGTTGGACAAATAGCGGCATGACTTGTAGCGGCTTCGGGAATCAGCGAAAGCTTACGGGTTAGGTAACGGGGTTGTCTTTTAAATTTTCAGGCAGCCTGAAACATAATTGTTCGGGCTGCCTGAAACGTGATGCGCTTATTGGTCCACAAAGGCGCGTTCAATCAGATAATCGCCGCGCTCTCCCGTTTTGGGGGATACTTTCAAACCGAAGCTGTTTAATACGGCGGCGGTATCTTTGTTCATCGCGGTACTGCCGCAAATCATGGCGCGGTCGTCTTGGGGATTGATGGGAGGCAAGCCGATGTCTTCAAACAGTTTGCCGCTTTTCATCAGGTCGGTGAGGCGGCCTTGGTGTTCGAACGGCTCGCGCGATACAACGGGATAGTAAATCAGTTTTTCTCTGACCATTTCGCCCAAGTATTCGTGTTCGGGCAGCTCTTTGGTGAAACGGTCGTAATACGCCAAATCTTTTTTGTAGCGTACGCCGTGTACCAAAATCACTTTTTCGAATTGTTCGTAAACTTCGGGGTCTTTGGTTACGCTCAGGAAAGGAGCGATACCCGTGCCGGTGGACAGCAGATAAAGGTGTTTGCCCGGGTTCAGGTCGCCCAAAACCAGCGTTCCGGTCGGTTTTTTGCTTACCAAAACTTCATCGCCCACTTTTAAGTGTTGCAGGCGTCCCGTGAGCGGGCCGTCAGGCACTTTGATGCTGAAGAATTCCAAATGTTCTTCCCAGTTCGCAGAAGCGACACTGTATGCACGCATCAAAGGCTTGCCGTCCACCATCAAACCAATCATAACGAACTGCCCGTTTTCAAAACGCAGGCTTTCGTCACGGGTGCAGGTGAAGGTGAAGTAGGCGTCCGTCCAGTGGTGTACCGACAGAACGGTTTGGGTGTTGAATGCTGCCATAGTATCTTTCTTTCAATGGGTTGGAATGTTTTCAGGCTGCCTGAAAACGGTCAATCGGAGAAGGGATGAATTTCGGGTTAGGCGGGAATATACGGTTTCCGTGCGTTTGAGCGGATGGTTTCAGGCTGCCTGAAACGGTTTCGAGTATTCCTACTAAAATCATGCGGCGCGATTATAACTAAAATAATATTATGATGCATTGCGTCATATCCGAAATTTCAGGCTGCCTGAAAGCTCCGGCATCTGGAAAGCGGCGTTATTTGCGGTCTTTTTTCAGGGCGCAGCGGATGTGCAGGCTGCTTTCTACTTGGCAGCAGCAGGGCAGGATTTCGTCTTCGCCGATGAATGCCATCGGCGGCTCGGGATAGGATACGCTGCCTGAACGCAATTTCAAGCGGCATGAGCCGCAATAGCCGCTGCGGCATTGGTATTCGACATGATGGCCGGTGCGTTCCAATGCTTCGAGCAGGGTTTCTTTGTCGCCCAATACGAATGCCATGCGGTCGGTGGTAATCAGGCGCGGTTCGGATTTCTCAGGCAGGCGTTCAGGCGGCGGATTCGGTTTTGTTTTCATCTTTGCTGCGTATGGCCATGAGTGTGTGCAGGCGGCGGTTGTCGGCGCGGGCAACGGTAAACTGCAAGCCGCCGATTTGGACTTTTTCGCCGCGCACGGGCAGATGCCCCAATTCTTGAATCACCAAGCCGCCGATGGTATCGACTTCTTCGTTGGAAAATTCAGTGCCGAAATATTGGTTGATGTCTTCGATTTCGGTGGCGGCGTGGATGCGCCAGCGTTCGTTGGATACGGCAAAGATGTTGTCGGCATTGTCGTTGTCGTCGAATTCGTCTTCGATGTTGCCGACAATTTGTTCAATCAGGTCTTCGAAAGTTACCAAGCCTGAAATGCCGCCGTATTCGTCTACGACAATCGCCATATGGTTGCGCTGTGCTTGAAATTCCTGCAGCAGGGTGTGCAGCGATTTGCTTTCGGGAACAAACACGGCGGGACGCAAAATATGCTCCAATTTGAACTGTTCGGGAGTGAGGCTGTGTTTGAGCAGGTCTTTGGCGTGGAGAATGCCGATGATGTTGTCTTTGTCTTCGGCGATAACGGGAAGGCGCGAGTGGCTGGTATCGACAACGTAGTCGATGATGCGTTCTATGCTGTCGGTGCTTTTTACCACATTCATGCGGGCGCGGCTTATCATGGCATCGCGAACCTGCATATTTTTGAAATTCAATATGTTTTCTATGCGTTGCAGGGTTTCGCCGTCTATGACCTGATTGTCGCGTGCGTGTTGCAACAGCTTTAGGATGGCTTCGGCGGTGTCGGGCGCAAGGCTGCCTGAAAAGGATTTGAACAGGCGGTTGAACCAGTTGTCGGAATGGCGGGTCATGGGTATCGGTGTGGATGGTTGCAATGATAGGGTTTCAGGCAGCGGATTCGTAGGGATTGGCTATGCCTAATTGAGCCAACAGCTTGGTTTCCAGTGCTTCCATTTCTTCCGCTTCTTCATCGTTCATGTGGTCGAAGCCGATGAGATGCAGGGTGCCGTGTATCAGCAGGTGGGCGAAATGGTGTTCCGGCGTTTTGTTTTGTTCGGCGGCTTCGCGCAGAACGACTTGCGGACAAATCAACAGGTCGCCGCGCAAGGTGCCGTCTGTTTCGGGCAACAGGTTTTCGCCTTCGTTGAGAGCGAAGCTGAGTACGTTGGTGGCGTAATCTTTGCCGCGGTAATCGCGGTTGTAGCTGCGGGCGGTTTCTTCGTCTAGCAGCAGCAGGGAAATGTCGGCACGGCGGTAAAAGTTTTTCAGTGCATGCCAAATCCAGCGGTAGCATTGTGCTTCGTCCGGCAGGTTGCCGATGCCGCTTTGATTGTCGTAGTGCAGGGCGAACCGTTGTTTTTGAACGGCTAAAAAAGGAAAGTATTTGGTTTGTTTTTTCATAGCGGTGCGGATATATGTGGCTTGGGGGCTGCCTGAAACGTATTGGGGGAGGGATATTTTCAGGCAGCGTATCGTGCGGGTTTTATTCTTCGCCCAGAAGCTGTTCGCGCGTCAGCAGGAAGACAAATCCGTCTCCGCCGCTGGTATCCAGCCAAACAAACGGTAATTCGGGATAGGCGGCTTCCAGAGCTTCGCGGTTGTGTCCGATTTCCACCAAAAGCACGCCTTTGGGATTGAGATGTTTGGCGGCGTGCAGCAAGATTTGGCGGGTGGCGTCCAAACCGTCTGCACCGCTGCCCAATGCCTGTTCGGGTTCGTGCAGATATTCTTCAGGCAGCTCCTCTACGCTTTCGGCATCGACATAAGGCGGATTGGAAACGATTAAATCATATGTGTTTTCCAAACCTTCGAATAAGTCGGTGTGAATCAGGTTGATGCGCTCTTCCAAGCCGTAGTCTTCCACATTGACGGCGGCTACTTCCAAAGCGTCCAAACTGATATCGACTGCGTCTATCTGCGCATCGGGATAATGGTGTGCTATTTGGACAGCCAAACAGCCGCTGCCGGTGCATAAATCCAGAGCATTGTGAACCAATTCGGGATGTTCTATCCAGGGTGCCAGCGCATCGCCGAGCAATTCGTAGACAAACGAACGGGGGACAATCACGCGCTCGTCAACATAAAAATCAAAGTCGCCCTGCCATGCCTGATTGGTAAGATAGGCGGCGGGAATGCGCTCTTCCACGCGGCGGCGTATCAATGCCAAACAGTTGTCCCGCTCTTCAGGCAGCAATACGGCATCCAGATAAGGTTCCAAAGTGTCCAAAGGCAGGCTTAGGCTGTAGAGCAGCAGATAAGCGGCTTCGTCATGGGCGTTGTCGCTGCCGTGTCCGAAAAACAGCCCCGCTTCGTTAAAGCGGCTCACGGCAAAGCGCAGCAGGTCGCGCAGGGTTTTCAGGCAGCCTGAAGCCTGCTCGAAAACATCGGTAGGTTCGCGTTCTGTAAACATGGGATAATCATCCGCAAAGAATGGAAAACGGATTATAACTTCAAAAAGTAATTAGGTTATAATCCCGTGCTTTGAAAACAGCCCGTCCAACGGGCAGATAGGAAACACACATGAAAAAAACAGCGTTGGTTTTAGGCTTGGCAGCCGCTTTGGGTCTGACTGCGTGCGAGGGCAAACCCGCAGCCGAAGGCGCGGCTTCCGCCGCACAAACTTCTGCTCCTTCCGGTTTGGAAACCGAGGCCAAACAACTCGGCTATCTGATGGGCTATGAAATGGCAGGACAGTTGGGTTTGTCGGCTTTGAAAGAAGCAGGCGTGGAATACGACGAAAAAGCATTTTTAAAAGCCATTAACGAGCAGGTTGAAGGTAAGGAATTCAAACTCACTCCCGAACAAACCGAAGCTCTGATGAAATCCGTAAGCCAAAAAATCGAAGCACATCAAGCGAAAAAAGCCGAAGAAGCGAAAGCCAAAGCAGAAACGGCAAAAGTCGAGGGCGAAAAATTCTTGGCCGAGAATAAAACCAAAGAAGGCGTACAAACTACCGCTTACGGTTTGCAATATAAAGTCAATAAAGAAGGCGAAGGCGACAATGCCAAAAAAGGCGATTTGGTTTTGGTGGAATACGAAGGCCGTTTGATTAACGGCGAAGTATTCGACAGCAGCGAAAAACACGGCGGCGAACCTTTGCCCGTTCCCGTTGCCGATAATTCGGGCATGATTCCCGGTTTTGTCGAAGCGGTTAAGCTGATGAAAAAAGGCGGCGAATACACTGTTTACATTCCCGCGAACCTGGCTTACGGCGAAGCAGGCACCCACTCCATACCGGGTAATTCCGTTTTGATATTCGATTTGAAAGTGAAAGAAATCGACCGCGACGCGCTTAAAAGCAACAAATAATCAATCGGTTTGTCCAACCATCCAGCCTCCTGTGCCGCATCGGCAGCACAGGAGGTTTTTTCAGGCAGCCTGCATTTGGTTTTTCCTGCAAACAATAATACAATGCGCCCGTTTGATTTTGTTTATCGATGATTATGCCGCCACGCTATACGGTTTTCGGTCATCCCGTTGCCCACAGCCGCTCCCCCGATATCCACCGCTGTTTTGCCGAACAGGAAGGTGTCGGGTTGGTTTATACGCGCACCTTGGTCGATAAAGACAAAACGGCTTTTGTAACGGCGGTTAAGCGTTTTTTTGACGAAGGCGGCAGCGGTGCAAACGTTACTTTGCCGTTTAAGCATGATGCCTTTGAATGGGTGCAGGAATGCAGCGAACGCGCTCTGTCCGCCCGGTCGGTGAATACCCTGATTCCTTTGGCAAACGGCGGTTTGCGCGGCGACAATACCGATGGCGCGGGATTGGTATGGGATTTAAGCGAAAATCTGAACATTTGTTTAAATAACAAGAAAATATTATTGCTTGGTGCGGGCGGGGCGGCGTGCGGTGTGGTGTCGCCTTTATTGGAAAGGCTGCCTGAAAGCATTACGGTTGCCAACCGTACCGCGGCAAAAGCCCGGGAATTGGCGCAGCGTTTTGGCGTGGAATATGCCGATTTCGGGCAATTGGCGCAGCGGCGGTTTGATATCGTCATCAATGCCACTTCAGGCAGCGTTTCGGGAGAAGTCCCTGCCGTGCCCGCCGATATTTTTTCAGGCAGCCTGCTGGCTTACGATATGTATTACGCCGACACTGAAACTGCATTCATGCGTTTTGCCCGCGAAAACGGCGCGCGACAATGTGCGGACGGTTTGGGCATGTTGGTCGGGCAGGCGGCGGAATCGTATCGCTTATGGCGCGGATTCTCGCCCGATGTCCGTTCCGTTATTGAAGAAATAAGGCGGGGAAGGAAATGAAATATATCAAATGGTTACTGTGTCTGCCGCCCGCACTTTTTATATTGTTCAATATGTACGCATACGGCAGCATCATTTCATACCGAAGCCTGGCACCTGTGCGCACGGCGTTTATGTCCGCCCGCATGGCGCAATTGTCGGAAAGCAAGCCCGATGTCCGTTTGAAATATCAGTGGCGCGCTTATGACGATATTTCCGTGCATTTGAAAAAAGCACTGATTGCTTCGGAAGATGCACAATTTGCCACACACAGCGGCTTCGATTGGAACGGTATTTTGAATGCCGTCAAACGCAACCAACGCAGCGGGCGCATTCGTGCGGGCGGCTCGACCATCAGCCAGCAGCTGGCTAAAAATCTGTTTTTGAATGAAAGCCGCAGTTATTGGCGCAAAGGCGAAGAGGCGTTGCTGACTTTGATGCTGGAAGCCACTACTGATAAGGAGCGCTTGTTTGAATTGTATTTGAACATTATAGAGTGGGGCTACGGTGTATATGGCGCGGAAGCCGCATCCCAACATTTTTACGGCAAACCGGCATCTAAGCTGACGGTGCAACAAGCGGCAGTATTGGCGGCACGCGTTCCTAAGCCGCTGTATTATATCGACCATCCGCATGACGGAGGCTTGCGTAAGAAAACGTCTGTTATTTTGCGGCGCATGGGTGCGGCGGATTTGCCTGATTCTTAGGTTTCAGGCTGCCTGAAAAGTATTGTGATGCGTTTGACGATGTTGTTTTGAGTATTTTTAAGAAAGTTTGGATATGTTGTTACTTCTTGCCCGCTTCAGCGATTGGTTCACGGTATTGAATGTGTTTCAATACACCACGTTTCGCGCGGTGATGGCGGCGTTGACCGCTTTGGCGTTTTCCCTGCTGTTGGGCCCTTGGACCATCCGCAAACTGACCGAATTGAAAGTGGGACAGGCAGTGCGTACGGACGGGCCGCAAACGCATTTAATCAAAAACGGTACGCCGACTATGGGCGGCTCGTTGATTCTAACCGCCATCACGTTTTCCACGCTGTTGTGGGCCAATTTGGGTAATGTTTACATATGGATATTGCTGTTTGTATTGCTCGGCACCGGTGCGCTCGGCTTTTATGACGATTGGCGCAAGGTGGTGTATAAAGACCCCAACGGCGTATCTGCGCGTTTTAAAATTGTGTGGCAATCGTTTATTGCTTTGGCGGCGGGCTTGCTGCTGTTTTATGCCGCAAGCAATTCGGCCAACAATATTTTGATTGTGCCGTTTTTCAAACACATTGCTTTGCCGCTGGGTGTGATTGGTTTTGCCGTGTTGGCTTATCTGACGATTGTCGGTACGTCCAATGCGGTGAATTTGACAGACGGTTTGGACGGTTTGGCGGCGTTTCCCGTGGTGCTGGTGGCCGGCGGGTTGTCTATTTTTGCTTATGCGGCAGGACATGCCGAGTTTGCACGTTATCTCCAGCTGCCGTTTATTCCGGGCGCAAACGAAGTGGTGATTTTTTGTACGGCCATATGCGGTGCATGTTTGGGATTTTTGTGGTTCAACGCTTATCCTGCGCAAGTGTTTATGGGTGATGTGGGGGCATTGGCATTGGGCGCGGCATTGGGTACTGTGGCCGTGATTACCCGTCAGGAATTCGTTTTGGTGATTATGGGCGGTTTGTTTGTGGCGGAGGCCGTGTCGGTGATTCTGCAGGTAGGTTGGTACAAACGCACTAAAAAACGTATTTTTCTGATGGCACCCATCCATCACCACTATGAGCAAAAAGGCTGGAAAGAAACGCAGGTGGTCGTCCGCTTTTGGATTATTACGATTGTGTTGGTGCTGATTGGATTGAGCACTTTGAAAATACGTTAAGGCTGCCTGAATGTTTTGCGGTTTTCTGCAAGACGTTTACAGATGAAGGAGAGGGATAATGACTGAAACGGAACAAAAAAACAGCCCGAAAAAAAATCCGTATTCGTTTTATGCGGGTATGGTGTTCGGCTCTCTGTGCATCATATTGACCTTTTTCGGTTGGCGTTTTATCAGCGAAGCGCGGGAAAGTGTCGATAATATGCGCACGGTCGCCCAAGCGCAGGAGATTGCGGCTTGGGAAAACGACAATGCCGTTGCGGAGCCTGTCGAGCTTGTTGCCGGTGATGCTTTGCCGGATTTGGACGAAGTAAACAGCACCGCTAATGATGTGGTTATTTCTTCAGGTACTTTTGCTTATCGAAACGGTGCGCCGCAAGTCGGCTTGTCGTTTAATAACGAAGGCAGTTTCAGCGTGGCATCCGTGCAGGTGGTTTTGTCTTTATACTTGGACGATGCCAAAAAACCGGTGAATACGACTTTGGTCAGAGTGCCGTTTGATAACAGATTGCCGCAAAACGGCAATGTTTCCCTTACTCTGAATTTGGGTGATTTGGGCTGGGGCGGTACCCATGTACTTCAGGCAGGCAAACGTAAAGTATCCGCCCGTGTGGTTTCCGTACGCAGCAGCCATAACGGACGTATTGATTATCCGCAATCGGGTGCTTCGGTGTGGCTGACGCAATCGGGAAGTTGGGAAATGCCGTTACCTGTTGAAGCAAGCGGAGTATCCGTTTCGGAGGTTCAGGCTGCGGCCGAAAAGGAAGCTGCTTCTGCACCCGCGCCGCATACGGCATCAGAAGCCGTCAGCGTACAGGAACAAAAAACGCTGCCTGAAAAAGAGAAGTTACCTGAAAAAGAAAAGCTGCCTGAACAGGAACCCCGTTTGTTACCGTTCGAATGAGATGTTGATACACGGTAATGCCGCTGAGTGTTGCCGTGTTTTTGTTTGAATGCTGCCTGAAATGTTTTCAGGCAGCCTTACCGTTTGTCCCGTTGAGATGATACCTTCAGAATTTATAGACGACTTGCTTGCCAGAACCGATATTGTCGATTTGATTGACCAATACGTTCCCCTGAAAAAAGGCGGAGCGAACTATATGGCGTGCTGTCCGTTTCATAAGGAAAAATCCCCATCGTTTTCCGTCAGCCCCGGCAAACAGTTTTACCATTGCTTCGGCTGCGGCGCACACGGTTCGGCTATCGGTTTCGTGATGGAATATCAGGGGCTTTCGTTTACGGAAGCGGTTCAGTTGTTGGCAGACCGTGCCGGCATGGCCGTGCCGCAGGTGAAAGGCGGCCGTCAGGAAAACGCGGAGCAACGTGCGGCGCGTAAACAGCAGCAAGACAGTTTGGAACAAACCGTTCAAACGGCGGCAGATTTTTATACGCAACAACTTTCACAACATCTTCAAGCGCAAAATTATCTGCAAAAACGCGGACTGTCCGCCGAAATCGCCAAACATTACGGCATAGGCTATGCGCCCGAAGGCTGGCAGCCTTTGTCCCAAGCGTTCAAAGATTATCCCAATCCTTTTTTGCTCGCCAGCGGTATGGTGGTGGACAACGAAGGCAAACAATACGACCGTTTCCGCCACCGCATTATGTTTCCGATACGTGCCGTTTCAGGCAGGATTATCGGTTTCGGCGGGCGTGTTTTGGACGATTCCAAACCGAAATATCTCAATTCCCCCGATACGCCGTTGTTTGATAAGGGTAAGAATTTATACGGTTTATATGAGGCGCGCGAAGCCATACGCGACAAGGGCAGGGTATTGGTTGTCGAAGGCTATATGGATGTGGTTGCTTTGGCGCAATTCGGTATCGGTTACGCGGTGGCTGCATTGGGAACGGCAACTACTGCCGACCATATCAAATTGCTGATGCGCCACAGCGATGATATTTATTTTTGTTTTGACGGCGATACGGCGGGTAAAAAAGCGGCGTGGCGTGCTTTGGAAAATGCGTTGCCGCAGCTGCAGGACGGAAAGTCGCTGCATTTTCTGTTTTTGCCCGAACAGCACGACCCCGACAGCTATATACGCCAATATGGTGAAAAAACGTTTGAAGACATGCTGTTGCATCAAAGCAAGCCGTTATCTGCCTATTTTTGGGACGCTTTAACCGAGCATTCGGATTTGCAGACCCAAGAAGGCAAAGCCGAGTTGGTGAAACAGGCCGCACCGTTGCTGAAACAGATTGCCGCCCCGACATTATCGTTTCTGCTGAAACAAGAACTCAGTCAAAAAACGGGCATCGACCCTGCCAACTTGGCTTATCTGATGGGGCAGGCCGCACCGCAAAAACATGTACAGGCACGCACATATAAATTGCCGCAACAGGATTTCAGGCAGCCTGAAACCGTAGCTTTGCCGCACAAACAAATCCGTACATTACTGTTTAATCCGCAATGGGCGGAATATGTGGTTTTTCCCGATTATCTGGCGTTGGAGGGCGATTTGGGCTGCTTGGCAGAATTGGCCAACTTTTTCGGCAGTAAAACGCAAGCAACTGCGGCTCAGGCTATAGAACATTATCGGGACACGATTTATGCCCCGACCATAGAACATATTTTCAGCCATACGCTTTACAATCAAGAGTCGTTTTCCGATAGCAGTGAAGAAAAATTACAAGAATTTCGAGACGGTATCGTGCGTTTGATACAAGATGCGAAAAACGTGCAAATCGAATATTTGAAGCAACGCAGTAAAGTCGGTTTGAGCAGCGAAGAAAAAAAATTATTATTGCAATTGTTAAAAAAATAATGCTGTCAGGCTGCCTGAAAAATCTGTTGGCTTGGCAGGATAGTTTAATCAAACGTGAAGCGGCCTATGGAATATAAAGCTTTAATATAGTTTTGTCGGATATCGGGCATCCATATTGCAGCGGTTGAGGCTTTTTATGCCGAAGCATCACATTAAGATAAAATGGAAAAGCATTAATCACCGCAACTGTCAGGCAAAATCGGATGATATTGAAACATAATGGAGCGTAATGAAACACCATTCAGGCAGCGAACAGCTGCCTGAAAACATAGTTGCCAAAGCATGATAAAAGCAACCGTCATCGCGGCGTTCAACCGTTAAATACTGCCAAATGGGCTGGTTACGCATCTCTTCTTTATTTTGATGGAAACAGAGAATTTATGAACCCTTTATTAAACCTGCTTCAACCTTATCCTTTCGCCCGTTTGCGCGAAGCGTTGCAAGGTATAGAGCCGCCTAAAGATTTACCTTTGATTGCATTGCATATAGGCGAGCCGAAACATCCTGCACCAGCCATTATTCAAGATGAGCTGAAACGGAGTTTAGACGATTTGTCTAAATATCCCTTAACTTTGGGGCTGCCTGAATTGCGTCAGGCTTGTGCCGGCTGGCTGTTTCGCCGTTATGACGGCTTAACGGTCTGTCCCGAAACGGAAATTCTACCTGTATTGGGCAGCAGGGAAGCATTGTTTTCTTTTGTTCAGGCAGCCCTGAATCCGAACGCAGATGAACAACCCGTAGTTATCAGTCCTAATCCTTTTTATCAAATTTATGAAGGTGCGGGTTTGCTGGCAGGTGCGGAAATGGTGTTTGCCGATACGCGTCCCCCCCGCTTTTTGCCAGACTGGGACAGTATTCCCGAAGATAAATGGAAGCGTTGCCGCCTGCTGTTCGTCTGCTCGCCGGATAATCCTACGGGCAGCGTTTTAGATTTGGCTGATTGGAAAAAACTGTTTGAGCTGCAAAAACGTTACGGTTTCATCATTGCTTCAGACGAATGCTATTCGGAAATCTATTTTGATAACAATAAACCGTTGGGGTGCCTTCAGGCAGCCTCTTTGCTTAAGCGGGGCTTTGACAAACTGATTATGTTTACCAGTTTGTCCAAACGTTCTAACGTACCCGGCTTGCGTTCGGGATTTGTGGCGGGCGATGCAGCATTGCTCAAACCGTTTTTGCTCTACCGAACTTATCACGGCAGCGCCATGAGTTTGCCCGTACAGTATGCCAGCATTGCCGCGTGGAATGATGAAACACATGTGGAAAAAAACCGCCGCCTTTATCAAAAGAAATTTGATAAAGTCATACCGATATTGCAGAGAAAATTCCCTATTTCCATGCCGCAAGCGTCTTTTTATGTGTGGCTGCCTGTTCCCTGCGGAGACGATGTCGGCTTTACCCGTATGCTCTACGAAAAAGCAGCGGTACAGGTCTTACCCGGCAGTTTTTTTGCCCGCAACAACGGCCAAAATAATCCGGGACGCGGATTTGTTCGGATTGCATTAGTCGATGGATTGGAAAAGTGCGTAGAAGCAGCAGAAAGAATAGTTGGATTAAGCTGAATTAGACATTAAGTCCAATTCGGCTTAACGGAAATATACAAAATCATACAAAAAATAAAAATAAGCTGCCTGAAGGTCGGAATATGGTGTACTATGTAACTCATTACCACAGACTGCGGCAAAACCGTCGTCCAAACCGGTAAAAAACGGCAGCTTCTACCCGAAACTTCCGTTTTCAGGCAGGTAAAAAATTATGATTTATATGGTTTTAATTTGATTAAAAGGAAATAAAATGCAAGTTTTTTACGATAAAGATGCAGATTTGTCTTTAATTAAAGGCAAAACCGTTGCCATCATCGGCTACGGTTCGCAAGGCCACGCCCACGCCGCCAATTTGAAAGATTCGGGTGTTAACGTAGTGGTAGGGTTACGTCCCGGTTCGTCTTGGAACAAAGCGGTAGCAGCAGGTTTTGAAACTTTGAGCGTTGGCGAGGCAACTAAAAAAGCCGATGTGGTGATGATTTTGCTTCCAGACGAAACCCAGCCTTCCGTTTATCAAAACGAAATTGCACCAAACCTGAAAGAAGGTGCGGCTTTGGCATTCGCCCACGGCTTCAATATTCATTACAACCAAATCGTTCCGCCTGCCAACATTGATGTCATCATGGTTGCGCCCAAAGGACCGGGGCATACCGTACGCAGCGAATTCTTAAAAGGCGGCGGCGTCCCTTCTTTGATTGCCGTTTATCAGGATTACAGCGGCAAAGCCCGCGACATCGCGCTTTCCTACGCGGCGGCCAACGGCGGCACCAAAGGCGGCGTGATTGAAACCAATTTCCGCGAAGAAACCGAAACCGATTTGTTCGGCGAACAGGCGGTGTTGTGCGGCGGCGCGGTGGAATTGGTGAAAGCCGGTTTTGAAACGCTGGTGGAAGCCGGTTACGCGCCCGAAATGGCGTATTTTGAGTGTCTGCATGAGCTGAAACTGATTGTGGATTTGATGTACGAGGGGGGCATCGCCAACATGAACTATTCCATTTCCAACAATGCCGAATACGGCGAATACGTTACCGGCCCCGAAGTCATCACCCCCGCCACCAAAGAAGCGATGAAAAAGGCCTTGTACCGCATTCAAAGCGGCGAATACGCCAAAATGTTCATCACCGAAGGCGCGACCAACTACGCGAGCATGACCGCCCGTCGCCGTTTGAACGCCGACCACCAGATTGAAAAAGTGGGCGCACAACTGCGCGCGATGATGCCGTGGATTGCCAAAAACAAGCTGGTGGACACCGATAAAAACTAGTTTTTTATTTCGGAATAATAAAAAAAGCTGCCTGAAATTTTTCAGGCAGCTTTTTTATTGATTTTACCGGATAAATCTTATTTTTCTTCCGAGATAAAACGGTAGCATAGAGCACCGATAACCGCACCGACAATAGGAGCAACCCAGAACAGCCACAGTTGACCAATCGCCCAAGACCCTTGGAACAGAGCTACGCCGGTAGAACGTGCAGGGTTAACGGAAGTATTGGTAACAGGAATGCTAATCAAGTGAATCAGTGTCAAAGCCAAACCGATGGCAATCGGGGCAAAACCTTGTGGGGCGCGTTTGTCGGTAGCACCCATGATAATCATCAAGAAGAAAGCAGTCAGTACAACTTCAATCAGCAGTGCAGAAACCAGGCTGTAACCGTGGGGAGAATGTTCGCCGTAGCCGTTGCTGGCGAAACCTGCGGCAGCGTCAAAGCCGCTTACCCCTGAAGCGATGGCGTATAAAACCGCACCGGCAGCGATGGCCCCAATTACTTGTGCGCCGATGTAGGGCAACAAGTCTTTTTTATGGAAGCGTCCGCCTACCAGCAAACCGATAGACACGGCAGGATTGAAGTGGCCGCCTGAAATGTGGCCGACAGCATAGGCCATAGTCAGAACGGTCAAACCGAATGCCAATGATACGCCGGCATAGCCGATGCCCAAGCTGGGAATACCTGCTGCCAAGACCGCACTGCCGCAGCCGCCGAATACCAACCAAAAAGTACCGAAAAATTCGGCAAAATATTTCTTCATAATAAAACACCTTATTAATGAAAGTTACAGAATACAGCAGAAGAATTTTACTTTTTACCAATTTTGTGCAAAATGGTGATAATCCGCTTCAAATTCTCAGCTGTGCTCACGGCGCGGCATCATAAAGTAAATTGGCCGTTTGTGTAGTCTCTTTACATTTATTTTCAGTATGGTTTATGGTATTAACGAATTGGTTATGCGGTATCGTATTTTTATCGCCGCTTGAATGCTTTTCAGGCAGCGATAAAAATAGAAAAAAGCTATAAAATAGCGGCCGATGGCGGTATCGGAATGTTTGGGATATTGGCTGAACAAATGACTGGAATTAACGATTTTATCAACCGCTTGGGTAAGAATCTCAAGCACCAATTCAAATGGGCAAAACGGCTGAATATCGAAGCGTGGAGAATTTATGACCGCGATATTCCTCAATTTCCGTTTGCTGTGGACGTGTATGGCGAACATATCCATTTACAGGAATACGATACAGGCTGGCTCATACAGCCGCAGGAATACCGTAAGTGGCTGGATGCGGTGGTGGAAGCTGTAGTGTTTGTCAGCGGTTTTCCTAAAGAACATATTCATTTGAAACAGCGCAGCCGTCAAAAAGGCTTGCAGCAATATGAAAAAACGGGCTCGGATGGCGAAGATTTTATTGTGTGCGAACACGGCCGCCGTTTTTGGGTGAATTTGGATAAATATTTGGATACGGGTTTGTTTCTAGACCACCGCAATACCCGCAAACGCATCGGTGATACGGCGCAGGGCAAGCGGTTTCTCAATCTGTTTTCTTATACCGGAAGTTTTACCGTTTATGCGGCAACAGGCGGAGCCGTATCCAGCGAGACGGTTGATTTGTCGAACACTTATCTGGACTGGGCACGGCGTAATTTTGCGTTGAACGCCATTAATGAAAATCAGCACCGTATTGTACGTGCGGATGTGTTTGTCTATTTGCAAGAAGCGGCAGTTGAGAAAAAACAATTTGACATCATTGTATTAGACCCGCCAAGCTTTTCCAACAGCAAAAAAATGCAGGATATTTTGGATATTCAGCGCGACCATGGATTGCTCATTGATGGCGCGATGAAATTGCTTTCAGCAGATGGCGTATTGTATTTTTCCAATAATTTACGCAGTTTTGAATTGAATGAACAGCTTGGGCAGCGTTATTCGGTGAAAGATATCTCCAAACAATCGGTTCCCGAAGATTTTCGTAACAAAAAAATCCACCGTTGTTGGGAAATCCGTTTTCAGGCAGCCTTGGCAGGAGAATAGTGATGGAACGCATAATACATGCGGTTTTATTTGATTTGGACGGTACTTTGGCCGACACTGCTCCCGATTTGGGCGGAGCTTTGAATGCTTTGCTCAGAAAAAAAGGGCTGCCTGAAAAAGAGCCGGAACGGTTGCGTCCTTACGCAGGGCATGGTGCGGCAGCTCTGCTGGATTTTGCTGTCGGTATCGACAGTGCGCATCCCGATTTTCCACAATGGCGGCAGGAATATTTGACGGAATATGAGCGTTGCTTCCATCGGGACACGGTTTTGTTTGACGGTGTCAAGGAACTTTTAAATCATCTGTATCAACAAAATATTACTTGGGGAATCATTACCAACAAACCGAAAAAATTTACCGAGCCGCTGATTCCGCATTTGCAATTTCCCATGCCGCCTGCCGTTGTGGTGAGTGGTGATACGTGCAGTGAAGCGAAACCGAGTGTTTTGCCGATGCAGTATGCCTGTCGGCAAATAGACATACCGCCTGAACATTGTCTGTATATCGGCGATGCGGAACGCGATATACAGGCGGGGAGAAATGCGGGTATGAAAACAGCTTTGGCATCATGGGGTTATCTTTCCGATGAAGACAACACGGAACAATGGGGAGCTGATTTTATTTTGAATGTTCCCCAAGATGTGATTGGTTGTTTATTTTAAATATTTCGAGAGTATTGGGCTGCCTGAAGGGCAGTGCGGGATCTTGTTTGTTGAGAAAATAGTATTGCAGGGGTAAGGATACTGTTTCCGCATAGTCTTGCCGGCAAATCAAGTTATCGTTTCAGGCTGCCTGAAACCTACTGAGATAAATACATAGGGGTTGGCGAGATAAATGGGATTAAGCCGGATAAAATTGGATAAAGCGGGACGGAAATTTGTAATAACGTTTCACACAGTGAAATAAAATTGACGGGCATTTATGTCCGTTTTTTTATTTCTCACACACCGCTTGCCAGTGCATCGACAGCAATTTGCAGGAGTACGTCTTCCCCGCCGTTTTGCAGTTTGCCCGCCGCATTAATCGGCAGATAAGGCCGTGCCGGTAATTTGAGGCTTTGGTTTCTTCCCGCTCTGCTACCAAAGTAGTGGATGGCGGCATATTTCATATTGCTGCCGATACAGGCATAACCCTGCCCAGATTGGGTAGTAATACTGTCGTGCAGTTCTCCCGAATCATTCATATAGCACTTTACGTTTCTTTGCATCCGCTGCGTTGGAGCGTTTCCATTTTTTGCCGCCTCATGATTCGGTGGCAAAGTTGTCTTTAGTCAGATTTTCCAATTCCTGAACGATGCCGCGCATCATAGGGGTGGTATGGGTGGCGTTGCGGAGCAGTTGGCTAAGGCCGCGTTTGAAGTCGCTGTCTGCCAGGTGGGGTTCAATCATATTTGATTTTTCCCGGTATAACCTTTAATATTTAAGCAAATCCCTATTGCAAAATCTCGCGTGGGCGAGGGCGTAACACATACTGAGTTATGTGCCAGGCGGTTCCGGTTCGACTCCGGGCAAGCAATGGGGATTTATTTTATCTGTATATATTCACACACCTTAAGCCCGCCCAATACGTTCTCTTCCGGAACATAAAATCCCGAAACCACTTCGGTACCGCTCTGTTCTATACCCACCGCCAATTTGATAACCTGCCCATCAGGTATTTTAAAAACCAATAGCAGATGTCTGTTGCGGATATCCCATAACTCACTAATCCAGTCTGCCGAAATTTCTGATAATCTTCTTTTAATACTGTTGGTTAGATATAGGATGGATAATGATAAGTAAATGGCATTTATGTATGATATGAATTGAATGTATTTTCCGTATTATTTTTTAAGCTAATTGAGCTAATACTTTGGGACTAGGAGAGCAATAGTTTCTTCAGAAAGCCTGATTCGAAATATTTTTGAAATAAATCAATGTATGGTAAGGATATGAATTGTAAGGTTTACATTCTACCCAACTCTTTTTGCAGAGCCTGAATGTTTTGTTGTCTGTCCAGTACGGTATTTTCCAAGCGGCGGATTTGGTTTTGATGTGCGGCATCGGATGTGCCGTTGACGATACGGCTTTCTGCCAAAGCTTTTTGTGCGTTCGCTAATGCGGCCCGTTCGTTGGCCAATTCCTGTTCTAGGATTTTTCTACGCCCTTCGTTGCGTGCGGTGTTGGATTGTGCAAGCGGTAAGGGAGCGGCTTGCGCAGGTGCGGCAGTTGTGTTGGGACGTGGAGCAGACGGGGCTTTGGCGGTATGTTCGGCTTTATTGCGGCTGCCTGAATCGGTTTGCTTGTTGTGGGTGATACGGTAGCTGCCGATTTTGTTGCCTAAATTGGCTTTGCCTTTGCTTTCTTTAGGATTGGAGGTGTAGCAGCCGGGACCGCAGCTGTACACTTCTGCAATGGCTGCGGTAGAAATACTGAAGGCGGTAATCAGGCTGATGAATCGAAGCGGTGCGGTTTTCATTATTTTTCCTTTTTTCTATTGTGATGCGAAAAAATCGGGCATGGCCGGATGTGCGGTTATGAGGTCGGGCATATTTCAGGAGTTGAGAGTGAGATGTGTTTTCAGGCTGCCTGAAACTCTGCGTCAATAGCGGCGCGGATGGCTTCCAGCTCTTCCTGGCAGCTTAGCCATTGTTCTTCCAAATGGGTCAATTGTACTTTAACTTCGGCTGCACGGGCTAAAGTTTGTTGTAAAACTGCTTTATTTTCGGGCAGATAAGCATTTTCTTGCGATAGATAGCTTTCACATGAACTTTGTTCGGCTTGCAGGGCGGACATTTCTTTTTCCAAGCGTTCGGTTTTTTGCAACAGGGGTTTGCTGCGTTTGCTGCGTTCTTGTCGGATTTGTGCTTCGAGCCTTTTTAAATCTTTGCGGTTTGGGGTTTGTGCGGACGAACCGTTTGCGGCGGCAGTGTTTTCTTGTGCCAAACGCCATGTGCGATAGTCGTTTAAATCGCCGTCAAAGGATTTCAGGCTGCCTGAATCGATGAGTAAAAAGCGGTCGGTGGTGGCTTCTATCAGGCTGCGGTCGTGCGAAACCAAAATCATGGAGCCTTGGAAACTTTGCAGGGCAAGGGTCAGGGCGTGACGCATATCTAAATCAAGGTGGTTGGTGGGTTCGTCCAGCAGCAGGAGGTTGGGTTTTTGCCATACGAGCAAGGCTAGGGCGAGCCGGGCCTTTTCGCCGCCTGAAAAACCTGTTATCGGTTCGATTGCGGTGTCGCCGCTGAAGTTGAAGCTGCCTAGAAAGTTGCGGATGGCGCTTTCCTTGGCTTCGGGGCTGATTTTGCGGATATGCCACAACGGGCTGTGTTCATCGCGCAATGCCTCCAGTTGGTGTTGTGCGAAATAGCCGATATTGAGTTTTTCGGAACGGGTAATGCGCCCGCTTTGTAGGTTCAGGCTGCCTGAAAGGGCTTTGATGAAGGTGGACTTGCCTGAGCCGTTAACGCCGAGCAGCCCGTAGCGTGCGCCGTTTTCGAGTGATAGATTGATGTTGCGGAGTATGGTTTGGGAGCCGTATCCCAAATCTGCCTGCTCCAATTTCAATAGGGGGTTGGGCAGGTGTTCGGGGGCGGAAAATTCGAAACTGAATTCGCTGTCTAAGTGTGCGGGGGCGATGAGTTCGAGTTTGTCGAGTGCTTTGATGCGGCTTTGGGCTTGCACGGCTTTGGTGGCTTTGGCTTTGAAGCGGTCGATAAAGGATTGCAGGTGTTTGATGTGGGCTTGTTGTTTGGCATAGGCCGCTTGTTGGCCGGCAAGACGCTGCGCCCGTTCTTTTAGGTAGAAATCGTAGTTTCCGCCGTAGTAATTGAGTTTTTGTTGGGATAATTCGAGAGTGTGGGTAGTCGTTGCATTGAGAAAATCCCGGTCGTGGGAAATGATGATTTGGGTGCAAGGCAGGCCGGCCAAGTGGTTTTCAAGCCATAGTACGGTTTCTAAATCAAGATGATTGGTAGGTTCGTCGAGCAGTAACAGGTCGGCGCGGCACATCAGGGCTTGGGCAAGATTCAGCCGCATCCGCCAACCGCCTGAAAAGGTTTTGACGGGCCGGCTGTGTTCGGATTGGGAAAAACCTAAGCCGCTAAGCAGTTTGGCGGCGCGTGCGGGAGCGGAATAGGCATCGATTTCTTCAAGCTTGGCATGCCATGCGGCGATATTTATGCCGTTGTCGGCGGTTTCTGCTTCGGCTAAGGCTGCCTGAAACTGTTGCAGCTCGGCATCGCCTTGCAATACATAATCTAATGCGGATAGTTCCAGCGAGGGGGTTTCTTGGGCGACGGCGGCGAGTTTCCAGTGTTTGGGCAGGATGATGTCGCCGCTGTCTTGATGCAGTTCGCCTTTAATCAATGCAAACAGGCTGGATTTTCCTGTTCCGTTTTTGCCAATCAGTCCGATACGTTGGCGGGGGGCAATGAGGGCGTTGGCTTGTTGCAGCAGAACTTTGCTGCCGCGCTGCAGGTTGAGGTTGCGGATTTCTATCATGGAGCTCAGATTACAAAATTGAATGGACGGTTGGTTGTATAACCGTGAATGTTTTTTAAGTATTGATAATATTTTGATTAATAGTTTCAGGCAGCCTGTGGAGCAAGGCAATCAATTTTTACCGATTAGCAAAAAATCCGACAATGCAGTCAGGCGGTTTTCTTTGTGTTTGCAGGCTGCCTGAAAGCCGGTTTGGCTGCCCCAGTAAACAAAATGCTTGCGGGCGCGTGTCAGGGCGGTGTATAGCAGGGCACGTCCGTAGTTGGTGCCGTCTGTCGGGGCGACAAACCATATCTGCTCGTATTCGGAGCCTTGGCTTTTGTGTACGGTAATCGCAAAAGCGGTGTCGTGTTCAGGCAGCCTGCTGACGGGAATGTGGCGGAATGTGCCGTCTGCGGCGGGGAAAAAAGCGTGCAACGCGTTTTGATGCGGTAAAACAATGCCGATGTCGCCGTTAAAAAGCTGCTGTATCGGGTCGTTGCGGGTAATCATGACGGGCTGGCCGGCGAACCACGGCGTATCTTTTTGTGCCAAGCCTTGTTGTTGCAACAGGGTGCGGTAGCCGTGGTTGATGTGTGCCGCGTCTTGACGGGAGGCGGTTAATATCATCAGGCGTGTTTGTGCGGCAAAGGCTGCCTGCATATTGTTTTCGGATATGGCTTGCCAATAATCTTGATGGCGGCGAAAGAGCAGTTTCAACAGCTTGGCATCGTTGCGTTCTTGGGTGCTGATTTCTTGGCTGAATTGTGAAAAAGCATGCCATGCCGCTTGCCCGTCTCCCGATAAAACGGCCTGTGCCAATGTGCCGATACCGCTGTCGGCTCCGAAGCGGTGGCTGATGGTGAGACGTGCGTGGTGCTCGGACAGGGTGGGGAATGCGGTGTGTTGCGGCAGCAGTTGTTGCAATTCTGCAAGGGTGTCGGTTTGGAGCGGCACCGGTTTGGCCAGTGCGGACAGGACTGCGCCTGCTCCGATGGCGGGGAGCTGTTCGGTGTCGCCGAGCAAAATGACGCGGCAGCCCGTAGGTGTGGCGGAGAGTAGGTTGTAAAACAAATGGTTATCCAACATGGAGGCTTCATCTACCAGTAGGATGTCTGCGGGCAGCTGTCGGTCGGAATGGTATTCAGGCAGCATTCGGGGTGGTTTCAAACCGAGCAGGCGGTGGACGGTTTGGCCTTGCAAACTGCTCAGATGTGCTTGGATATCGGGGTGTAAATCGGGAATGACGGTGGCGGCGCGATGCAGTGATTCGGATACTCGGGCGGCGGCTTTGCCTGTCGGTGCGGTTAATACGATGCGGGGCAGGCAGTCGGGACGGCACAGGAGTGCCAAGAGCTTGGCAACTGTGGTGGTTTTGCCCGTTCCCGGTCCGCCGCTAACGAGCAGGAAGGGTTTGAGCAGCGCCAATGCCGCGGCGGTTTGTTGGTCTCGGCTGCCTGAAGTGTCAAACCATCTGGCCAATTGATTGGCAGCGTTGCCGGCGGAAATTTCAGGCAGCTTTGCTGCGGAGAGACGGCGGATTTCGGCAGCCAGAGCTTGTTCGTTTTGCCATGATTTGGCGGTAAACAAGCGGCGGCCGTGCAACACTAAAGGGCTGTCGGCATTATGTCCCGTTATCGGTGCGGCTCGGGCTAATTCGGTTTGCTCTTCTGCGGAGAGATAGATAAAGGTATGGCCTTCCGACATGGCTGCAAACAGGCGGCGGATAAATGGTGCGGCAATGGCGGCTGCTTGTGGGGCTTTGGCGGCAAACAGGCGGTTTAGCGCATCGGCAGGGGAAATATGTTCTTCACCGTGTTCATTTTGGGCAGGTGCAGAAGGGATAAGCGACATACTTAGACCTTTGAAGGGGCGGTTTCAGGCAGCCTGTTTAGGCTGCCTGAAAAGTTCGGATACTGATGCAGAGTTTGAAAATACGTTCGCGATGTTTGCCGAACAGGCATTTCAATTCGGTTTAATGTTATCTTCCATGCGGATGGGCATGGGTTGCAATGCGATGCTGCGTGTGATTTTTCTGCCGGCAATACCGGCCGGCATGGTATGGCGGGAAACGGGTGTTTGCGTTGTCATTCGCTTTATGTTTTCGCTGTCGCCCCAAGCGCTGATGCCTGCCGAGATGGTTTTAATGGGTATCCCGTGCCGTTTTCTTCGGACGGATGACGCGAAATATATTCCACCAACCGCGGCAGATTGCCCAAACAGGCAAACGGGATTTTACTTGGCGTCCTTATCGTTGTTGCTGCATGGAGAGGGCATCAGCGGCAGCGATACGGGCTTTCGCTACTCAATTCTTTGCCGGTTTCCAAGTCGTAAATGCGGATACGGGCATTTTTACCTTTTAAGGCAGCACACATAGCGTTGCGTGCGGTGTAGATACCGCTGCCCTGTGCCATCATGCCGATATTGCCGGCAAGAGATGCGCCGTCTGCAGATTCGGCTTTCAATTCGTAGTTGCCCGACATTGTCAGGCAGCCGCTCAAAAGCAATAAAACGGGTATGCTCCAATGATTCGATTTCATGGATAAAGTTCCTAAGTCATGGTTGGGCGGAAAGCAGCCGGTTGCCGCTTTCCTTTTCTCAATTTTCCGTAAGGGGGCGGTACCGCTTATGCTGCCGCTTCATGTGCGGCGCGCAAACCTTCGTCTATGGCGTTTTGCAGATAGGGCATCCATGCCACGTCGCTGCCAGCCATATGGATATTGCCGACAGGACGGCGCATAAGAGCGGTTGCGGCTTCTGCTTCTTCATCACTGTCCCACAGGCCGACTTGTTCATAGCTGTAGCCGTGCGCCCAACGGTGGATGGCGATGCCTGCCAGGGTGTCGTCTAAATTTTCTCCTGCCATGTCGAACAGTATGCGAACAATATCGAGGGCTTCTTTTTCCAATTCCGGATAACTTCTTGTGTTTAGAAGAGAACGTCCGTTGCGGTACATTTCGCGTGCGGTGTCGCCCTCGCGGGCAGTGGCGATGCGCGACATATGCAGCACAATCGGTTGGTCCGCATTGTCGGCATGACGGTAATCGCCGATATTGGAGGGTTCGTCCAGCTGCATGACGCTGTATGCGGAAGTAGGCAGGTAGAGACGGTAAATGCCGAGTTTATGGAAAGCTCGGGAATTTCTCAAGGCAACTTTGGCATACACTATCGGGATTTTTACATTGCTTTTCATCGCCGCTTTTTGTTCTTCGGGCATGGACGGAATGATGTGCGGTGTGATGGTGCTGTGTCCCGCGAAAATGCATTTTCTCGCCGTTACTTTTTTGAGCTCTTTCCCGCCGCGCGTCATGTAGGCGAGCGCGATGCCGTCTGTTTCGTTGTCTATGCGCAAAGCCGTTGTGTTCAAACGCAAACGTACGCGGTTTTCGGGGGTATCGAGCAGGCTGTAATCGACTTTGGCGGTTACGATGTCTTCCATGGTGCTGCCTGAAACAGCGGCGGG
The DNA here is from genome assembly GCA_029984035.1 of Conchiformibius sp. GTDB lineage: Bacteria > Pseudomonadota > Gammaproteobacteria > Burkholderiales > Neisseriaceae > JASBYJ01. Next base: position 97,587 of record JASBYJ010000006.1, read on the forward strand.
TATGAGTTTGCGTACCAATAAGCGGGTTATGGAAGAATTGCCGTCCGGGAAATGATAGATGTAGGGTTCTTCTTCGAAGGGTTCTTCTTCCAAACCGAGTTCGGATACGCCGGGATAACCGGACTCTACGGCCGCACTGACAGAAATTGCGCGGATGGAATGTCCCCAATAGTCGGAACTGATATCGCTTAAGAAAGCCAAACCGTCTTCAGGCAGCCCGACAACGTCTTTTAAAAAGTCATGGTAGCTGGTTTGTGAGGCAAATATTTGTTTTTGTTCTTGTGTCTTGCCTTTTAGATAATCGCGCGGACGGGTGTAGAGTTCGAGCAGCACTTTTTTGGCTTCTTCGGATATCGGAAATTTGGGAATCGCTTCTGCGGCGTTTTCGGCGTTTAAGTGTTCTTTGCCCACGATAACCAGCTCGTCTTTTCCGAAAGTGGCTCGATTAAACAGCACGGCGGTTTGGAGATTTAGTCTTTCCTGATACAAATCTTCTTGGAAGTAAGTGCCGAGTTTGATGTAATCCAGGTCCAGTTCGCGAAGCAGCGCGTGCACTTCTTCGCTGAATGTACTTTGGGGTGCATCGAGACATTCGCTGCCGCCAAACGTGCATAATGTTTTGCCGTCCACAACGAATTCGGTACGTTTGGCATGGCCGCCGAAGTCGTCATGGTTATCGACAATCAGGATTTTCGCTTCGGGATGCAGCTTAGAAAAACGGAATGCCGCGCTCAAACCGCTGGCTCCCGCTCCAACCACCACCAAATCGTAATCTTCTTCAGCTTTTTCAGGCAAGGTAAATGTTTTGCCGTGCAGTGCGGCTGCATGGGAGAAGATTTCACTGCCTTCGTGGTTGCCGCGCAAACCGAGCAATGCGGGCGGGTAATAGCGTGAGCCTGTGGCCGGTTCTATGGCCGTTACGGCGGATAAAGGTTTGTATTTGTAGGCGGTCAGAAGGGCTGCGCCGCCTGCCAAAGCGGCTGCTGTGGTGAGAAAACGTCTGCGGGAAAAGGTATTGGCCATGCTTGTGCTCCGGTGTTTTCAGATAAGGAAAAACTTAATATTGGCTAGGGTTTTTGAATAAAGCGTTATGGCATATTTCAGCCGGATTTTGGCCAGTCCGGCTGTTATGCTTTATGCTGCCGCTTCATGTGCGGCGCGCAAACCTTCGCCTATGGCGTTTTGCAGATAGGGCATCCATGCCACGTCGCTGCCAGCCATATGGATATTGCCGACAGGACGGCGCATAAGAGCGGTTGCGGCTTCTGCTTCTTCATCACTGTCCCACAGGCCGACTTGTTCATAGCTGTAGCCGTGCGCCCAACGGTGGATGGCGATACCTGCCAGAGTTTCGTCTAAATTTTCTCCTGCCATGTCAAACAGAGTACGCAGGATTCCCAATGCTTCTTGTTCCAATTGTTCATAATTTTTAGTATTTAGAAGCCGTCTGCCGCTGCGGTACATTTCGCGGGCGGTATCGCCTTCGCGGACGGCTGGGATACCCGACATATGTACGACAATCGGGTCATCTGCCGTTGCGGCATGCTGATAATCACCGATATTCACGGGATCGTCCAATTGCAATAAGCAATATGCCGATGTGGGCATATATAATTTGAAAATACCTAATTTTTGAAAGGCGCGCGCATTTTTAAGTGCCACTTTGGCATACAGCATCGGTATTTTCACATTGCTTTTCATTGCTGTTTTTTGTTCTTCCGGCATCGAAGGAATAATGTGCGGTGCCAATGCGCCGTGTCCTGCAAAAATACATTTGCGAGCCTGGATTTGATGCAGTTGTTTTTGCCCTTGTGTCATATAGTACACCGAGACGCTATCGGCCTGATTGTCGATGCGTATGGCGGTTGTATTCAAGCGTAGGCGCACTTGGTTTTCGGGATTGTCGAGCATGCTGTAATCCGCTTTGGCGGTTACGATGTCTTCCATAGTGCTGCCTGAAATAGCGCCGGGAATCAGTTTGCGTACCAATAAACGTGCTATTGAAGCATTGCCGTCCGGAAAATGGTAAATATAGGGTTCTTCTTCGGATTCGTCTTCTTCCAGCCCTAATTCGGACACGCCCGGATAGCCGGATTCCAGTGCTTCGGATACGGAAACGGCACGGATGGTATGTCCCCAGTAATCAGAACTCAGGTCGCTTAAAAAGGACAAGGCTTCTTCAGGCAGCTTGACCGTGTTTGCCAAAAAGTCGTAATAACTGGTTGTTTCTGCAAAATCGTGTTTTTCGGTTTTGCTTTTCCCGCTTAAGTAATCTGACGGTTCGGTATATAAAAGTGTCAAAGCGCGTTTCGCTTCTTCCGATATCGGGAAGTTTTCGATTGAATCAGCGTTATCGGCGTTCAGTTCTTCGTTATCATTCAGAACGACCAATTTATCCTGACCGAAGGTGGCTTGATTGAATAGAATGCCGCTGTTGAGTTTCCATTTGCCGTGATACAAATCTTGTTGGAAATGTTCGCCCAAGCGTACGTAATCCACTCCCAAGTCCTTGAGCAAAAAGTGTACTTCTTCGCTAAAATTATTTTTAGGCGAATCCAGAGATTCACTGCCGCCGTAGGTAATGACAGTTTGATTATTAACGGTAAATTCGGTACGTTTGGCATGGCCGCCGAAGTCGTCATGGTTATCGACAATGAGAATTTTGGCCTCCGGCTGTTTTTGTAAAAAACGATAGGCTGCGCTTAAACCGCTGACTCCGGCTCCGACAACAACCAAATCGTACGTTTCTTCCGCTTTTTCAGGCAGCGTGAATACTTTTTCATGAATGGCAAGTGCATGGGTGAAAGTTTGGCTGCCTTCGTGGTTGCCGCGCAAACCGAGCAATGCGGGCGGATAATAGGGTAAACGTGCGGAAGGTTCGGCTGTTGTCAGCGCGGATAAAGGCTTATATTTGTAGGCAGCCAATACGGCTGCACCTCCTGCCAAAGCGGCTGCGGCAGTGAGAAAACGGCGGCGGGAGAAGGCCTTGCTCATAATAATGCTCCAGTCTTGGGATGATGAAAGATTTTTGTTGGTACAATATGAGTTGCTGTGTTTTTAAAAAATTGTTTTTATTGCGTTTCCGCTAAAGTGCATTTGGTGCGGATGCAAGCGTGGATTATGAAATATTAAGATTCAGGCAGCCTGAAGGTTTTTAAAATTCATGGCTCAAAGAGCAGGGTAGGATGAGCTTTGAATCGCTGTAAATCCGTATCATATTTTTGGTGTGATGAGCCTGCTCTACCGTATCACCTTTCAGGCAGCCCGCAAAGCTGCCTGAAACCGTTTTGATTGTTGATGAAAGCCAAGCCGTGAATATCCGCATTTTAACCGCCGCCGCCGTGTTGTTTGCCGCCTGCCAAAGCACCGCCCCGCCACCGGCAGCATCGTCCGATACTCTGATTGTGTTCTACGATGTACAAACAGGTGATGCCCCTCTGCTTGCCGCCGTGCAACGCGAACGCGCCAAAATCTTATACCGTTACCGCCAATTCAACGGCCTTGTCTTGAGCCTGCCTTCAGGCAGCGATGCGGAACAGGCGGCCGCCCGCTTGCGCCAAACACGCGGCATCCTGTCCGTTGAGCCTGACCGAGCCATGACATTACACGCCCCGTAACCGTTTGACCGAAAGACTTTATGTTGCACCCGCTATCGCCGCTGCTTTGTCCGCACGGGTGCAGGATTATTTTTTGGAAAGTGCGTGGGATAATGCTGGTGCAAGGGGCACATTACTTATTTGAACTAATTCAATCAATCACTATTTCATATCAGCAAAATAATTTGGTTTGTTCCTGAAAATAATTTATCAAAATTTGAACAGAAGGCAGCCTGAAAATTTATCCGACAGCCTGTCGCACGCTTTCAATTCCCGCCATGCCTGTTTGCGCGAGGGCAATGCCGCCCTGCGGCGGCATTCGGCAGTCGCGCGGATTGATGCGAATCAGGCGCGGCGCAAAGGTTTCCCCGAAACGGCGCACGGTCGGTACGGCCACGCCCGCGCCGATTTCTATGACTACGGTGCGGGCGTGTTGCCGCAAAAAATCCTGCAAATGCCGTTCTTGCGCCCGTTGGCGCGATTCCAGCCATTGCCAATCGCCGAACATCAGAATATTCGGACGCGCCAAGCCGCCGCAATGCGGGCATTCGGGCAATGCGCCCTGCCACAGGCAGTGCTGTTCGTCAATCACGGGATTGAGTGTGTCCGCCGGCCAAATTTCGCCCGTACAGGATTGAAAACATTGAAGATGATGAATCGAGCCATGACATTCGTTGATGCGCTGCGGGTCAAAACCCGCTTTGGCAAACTGTCCGTCTACATTGGAGGTAAACACGAAATACGGCACGTCCAGCGTATCGGCCAGTTCCAGCAGGCGCGTAAAACCTTGATGCGGCAAGGTTTCGCGGTAGAGCTTGAGGCGGTGTCCGTAAAAACCCCAGGCCAAACGGGGATTTTGCTCAAAGGCGGCGGGATTGGCGATTTGGCGGAAATCCAGCCGCGCTTCGCCCAAGGCGGGATAGGCCTGCCACATGCCCTCATTGCCGCGAAAGTCGGGCAGGCCGGAATCCACGCCCATGCCCGCGCCTGCGGTAATCAGCAGGCTGTCGGCATCGGACAGTAAAGTTTTGATGCGCTTTATCATCGCCGTTTCGGGTTAATCAGGACTTGTTTTTCTTACTTAACATAAAGCCGTTGCCTTGCGTGTTCAGGCATTTGATGCCGTCATGCTTGACGGCGGTACACGTCCAGCCGTCTCCCTTGACGGTTTGCCCCGTTTTTAACAGACGGCTCTCATCGCCTATGGCATAAGTGTCGCCCATGCAATCAATTCGGGCTTTGCCTTTTTTGCGGACACTGAAATTGGAACCCCAATCCAGTTCGCAATCTTTGTCCCGTTTGTATTTGTGTTTGACAAATTCGCCGTTTACGCCGCAACCGACAAAAGACGGATTTTCCGAACTTTGGCGGTAGCCCGCGCAACTGACCGTGCGGTTTGGCGTGTGGAAGCCGTGAAACTCTGCGATGTCCGTATCGGCTTGCGCGGCGTGGCACAGCAAAACGGCGCTGCCCAGCATGAAAGATTTGATGTATTTCATATTGAGTCCCTTGTCCAAAGTGGAAAAGAAATTCAGGCTGCCTGAAAAACGGTTTTCCCCGCTTTCAGGCAGCCTGAAATTTACGCCAACGCTTTCCGCGCCCCCGCAAACAAACGGTACCAGCCGCTCAACTCGCTGCCCTGCCAATCATCGGGACACCAGCTCATTTGTGCGCTGCGGAACACGCGCTCGGGGTGGGGCATCATGATGGTTACGCGCCCGTCCGTGCTGCACACGCCCGCGATGCCTTGCGGCGAGCCGTTGGGGTTAAGCGGATAGGTTTGGGTAACTTCGCCCGTGCCGTCAATGTATTGCAGGGCGGTATGCACTTTTGCCAAATCGCCGTGTGCGCTGAAATCGGCACGACCTTCGCCGTGGCTGACCACCACGGGCAGCATCGCCCCCGTCATTTCCGCCAAAATCAGGCTGGGCGACTTCGGCACGCGCACCATGCTCAAACGCGCTTCAAACTGCTCGCTTTCGTTGCGGCGGAAACGCGGAAACGCCGCCGCGCCCGGAATGATTTCCGCCAGATTGCTGACCATTTGGCAGCCGTTGCACACGCCCAGCGTGAGCGTGTCGGGGCGGGCGAAAAATTTGGCAAATTCATCGCGCAATCTGGCGTGGAACAAAACGGATTTCGCCCAACCTTCGCCCGCGCCCAGCACGTCGCCGTAGCTGAAACCGCCGCACGCCGCCAGCATCTGCATATCGGCGAGTTTCACGCGCCCCGCCATCAGGTCGGACATATGCACGTCCACCGCGTTAAAACCGGCGCGGGCAAACGCTGCCGCCATTTCCAAATGGCCGTTTACGCCCTGTTCGCGCAAAATGGCGATATTGGGCTTTGCGCCCGCGTTGATAAACGGCGCGGCAATATCTTCTTTCACGTCAAAGGGCAGTTTGGCAAACAAACGCGCTTTTTCATCGCCAATCAGGGCAAATTCGCTGTCGGCGCAAGCGGGGTTGTCGCGCATTTTTTGGATTTGGTGGGAGGTGGCTTGCCAAGTTTTTTGCAGGTCGTGCAGGCTTTCGTCAAAGATGATTTCGCCATCGCTGTCAATGATGAAGCGTTTGTCTTTGGCAATGTCGCCGATGTGATACGTTTGCAAACCCGCGTTTTTGCAGGCTGCCTGAACGCCGTCCCAATCGGCTTGGCGCACTTGCAGCACCGCGCCCAATTCTTCGTTAAACAGGGCTTGCATGGTGGCAAGCGGCAGGCTCTCTTCAACGGTGTTGATGCCCGTGCGTTTTTCCAATGTTTGCACATAGCCGTCAAATTGCGCGTACACGCCCACTTGCCCCGCAAACGCCATTTCCGCCAAAGTTGCAAACAAGCCGCCATCGGAACGGTCGTGGTAGGCAAGCAATTTGTTTTCGGCAACAAGTTGCTGAATCACATCGTAAAACGCTTTCAGGCTGCCTGAATCGATGTCGGGGCTTTCACCGCCCAAATCGTTCCACACTTGGCTCAATGCCGAACCGCCCATCCGCGCTTTGCCGAAGCCCAAATCCACCGCCAACAACACGCTGTTTTCCACGTTTTTCAATTCAGGAGTAACGGTTTGGCGCACGTCCCGCACGGGCGCAAAGGCGGAAACAATCAGGCTGAGCGGCGCGGTAACGGTTTTTTGTGCGCCGTTTTCCTGCCACACGGTTTTCATCGACAAGCTGTCTTTGCCAACGGGAATGCTGATGCCGAGTTCCTGACAGGTTTGGGAAACGGCCGCTACGGTGCGGTAGAGTTTTTCGTCTTCGCCCGCCACGCCGCACGCCGCCATCCAGTTGGCGGAAAGTTTGATGTTGCCGATGTCGCCGATATTGGTGGCGGCGATGTTGGTGATGGCTTCGCCAATCGCCATGCGCCCTGATGCGGGCGCGTCAAACAGGGCGAGGGCGGGTTTTTCGCCCATGCTCATGGCTTCGCCGCGATGGGTGTCAAAGCCCATCAGGGTAACGGCGCAGTCGGCTACGGGGGTTTGATACGCGCCGACCATTTGGTCGCGGTGGCTCATGCCGCCCACGCTGCGGTCGCCGATGGTAATCAGGAAGTGTTTGGCAGCAACGGCGGGCAGCGACAAGACGCGATAGGCGGATTCGCGCAAGTCGTATTTGCCTGCGTGGAACGGGCGTTTTTCAGGCAGCCTGCGGCTGTCGCGGCGGGTGGTTTTCGGCGGTTTGCCGAGCAGGATGTTTAAGGGCAAATCAACGGGTTTGTTGTCAAACAAATCATCGCGCACCTGCAAATGTCCGTCATCGGTGGCGGTGCCGACTACGGCAAACGGGCAACGTTCGCGTTCGCAAATGGTGCGGAAAGTGTCTAAATTTTCGGGCAAAATCGCCAAAACATAGCGTTCTTGGGCTTCGTTGCACCAAATTTGCATCGGGCTTAAACCGTGTTCTTCAAGCGGCACATCGCGCAGTTGGAACACCGCGCCGCGACCGGCGTCATTGACCAGTTCGGGAAAGGCGTTGGACAAGCCGCCCGCGCCGACATCGTGAATGGAAACAATGGGATTGCGTTCTGCACCGAGCTGCCAGCAACGGTCAATCACTTCTTGGGCGCGGCGTTCGATTTCGGGGTTGCCGCGCTGGACGGAGTTAAAGTCCAAATCGGCGCTGTTGCTGCCGGTGTCCATAGACGATGCCGCGCCGCCGCCCAGTCCAATCAGCATGCCGGGCCCGCCCAGTTGCACCAGCAAGGCACCGGCGGGGATTTCGTGTTTGTGGGTTTGTTCGGCTTGGATATTGCCCAAACCGCCGGCAATCATAATCGGTTTGTGGTAGCCGCGCACCGTGCCTTCGTGTTCGGCTTCAAAGGTGCGGAAGTAGCCGAGCAAATTGGGGCGACCAAATTCGTTGTTGAACGCCGCGCCGCCGATGGGCCCGTCAATCATGATGTCCAAAGGCGAAGCGATGTGTTCGGGTTTGCCGTAGGGCTGTTCCCAAGGTTGGGGCAAATCGGGCAGGTTGAGATTGGATACGGTAAAACCGGTCAAGCCCGCTTTCGGACGCGAACCGCGCCCTGTTGCGCCCTCATCGCGGATTTCGCCGCCCGCGCCCGTTGCCGCGCCCGCAAACGGGGCAATGGCGGTGGGGTGGTTGTGGGTTTCCACTTTCATGATGATGTGGGTGTTTTCTTGGTGGAAACGGTAGTTTTGTTCCGCATCGGGATAAAAACGCCCGATGTTTGCGCCTTCAATCACCGAAGCATTGTCTTTATAGGCAACCACTGTGCCTTGCGGTGCGGCTTCGTGGGTGTCGCGTATCATGCGGAACAGGGATTTGGGCTGGGCTTCGCCGTCCAGAATAAAATCGGCGTTGAAAATTTTGTGGCGGCAGTGTTCGCTGTTGGCTTGGGCGAACATCATCAGTTCCACATCGGAGGGATTGCGTTGGAGTTGCCGGTAGTTTTCCAGCAGGTAGTCCATTTCATCGGGCGACAATGCCAAGCCCAATTCGCGGTTGGCGGTTTCCAGCGCGGTTTTGCCGCCGTTTAAAATATCCACCGTGGCAAAGGTTTGCGCGGTGGGGTGGGCGAACAGTTGCGCGGCGGCGGCGAAATCGGGCAGCACGGATTCGGTCATGCGGTCGTGCAGCAGCGCTGCCCATTGTTGTTTTTGTCCGGCGTTCAGGCTGCCTGAAAGGTAAACCGCCGTGCCGCGCTCGATGCGTTTGATGCCGTGCAAACCGCAGTTGCGGGCGATGTCGGTGGCTTTACTCGCCCACGGCGAAATCGTGCCGATGCGCGGGGTGATGAGAAACAAAGTTTTATCCGCAGGCACGGCGGGCGCGGACACGCTGTCGGCGGCGAGCAGGGCGCGGAGTTTGTCGGCATCGGCGGCGGAAAGTTCGTTTTCGCATTCCGCAAAATACCAAAATTCGCTGTGCAAGCCGTTTTCAGGCAGCCCGGCGGCGCGGGCTTTTTGCAGCAGTTTGTCAATACGGAACGGGGAAAGCGCGGACGCGCCGCGCAAGGACAGAATCACAGACATGGCAGCAAACTCTTTTTTGTTTATGAAACAATATAAATTGAAAAAGAAAGTTAAGATGGCGAAATTATAGCTTGAAACGGCTGCAGATGATATAAACGGCAACCGTATTCAGGCAGCCTGAAAAAAGAAGGGCGCCAAATACTTGTGCATAGAGATAAAAACCAGCTATAATCGCCCGTTTTGCAACCTTGCTTCCGTGTACCGCATGAGCGGAGGCTGTTTTTAAACCGTAAGGAGATAACATGCGTCATTATGAGATCGTGTTTATCGTTCACCCTGATCAGAGCGAGCAAGTGCCTGCCATGGTTGAGCGCTATAAAGCATTGATTGCCGAAAACCAAGGCAAAATCCACCGTTTGGAAGACTGGGGCCGCCGTCAATTGGCTTATCCCATCAATAAAATCCATAAAGCGCACTATGTGTTGATGAATATTGAGGCTACTCCGGCTGTTGTCGAAGAGCTGGAAAACGGTTTCCGTTTCAATGATGCCGTATTGCGTCATTTGACTATTCAAACTAAAGCTGCCGTTACCGAAGCTTCTCCCATGATGAAAGAAGAGAAGTCTAAAAACCTGTTGAACGGTGAAGCTGCTGAAGAACAAGTTGCCTAAATTTTGGACAATTACTTCAGACTGGCGGCCGTTTTGCAAAAGAGCTCGGTATTGCGTTATACGCCTGCAGGCATTGAGGTGCTTGATGTGGTGTTGCAGCATGAGAGTATTCAAGTTGAAAACGGCTTGGAGCGTAAGGTGAAATTTGAATTGCCTGCGAAAATAGTCGGTCCGAATGCATTGTTATGGCAAAGCAGGGAGGGAGAAGCCGCAATATTTTGTGGTTTTTTGGCTCAAAAAAGTCAGAAACATTTTTCCCCTTTGCTGCATATTCAAGAAATTATTGAAATATAAAGGTTAAACGACATGGCTCGTCAAACATTCAAACGTAGAAAATTCTGCCGTTTCACGGCTGAAAAAATCCAAGAAGTGGATTACAAACAAGTGGATTTGTTGAAAGATTTCATTACTGAAAACGGTAAAATCATTCCTGCCCGCATTACCGGCACCAAAGCGCATTACCAACGCCAATTGGCAGTTGCCGTCAAACGTGCGCGTTTTTTGGCTTTGCTGCCTTATACCGACCAACATAAATAATCAGGAGTTGAATTATGCAAATCATTTTGTTGGAACGTGTTGCCGGTTTGGGTAATTTAGGTGATGTGGTAACTGTTAAAAACGGTTACGCACGTAATTTTTTGGTTCCCAGCGGTAAAGCAAAACGTGCTACCGAAGCCAATTTGAAAGAATTTGAATTGCGCCGTGCCGAATTGGAGGCCAAACAAGCCGCCGTGTTGGCAGATGCGCAAGCGCGTCAGGCTAAATTGGACGGTCAAACCGTTACTATTGCTCAAAAAGCAGGTGTGGACGGCCGTCTGTTCGGTTCTGTAACGAATGCGGATATTGCCGCTGCTATCGTAGCATCAGGTGTTGAAGTGGTGAAATCTAATGTCCGTTTGCCCGAAGGACCGTTCAAGGCTGTCGGTGAATATGAGGTGGAAATCGCATTACATGCTGACGCCGTTGCGAAAATCACCGTAGTCGTTGTTCCTGCTGCGGAATAACTGACGATTTTGAAAAAAGGCTGCCTGAAAAGTTTTCAGGCAGCCTTTTATTGTTTATATTTTTTCGCTTTAGCGTGTGATACCAAGGTGCTTGTTTATATAGCTTATTTATCATTTGAACCGGATAAATTTCTTAATGCGTTTGCATGGCGGTAATATGCATAGCTGATTTGGCATTGCGGATGATGTCTCCAAATAAAATAAACGGAAGGATTTCGGGTAACTTAAAGTTATGGACATAGGATACAATGCAAGCAATTTGTTTATATTGGTAATGTTTCCATTGGGAGAGATTTAATATGAATCCTTTGATTTTGAATGCCGAAGCTGTTTCTTCCAAACCGGTGATTGTGGCTTTGGATTTTCACAGCGAAATGGATACGCTTCATTTTGTCCGCCACTTAGATCCTTCCTTATGCCGACTGAAAATTGGTAAAGAGTTATTTACGGCCACAGGACGCTCATTGGTCGAGAAGTTGATGTCTCAGGGTTATGAATTGTTTCTTGATTTGAAATACCATGATATTCCTAATACTGTGGCACAGGCTTGTAAGGCGGCAGCAGATATGGGGGTCTGGTTGGTGGATATGCACGTGTGCGGCGGACGCAGGATGATGGAAGCGGCAGCTGAGGCGGTTGCGAATTATGCGGAGAAACCCAAGCTCATCGGTGTGACGGTATTAACCAGTATGACTTCATCTGATTTGTTGGAAATCGGTTTGCAGGAAGAACCGGAACAATTGGTGAGTAAATGGGCGGCATTGGCTAAAAATTCGGGCTTGGATGGTGTGGTATGTTCCGCACATGAAGCTGCGATGTTAAAAAATCAATGCGGTACGGATTTTTTGCTGGTAACGCCGGGGATTCGTTTGGATGTCGCAGGCAATCAGGACGACCAGCGGCGTATCATGACGCCCAAACAGGCTTTGGCATCCGGATCGGATTATTTGGTGATGGGGCGTCCTATCGTTCAGGCAGAAAACCCTGCCGAATTGCTTCGCAGTATCAATGAAGGACGGGTTTAAGCGAAGGCTTCAGGCTGCCTGAAAGCTCTATTTCATTGTATTTAAAAGTTTTAATGGTTTATGATTTGTAGGGTGCGGCATTTATGCAAGTAAAACCTTTTTTACCTTTTCTTAATAATAAATGAATAAAATTTAATTTTGATAAACAAAGCATAATGCAGAAATAACAGGTTTCATCTTGTTTGTTGCCGAGTTCGTCTCTATTATTGCGCATCTTTAAAATCTATATGAAGCTGTGATGAAAATCATCCAGCTTACTTGGAATGGTTTGGATACCGTATGAATACTGCCGATATGAAAGTTTGCAAACGTGACGGCCGTTTGGAGCCATTGGATATCAACAAGATTCACCGCGTGGTGGAATGGGCTGCAAAAGGTTTGGATAATGTTTCGGTTTCACAGGTTGAAATGAAATCACATATCCAATTTTATAACGGTATCCGTACGCCTGATATTCATGAAACGATTATCAAGTCGGCAGCCGACCTTATCTCGGAAGAAACTCCTAATTACCAATACCTTGCTGCCCGTTTGGCTATTTTCCATTTGCGTAAAATCGCTTATGGCGATTATGCGCCGCCGCATTTGTACGAACATGTCAAACGCTTGGTCGGCATGGGCAAATACGATAAGCATTTGCTTGAAGATTACAGCGAAGCCGAATTCAACGAATTAAACGGATATATCGACCACGAGCGCGATTTAACCTTTTCTTATGCCGCCGTCAAACAGCTGGAAGGCAAGTATTTGGTACAAAACCGCGTTACCAAACAGATTTATGAAAGCCCGCAGTTTTTATATGTACTGGTGGCTATGTGTCTGTTTGCCAAATATCCCAAGTCAACCCGTTTGGACTATGTCAAACGTTTTTACGATGCGGTTTCTACATTTAAAATCTCTTTGCCGACTCCGATTATGTCGGGCGTGCGTACGCCCACACGTCAATTCAGCTCCTGCGTGTTGATTGAATGTGACGACAGTCTCGACAGCATTAACGCCACTACTTCTTCTATCGTCAAATATGTTTCCCAACGTGCGGGAATCGGCATCAATGCGGGGCGTATTCGCGGCTTGGGCAGTGAAATACGCGGCGGCGAAGCGCAGCATACGGGCTGTATCCCGTTTTTTAAAATGTTTCAGGCAGCGGTTAAGTCATGCTCTCAAGGCGGCGTACGCGGTGGAGCGGCCACTTTGTTTTATCCCTTGTGGCACATCGAAGTGGAAAGCCTGTTGGTATTGAAAAACAACCGCGGCGTAGAAGACAACCGTATACGTCAGCTGGATTACGGCGTGCAAATCAACCGCCTGCTTTATACCCGCCTGATTAAAGGTGGCAATATTACGCTATTTTCTCCGAATGAAGTCAAGGGTTTATATGAAGCGTTTTTTTCCGACCAAGATGAATTCGAGCGTTTATACACCCAATACGAACAAGATGAAAATATCAGGAAACGGGTTATTCCTGCTGCGGATTTATTTTCAATATTGATGCAAGAGCGTGCAGGTACAGGACGTATCTATATTCAGAATGTCGATCATTGCAATACCCACAGCCCCTTCAATCCAAAGGTTGCACCCGTTCGCCAATCCAATTTGTGCTTGGAAATCGCTTTGCCTACCAAGCCTTTGGATAATATCAACGATGAAAAAGGCGAAATTGCCTTGTGTACCCTGTCTGCTTTGAATTTGGGGGCGTTGGACAATCTGGAGGAATTGGAAGATTTGGCAGATTTGGCAGTCCGTGCTTTAGATGCGCTGCTCGACTATCAAGACTATCCCATTGCCGCCGCCAGAATAGCGACCATGAACCGCCGTACTTTGGGAGTCGGCGTGATTAACTACGCTTATTATTTAGCGAAGAACGGCGTGCGTTATAGTGATGATTCTGCCATTGCTTTAACCCATCGGACTTTCGAAGCGATTCAGTATTACTTGCTTAAAGCATCGGTAAATCTCGCCAAAGAATACGGCAAATGCCCGCTTTTCCATGAAACTACCTATTCGCAAGGTATTTTACCGATTGATACTTACAAAGCCGATTTGGATAAATTCTGCAACGAACCTTTGTATTTGGACTGGGAAAGCTTAAGGGCGGATATTGTCCGATACGGTTTGCGCAATTCTACATTGACGGCATTGATGCCGAGCGAAACCAGTTCGCAAATTGCCAATGCCACCAACGGCATAGAGCCGCCGCGAGGTTTGGTATCGATAAAAGCATCCAAAGACGGAATTTTGAAGCAGGTTGTTCCCGAATTCGAACGCTTGAAGGACCAATATGAAACCTTATGGCAGATGGGCGGTAATGACGGCTATTTGAAATTAGTCGGCATTATGCAGAAGTTTATCGACCAAGCGATTTCGGCCAACACCAGTTATGATCCGCAAAGGTTTGAGGGCGGTCGTGTTCCTATGAACCAAATGCTGAAAGATTTGCTGTCTGCTTATAAATACGGTTTGAAAACACTCTATTATCATAATACCCGAGATGGAGCAGATGACACTCAAACCGATATGAAGGACGATGCCTGTGCCGGAGGCGCGTGCAAGATTTGAAAACATAATCAGGCTGCCTGAAAATCTTTCAGGCAGCTTTTTCTAAATGAGAACAAAGGAGAAAATAAGTCGAATATTCATAATGCTACAGATAATTGAAATAATATAACCGTGATATAAACGAAAATATGTATCCAGGTTCGTTTATTTGTTTCGTGCTACAATCCGCGCCGTTTCTATAGATTGATTTTCTCCGCAACACATTATGATTTCCACCAACAACATCACCATGCAGTTCGGCGCAAAGCCCTTGTTTGAAAACGTATCCGTCAAATTCGGCGAAGGCAACCGCTACGGCTTAATCGGCGCCAACGGTTCGGGCAAATCCACCTTTATGAAAATTCTCGGCGGCGATTTGGAGCAAACTTCCGGCGAAGTCGCCATCGAGCACGGCGTGCGTTTGGGCAAGCTGCGCCAAGACCAGTTCGCCTACGAAGACAAGCGCGTGTTGGACGTGGTATTGATGGGGCATACCGAAATGTGGGCGGCGATGACCGAGCGCGATGCCATTTACGCCAATTTGGAAGCCACCGAAGACGACTATATGCACGCCGCCGAATTGGAAGCCAAATTCGCCGAATATGACGGCTACACCGCCGAAGCGCGTGCCGCCGAACTGTTGAGCGGCGTGGGCATCGATGAAGCCCTGCACAACGCGACCATGGCGGAAGTCGCGCCCGGTTTCAAACTGCGCGTGTTGCTGGCGCAAGCCCTGTTTTCCAAGCCTGATGTTTTGCTGCTGGACGAGCCGACCAATAACTTGGACATCAATACCATTCGTTGGCTGGAAGGCGTGTTGAACCAATACGATTCCACCATGATTATCATCTCGCACGACCGCCACTTTTTGAACGAAGTCTGCACCCACATGGCGGATTTGGACTACAACACCATCACCATTTATCCGGGCAATTACGATGATTATATGCTCGCTTCCGCGCAAGCCCGCGAGCGCACTTTGAAAGACAATGCCAAAGCCAAAGAAAAACTTCAGGAATTGCAAGAGTTTGTGGCGCGTTTTTCCGCCAACAAATCCAAAGCCCGCCAAGCCACCAGCCGCTTGAAACAGGCGGACAAAATCAAGGCGGAAATGGTGGAAGTGAAGCCGTCCACCCGTCAAAATCCCTATATCCGTTTTGAAATGGACGAAAAATCCAAGCTGCACCGTCAGGCGGTGGAAGTGGACGGTTTGGCGAAATCGTTTGAAAACAAATTGTTTGAAAAACTGGGCTTTATTTTGGAAGCGGGCGAGCGTTTGGCGGTTATCGGCCCGAACGGTGCGGGCAAATCCACTTTGCTGAAGCTGCTGGCGGGCGCGTTTGACGAAAAACTTTCAGACGGCGTTACGCCTGATTCAGGCAGCATCAAATGGGCGGAAAAAGCCACGGTCGGCTATTATCCGCAAGACCACGAAAACGATTTTGACGTGGCGATGGATTTGACCGAGTGGATGCGCCAATGGGGGCAGGAGGGCGATGACGAGCAAGTAATTCGCGGTACTTTGGGGCGTTTGCTGTTCGGCAGCAACGATGTGGTGAAGCAAGTGAAAGTGTTGTCGGGCGGCGAAAAAGGGCGCATGCTGTACGGTAAGTTGTTGTTGCTGAAACCGAATGTGCTGATTATGGACGAACCGACCAACCACATGGACATGGAAAGTATCGAGTCGCTGAATATGGCTTTGGAAAAATACAAAGGCACACTGATTTTCGTGTCGCACGACCGCCAGTTTGTGTCGTCTTTGGCCACGCAAATCATCGAGTTGGACGGCAAGGGCGGTTTTGAACACTATCTGGGCGATTACGAAAGCTATTTGGAAAAGAAAGGCGTGATTTAAGGCTGCCTGAAAACGGATTGCCTGCATGATGGCATATCGTGCGGCAATCTGTTTGCGTTGTGTATATCATCATGTTTTTTTTGAATGAACTGCTTTGTTCCGCCGTGCTGCTGAAGCAGACACTTTGGTTTAATGTTTTTCTACGCTGAATTTTTATGACTGATAAAACCTGTTTTCATTGCGGTTTGCCGGTTCCTGCGGACACGGATTTGCCGATTCGTTACCAAGGTGGCGAAGAGGCGGCGTGTTGTGCGGGTTGTCAGGCTGTGGCACAGGGAATCATTGATGCGGGTTTGGGCAGTTATTACAGCCACCGCACTGCGCAGGCAGGACAGGCGGCATTACCGCCCGATGAAATTCTGCAGCAGTTGAAATTGTATGATTTGGAAGAAGTTCAGGCGGATTTTGTGGAAAGGCTGCCTGAAAACCAGAAAGAGGCATTGTTGATGCTCGGCGGCATCACTTGTGCTGCCTGCGTGTGGCTGATTGAGCAAAAGCTGCTGCGTATGGAAGGCGTGGTTAAGGTAGAACTCAATTACAGTACGCAACGCGCCCGTGTGCGTTGGGATGAAGAACGTGTCAAATTGTCGGATATTCTGACTGTTATCCGGCAAACGGGTTATTCCGCCTCGCCTTATGATGCGAAAAAAGTAGAAGCTGCGGCGCAAAAAGAGCGTAAAACCATGCTCATTAGGATTACGGTGGCCGGTTTGGCGAGTATGCAGACGATGATGTTTGCTCTGCCGACTTATTTGCATAAGGACATTGAACCGGAATTTTTGTCCATGCTGCATTGGGGCGCGTTTTTAATGGTATTGCCCGCCATGTTTTATGCCGCCCTGCCGTTTTTCCATGGGGCTTGGCGTGATTTGAAAAACCGCCGTACCGGTATGGATACGCCTGTTGCCATCGCATTGATACTGACTTTTGTTGCGGGAGTGTATGCATTGTTGCGGCAGGAAAGCGGCGGCATGTATTTTGAGAGCTTGGCGATGTTTGTGTTTTTCCTGCTGACGGGGCGTTTTATGGAGCAAAGCGCACGCCGTAAGGCAGGAGATGCGGCGGAGCGGTTGGTGAAATTGGTTCCTGCGTTTTGCCACAGGCTGCCTGAATATCCCGCTTCGGAAGAGAGCCAAGAAGCGGCGGTTGTAACGGTGGAAAATGGCGATGTGCTACTGGTGAGGGCAGGCGAGGTTATTCCGGTGGACGGAGAAGTGCTGTCGGGCGAAAGCGAGGCGGACGAAGCGATGCTGACAGGCGAGCATTTGCCGGTTGTGAAAGTTTCAGGCAGCCCGGTTACGGCAGGAACACTCAATACGGCAAGCCCGCTGATTATCCGCGCCACACAGGTAGGCGGCGAAACCCGTTTGGCGCATATCGTGAAACTTTTGGATAGGGCCTTGTCGCAAAAACCGCACTTGGCGCAATTGGCAGAACGCTATGCATCGGGATTCACGCTTACTTTAATCTTAATGGCGATACCGACTTTCCTGTTTTGGTGGTGGTATGCCGATGCGGGGCGTGCTTTGTGGGTAACGGTATCGCTATTGGTCATTACCTGTCCGTGCGCCCTTTCTTTGGCGACTCCCGCCGCTTTGGCGGCTTCCACCGGGAAATTGGCGGCCCAAGGCATTTTGATTGCGCGGGGACACGCTTTAGAGGTGTTGTCGCAAGTAACCGATGCGGTGTTCGATAAAACCGGCACTCTGACGCAAGGCAGGCTTACGGTCGGCAAAGTAGTTCAGCTGGGGCAATCACCGCATCCGATAGCCGTAGCCAAACTGCTGGAAGCGCAATCGGAACATCCTATCGCTTCGGCGATTGTCGCGCTACCCGATGATACGCTGCCTGAAAAACATTCCGTTTCGCAACGTGTGCAGCGCGTGGGGCATGGCGTGTCGGCACAAATCGATATCAACGGCAGCAAGCATATTTGGGCCATCGGCCGTCCAGAATATGTTGCGGAAATTTCAGGCAGCCTGCCTGCCCAATTGCTTGAACTTATGCAGCAGGGTAGTGTGATAGCTTTAGGCAACCAAGAAGGCTTTCAGGCAGCCTTTACATTGCAGGATAAAGTGAAACCTGCGGTAGCAGATTTGTTAGCCAAATTAAAGCAACAAGGTATCTCCGGTCATATTCTCAGCGGTGATAACAAGGCTTCGGTAGCCTCATTGGCGCACAGTTTGGGTATAGAGCATATGTGCGCACAAGCCGCGCCGGAAGATAAGCTGGCTTATGTCCGCCGGCTGCAACGGCAAAACAAACGCGTTTTGATGATGGGAGACGGTATTAACGATGCGCCCGTATTGGCGGCTGCCGATGTGTCGATTGCCGTGGCAGGCAGTGCAGATGTTGCCAGAGAGGGAGCGGATGTCGTGCTGCTGAACGATGACTTGTCGGCATTGGATACCGCATTGCAACAGGCGGCTCGGACAAAAATCATTATCAGACAAAACCTGATATGGGCAACGGTTTATAATTTTTTAGTCGTACCTCTGGCCGTTGCGGGCTGGGTAACGCCTTGGATTGCCGCTTTGGGTATGAGTTTGAGTTCGCTGTTGGTCGTGTGGAATGCCTTACGGTTGCGCAAATAAATGTGCGGGCTGCCTGAAAGATAGTGCTATCGGGTATAATTCGCGCTTAATTTAACCTCGTCAGATTGATACGATTATAAAAATGGCAAGAAAAACAAGCATACCGATGTTGCCTTTGGAATGGCGTGCTTCCACTTCGTTAGCAGGCGTTTATGCCCTGCGGATGTTAGGGTTGTTTTTAGTTCTTCCCGTATTGGCACTGCACGCACACAGTTTGCTGCCTGAAGGTGTTGATGCGAAATACCGTGCCGGCATGGTGGGATTGGCGATGGCGACTTACGGTCTCACGCAAGCCCTGTGCCAGCTGCCTTTGGGAATGCTTTCCGATAAATTCGGACGCAAACCCATTATTTATATCGGATTGTTGGTTTTTGCAGGCGGCAGCTTTTTGGCCGCATCTACGCATGACATCCACGTTTTGATTATTGCCCGTGCCATACAGGGGGCAGGCGCGGTCAGTGCCGCAGTAACCGCACTTTTGGCGGATTTAACCCGCGAAGAAGTCCGCACCCGCGCTATGTCTATGATAGGTTTATGTATCGGGCTGACTTTTTCTGCCGGATTGGTGATTTCGCCTATATTGGTAAAATATATCGGCACCAACGGCTTATTTGCTTTAATGGGCGTTCTCACGCTCTGCTGTATTGCTTTAGTGGCATGGTTCACGCCCAATCCTGTGCGCTCGCGCCTGCATCAGGATACACAGGCTCATGCGGGCAGCTTCAGTGAAGTGTTGGGAAATTTGCAGCTACAAAGGCTTAATTTCGGCATTTTTGCGTTGCAGTCGGGCTTGATTGCGATGTTTACAACCCTACCGGTTGCCCTGCAAAAATTGGATTGGGATAAAACCGAACACTGGAAAATCTATCTGCCCGCCACTGTTGTCGGATTAATATTAATGGTACCGGCGATTATTGTTGGAGAAACCCGCAATAAATTGAAACAGGTTTTTATAGGCGGCATTATTCTTGTACTTGCCGCCCAGTTGGCTTTATTGGGCAGCCTGAATTCGGTTTGGTTGATTGCAGGCTGCCTGATAGTTTACTTTATCGGTTTCAATATTCTTGAAGCCAGTATGCCTTCCTTAGTATCGAAAATCGCACCTTCGGGCTTAAAGGGGACGGCAATGGGTGTGTACAACACTATGCAGTCTGTCGGCGTATTTGCCGGCGGTATGATTGGCGGAAAGCTTTCTACGGAATACGGCTACGCAGGCGTATATGGTTTTTGTGCTTTTCTCGGTGTCGTATGGTTGATGATGGCGGTTCGTGCGCCTGCGCCGCTACCGGTCAAAAACATCGTCTTATCCATTCCCGGCTCTTGGCAGGAGCATTTGGAATTGCTGAAACAGCAATTATCCGCTTTGGAAGGCGTTGAAGATGTCGGATTTAGCGAAGACAAATGCACACTTTTCGCCAAAGTGCGGCAGCACGGTTTTGAAGAAGAACGCCTGCATCAGATTTTAAATGGAGAACATTATGTCATTGAATAAAGTCATTTTAATCGGCCGTCTCGGACGCGATCCCGAAACACGCTATATGCCTAACGGCGAAGCCGTGTGCAATTTTTCCATTGCCACCAGTGAGAGCTGGAACGACCGCAACACCGGACAAAAAGTAGAGCGCACGGAGTGGCACAATATCACCTTATACCGCCGCCTGGCAGAAATTGCAGGGCAATATCTGCGTAAAGGCAGCCAAATTTATTTGGAAGGTAAAATCCAAAGCCGGAAATATGTCGGCAAAGACGGGGTTGAACGCACTGCCTATGAAATTATCGGTAGCGAAATGAAGATGTTAGATAGCCGAAATAGCGGCACTGCGCCGTTTGACGGCGGAAATGGTTATGCACCCGCACCGCAGTCTGACCATCAAAAACCTGCTGCCGAACCGTATGCCCCTCAAGCAGAACCTCCGCAACGGCGTAATCCTGCTCCTGCGGCACCAGCCGCTCCGATGGAAGATATTGAAGACGATATTCCGTTTTAAAGCCGTAAGCGGTTTTTACTAATAAAAATAAGCACAACTTATATGCATATATGTCCCGTAAAATGGACGGCTGCATCATGTATTGCTTCAGACAAAGCCACCATTATTCAATGGTGGCTTTGTCTGTATTTAATCGTTGCTAAGATTTAATGATTACATTCGAATAAGTTCTATAGTGAAACAGTTAGGAATATCCGATTGATTTTTGATACCGATTAAGCTGTTTGTCATTTTTATATTAAAAGCATTTCAGGCAGCCTGATTGCATTAAGTGCAATAGTCAGGCTGCCTGAAAATCATTAGCAGACAATCCGGATTAAATACCGTTTTGAACAATGGCAAATGTTTTGTCCAATTTCGACCATTGTTCGCATTCATACTGCAATGCGGCAGATGTGAGCGGATTGTTTTCCAACCAAGTTCCGTTGATTGTGAGCGTATAGCTGTTTTTATCGTCTTGGCTGAGCGTTGTATGCGGCGGCAGTTCAAAGGGAAGACGTGCACGGCAGAATAGTACTGCCAAGCGTAGTGACAGTATGGATTTCCATAACATGGGCGTGTCTTCGATACCGGCCATTTTTTTTAATTCGCCGCGCTGGCCGAGCGTTAAAACAGAGAGTAAGGTTTGTTCTTTGCGGGAAAAACCGGGCATATCGGCTTGAGCCAAAATATAGGAAGTGTGTTTATGGTAGGCGGTATGGGCGATATCGATGCCGATTTCATGTAGCAGTGCCGCCCAACGGACGTATGGCGACCAGTAATGCAGTTCTTGTACAGTGGCGTTTTGTGCCAATCCTTCAAGCAATTGGGCGGCTATTTTGGCTACGCGTGCAGCTTGGTTGGTGCCGACATGGTAGCGTTCTTGAAATTGCAGAACGGTTTGTTCGCGCATGTCCTGTTTGAGCTCGCGTCCGATAAAGTCGTAAAACACACCGTCGCGTAAGGCGGCTTCGGTGAAGCTCATCTGCGTGATGTCGAGTTCTTCGAATGCGGCAATCAATACGGCCAGCCCGCCTGCAAATACTTCGATACGTTCGGGTTTCAAGTTATGCAGCTTGGCTTTTTTTACGCTGCCTGCATCGATGATTTTAGCTGCCAAGGTTTTCATTGCCGGCAATGTGATGCTGTCTGCCAAACCTTCGGCGGCAATCACAGCGGCAATGGATTTTGCCGTACCGGATGTACCCAGTGCGATGTCCCAGCCTTGGCGTTTGTAGAGTTTGCTGATGCGTTGGATTTCGCTGCGTGCGGCGGTAATGGCTGCCTGAAAATCTTTATTGTTGATTTTGTTTTGGAAAAAACGCATGGAATAGGTTACGCAACCTAAAGGCAGGCTTTCGGTGTGGGTGGGTTGCAAGGTGCTGCCGAGAATAAATTCGGTAGAACCGCCACCAATGTCTATTACCAGCATTTTTTTGCCGTTGGAGGGATAGGTATGTACAACGCCTGTGTAAATCAAACGGGCTTCTTCACGCCCGGCAATGATTTCAATCGGAAAACCCAGTGCGGCTTCTGCTTTCGGCAGAAATTGGTTGATATTTTTGGCAACGCGGAAGGTGTTGGTGGCAACGGCGCGAACTTGCTCGGCAGAAAAACCGCGCAGGCGTTCGCCAAATTGCGCCAAACATTCCAAGGCACGCTGTTGCGAAGCTTCGTCCAGATTTTTGTTTTCATCCAAGCCGCCGGCAAGACGGACCATATGTTTGATATTTTCAATAACTTGCAATTGTCCGTTATTATTGCAACAAATCTGCAGACGGAAACTGTTTGAGCCTAAATCAACAGAGGCGAGCATGGGCGGGGTGTTCATGATAGTCCAATACGGGTTAAAAAAGCAGACGGGCTGCCTGAAAGGTTAGTTTAATACGGATAATATGGCTTCGGCGACATCGTCTGCACTGTGGGGTAATGCCAGTTTGCGGGCATTTTGCGCCCATTTCAGGCAGCCTTCGCGGTTGAGATTGGCAATAACCGCAGCCAATTTGGCCGCGTCCAATTGGGCTTGCGGCAGCAACAATCCCGCTTCGGCCGATACCATGTAACGCGCATTGGCGGTTTGATGGTCGTCTACGGCGTGCGGGAAAGGAATGAGTAGGGCACCAACGCCTGCTGCGGTAAGTTCGGCGATGGTCAATGCGCCTGCGCGGCATATCAGGATATCGCTGTCGCGATAAACTGCCGTCATATCTTCTACGAAGTCGCAGCATTTTGCATGGATGCCGCGTGCATCGTAATCATTTTGCACTGATGCGGCCTGTCCCCGCCCGCATTGATGCAGTAATTCGGGGTGTTGTTCTTCAGGCAGCAGAGAAAATGCTTCAGGCAGCAATCGGTTTAGTGCTTGTGCGCCCAGGCTGCCGCCGATAACGGCGATTTTCAAGCGGCCGCTGCGTTGTGAAAAGCGCTGTTGGGGTTCGGGCAGCGTGGCGATATCCGCACGGACGGGATTGCCGACCAGTCCGTTGCGGTGTACGGGAAAAGCTTTTGGAAAAGCATAAAGTACGCGTGTGGCCCATTTTGCCAAACGTTTGTTTGCCAAGCCTGCAACGGCATTTTGTTCGTGTACGATAATCGGAACGCGCAACAGTTTGGCAGCCAAGCCGCCGGGAAAAGTAACAAAACCGCCGAAACCTGCAACGGCATCAATGTTGTGTTTGCGGATAACTTTCTTGGCTGCCTGAACGCACTTTATCAGCATAAACGGCATAGTCAGTTTGCGTATCAATCCTTTACCGCGTATCCCTTTCATAGGAATGGTTTCCAATGTGATACCGTATTGAGGTACCAAACGTTCTTCCATGCTGTCTTCGCTGCCGAGCCAAACTACGCGGTGTCCGCGCTTTTGCAGGGATTGGGCTACGGCAAGAGCCGGGAAAATATGGCCGCCTGTTCCGCCTGCCATCAGTAAAACGGTTTTGTTTTGCATGATTAAACCTTGGATTTTAATGTGTGTGCTGTTGGGGTTCTTCCGGAGGTGTAACGGGATAGCCGCGTATAACGCGGCGGTTTTCATAGTCCACTCTCAGCAGCATCGTGAACGCTATCATCGTCATAATGAGTGAGGAACCCCCGTAAGAAATCAGCGGCAGCGTCAACCCTTTGTTGGGCAGCATACTGAGATTGACGCCGATGTGGATAACGCTTTGCAGAGCAATTAAAATACCGATGCCGAAAGCTATGAACGAATTGAAATGCAACCTTAAGCTTTCTGCACGTTTGCCGATTTGAAAAGCACGCAAAACAATCCAAAGATAAATCACAATAAGAGTGAAAATAGCAATAAAACCCAATTCTTCACCGATAACGGAAAAAATAAAGTCGTTGTGCGCTTCAGGCAAATAGCCGTGTTTCATCAGTGAATTGCCCAGCCCTTGTCCCGATAGCGAACCGTTCTCCATCGCTACTAATGCATTGAGATTTTGATAGCCCGCGCCGCTCGGATCTTTCCAAGGTCTCCCAAAACTACCCATACGCAGCATACGGAAGCCTGAAGTAACAATAGCCAATACCGTCCCGATAATGCTGAGCAAAACGGATGCGATAAACCATTTTTGCGGCATACTGGCGAGAAACATCAAAGCAAGAAACGTGGCGCCAATCACTACCATTGAGCCTAAATCTCTCCCCAAAGAAATCAGAAAAACTCCAAGCCCGATGGGCACGCCGACAAATAAAACACGTTTGTAATCATCCAGTATATTGATTTTTCTTTTGAAAAAGTCGGCCATATACATGATGGTAACCAGTTTGAAAATCTCGCTGGGTTGGACTCTCATACCGAAAGGAAGCAGTAACCATCTTCTGGCGCCGCCCCCGGATGTTCCAAAAAAATAAGTCAATAGCAATAGAAAGATGGATAACCCGAGTATATATTTGGTTGCTTGCTGCCAACGCCACATAGGAATGCGAATCAAACCGTAGCACATGATTAAACCCAGTATCGCATATTTGCCTTGGCGCACCAGATAGCCGCTTCCCTCACGGGGAATTGACGCGGAATAGACCATTACCAAGCCGAAACACAATAAACCGAGTAACAGCCATAACAAAGTTTTATCGTAATGGCTACCGTTTCTGAGAGGATTTGAATTGTATGAAGTTTGACTGAAAGAGAATAATCGGAAAGGGTTCATAGATTGTCTGAGGCGTCAAAATAACGCGTGTGATTGTACCAGTAGTTTTGTAGTGTGAATCAGGAAAATACTTGGATGATAATGTTTCAGGCAGCCTGAAAGATTAATGAAATGTCTCGGTTTACGATAGCCAAATAATCATTAATGACCGATATCAGAAATTTTATCGATATTTATCATGTGGTTTTGGGTAAGATGCCAGTAAAAGCACTAAAAAAACGCCCAACTCATTTCTACAGTTGCGAAGATGATACTGAGAGAGTTGGGCATGATAATAATTTGTTTCCATTACGGAAATATAAAATATCAAATTATTCTCTTTTTATTGCTGCTGCAATGCCGCTTTCACAAACGCGCTAAACAAAGGATGTCCTTTGCGCGGAGTGGAAGTGAATTCGGGATGGAACTGGCAGGCGAAAAACCAAGGATGGTTTTGGATTTCAATCGTTTCTACCAAACGTTCGCGTCCTGCGGAAACGCCGCCGATGGTCAGGCCTGCCGCTTCCAATTGCGGAATAAAATGGTTATTCACTTCATAACGGTGGCGGTGGCGTTCGCGAATACGGGTGGTACCGTAAATCTTGGCGGCCAAGCTGCCTGTTTTTAATTCTACTTCTTGTGCGCCTAAACGCATGGTGCCGCCCAAGTCGGCATGTTCATCACGTTTCTCCACGCTGCCGTCTGCTGTTTGCCATTCGTCAATCAAGGCAATAACGGGGTGTTCGGTTTTCAAATCGAATTCGGTGGAATTGGCATCTTTCAAGCCTGCGGCATGGCGTGCGTATTCAATCAGTGCAATCTGCATACCCAAACAAATGCCGAGATAAGGTACGCGGTTTTCACGTGCATAGCGTGCGGCGGCAATTTTCCCTTCTACACCGCGCGAACCGAAGCCGCCGGGAACAAGTATGGCATCAAAAGGCTTCAGGCAGCCTGTACCTTCCGTTTCAATCCGCTCGCTGTCGATATAGGTGATTTGAACATCGGTATGGTTGTGAATGCCTGCGTGTTTCAAGGCTTCGATGAGCGATTTATAAGACTCTGTCAAATCGACATATTTGCCGACCATGGCGATTTTAACGGTATGTTGCGGATTTTGAATGGCGTAAACGATTTTTTTCCATTCGGTTAAATCTGCCTGCCGTACATTCAATTGCAGCTGCTCGCAAATAATGTTGTCGATGCCCTGTCCGTGGAGCATTTGGGGAATCTCATAAATGCTTCCGGCATCGTAGCTGCCTGCGACAGCGCGTTCTTCCACATTGCAAAACAGTGCGATTTTGCGCCGTTCGTCTTCAGGCAGCTCTCTGTCCATACGGCAAATCAAGACATCGGGCTGAATGCCGATGCTGCGCATTTCTTTTACGGAATGCTGTGTCGGTTTGGTTTTGATTTCGCCTGCGGCTGCGATGTAGGGGACATAGCTTAGATGGACGAATAGGGTGTTGTTGCGTCCGAGTTGGGAGCGCATCTGGCGGATGGCTTCCAAGAAAGGCAGTGATTCAATGTCGCCCACCGTGCCGCCGATTTCTACAATGGCTACATCTTTGCCTTGTGCGCCATCGTGAATGCGGCGTTTGATTTCGTCTGTAATGTGGGGGATGACTTGAACGGTGCCGCCCAGATAGTCGCCGCGCCGCTCTTTGGCAATCACGTTTTCATATACTTGCCCTGCACTGAAGCTGTTTTTACGGCTCAGGGTCGCGTTGATGAAACGTTCGTAATGCCCTAAATCCAAATCGGTTTCCGCGCCGTCATCGGTAACAAACACTTCGCCGTGTTGGAAAGGGCTCATCGTACCCGGGTCCACATTAATATAGGGGTCGAGTTTGAGCATGGTAACGTTCAAACCGCGGGATTCGAGAATGGCGGCAATGGAAGCGGCGGCGATGCCTTTCCCTAAGGAAGACACTACGCCGCCGGTTACGAAAATAAACTTAGTCATGATGAAAAACCCAAATCGGAATGCACGATTTTAGCGTATAACATCAAAAATAAAAAGGGCTGCCTGAAAGCACAATCCTTTCTAGACGGATTGCCGTTCTTAATAGATAATTACGTTAAGAGTTGAAAACTTTCCCCTTCCTAAATAAACAGAAAAGGTTGGATATTATGAATACTGTTACGGAAAGAGAACAAGCCCAAAGCAAAAAACGATACGGCGGCCTGACTGCTTTGATGATTCTGTTTTTTCTGCTGGCCATTGTCCTACTGGCCGGCAACTTTTATCTCATCAAACAATCCAATCAAAACCAACGCCAATGGCTTTCAGGCAGCCGACAGAGCGATACATTGGTGCGGCTTTCCGAAAACATTTCGGAGTTGGGGAAGACCATCCGTTCACATGCAGCCAAAGGAGATGCCGGTGAAGCGGGGCTGCCTGAAAAAGTCCGCAATATTCTGACCGATATCACCGCAGCAACCAACCAGTTTGAAACGGTATTGAATGCGCAAGAAAAGGGCGGAACCGTAAGTGAAGGTTCTGAAACATGGGAAATATCTGCTCTACGCGGCGAAGAGGCGCAAACCCAATTATCGCAACTGCGTGCATTGTGGAATCCTTATGCACAATTGGCAGACAAATTGTCTGAAAACAATGCCGGCAGCAAAGCGGCCGACGAATTGACGGCTTATGTCGGTAAAAATCAACAGGCTTTATTGAATCATGTCCGTGCGCTTGAGCGCTTATCAGTGCGGCAGATGCAGCAAAACCATATTTTTTGGAATATTGTTCAGGCAGCCTTTGCTATCGGTTCGGTTTTGCTGTGCGGGCTGGTTTTGTTATTGATTATCAAAAAACTAAAACAGCAAGACAGAAAAATTGAAGAAGCCGACCGTGAGCTTTCCGATATTATGGCATCGGTTCCCGAAGGCTTGTTCTTGATAGACCAAGATTTGAATATCGGCAGCCGTTATTCCGCCAGCTTGGAAAATATTCTCGGTAAAACCAATCTTGCCAATGAGAATCTGATTGGGCTTTTGGGGGACTTTGTTTCCAAAGAAGAGCTGGATACGGCAAAAACCTTTATCGACCATCTCTACCACAGCGATTGGGTGGTTGAGGAATTGATAGAAGATCTCAATCCTTTGCACCGTATCGGCGTACAAACCGGCAACGGTTTGCGCTTCATGGATTTTAAATTCTTCCGAGTATTCGAAAACGGCAAAGTCAGCCGTATTTTGACCCGTGTAACCGACAGTACCGAAGCTGTGATGCTTCAATCGAGCGAAGACAGTCAAAAAGACCAAGAAGGGCGCGAATTGGAGATGTTGCGTGCGGCCATGGATGCCGATCCGCATATGCTTGCCCAATTTGTGAAGAACAATAAGGAAAAATTACAGGAAATCCGTGCGGTGATGCACAGCCCGGAGGAAGACCAAAAAGAATTGAAAGGGCGTGCGGTTTATATTTCCCGCTTGATACACGGTGTAAAAGGCGATGCTTCGGCATTGCAGCTTAGCCGTATCGCCAGCCTGTGCGAAACTTTTGAAGAGTCGCTGATTGCTTTGCGTAAAGCGCCGTCTATCGACCGTTACGATTTTCTCAATCTCACTCCTGTCGCCGATGATTTATTATATTTGATTGATATTATTTCGGAATATAGCAGCCGTATAGAGGCGGGCAGGGAGAGCAGCATCAATCAGTCCGGCTCTCAAGCCCAAATCGGTTATTTCAAACAATTTGTACGCGATTTGGCGCAAAGAAACGGCAAACAGGCGGAATTGGTTTGTCAGGGCTTTGAAGAAAGTGTGGCAGATACGCCTTTGGGTGCCAAGCTTAAAGATATCGTGATACAGCTGCTTCGCAATGCGGTAGTGCACGGTATTGAAAAACCGGAAGTCCGTCTGGCACGAAACAAGCCGCAATCGGGTCTTATCCGCTTGAAGTTGTTCCGTAATACGCAAAACGATTGGGTGCTTCAGGCAGAAGATGACGGCAACGGTATTGATTTTGATGCGATTCGCGAACAGGCGGTGGCACTCGGTATGGTGCGCGGCAATGTGGCGGATTTGCAAACGCGCCATTTGCTCAATATCATGCTAAGCAGCGGATTTTCCACCGCACAAGAGCAAACCGAAGATGCGGGGCGGGGTATCGGCATGGATATTGTTAAAGATGCTATTGCTTCTATGGGCGGAAAAATCAGCATCAATACCGCTCCGGGAGGTTATACACGCTTTGTGTTTACCATTCCGAATACACCATCCGATGCTTAAACCGTTTTTCAATTTTGGGAATCCGAACCATGTACACCCTGATGATTGTTGATGACTCGAGCATTATCCGTAACCGCATCGAACGCTGTATGGATAAGCTGGAACTCAATGTTGTAGCTATGGCGGAGAATGGTGAGGAAGCTGTGGAGATGTTTAAAAAGCATCGTCCCGATTTGGTCACCATGGATATGACCATGCCTAAAATGGACGGTTTGGAATGTATCAAACAATTGTGCGCCCTCAGCGATAAAACCAATATTTTGGTGATTTCCGCACTTTCCGACAGACCTACCGGCTTGAGAGCCTTGCAATACGGTGCGCGGGGCTATATCAGTAAGCCGTTTACCGATGAACAATTGGTCATGGCTTTGTCAAAACTGATTGCACGTATCAGAAAATAATATATTAAACATTGAGTTAAGAGTCCGATTATGACCGTACAACCCGGTAATATTTTCATCATTTCCGCAGCATCGGGAACAGGCAAAACTACTTTGGTGTCCCGTTTGACTGCCCGCCATCCCGATATCCGTTTATCCGTATCCCATACCACGCGTCCGATGCGTGAAGGTGAAATCAACGGGCAACATTATCATTTCGTAGATAAAAACCGTTTTCTGGATTTGATGGGCGAAGGTGTGTTTTTGGAACATGCCGAAGTGTTTGGCAATTATTACGGCACCAGCGAAGCAGCGGTAAAAGAATTGTGCGCACAAGGATTCGATGTGATTCTGGAAATCGATGTACAGGGCGCAACACAAGTCCGCCGCAATTTGCCTGATGCCGTCAGCATTTTCATTTTGCCTCCTTCTTTGGAAGTTTTGGAACAACGCCTGCGCAGCCGCAATACCGACAGCAATGAAGTGATTGAACGCCGTTTAGGTTTGGCGCGTGAAGAAATCAGCCATGCCGTAAGTTTTGATTATATTGTGGTCAATCATGATTTGGACGAAGCGGAACAACAACTGCTCCATATTTTCAGAGCAGACCGCCAAAGTCTGCGCCGCCAAACTCCGATACTTGAAAAAATACTGCAAAATCCTTAAAATCCAATGCTTCAATTCCTGTGTATTTTTTCAGGCTGCCTGAAAATATTTGTTTGAATCAACCGAGAAAGCATTATGGCACGCATTACCGTAGAAGACTGTATTCCGCAAATTCCCAATCATTTTGACCTGACTTTAACCGCCGCCCGCCGTGCGCGCCAATTGGAAAACGGTACTTCCCCCTTAGTGGAAAATACCCGTCATAATAAAGCTACCGTAACAGCGTTGCGCGAAATTGCAGCAGGCCAAATCGGCGTGGAAATTTTGTCGCGAAGTAAATAATCCCGTTTTTCTGCCGGTGTGCAAGCAGCTGTTTTACGGTTGTTTGCGCACCGGTATTTCTTTTTGTGGCAATCAAAATCAGCGCGGCATGATGCTTGCAAGCCTTTTCAGGCGGCCTGAAAATTTGCCAACGCTGTTTCCGCTTTCAGGCAGCCTGAAAAATGATATATTTCAGTATATCAATCAGGCTTATAGCAGATATTTGGGTTTCATATTATTTTGATTTGCCTTATTATCTGCAGTGCCGTGCGATAGGCTGCCTGAAAACGAAAGCAAGCCTGCCGTTTATCCGGAGATGGATAAACAAATCAACTTTTTACACTGTTCCGTATAAACACAACAACAAGGAAATCCATCATGACCATTCCCAAACCAACCGAAGCCTATGACCCTCTGACCGCCGAAGTCCGGCAGACACTGTTTCGCGAGTGTCAGTATTTGAGTGCCGAAGAAAAAGAAACCTTAGAGCAGGCTTGTGCGTTTGCTTTTGTGGCGCACAAACAGCAAGTGCGGAAAAGCGGCGAGCCTTATATCACCCATCCTATCGCCGTAACCATCGAATTGGCAAGATGGAGAATGGATTTGCACACCCTGTGCGCCGGTTTGCTGCATGACGTGATGGAAGACGCCCAAATAAAAAAATCGGTATTGGCCGAACGTTTCGGGGCAACGGTAGCGGAAATGGTGGACGGTCTTTCCAAATTGGAAAAACTGGAATTCAACGATCAGGCGGAACATCAGGCCGAAAGTTTCCGTAAACTGATTTTGGCGATGACCAAAGATGTGCGTGTGATTATCGTGAAGCTGTCCGACCGCCTGCACAATATGCGTACGCTGGGAGCGAAAAGTGCGCCCAGCCGCCGCCGTATCGCAACGGAAACTTTGGAAATTTATGCTCCGATTGCCAACCGTTTGGGATTGAACCATGTGTACCGGGAATTGCAGGATTTGTCGTTTTATGCCATGTATCCGACCCGTTACCGGGTCTTGAAAAGTGCAATGACGGCATTTAAGAAAAACCGTTGCGATGTGATTGAACGGGTGCTGCATGAAATGAATTTATGCTTGGTCGGGCACAATATCGAAGCGCAAATCAGGGGACGTGAAAAAAATCTTTACGGCATACATCAGAAAATGCTTGCCAAGAAAAAGAAATTTGAAGAATTGGACGATATTTACGGCTTCCGTATTGTAGTGAACAATGTCAGCACCTGTTATGCCGCTTTGGGTGCTTTGCACAGCCTGTATCAACCCAAACCGGGGAAATTCAAAGACTTTATCGCCATTCCCAAAAGCAACGGTTATAAAAGCCTGCATACCACGCTGAACGGTCCTTACGGTTTGCCTATCCAAGTGCAAATCCGCACCCGTGAAATGAACCGCATTGCCGAAAGCGGTATCGCCAGCCATTGGGCGGCATCAGACCATGCGGGCAAAGAAGATGAAAACCAAATCCGCACCAACCAATGGCTGCAGAATATTTTGGATTTGCAGTCGCGCAGTGCCAATGCCATTGAGTTTTTGGAACACGTCAAAGTGGATTTGTTTCCCAATGAAATGTATATCACTACACCTAAAGGAAAAATTCTTACTTTGCCGCGCGGCGCCAGTGTCATTGATTTTGCTTATGCCGTGCATACCGATGTCGGACATCGTTGCGTAGGCGCAAAAGTAAACAATATTACCGTACCGTTGCGTACCCGATTGAAAACAGGCGATACGGTGGAAATCCTAACTTCTCCCAATGGCAAACCCAATCCCGCCTGGCTGAATTTCACAGCCTCCAGCCGTGCGCGCAGTGCTATCCGCAGCTATATCAAATCAGCCAATCGGGAAGATGCCGTAGCATTGGGCGAACGTTTGCTGGCAGGAGCGTTGTCCAGCTTGCTGCCGAAACAAGTTGCCGAATCCGAAACATTAAAAGAAAAATATCTTAAATTTTTGGAAAACAACGGACGGGAATGGGAAGACGTACTCTATAACGTGGGAGTGGGATTGACCATGCCGGTTTCCGTTGCCATGGACATTGCCAATCTGGCGGGCGATTATATGGGCGGCGCAGTCAAACTCAGTCCGATACATATCGGCAACGGTATAAACGGACACATTCATTTGGGTAAATGCTGTATGCCGCTGCCCGGCGATGCCGTACGGGGCATTATCGCCAAAGACCAAGGTCTGATTATCCACAGAGATAATTGCAACCTGTTACTCAAATCCCCGCACGACCAACAACTGGACGCAGATTGGTCGGGCTTTGAAAGCAATGACAAGCTGTATGATGCGGCATTGGTCGTATCGTCCGTTGATACGCACGCGCTGTTGGCGGCTATGGCATCTGCCATTTCCGATGTCGGCGGCAATATCGCCTCTGTGGACACCCTGTCAAAATCACAGGCAGGTACGGAAGGCTTTATTGAATTCCGTTTCAATATCAATGTGCATGATGCCGAACAACTCAACCGTATCACAGCAGCTTTGCATAAAATTCCACAAGTTAGGAAAGTAAGCCGTATTTAGGTAATATTGAAAACAGGCTGCCTGAAAACTTTCAGGCAGCCTGTTTTGACGGCAGACAGAACTTTTGCCTTACGGCAGTGGCCTTATGCGCTTCTATTCATGTTCAGGCAGGCAATGCGGGAGAGAAACCTCTACCTTATCCGGAGCAGGACTTGTCGGAGCAAGTCGCGCAACTGAACGTACAAATCATCGTTACCTCAGTTTTCAGGCAGCTTGTACCAGTGATATAACAAACCGCGACCGTTGTCGAATGCAACGAAATTTCAGAGCAGAAACATTGCAAACATTTTACAGACAAGAGATACAATCTGCCTGCGTTTAAAAGGCAATATATTAATATAAAATGAATTATCGAATCATCCGATAAAAAAATCCCGCCGCATTTTCAGGCAGCCTGAAAGCCTATGCTACAATTGCCGCTTTATTTTTACTGTTTTAATTTTCGGAATTGTTGTCATGAAAGCCAGCCAATTTTTCATTTCCACTTTAAAAGAAACACCCAATGAAGCCACGCTTGCCAGCCACCGTTTGATGTTGCGCGCGGGCATGATTAAGGCCAATGCTTCCGGTTTGTATACTTGGATGCCTTTGGGATTGCGCGTTGTACGCAAAGTGGAACACATCGTCCGCGAAGAAATGAACCGAAGCGGTGCGGTGGAATTGTTGATGCCTTTCGTGCAGCCTGCCGAATTGTGGCAGGAATCCGGACGCTGGGAGTTTTACGGAAAAGAATTGTTGCGCGTCAATGACCGTCATGACAACCTATTCTGTCTCAGCCCCACCTGCGAAGAAACCATCACCGATATCGTTCGCAAAGAAATCAATTCCTACAAACAGTTACCGATTAACTTTTACCACATCAACACCAAATTCCGCGATGAAGTGCGCCCCCGTTTCGGCGTGATGCGGGCGCGGGAATTTGTGATGAAAGATGCCTACTCCTTCCACGCCGACTACGAATCGCTGGTGCGGGACGGCTATCAGCCGATGTACGATGCCTACTGCCGCATTTTTGACCGTTTGGGCTTGGACTACCGCCCCGTTGCCGCCGACACGGGCAGCATCGGCGGCACCGGTTCGCACGAATTTCAGGTGATTGCCGAAAGCGGCGAAGACGTGATTGCCTACAGCGATGCGTCCGATTACGCCGCGAATGTGGAATTGGCGCAAACCCTGCCGCTTTCAGGCAGCCGCGCCGCGCCCGCCGCCGCTTTGGAAAAAGTGTCCACGCCCGATGTGAAAACCATTGCCCAACTGGTTGAATTTTTGAATGTTCCCGTTGAAACCACGATGAAATCCATTGTGGTGGAAGGTGAAAACGAGGGCGAACTGGTGTTGCTGCTGCTGCGCGGCGACCACGAGTTCAACGACATCAAGGCGGAAAAACTGGCGGGGGTGAAATCGCCCCTGACGATGGCCGCGCCCGAAGCGGTACGCGCGGCATTCGGTGCGGACGGCGGTTCGCTGGGGCCGGTGGGTTTTGCGGGCAAGGTGTACGCCGATTACGCGCTGGAAAAGGGCGCGGACTGGGTCATCGGCGCCAACGAAAACCATTGCCACTACACCGGTTTCAATTTCGGGCGCGATGCCGCCGAGCCGGAGTTTGTGGATTTGCGCAACGTGGTGGCGGGCGACCCCAGCCCGTGCGGTGCAGGCAGCCTGAAACTGACGCGTGGCATTGAAGTGGGACACGTTTTCCAACTGCGCACTAAATATTCGGAAGCCATGAATGCGGCATTTTTGGATAAAAACGGCAAATCGCAAATCATGGAAATGGGCTGCTACGGCATCGGCATCACCCGCATTGTCGCCGCCGCCATCGAGCAAAACCACGATGAGCGCGGCATTGTGTGGACGGATGCGATGGCGCCGTTTAATGTGGTTATCGTGCCGATGAACTACAAAAAATCCGATACCGTGCGTCAAGCGGCGGATAAAGTGTATGCCCAACTGTTGGCGGCGGGTATGGATGTATTGCTGGACGACCGCGATGAACGTGCGGGCGTTTTATTGAATGATTCGGAGTTGTTGGGCATTCCGCACCGTATCGTTATCGGCGATCGCGGTTTGCAGGAAGGCGTAGTCGAATATGCGCACCGCCGCAGCGGTAAAACCGAAACCGTGCCTGTCGATTCGGTGGATACCTATATCCGTACGGCGTTAGGCAATGGCTGACAGGCTGCCTGAAATGCAGAGTGTTTGGATTGAAAACCCGATAAGAAAGCTGCCTGAATGCAATATTGTGTTTTCAGGCAGTATATGCTTTAACTGTCGAGAGCTGCCTGAAAGTATCACTTCATTGTTTTATTTACAATTAATCATCAATACTTATACAATGCAGCTTATTTTCAAAGGAATACCATGCGTATTATTTCTGCCAATCTAAACGGTATCCGTTCTGCCTATAAGAAGGGTTTTTATGATTATTTGGCTCAAGCGGATGCGGATTTTGTCTGCGTGCAGGAGTTGAAGGCTCAAGAAGCCGATTTGTCGGAGGATATGAAACGTCCGCACGGAATGTACGGCGTATGGCATTGCGCGGAAAAACGCGGTTACAGCGGAGTGGCGCTATACAGTAAAAGGCTGCCTGACAACGTTCAAACCGGTATCGGCGTGGAAGAATTCGACAGGGAAGGGCGGTTTGTCCGAGCGGATTTCGGACAATTAAGCGTGATTTCGCTGTATTTGCCCAGCGGCAGCAGTGCGGAAGAAAGGCAGCTGGCCAAATTCCGTTTTTTGGATGTTTTCTATCCTATGTTGGCCGCCATGCAGCAGGAAAACCGCGATATCGTGATTTGCGGCGACTGGAATATTGCCCATCAGAATATCGATTTGAAAAACTGGAAGGGCAATTTGAAAAATTCCGGTTTCCTGCCCGAAGAACGCGAATGGATAGGCAATGTGATTGCCAAGCTCGGCTGGGTGGATGCATGGCGTTCGCTGTATCCCGATGTGCCGGGTTATACGTGGTGGAGTAACCGCGGGCAAGCTTATGCAAAAGATGTCGGTTGGCGCATCGATTATCAAATGCTCACGGCTTCTTTGGCGCAACACTGCCGCTCTGCACATGTGTATAAAGACGTTAAATTTTCCGACCATGCACCGTTGGTGGCGGATTACGACTACGCTCTGTAAACAGGCTGCCTGAAAGAAGGGAACCGTCATGCCTCATCCGCTGCATTCTTTGTTTTATCCGAAACATTTGGCTGTTGTCGGCGCATCCGACCGTTACGGCAGCATAGGACGCAGTGTCTTTTCGCTGCTGTGCACGCAAACCGCTGCGGAACAAGTATTGCCGGTTAATGTAAACCATAAAACCGTAGGCGGCAGAAAGGCCTATGCCGGCCTTGCCGAAGCCGCATCGGATTATCCCGTTGATACCGCCGTTATTGTATTGTCGGCAGACAAAATCGGCTCGGTTGTACGCGATGCCGCCAAAGCGGGAATCAAACAGCTTATTCTTATCAATGAATTGGAGCAGCCCACCGCTGCGGTCAGCAGCCGTTTGGAACGTGCCGCCGCGCAGGCAGAGAAAAGCCATATCCGTTTATTGTCCGTACCGCTGTCGGGTTTGAGCGGTATGTTTGGTCTCAATACATCGGCGACATGCGCCTATATCGGACAATCTGTCGATATTGCCGACTGTATGGCAACCTACACCGCATCGCGCGGCATATCTTTCAGCCGCCTGCTTACCGTCAATCCCAAAGGCAGTAACGTAACCACCGGACAAATAATCGATTTTGCCGTATCCGAACCGCGCACTAAAGCATTATTCGTCCATATCAGCACCCTAGATAACGCCCGCGAACTGCTTAGCGCACTCACAGCCGCATCGCGCCGTATGCCCGTAGTCGTCTTATCCACTTTATCCGATGCCGAACAGGAAATGCTCTTTGCGCAGGCAATGAAGCGCAGGCATATTCTCAGTGTGGATACACTCACACAATTCTGCACCGCCGCAAAATTGGTCCATACCGGAATCGGCGCGCGCGGCGGCAGACTCGCAGTCATAAGCAATACGCCGCAAATCAGTACGCTTTCTTTGAAAACCCTCCCGCAGCTCGGTTTGAAAATGGCGGAATTGTCTGCGTACACGCAGCGCACCTTATCCAAACTGCTGCCGCAAAAAACCGACAGCTACCATCCCATCCATCTGAATACCGATACCGTGCCCGGTATCTTTCAGGCAGCCGTTTCCGCTTGCCTGCATGATGAAAATACCGATGCCGTATGCTTGATTTATAACGGCAAAAACCACACCGAAAGCCTGCAAACCGCGCAGATGGTGTCCGTATTGCAGGCCAAAAGCCGCAAACCCTTATTATTGGTTTGGCTGGGCAGCGCGGAACACGAAACCATCCGCCGCCTGTTCAGGCAGCAAAACAATCTGCATTTCAGCCAACCCGAACACGCGCAACGGGCATTGGCCCAATTGGTGCTTTACCGTAATCATCAGCAAAACCGCCATCGATTCGGTCTGTTTCATGATTACCGCCGTTTGTCGCCGATAGTGAAGACATTGGCAAAAAACCTAAAACCCCTTTTACCGGTGGCTCTGCTTCCGGCCGGACAAACCAATAGCAATTATCTTCTTGAAGCGTTGGGCCTAACCAAAAATCCGCGTTTGCCGCCGAAGCAGCCCTTAGATTTGCAATGGGAATATGTCAAACACTTCGGTCAGGTATTAAGCCTGAAAACCGATGCCGCACAAGTACGGCTCTTGTTGCCCCTAAATCCCGAAATAGTTGGCGAAGCGTTGGAAACCTTACAGGCAGACAAAGCCGTATGGCGGGATTTTCTGCTCGATTGCAGCGAAATCCTATCCAGGCAGCCTGAAATTCACAGCGTGCAGATGCAGTTGGACATTGCCGACAAAAAACCCGTTTGCCGGGAACTCAAACTGCATCTGCAAGATGCCGATATGGTTTCAGGCAGCCTGTCCGAAAGCCTGAAGCTCACCTTGCCGCAAAATATCTTTGCACCCATTCCCCACGAAACCGGGCAAGATATCCGCTTGAAAAACGGCGAAATACTGCGCCTGCGTCCTATCCGCCCGGAAGACGCACAGCTTATCCGGCAACTGATTGCCGGTTTAAGCGAAGAGAGCCGCTACACACGTTTTATGAACCGTGCCGAGACACCGTCTCCCGCCGTGCTTTCGCGCTTGGCCAATCCCGATTACCAACGCGATTTCGCCGTATTGCTGCATGACGACAGCAACACGCCTTTGGCAACCGCCAATTATATTGCCGACCCCGATACGACCGTATGTGAGTTCGGCATCAGTATTGCCGACCATCTGCAAGGGCAGGGCTTGGGCGTGTCATTGATGCAAATACTGATAGAACATGCGCGCACGCAAGGTTATACTGGCATACGGGCAGAAATCCTTGCCGACAACCATCCCATGCAGAAACTTGCCCTGAAACTCGGTTTTACGTTGTCCAAGCATCCCGATGACCATTCCATGGTTTCGGCATATTTGGCATTGAAGGCATAAATCCCTTTTCGAGCAGCTTGACTAATCCACCGAAAGCCCTAGAATAGCCTGCCGTTTGGTCTTGAAAACCTTTCAGGCAGCCCCATTTAACACGCACCCGCCATTTCCATCAGGAGAGAAAAATGTCAGAAGAATCCCCCATCATCTTTACAGAAGCCTGCTGCGCCAAAGTAGCCGATTTGATTGCCGAAGAAAACAATCCCGACTTGATGTTGAGGGTGTTTGTCAACGGCGGCGGCTGCTCGGGTTTTCAATACGGCTTCACTTTTGACGAAATCAAAAACGAAGACGATTTTGAAATCCAAAAAGACGGGCTGACTTTTCTGGTCGACCCCATGAGCTATCAATATCTGATTGGCGCAGAGATTGATTACACCGAAAGCCTGCAAGGCTCGCAATTTGTTATCCGCAACCCGAATGCGACCACTACTTGCGGTTGCGGCTCTTCGTTTTCGGTTTGACGGTTTGGAATTACCCATAGCAACAGGCTGCCTGAAAACTTTTCAGGCAGCCTGTTTAGTTTGTTTTTTGCAAAATAGTTTATTCTAAAAAATTTATTAAAACTTACGCTTCAATTTGCATTCCTGCATAATCGACACGGCCAATTCTTCCACCGATTTGTGCGTGGTATTGGTAAAAGGAATGCCGAATCTGCGGAACATCGCTTGTGCATCGGCTACTTCCTGTTTGCAGGTATTGATATGCGAATAGGTGGAATTAGGGCGGCGTTCCTGACGGATATCGTGCAGGCGTTCGGGTTGGATGCTCAAACCGAACAATTTGTTTTTATAGGGTTTCACCATTCTGGGTAAATCCGAACTGTCCAAATCGTCGGGCGTGAGCGGATAATTGGCGGCGCGGATGCCGTATTGCAAGGCCAAGTAAAGGCAAGTGGGGGTTTTACCGCAGCGCGATACGCCCATCAAAATGACATCGGCTTCTTTCAAATCTTTGTCGGAAACGCCGTCATCATGGTTCAACGCAAAATTCACGGCTTCCATACGCGCATCATAGCGTTCCACATTCTGCACGCGGCTGATAACGGAATGACGGGCGGTCGTTCCCAGTTCCTGCTCCAATTCGCTTAAAAACGCATCGAAAAAGCTCAAATGCAAGCCTTTGGCAGATTTGATGATGGCGCGGACTTCATCGTTGGAGACGCTGGAAAATACCAACGGGCGTATGCCGCTTTCTTCGGCGGCATGGTTGATAATCCGTACCAAAGCATGTGCTTTGTCGGGGCTGTCGATGAAGGGATGGGACGTACGCTTGAACTTCATGCCATCGAATTGTTCCAGCAGGGCATCACCCATGTTTTCGGCTGTAATACCGGTGCGGTCGGAAACGAAAAAGGCGGGACGGCGTAGGTTGCTGTTCATGTAGATTTCCTATGAAAAAGCGGGAATAAGGTTTTCAGGCAGCCGTTTCTATCAGTGCTTGGCGCAAAGCATCCAAACCTTCTCCCTGCACGGTAGAGAGACGGACTGCGGCAATCTTGCCCGAAGCTGTGCGGATAATACCGTTTTGCCTTTGGCTTTCAGGCAGCAAATCGGTTTTGTTGTATACCATGAGTTGCGGTATGTGTTCGGCTTTGATGTCCGCCAATACGCGGTTTACATCTTGGATTTGCCGTTCATACTCGGGATTGGAAGCATCGACAACGTGTATCAGTATGTCTGCCAAAGCCGTTTCTTCCAAAGTGGCAGAAAAGGCAGAGACCAATTTGTGGGGCAAATCGCGGACGAAACCGACCGTATCGCTGAGAATAATGCTGCATTCCTGATTGAGATACAGCCTGCGCGCCGTAGTGTCCAAGGTGGCAAACAGACGGTCTTCAGAAAGCACATTGGCTTTGGTCAGGCGGTTGAACAGGCTGGATTTGCCTGCATTGGTATAGCCGACAATGGCAAAGGTTTTCAGGCTGCCTGAAAGACGTGCTTTACGGCGGATTTCGCGTTGTTTCGCTACGGCGGCTAGTTGGCGTTTGAGCGCGGTGATTTTGGTTTGAATCAGACGGCGGTCGGTTTCCAGTTGGGTTTCGCCCGGACCTTTCAAACCGATACCGCCTTTTTGGCTTTGCAAATGTCCGTAACCGCGCACCAGCCGTCCGGATAAATGGGACAGTTGCGCCAATTCGACTTGCAATTTTCCTTCTTGGCTCTGTGCGCGTTGGGCAAAAATCGCCAAAATCAATCCGACTCTGTCCAATACGCGGCATTGCAGGATTTTTTCCAAATTGCGCTCTTGGGTGGGTGTCAATTCATGGTTGAAAACCGCCAAATCGATTTTCTCGAAGGCCACCGTTTGCGCCAGCTCTTCCGCTTTTCCCGTACCTACCAGTAATGCGGCGTGCGGTTTATCGCGCTTGAGCGTTTCGGTACACACCAAATCGCCTCCTGTTGCCAATATCAGGCTTTGCGCTTCTTCTATCATAGAACGGAAAGCATTTTCCCGAGCTTGGCTGCTGCCTGAAAACTGTTCGGGCAGCATCACGCCTACCAGCATAATGCGTTCGGCCTGTTCTAAGGATTTCTGAGTAGCTTTCAAACTGCGCGACATGGTTTAATGTGATGAAAATGCAATGAACTGCTCTTGTTTCTGCTTGGCTTTGCCGCTATCCAATGCTTCTTTGGCTTTTTCCAAACCTTCGCCCAAATCGGCAGCAACATCTCCCGCATACAGGCAGGCCGCAGCATTCAGTAAAACAATGTCGCGTGCCGCGCCTTTAGCTTCGCCGTTTAACACGGCATTCACCAAACTCAATGATTGTGCGGCATTTTCTACGCGCAAGCTGTCCAAATTGGGATAAACGGGCAGGCCGAATTGTTCGGGGTGAATATCGTATTCCCGCACGCTGCCGTTTTTCAGCTCGGCAATATGGCTGCTGCCTGAAACAGTGATTTCATCCAAACCGTCGCTGCCGTGCACGACCAAAACATGTTTGGAACCAAGTTGTTGCAATACGCGGGATAAAATGCCGCACAAATCGATATGAAATACGCCCAATAGTTGATTAGGTGCCGATGCAGGGTTGGTTAAAGGTCCTAATATATTGAAAATACTTCTGAAACCCAATGATTTGCGTATGGGCGCGACATGTCTCATCGCGGAATGGTGGTTGGGGGCAAACATAAAGCCCATACCGATTTGTTCGATGCTCTCCGCAATCCGTTCTGGAGTCAAACCCATATCGGCTCCCATTTGTTCCAAAACGTCCGCCGCGCCGCAAGAAGACGACACCGACCGGCCGCCGTGTTTGGCCACTTTCGCTCCCGCCGCCGCCGCTACAAACATGGCAGTAGTGGAAATATTGAAAGTTTTTGCTTCGTCGCCGCCCGTGCCGACGATATCTACCAAACCCTCATTGTTTTTCAAAGGAATTTTGGCAGCAAATTCGCGCAACACTGAAGCTGCCGCCGCGATTTCGGATACCGTTTCCACTTTAATCCGCAATCCGGTCAGAATGGCCGCCACTTGTTCGGGCGGCACTTCGCCGCGCATGATTTGACGCATCAAATCCGTCATTTCGTCATAAAACAACTCGTTGTTGTCAATCAAACGCAAAATAGCCTGTTGCGGGGTAATCATAGAATATCCGTATTCTTATTTTAAGTTGTCGATACATTGGCGGTCTCGGGCATTAAAAGCCTCTTCACCGCCCAACAAAGCCAAACGCTCTTGTGCAGAAATGCTTGCAAAGGATTGAATTTGTTTGGTATTGAGATTATCCAAAGATTCATTCCAGACGCAAACGCAATATTGTCTGACTAATTTGCCATCGGCATCGGTTAAACCCCGTCGTTGCAAATCCTGTTGCCATTTCTCTGCAAACGGTACATTTTTCACACAGCTTTCTATAATTTCTGCTTTTGCTTTAGGTTTGGACATACCGCATTGGTTTAAAAGAAACAATCCTGCAAAGAGTAGGGCGGTAACACGAATCCAATTGAGCAGGGTGCGTCTTTTTTTCTCTGCCAAAGCAAGGCGTTCGGCTTCTGACGCATTGGCGGCAGATGTTTCAGGCAGCGGCGAGGGGCGGTTATCCATGCAAAGGTTCCATTCTAATCATGGTTACGGGGGAGGATACGGTGGGCAGGGCTTCAATGGCTTCAATAGCGGCTTGGATATATTTTTCCACAGTACCGTGGGTCAGAATAACGATTTCCGCTTGTTTGGTATCCAGCACGCCTTTCTGTATCAGCGCCTCTATGGAAATATTTTGACGCGCCAAAATATCGGCAATGCTTGCCAGTACGCCGGCTTGGTCGGCTGCCTGAACGCGCAGATAATAGCTGCTGCTGATTTCTTCGATGCCGACAAATTGTTGCGCCGATACTTTTCCGGATTTGAAAGCCAAATGCGGTACGCGGTGTTCGGCATCGGCACTGATTAAGCGGCAGATATCCACAATATCGGCGACTACCGCGCTGGCAGTCGGCAACGCCCCCGCGCCCGGCCCGTAATACAGTGTTTCGCCGACCATATCGGCTTTCACCCGTACCGCATTCATCACGCCGTTTACATTGGCCAATAAGCGGCTTTCAGGCAGCAAAGTAGGGTGCACGCGCAGTTCTATCCCTTTATCGGTTTTGCGTGTGATGCCCAGCAGCTTAATCCTATAGCCGAGTTCTTCGGCATATTTGATATCGCGGCTGTCCAAGCGGCTGATGCCTTCCAAATAACACGCATTAAAATTCAACGGCGTACCGAAAGCCAAGGCAGACATAATCGTAATTTTGTGCGCCGCATCATGGCCTTCGATATCAAAAGTCGGGTCGGCTTCCGCATAGCCCAACTCCTGAGCCTGCTTCAATACATCGGCAAATGCACTGCCTTTTTCGCGCATTTCGGTGAGAATAAAATTGCTGGTTCCATTGATAATGCCGGCAATCGATTGGATATTATTGGCAGCCAAACCTTCGCGCAGGGCTTTGATAATCGGAATACCGCCTGCAACGGCCGCTTCAAACTGCACCATCACATTTTTGTTTTCCGCCAGTGCGAAAATTTCATTGCCGTACTCCGCCAGCAGCTTTTTATTGGCCGTTACCACATGTTTGCCGTTGGCGATTGCACTCAATACCAAATCTTTGGCCGCGCCCGTGCCGCCAAACAATTCCACTACGACATCCACATTCGGGCTGGATACCAAAGTTTCAGGCTGCGTGGTAAATTCGGCTTCGGGGCATAGTTCTTGCGCTTTCTCTCTATCGCGTTCCCGTCCGGCTACCTCCGTGATGCGGATATCACGTCCCAAACGGCGGCTGATTTCCTGTGCGTTATCACGCAAAACCTGTGCGGTGCCGCCGCCTACGGTGCCGATGCCCAGTAAACCGATTCTGATTGCTTCCATACTGTTTCTCCAAAAATAAATACAACAGGGCTGCCTGAAAGTTTCCGCCTTCAGGCAGCCTGAAATCATTCCA
This sequence comes from Conchiformibius sp., assembly GCA_029984035.1. Lineage (GTDB taxonomy): Bacteria > Pseudomonadota > Gammaproteobacteria > Burkholderiales > Neisseriaceae > JASBYJ01. The sequence continues at coordinate 141,417 of JASBYJ010000006.1, forward strand.
TTACATCAATTGTTGTTGCACCATGCTACCCAGTATGCGCACGTCATTCACACGGCTTTGCGGATTGGACGAACCCAATACCACAATCACAACAGGGTCGCGCCCCATTTGGGTTTGCAATACCATAGAACGGCCGGATTCGCGGATATAGCCGGTTTTCTGCAACGCAATATCCCATGTGCCTTCGCGAATCAGAGTATTGGAATTTTTAAACTCTTGCAGTTTGCCCGAGCTGGTATAGGCAGAGGCGTAATTGGATGTACTCAATTGACGGATGGCAGGATATTTTGACGCCGCCTTCACCATTTCGGCCAAATCACGCGCGGTTGAGACATTGCGGGGGTCCAAACCGGTCGGCTCATAAAAACGGGTATTGTGCATGCCTAAAGCACGCGCTTTATGGTTCATGGCATTGACAAAAGCGGAAATGCCGCCGGGATAGCTGCGTGCCAAAGCATGAGTGGCACGGTTTTCGCTGCTCATCAGACTTAAATGCAGCAAATGCCCCCGCGACATAGTCGTGCCGATAGTCAAACGGCTGCCCGTCCCTTTCAAACGGTCTATTTCAGCTTCGGTAATGGTAACCTGCTGATTCATATCTAAACGGGCATCCAATATAACCATCGCTGTCATCAATTTTGAAATCGAGGCGATCGGGCGGACATCGTCCATATTTTTTTGATATAAAATCTCGCCCGTATTGGGGCGCATTACCAAAGCGGATCTTGCATTGAGCCAAGAGTCGGCATAATCAGCTTGTTGTACGGCATCCGAATATTCGTCAAAAGGGTTGAATGCCTCATGCGTTCCTTCATAAGGCAGGATGCGTTGCAGCAATTCGGTATCTTTAATTTGTTGTTGTTTCGGTTGTTCCAAGCCCTGTTCGGCTAAAAATTGCCCCAACAAATCGCCATTTTCACCGGAAGCAAAAACAGGGACGGACAACGACAGCATACACACGCACAAACACGTTCTCAATTTGAGGACTGACATCACAAGCTCCTCGCAAACCTGTATCAAATCAATAAAAACGCGACAATCATACCACTCTTTCCAGTGTGTGCAGAAGCATAAACGCGTAAAATTTCAGGCAGCCTGAAACCCTTATCGCGGCATACGGCACAATAAATTAACTAACTTAATGATTTATTTATTTAATCAGCCATGAAAACCGATATCGTAATTCCCTGTTACAACTGTGCAAGCACCCTTCAAAGAGCCGTTGAAAGCTGCCTGAAACAGCCTGAACTCAACCGATTGTGGCTGATAGACGATGCCTCAACCGATGAAACATGGCCATTGATACAAACCTTGCGGCAGAATCATTCCGAAAGAATCTCCTCCTGCAGACTGCCTGAAAACGGAGGCGTTGCCCGTGCACGTAATTGGGGAGCACTGCAAAGTAATGCCGATATTGTTGCGTTCTTAGATGCGGACGATGCTTATCAAGAAAACGCATTGTCTGCCGCAGTGATGTCGTTTGCAAAATTTGATTATTTAGGATTAATCCGATTGCGCCTGATTCCGATAGGGCTGCCTGAACGCTATGCAAACCATCCGAATTTGGCAAAAGTATGGCAGATACTGAATATGACGGGCGGAGGTAACACTATATTCCGCCGCAATTTCCTGCTTGCCTGCGGCGGTTTTCCGCAAGACGAATTATTCCGCCATTTTGGCGGAGAAGACGGTGCGCTGGGTATTGCAACCGTTAACAGCAGCGTAGTAGGCACTTTGTTCGATGATAAAGAACCGGGTGTATTGCATTATTGCCGCAAAGGCATGCATGCCGAACGTTTGTTGGATGCACACTTATTCCACACTCATCATCCCGATATCACGTCCGACCGTATTACCCAAGCGGAGCATATTACGGAAACCATCAATGCGCGTTTGGCATCTCTTAAAAAGATACTGAATGTAGCACAATGCGGGACTATGCCGATTCAGGTGGAAAGAGAGTGATTTCTCGGCCGATGAACATTGGGAAGTATAAGTAATCTTATAAATAGATAATGTTTCAAATTTTAGCTTGTACTAATAATTTAACATAATTAACATTATTGGAATGAAATGATAGGAAATATTCTGGATGAAGATATATCATGCAACTTGCACTTTTAGTAAAATTTAACGATAATAAAATAAGATTTAAAAATCTTGTTAAATCAATTACAAACCGATAACTTACCACACACGGAAGAAATTATCCGATATATTTTTCTTTTATGTTCAAACAAATGTCCGCATACGTCATGGCTGCCTGAAAAACAATATCTTTCCGGATATCGTGAGTGTTTGCCCCGCGCCAAAGGCCGGAAAACCTGCCCTATCACTAGGGGATTAAGACTAAGCACGACCCATCGAATGCACCAATGGAAACAGCTTTTATACAGAGAAAATGAATGACAGCAGCAACCCGTTTTATTCCCCCGCCTTTCGGTAATCACAGTCCTCTTTCATGGTATCAGGCAGCACAGCAACAACCCGGATTCATCCACGACCATTCGCAAAAACGCGCTATCGAACATCTGGACAGATTATGGACCGAGCTGATGATGTTCAAGCGCAAGCGCAACCGTTTTTTAGGACGCAGCCTCCGCTCTCCTCAAGTGCCTACCGGCTTGTATTTCTACGGCGGTGTGGGCAGGGGTAAAAGCTTCTTGATGGATGCGTTCTACGGATGCCTGCCTTACCGGCGTAAACGCCGCGTACATTTTCATGCCTTTATGGCGGAAATACACGAACGGCTGCGCGAAAAACGGGGGGAAGAAAATCCGTTGAAAGCCGTTGCCAAAGATATTGGCGTGGAATTGCGCGTATTGTGCTTTGACGAATTTCACGTTAGCGACATTGCCGATGCCATGATTTTGGGCAGACTGTTGGAAAACCTGTTTGCAGAAGGCGTGGTATTGGTGGCAACTTCCAATTATGCTCCGTCCGAACTTTACCCCCAAGGGCAAAACCGCAGCAGTTTCCTGCCTACCATTGCTCTTCTGGAAAACAAATTAACCGTATTGAATGTGGACAGCGGCGAAGATTACCGCTTACGGACGCTTCAGCCTGCCGATGTGTTTTATATCCCGAATAATGAGGAAAATGAACAAAAACTGGCTGTATTATTCCGACAACTGGCAGGACATGCTCCCAGGCTGCCTGAAAGCATGATGATTCATGGGCGCGAACTGGTGTGCAAAGCGCGTACCGAAACCGTGATTTGGTTTGATTTCAGAACATTATGCTTCGGCCCGCGCTCGCAAGCGGATTATTTGTGGTTGGCTCAACACTATACCCACGTTTTGATTTCAGGCTTGGAAAAAATGACGCCCAACGAAAAAAACGAAGCGCGCCGTTTAACCTTATTAGCCGATGTATTTTACGATTACCGCGTGAAATTGTGCGCCACTTCCGAAGTGCCGATGGAAGAACTCTATACCGAAGGTGATTTTGCCCATGAATTCACCCGGACGGTCAGCCGTTTGATAGAAATGCGTTCGGCGGATTATTTGGCATTGCCGCATACCGCATTTCAATCAATTAGATGATTTCAGTCATAATAAAGCAGCAGGCTGCCTGAAAAGTTTCAGGCAGCCTGTTTACGATTGCAATAATACAGTTATCCAAATTTAAGCTGCATATTTCCGCAGCAATTCTTTAAATGCTCCGCCTGTTTCGGGGTGTTTCAAACCGAATGCTACGGTTGCTTCCAAATAGCCGATTTTACTGCCGCAATCGTAGCGTTTGCCGTCAAAGGCGTGCGCCAAAACCGGCTCGTATTCCAATAATTTGGCAATGCCGTCTGTCAACTGGATTTCGTTGCCCGCACCGCGTCCTACTTTTTCCAACAATTCAAAAATGCGCGGTGTGAGAACATAGCGTCCCACCACTGCCAAATTGGAAGGTGCTTCTTCCGGTTTCGGTTTTTCGACAATGCTGCCGATGCGTTGGAATTTTTGCCAAGGACTGATTTCCACAATACCGTAGGAGCCCGTTTGCGAAGGCTCTACGGTTTCCACTCCTAAAACGCTGCTGCCTGTTTGCTCATACACTTCAACCATTTGTTTTAACGCACCTTGAGGCGCGTCAATCAAGTCGTCTGCCAAAATCACGGCAAACGGTTCATGGCCCACTGCCGCACGGGCGCATAAAACCGCGTGTCCCAAGCCCAAAGCTTCCGCCTGGCGGATATAGAGACAGGTTACGCCTTTGGGCAAAATGCCTTGAACTTGCGCCAATAATTTTTCTTTTTGTCTTAACGACAGCTCGTTTTCCAGCTCATAAGCTTTGTCGAAATGGTCTTCGATACTGCGTTTGCTGCGTCCGGTTACAAAAATAATTTCGCTGCAGCCTGCCTGAACGGCTTCTTCTACCGCATATTGAATCAACGGTTTGTCAACAATCGGCAACATTTCTTTCGGGCTGGCTTTGGTTGCCGGCAAAAAACGCGTACCCATTCCGGCTACGGGAAATACGGCCTTACGGATTTTCGGATGGGACATAGCACATTCCTTAAATTTTTCACAATGTAAACGCCCGCATTATACAACGACAATTACGGTAAAATCGCGCCGTTTTTGATTTCAGGCAGCCGACTTTCAGGCAGCCTTTTTTGAGATGCCACACACAAGCCGTATCCAAGTCCGAACATATCAACCCGACATATACCGCAGCCTTGCCGACAGCGGCATACCTCCTTTGCTGGCCAAACTTATGGCGGCACGCAACATCGGCAATCCTAGCGAATTAGACGATAAATTTTCCCTGCTGCTGCCCTACACCGACTTGAAAAACTGCGAAGCTGCGGCCGAACGGCTGGCGGACGCCGTTACGCACCGAGAAAAAATATGGATAGTTGCCGATTATGACGCCGATGGCGCTTCAGCCTGCGCGGTTGCCGTCAAAGGTTTGTCTGCCATGGGGGCGACGGTAGATTTTTTCGTGCCCAACCGCTTCGAACACGGCTACGGATTGACTGCCGAATTATCCGAAACCGCACACCGGTCGGGCGCACAACTGATTGTTACCGTAGACAACGGTATCGCCAGTTTGGAAGGTGTGGCACGCGCCCGGGCTTTGGGCTTGGACGTGATTGTTACCGACCACCATCTTCCCGCCTCCGAACTGCCCGACTGCATCATCGTGAATCCCAACCAACCCGGCTGCACGTTTAAAAGCAAAAACCTGGCCGGTGTCGGCGTGATTTTTTACGTTCTCACCGCTTTGCGTGCCGCATTACGCCGCCGCCATTATTTTTCAGGTAGCCTGCCCGAACCCAATCTGGCGGATTTGCTCGATTTGGTGGCACTGGGTACGATTGCAGACGTTGTCCCCCTTGACCACAATAACCGTATTTTGGTGTCGCAGGGCTTGAAGCGCATACGTGCGGGCAAAATCAATCACGGCATCCGCGCTTTGTTCGAAGTGTCCCGCAGCGAAGTACACAAAGCCAGGCCGTTTGATATCGGTTTCAAAATCGGGCCCCGCATCAACGCCGCAGGCAGGCTGGACGATATGTCGGTGGGAATCGCTTGCCTGCTTTCAGGCAGCCTTGAAGAAGCCAGGCAAACCGCATCCGATTTGAACGCACTCAACCAAACCCGGCAAAGCATCGAACAAGGTATGTTGCAACAAGCACTTGCGCATTGTCCCGATACGCTCGACCAACAGCAGACCACACTCAGCATCTACCATTCCGAATTTCATCAAGGCGTAGTCGGCATCGTAGCCAGCCGCTTAAAAGAAAAATTCTACCGCCCCACCTTCATATTCGCCCCTTCCGATAACGGTGAAATCCGCGGCTCGGGCCGTTCGGTGCAAGGCATACATTTGCGCGATATTTTGGATACCGTGTCCAAACGCCATCCCGATTTGCTGCTTAAATTCGGCGGACACGCCATGGCGGCAGGCGTTACGCTCAAAGCAAAAGATTTTGAGTTATTCCGACAATGTTTCGAACAAGTCGTTGCAGAAACCGCCGATTTGTCGGCCCTGTCTCCCGTTTATCTTACAGACGGCAGCCTGAATACCGAAGACATCACCCTAGAACATGCCGCACTGCTTGAACGCCAGATTTGGGGGCAAGGCTTCCCTTCGCCGAGTTTTTGCGATGAATTCTCCGTTATCCTGCAACAAAGCATGGGCTATGAAGGCAAACACATCAAAGCCCTACTGGAAAAAGACGACAGCCGGTTTGAAGCCGTGTTTTGGAATTGTACCGAGCAGCTGCCTGAACGCATCCGAACGGTATATCGCCCTGTCGCCAACGAATGGCGCAACCAACTGGAATTGCAGCTCTATGTAGATTATTGGGAAGCGGTGTGAAATACGGCGTTCTTTGCTCCATTGCCTATTGATTGTTCCGATAAAATAAACAGGATATGCATACAATCAATATGTTGCGGCTCACTGCTTAATGATTTCTTGCAGAAAATATGCTATTCTTAACCTTGCAGGTGATGAAATTGACACGCTTTGCATATTATCGATATGCCGCATTGATTTCGTTTTAAAGTTATTATTCCCGCTGTATAAAAGGTTATCCCATGTATCCCGATTTGCAATTGTCAAAAAATGCTTCGCCATTCCGGTTATGCTCTCCGCCTTAGCATTATCAGCTTGCGCCTCACCTCCCGAACCAACCGATTGGCAGGCTATAGGAGGCAGCCGCTCGGATGGCACCGTACGTGTGGCTTATGAAAAACATTTCAAACAAAGATTGACGCGCAACGAGCAACAAGCGCAAAACATAGCCTACCGCCGTTGCAAAGTATGGGGCTTTACCGGAGCGGAATCATTCGGCGGCACAACGCGGACATGCGTTGACAGACACCGTAAAGGCGTATGTTTGGTTTGGCAGTATGTACGCGAATACCAATGCACCGACCATCGTAATGATGCATATGGCAAAGAGCCCAGCGATAGGGGCAATGTCATTATCAATCTTACCCCGATTAATCAATAATGTAAGGATATTGTATTTTCAGGCAGCCTAAATCGCATTCGGGCTGCCTGATATTTTCCGACTTTCAGAAAGATTGGCTTTCAAGGAAACGCCTTATCGGAAGTGGATGCGGCGGATTTGGGAGTGCAGTTTGATGATATCAATCGGCCGCTGGCAGAATTTTTGTTTGAAGGTGCGTTAAACGTCAGGGTTGAACAAATAAAGCTCTGAAAACGGGGATTGCCCGCTTTTGGAACTTTATTGTGCCACTCACCAGCAATACCGCCTTTGGTTTTTCCGTCAAATATTCAGAGCGGTAAAGTTTGAATTAATCAATTGTATAGCGTCTGAATTTTGAATTTGGCGACAAGCCGAAACCGCCTTTATCGGCAATACCGGCAAAACATCCATATCGGTCTCAATCAACTGTTCGAGATTAACTGTTTCAACAACAACGCCACTTTCTGCTTTTCAAATTGTGTTTTAAACACAACTTTCACATCTCGGTTGATTTCTCCGAATAACCGTTCGGCATGTTTGATTTTTTGCTGTTCTTCTTTACGCAAACCATCGCTGTCGGAAACATTTTTGCTTTCCAAAATCAAATTCAGCGTTTCGCCTGAATCGGTTTTCACGATATAAGCAAAATCAGGCGAATAAGTGCCGCCGCCAGCAACGGGAATTTTGATGGAGTTTTTCGGAATTTTCGTGAAAACAACGACTTCTTGCACCCGATTGTTCGTGATATTTTCGCGCTCCAATTCGCTGTCGAAAAACACGCTTTCAAACAAAAATTCCGCCAGCGGCCGATTGGTATCGTCGAATTGCACGCCCAAATCCGCCGCATTCACTTCCGATAAAGCATTTCCCTGATTGTCCGTGAACTTGGTCGGATGGATGCTGCCTTCCACGCGGCCGTATCCCACTTCAAACGCATTAAACGAATTCAGTAGCAGCCAGCGGTCAAAACCGGCATGAATCGTTTTAACCGTTCTTTCGTTCAAATACCCGACAATATCCAGCACATCGCGAACGGCAGAAAAAGCTCGGTGTAAAGTGCGCATTTGAATCAAAGCCGCTTGGGATAATTTCAACAAGAATTCACGATAATTCATCGTATTAACCGGCTCAAACACCTCATCATCCAAGTTGTCCGTTTCTATTGCCGCCAATAAGCCGTTACTGACTTTGATTTCGCTACGTATGGTGCGGATACCCGTCGGCGTGAATTGGTCCGCATTTTCACGCAAATACCGAATAAACAGTTTTAAAAATTCCGTTTCGTTTTCAATTTTGTATTGCAATAAAGCTTTTTGATTGACTGCTTCCCACAAGGTTTTGAGTTCACCGTATTTGCCCTCCCGCATTTTCACTTTCTCAACCCTATCCCCCGAGCGCATGATTTTGCCGCCTTTCAGGCTGCCTGAAAGCTCAAATGCTTTGGGAAACAATTTTTTCAGTTCGGTAAAACCGTTTTCCAAAAACGCATCATCGTCGTCGGTAAAATCCGCCAATTGCAGGCGTATGCTTTTTTTCGTTTCATTCGGATAGGCAGCCTGAATTTTCTCAATCAATTCATCATTCAATTGCGTAAAAACTGTCGGTTTGGCTGCCGTGTTATTCACTTCATCGGTCAGCGTTTTCACGAAATCCCGTTCGCTGCTGTCCACAAAATAATTCAAGAAAAAAGCATGGTCTTTCACACGCGCCATATATTCGTTCACCGGCAATCTCAAACCGCGCCCTACTTCCTGCAATTTGCTGGTTTCGCTGCCGCTGGAACGCAGTTTGCAAATCTGAAACACATTCGGATTGTCCCAACCTTCGCGCAGCGTCCATTTGGAAAAAATAAAACGGCGCGGATTGGCAAGCGACAGCAAAGCCTCTTTATCGTGCAAGATTTCATTCACTTCCTGCTCGATTTTGTCGTCTTTACCGCTGTTGTCTTGCGAAAAATAACCGCCGTGCGTTTTCCCAATATCCTTTAACGCCGTTTGCCAATATTCGCGCAAAAATTCATCGTTTTCGGTTTTCAGGCAGTTTTCCAATTCCGCCTTCACTATGCTTTCAAACACCGTTTTCAGGCTGCCTGAAAGCTGGTTTTTGTCGTCGCGATAGCCCGCAATATCGTCAATAAAAAACAAAGTCAGAGGTTTAATCCGTCCGCCTTGCCGCGTCAATAATTGTTTTTCCAAAATAAAATGCTGTTTTACCGCTTGGCGCATCATCTTGTTGCGCACGGTATCGCTGTATGAATAGGGATTTAGGCTGTCGCCTTTTTTCAATTCAAGGCCGTTGCTTAATACCAGTGTGTTTTTGTTCATTTTTGCGACAAACAAGTCTGAAACCGCCTGATGAATGCGGCTTAAATTTTCGCCTTCACTTAAACGAAACTCTTGTTTATTTAAAATAAAAGCGGCTTCTTTGCCGTCCAAATCCGCCAGTTGAATCCGTTCGCCGTTGTCGCCGTCAATTTGCTCGGTAAAAGCGCGGATACCTTTCACCAAATCATCATTAAACGCATCAATCGCGCTCAAACGGTAAACCAGATTTTCAAATTGATTGTTGAAGGTCGCGCCGTAACGCAAAATAAACTGCGCTTGAAATTTCAGCAGATTTTCCCAAGTCTTTTTCTCTTTTGGAAATTTATGCGGCTCGTCCACAATCACAAACGGCTTCACCGCCGCCAAGGCTTCAAACGGCACATGGTATTTATCTTTAAGCAAACGGCTGCCGTCATTGCCCCTGTCTTTGCCCGCCATCGTCTCCGAATTAATCATGCCTGCGTTAATCAGCAGAACATGGATTTTCTGCGTGTCGTCCGTTTCCACAAAACGCACGATTTCAGACGGCATCGTCCATTTTTTCTTTTTGTCTTTTTGGCTTTCCACCACATACAGCCTGATTTCTTTTTCGCCATACAAGCCTGCAAAATCCTTGCGGAAATGCTCGGCAAGCGAAACGCTTTGCAGAAAATTTTTCGTGCCTGCTTTAATCGACAGTGTGGGAACCACCACGATAAATTTAAACACACCTAATACACGGTTGAGTTCAAACATGGTTTTGGCGTAGGTATAGGTTTTGCCCGTACCCGTTTCCATCGCAATATCCAGCACATTGCTGCCTGACAGCGGCACATTTTCCACGCCGTTGGCTTTTTGGATTTTCCGCAAATTATCCGTTTTCAGGCTGCCTGAAAACACGATTTCAGGATTTTCATCGCGGCTGCCGTATTGCAAACGCACGCGGTCAAACACGCCCGACACCGATTCAATCGCACGTTCCTGATGGGGCAGATTTTTTTCATAAGTAAACCCGCCCATTTAATACCTCGCCAACACGCTTAAATTGTTCAAGCCTTTTTTATTGGCGTAGGTTTTCACCGCCTGCGCCAATTCTTTCTGCATCGCGCTGTCTATATTTTCACCAAACAATACAATGCGTTCGGGTATGAAATCTTTATCGCTGTCCAGCTTCTCAATCAAGGCTTTCACACATTCGGAATGAAAACCGCCGGCCAATAAATACAGATGCTGACGGCAGTAATAAGCCGTATATTCCGACAAATCAACGGTTTGCACTTTTTCAGGCAGCCTTGCGCCGTCATATACGCGCCAAGTGGTTAGCAGGGTATGTAATTGTTCATCGCTTAAAGCAGCACTTTCTTTATTTACCCAATCATCTTGGATTTGCTCAAAATCATCATTTAAGGCAGCCTGAAAACGGACGGCGGTTTCAAAAATTTTAAAACCCAAATCGCCTTGAAAATCGGGATTTTCGCTACGGATTTTGACGGCGGCTTTTTCGATACGGGCTTTGGTGATGTCGAAAATGGTTTCGTAACCGGCTTTATAGGCTTCGGATTTTTTATCGGTTTCTTCGGGCAATTGCACACAAATAAATTGACGATTACCACCGTCTTCGGCGTTGAGTTGCATCACGGCATGGGCGGTTGTTCCGCTGCCTGCGAAGAAGTCTAGGATTAAGGCATTCTTATCAAAAATTGTGGAAAATAACGTTGAAATAAATTTCACAGATTTAGGATATTGAAATAATTTCTTTTTAAATAAATTCTTCAAATCCTTATCCCCATCAATACTTCCACCAAAATCCGTTGTAAAACTTCTTGGTGTCATACCGTATGGATTTAAATACTGTTTAAATTGAACGCTCCATTCAATTCCTTCATCTAAATCATCTTCATTAGATGCATCATTACTTTTGTTGATAATCCTTACAATACCACTTTCATATTCTCTCTCAAATCTATCTTTTGAGCGTATCCAACCATTTGTAATAATTTGTCCATCTGGTGCAACAATGTCATAAATAATTGGATTTTTTAAACCTGGTCTCGCAAAAGTATCCCAAAAATATCTACCTATTTCATCTTGTTCTTTATATCTTTTTAAATATTCTTTGCTGTGTTGAATATACATCTCTTGTGTTAAGTTGATATTTTTCACATAGCAAAAACAATATTCGTGTTCTTTGACAATAAATTTACTATCATTTCCACCACCGACTTTTGATTGTTTTAGATAACAGCCAACAAAATTCTCCTCCCCAAATACTTCATCACACAAAATCTTCAACTGCGCCTGTTCGTTGTCATCAATGCTGATAAAAATCACGCCGTCTTCGCGTAACAATTCACGCGCCACATACAGGCGCGGATACATAAACGTCAGCCACGCGCTGTGGGAATTGGATTTTTTTGAGGTAAATTCCAATACGCGGCGGGCTTCGTCCAAATCCATACCGCCCAATTGCGCCAATTGCTCGGCTGTGAATTTTCGGTCGTCCTGATAGACGAAACCGTCCGAACCTGTGTTATACGGCGGGTCGATATAAATCATCTTAATCTGATTTTGATAGGCGTTTTTCAGATGCTTCAACACTTCCAAATTGTCGCCTTTAATCAGCAGGTTTTCGCTGTTGCGGTGTTCAGGCAGGCTGTTGTGTCCGATATCTTCTGCAAGCAGCGTTTCCGGCGGTGTATCTTTCAAAACACGCGCATAGGATTTGCCCAGCCAATTCAAGCTGTAACCTTCTTTTTGCGTGCTAATGCCGTTGGAATGCAGAATTTCCGCCATTTTTTCGGGCAGAAATGCGCCGTGTTTGTCAAAACAATTGGGAAAATGCTGTTTTAAGAGTGCAAGCCGTTCGCGTTCGGGCTGCTCGGTTGATAAAAACAAGGTTTCTCGGGTAATGCCGTTCATGCCATTACCTCTTGTTTTATTTGGAAATTAATTAGATTTGGTGTATAATTGCGTGCGTGCGTGCGTGCGTGCGTGCGTG
>JASBYJ010000007.1 GCA_029984035.1 Conchiformibius sp.
GAGCGCAACCTTGCCAAGGTTGAGGTCGCGAGTTCGAGACTCGTTTCCCGCTCCAAATTTTATCAGCCTGTTGTTTGAGTGGGTTGAAACGCTTTTGGGCGAGATGGCAGAGTGGTTATGCAGCGGCCTGCAAAGCCGTGGACGCCGGTTCGATTCCGACTCTCGCCTCCATTTATGAGATTGGGTCTTTTTATTGAAGACAGGTCTGCGGCGGGGTGGCAGAGTGATAATGCGATAAGGGGTGCAACCTTTATACAGGCCGGTTCAAATCCGCGCCCCCGCCTCCAAATTTTTGCCCGAGTGGTGGAATTGGTAGACACAACGGACTTAAAATCCGTCGCCCCTAAAACGGGCGTACCGGTTCGATTCCGGTTTCGGGCACCAGTAATACATTGCAAATAAAGAAAGAACCGCTTATTTATTAAGCGGTTTTTTCTTGTTTTTTGATATATTTTCTTTTTTTATTAAAAAAGCAGTTTAAAGCAGATTGTCTGAAATGCAATTGTTAACTTGTAGATTGCTAATCTTCTTTTATCCGCATCGTTAATCTATCAGTATTTTAAAACTCAAATGACAATTGGGTTTTCCTTAAATGGAAATAGTAAGATTGTAATCAATTGCACGTAGCTCTATTTGTTTCTCAGGCATAAGCGCTATGATGTTTAATTTCCATACTGTGGGAAGCAATTTATTACATTTTCCTCATATTAATAATAATTATTATGAAATATCACATTTTTAGCGGCGGCGGAAGCATTGGATTGGAGAGAAATATCAGCTTTTGTTAGATTTTCTTATTACTTCTGTATAATGAGTTATTTGGTTTTGTTTTTAAAAGAGAAAATTATTTTTGTGCATTACTTGCGTACTGTTGCAAATAATACAGGCGATAAAAATACAGGTGCTGGCAATATTAATTTAGTTACATCAAAAAATGTTTGATTTACACATAGTCTATTTTCGATGTTGCACCCTAACCATATCATTATAAACATAATCCTGATTGGGTTGATAATAAAGGCTGCCGAGAAATATATTTTCAGGCAGCCTTCAATACGGCAGGTTCAATCAGAAAAAGGCATCCAATTGCACAAATCCTTTAAATTCCGAATTTTTATCCAGAATGACTGTCCATCCTTTTTCTTTTTGTGCCGTAAACGGCAGGAAATACAATTCGCTTTCAGGCAGCCCTATATCGGCAACTTGCTGCCTTAATCCGGCATTATCAGGATAATGGCTCGACAACTCCGATAACGGCCGCATCGTTTGAATCACTTCTTTCCTATTTTCCGTGCTATCAGGCAGCCACCAATCAGGACGTGCGACCGGTGGGATGCCGCCTAGCGACAATTCCAAACCGTGTAAATGCTCGTCTCCGTCTTTCGCTTTGCGTACGGCAACTCTTCTCGCTCCCAACCAAGGCAGACTTTGCAGGCCTTCGGGTGCGGACGACAGTTTGTCTTTGTCGATTTCTACGGCACTGGCAACCGTAAATCTGTCCACTTCAAACGCCACGGCAACCGGTCGCGAAACGGCTACGGCATACAGTCCGTACAGCAATGCGCTAAGCTGTATCAAACCGACCAAGGATAAATCCGTTGCCATTTCGCGTTTGCTTTTTTTCGGGTCGGACAACACAAATGTCAATACGGGCCCGCAAACCACATCTACTGCAATCACCAGTCCCAATAATTGCAATCCGCCCATTAATTCAGGGTAAGGATACGGATACCATACAAAAAACACCAATGCTGCCACTGCGGCTGCTACCAATAGATTAATGCCGATGTGGTACGTTGCAATTTTAGCGGCATAACGCCAACGGTTGGGTTCGGGATAAATTGCATTCATCAGTTAAATCCTTTGCTGTTTTGAAATCTATTCATGACGCTCTGTCGGAGACCTGACGATACGGGCTGCCTGAAACATTTTAAGAGAATTATCCGTGCCGTGTGAATCATACGATTTTCAGGCTGCCTGAATGGTGGAAGCTTTGCGCGACAAGGCCGAATATTCATTGTGCCGAGGGTTCAAGCTGTTCCCACCATCTTTGCGTAGGCGTATTCCGGTCGAACACTTGTCCCATTACCGGCGTCAGCATGTTTAATTCCAGTTTGTCGGAAAGCCGCGAGCTTTGCCGTACGGAATCGTCCCAAGCATGGGTTGAGAGCGGATAAGCGCCCCAATGAATCGGCATCCAGCGTTTTGCTTTCACATCCAAGGCTGCCTGAACGGTTTGCTCAGGAAACATATGATTGTCCGGCCAAAGCTCGTTGTATTGGCCGTTTTCGACAAATGCCAAATCAAAACCGCCGAAATGCCGTCCTATTTCTTGGAAATGCGGTGCATAAGCACTGTCACCTGAAAAATAGATTTTTTCCTTACCGCTTTCCAATACCCAACCGGCCCATAAAGATCTGCGTTTATCAAACGGCGTGCGTGCGGCATCGTGCCTGGCAGGTACGGCATGAAACCTCAGCCTGCCGTCATCGGCTGCCTGAAACCAGTCCAGCTCTTGAATTTGTTCGGCCGCAATCCCCCATTGGCGCAAATACTCCCCTAGTCCCAAGGGAACCATAAATCGGGTTTGCGGCGAATGCTTGGCAAAATATGCTACGACATCGGCATCCAAATGGTCGTAATGCGCATGGCTGTACACAATCCAATCAATCGGCGGCAATTCATGCAGGGCAACGGGCGGTTCTTGAAACCGCCGCATCATAATCGGAACGGGTGCGGCATATCGATAGTAAACCGGGTCTATCAACACGGTTTTGCCGTCTATTCGTACCAGCAAAGTAGAATGTCCGAACCAAATCAATTTAGCGTGTTCGGAGGGAGAAAAGAAATCCCGCCAATCGGGTTGTTCCATGGGCAGGCGCGTATTCGGACGGTATGCCGCATCATCTGCCGCCATCTTCCACAACTCGCCCGCCGCCCCTTTTTTCAAAGCTTGGGTAGGCGGCGTATTATAAAACTGTTTGCTATCAGGATTGTAATGATTGCTCTGCGGGTAAACCGGAAATTTCGGCTGCCTGAAAAACACCCATACTCCTGCCATAATCATCAATGGCAGCCAATACCGCTTTTTACCCAATATATTCATCTTCATATCGATTGATACCGTTAATCCCAAACACAATCTTGCATGGCCGCACCGAAAGTTTGAATCAGCAATATGCTTATTACTGCCTGACAAAATCATTGGGCGGTTTTTCAGGTAGCCTGAAAATATCTCGCCGCCTATCCTAAAGAACCAAGTATCTTTTTAAACAAGATGATAGCCCATGATATGCCGCCGGAGCAGGAACCGCACAACCATAGCTTTCAGGCAGCCTTAAGGTGAACAGCAAATGCATCAATGCCAACCGTCGGAACCGCATAACATAGCTTTCAGGCAGCCTTGAGGCTGCCTGAAACATTTACGCACACACTTCGGCCAATTCTTTTTTCAATAATGCCGCAAAGGCATCTACGTCCATACTGCCCAAATCTTCGGCCTTTCTGCGTACAGCCACCTGACCGCTTTCCTTTTCCTTTTCGCCGACAACGATTTGATAGGGGTAACGGTATTGGCTGTTGTCGCGGATTTTGTAGCCGATTTTTTCGTTACGCAAATCCAATTCCACGCGGAAGCCGGCTGCCTGAAGTTTGGCGGCGACTTCGCGGCAATAATCCGCCTGTTTTTCGGTGATGTTCATCACCACCATTTGCACGGGCGCGAGCCACAAGGGGAAAGAACCGGCGTGTTCCTCAATCAAAATGCCGATAAAGCGTTCCAGCGAACCCAAAATGGCGCGGTGCAGCATCACGGGGCGGGCGCGGCCGTTGTCTTCGGTAACGTATTCCGCGCCCAGTCTTTCAGGCAGCACGAAATCAAGCTGAATCGTGCCGCACTGCCAAGAGCGTCCCAATGCGTCTTTGATGTGGTATTCCACTTTCGGGCCGTAAAACGCGCCCTCGCCCGGCAATTCCTGCCACTCGATGCCGCAAGCGGTGAGCGCATCGCGCAAACCCTGTTCGGCTTTGTCCCACGTTTCGTCCGAACCGGCGCGTTTTTCGGGGCGCAGCGACAGTTTCACGCTCACGTTTTCAAAGCCGAATTTCCGGTAGATTTTCATTACCAATTCATTGAATGATTTGGCTTCTTGGGTGATTTGCGCTTCGGTGCAGAAAATATGCGCGTCATCTTGCACGAAACCGCGCACGCGCATCAGGCCGTGCAGTGCGCCGCTCGGCTCGTTGCGGTGGCAGGAGCCGAATTCCGCCAAACGCATCGGCAAATCGCGGTAGGAACGCAAGCCGTGATTGAACACTTGCACATGACCCGGACAGTTCATCGGTTTGATGGCGTATTCGCGTTTTTCCGATTGGGTGATGAACATATTGTCTTTGTAGTTTTCCCAGTGTCCGGATTGTTCCCAAAAGGATTTGTCCAAAATTTGCGGGGTTTTGATTTCGCGGTAGCCTGCCGCGTCCAGTTCGCGGCGCATATATTGTTCAATCGTTTGCCACAACGTCCAACCGCGCGGGTGCCAGAACACCATGCCGGGGGCTTCGTCTTGCAGGTGGAACAAGTCCAGTTGTCTGCCTAATTTGCGGTGGTCACGTTTTTCTGCTTCTTCAATGCGTTGGATATAGGCTTTCAGGTCGTCTTTGCTTGCCCACGCCGTGCCGTAGATGCGTTGCAGTTGTTCGTTGTTGCTGTCGCCGCGCCAGTACGCGCCCGCCAGTTTGGTGAGTTTGAAGTGTTTGAGAAAGCGGGTGTTGGGAACGTGCGGGCCGCGACACATGTCCACGTATTCCTGATGGTAATACATGCCCATCGCTTGCACGTCTGCGCCCATGTCGTCAATCAGGCGCAGTTTGTATTCTTCGCCGCGCTGCCTGAAAATGTCGCTTACTTCGGGGCGCGGGGTCATGATTTTGACGACGTCGTAGTCTTGCGCTATCAGTTCTTTCATGCGCGTTTCAATGGCGGCAAGGTCTTCGGGGGTAAAGGGTTTGTCGGTGGCGATGTCGTAGTAGAAGCCGTCTTCAATCACGGGGCCGATGACCATTTTGGCATCGGGATAGAGCTGTTTGACGGCGTGTCCAATCAGGTGGGCGCAGGAGTGGCGGATGATGTCCACGCCTTCGGGGTCTTTGGGGGTGATGATTTGCACGGCGGCATCGGCGGTAATCGGGTCGCACGCGTCCACCAACACGCCGTTCACTTTGCCTGCTACGGTGGCTTTCGCCAAGCCCGTGCCGATGTCGGCGGCGATTTGGGCAACGGTAACGGGGGCGGGGAATTGGCGGACGGAACCGTCCGGCAGAGTAATGTTTAACATAGTTATTCCTTGAATAATTTGGGTAAATTCAAATCAGGCTGCCTGAAAGCCGTTCAGGCAGCCTGAAAAAATCTTGAGTGGAAACAGGCGGGAAATTATAGATAAAACAAGGATTATTTTCAAGAAAACACCGCTTCAAACAACTTGGAAAGTAGGGCAAAGGAGTGAGTATTGCTCAAAAGAGAACTGCCGCTATCGAATGGATGCCGTTTTTTTGTTTGCGCGGAGTACGGCGGACATAGGTTTGCTTAATCGGGTTTAGGCGTGATGATACGGATACAGCCGCCCGATATATGTTATGACGGCTGTTGCCGGTGTTTAAGCCGCTATGCCGAAAATTCTATATTGTCAATCAAACGGGTATTACCCAAACGTGCGGCGGCGAGTACCACCAGGTTTTTATCACCCAATCGGGCGACATTCAGGCTGCCTGCTTCGCGGATTTCTACGTAATCTACCGTCCAGCCGTGTTGTTGCAGCTGTTGCACAGCATGTTGTTCCAGCTCGGCATAGTTGCGGTTGCCGGTGCGTACGGCTTTCACGGTTTCGTTCAGGACGCGGTAGAGACGCGGCGCTTCGGCGCGTTCGTCTGCGTTGAGATATTGGTTGCGGCTGGATAGAGCCAATCCGTCTCGGGCGCGTCCGGTATCTACGGGAACGATTTTAACGGGAATGTTCAAATCGGATACCATGCCTTGAATAACGGCCAGTTGTTGGTAGTCTTTTTTACCGAAACAGGCGGCATCCGGCTGTACGATATTGAACAGTTTGCATACCACTGTGGCGACGCCGCGGAAATGTCCGGGGCGAAATGCGCCGCATAATTCGTTTTGCAGATTGGGGGGCTCCACTTGATATTGTTGGCTGGTGTGCGGATACAGTTCGGCTTCATTGGGGGCGAACAGGATATCGACACCGCAATCGCGCAATTTGGCCGCGTCTTCTTCCAACGTGCGGGGATAGCGGTCGAAATCTTCTCCTTGTCCGAATTGCAGGCGGTTGACGAATATGCTGACGACAATATGTTCGGCTTCTTTTTTGGCTTGCTTGACCAGTGCCAAATGTCCTTCGTGCAGATTGCCCATGGTGGGGACGAAGGCAACGCTGCCTGATTGTTTGCGCCAACGGCGCAGCTCTTGGATGGTGTGGATAATGTGCATGGTTGGGTTTCCGTAATGTGGCCGGATAGGGCTGCCTGAAAAGGAAAAATGCTGTTACCCGTGGGTTGGATAACAGCATTGGCGGTTATTGCTCGTCTGAGATGCGTTGGGAACCTTGGCGTGTTTTGATGGTGTTGCGCAGGCCTGCAATATAGGCATCCGCCAGCATATTGCCGTTGAAGGTTGCCAGTTGTTTTTTTGCCGCATTCAGTGCTTGAGGGTCGTTGGCGGCATTTTTAACGGAGTGTACTTCTAAAAGCTGCAGGCTGTCGGGCAGGTTGAGCACGGCATAGGCGGGTTTGCCGTCTTTGGGCAGCGTGCGCATAAAGACGGCATAGGCATCGTTAGGCAGCAGCATACGTGCCTGGATAGGCGCTACTTCCTGTTCTTGCGACCAAGCGATGTCGGCTTTGCCGTTTTCCTGTAATTGTTTGAGTTGCTGTTCGGCTTTTTCGCTTGCCAAACGCAGGCTTTCGGCAAGGATATAATCGTTTCTCACCTGCTTTTCTACATCGGTAAACGGTGCCAGTGCGGATTCGCGTGTTTCGATGGCGCGGACAAACCAGCTTTGTCCGTTCACGTTTACCGCTTCGGAATTGTGTTTTTTCTTAAACACTTCATCGCTAAACAGTGCTTCCGCTACGGCATCGGGAATATTCAGGCTGCCTGCATTGCTGCGTGTGAGCCATTGTTCTTGCCGTTGCAGGGTGGTGCCTGCTTTGGCGGCGGCCGATTGCAGTTGGTCCGGATGGTTGAAGGCTTCGTCTTCGGCCGCTTCGCGCAACAGACTGTAGGCTTGCTGGGCTTTTTTCTCTTGCAAAGTAGTGCGGATACCCTCTTTTTGTACGCCTAAATCCACTTTGGCAATATCGGTTACTTGGATGATGTGGTAGCCGAAGCTGCTCTGCACCGCATCACTTACTGCGCCTTGTTCCAGTGCGAAAGCGGTATCGATAAGGGGTTTCATGGCAGTATTGTTGTCTTGTGCGTATTCGCCCAAGTCGCCGCCTTTGCTTGAGCTTGCGGTATCTTGGGAATATTGTGCTGCCAGTGCGGCAAATTTTTGGGGATTGGCTTGCGCTTCGGTTGCAATTTTTTCGGCTTGCGCTTTGGCTTGGGCGCGTTCGGCATCGCTGCTGCCTTCGGGAACTTCAATCAGAATGTGCGAGATACGGCGTTTGGGTTTGGCGGCTGCCTGCATTTCGTTCAGTGCTTGCGCAATTTCTTCTTCGCTGATGCTCTGTTTGGCTGCCAACTCTTTGGGAGATAGGATAAAGTATTCGAATTGAACGCCTTGCTCTACGGTATAACGCGCAGGATTGTCGTCATAATATCGGCGGATAGCGGCATCGTCGGCTTTGACCTGCCCGGCAAAGTGTTGCGGGTAAACCGCAGAAGTACGCACAATGCGCGGCGACATGGTGGCGTTTAACACTTGCAGGGCTTGCTGGTCGGCGGTAACGTTGGTACCGAGCATATCCAGCATGGCAATCATGGTTTGGCGGCGGCGTTCGGTTTGTACCCAGTCGCTTTCGCTGATGCGGTTATTTTCCAAAAACGTGCGGAACAGTGCGGGGTCAAATTTGCCTGAGGCGTCATGGAAGCCAGGCTCGTCCGTAATCATTTGTTTGATTTGTTCTTCGGAAACGGTAATGCCCAGCTTTTTTGCACCCTCCATCAGATAAGCCTGCTCTACCAGCGAATGGAATACTTCTTGACGGTCGGCTTTGCCGCCCGATGCCTCGATGTTACGGATAGCGTTTTCCAAACCTTCACGGGTAACGGCTTCTTGCCCGATGAGGACGATGTAGTTGTCGCGGCTGCCTGTTTGGAAGGCTGCCATGCCGAAACCGACAAAAGACAAGCCGATTACGCCCAGGATAACTTGCGAAGCGGTGCGGTATTTTTCAATGACGTGAAACATGATAAAAGCTTGTATCGGAAAATAAAGGACGCATTTTAACCTGTTTTCAGGCAGCCTGAAAATGCTGGACGCAGTTTTCAGGCAGGTTTAAGATTTGCGCTTTATATCGCGGTAGCGGATAAGATGGAAACGAATAACGGGCGGCAAGGTTTGTATTATGCTTTGGGATGTTATCTGATTTGGGGATTGTTTCCCCTTTATTGGTATCCCATCAACCAATCCGCCATGCCGGCAGACCAAATTTTGGCGCAGCGGATTGTATGGTCGGCAGTGTTTTCTGTGTTTTTGTTGTGCTGTTTCGGTGGCGTACGCACCGTATTGCGGGCTTTTGCGCAGCCTAAACTTTTGACGGTGTTTGCACTTTCTTCGTTTTTGATTGCGCTCAATTGGCTGGTGTATTTGTGGGCGATTATGAACCACCATATTTTAGATGCCGGTTTGGGTTATTTTATCAATCCGCTGTTTAATGTTTTGTTGGGCAGTGTGTTTCTTAAAGAGAAACTCAACCGTACCCAAATAGTCGCGCTGCTGCTGGCATTGTGCGGCATTTGGTGGCTGGCATATCCTGCGGGCAAAGTGCCGTGGGTGGCGTTGCTCTTGGCAGGCAGTTTCGGGACATACGGCCTAATCCGTAAACGCGCACCTATGGATGCTTTGCCGGGCTTGGCTTTGGAAACTTTGCTGTTGTTTCCGTTTGCTGCTGCTTATTTGTGGTGGTGTTCTTTCAGGCAGATAATGGTGTTTGGGCAATTAAACCATCTGCAAATCGTTATTTTGCTGGGTTCGGGCATTGCTACCACATTGCCGCTGTTGCTGTTTGCCTCTGCCGCCAAGCGTATTTCCCTGTCTTTATTGGGAATGTTGCAATATGTTTCTCCTACGCTTCAGGTGCTGCTCGGTTTGCTGCTGTTCGGCGAAAGGTTTAGTGCCGACCGCTTTATCGGCTATGCTTGGGTATGGGCAGGTGTGGCAGTGTTTTTATGGGGTATGTGGCGAAGCAGAAAGGCTGCCTGAAGGTTTCTCAGATGGCCGGTAAATGGTTGCTTATATTTCAATAAAAACTGCCGTTGTTTCCGTATGGGGAAACAACGGCAGTTTTTGATGATAGTACCGTTATCGTATTTATGCGCTTCATTTTTCCATGCAAGGGTTCCGTTGTATGGAAAATAAAATGCTATTGACGGAGTTTAGGCAAACAGACTCTGTCCTAAATAACCGCTTTTTTCAAAGCCGGGCAGGATGAAGAAATAGCCGCCGCCAAAGGGGCTGATGTATTCTTCCAAAGGTTCGAGATTCAGTTTTCCTTGTACGAAAACAAAACCATCGCTTAAATTGGCCTGGTAGCAGACAAATACCAAGCCGACATCCAATTGTCCTGCTTTGGACAGGCCGCGCGAATAGTCAAACGGGCGGCGGAACAGACGGTGTTTGGCCAGGAATTCGGGGTCGCGCGGGTTGGAAAGACGCATATGGCTGTCTTTCGGAATGGTTTTGCCTTCGGGGTCTTGGCCGTAATCGGGGGTGTCGTGTTCGTGTTTCATGCCCAACGGTGCGCCGCTGTATTTTTCGCGGCCGAAAATGGCTTCTTGTTCTTCCAGAGGGGTTCTGTCCCAAAATTCAACGAAATGGCGGATGATGCGTACGGCTTGGTAGCTGCCGTTTTTTGTCCACGCGGGTTCGTCTAAGGCGTTGGCGGCAATACCCGTCCACAATACTTGGTCGGCAACTTCCGGCCGGCTGACGTCGGGATTGGCGCTGCCATCGCGGAAGCCGAGCAGGTTGCGTGCGGCTTCGCCTGCGGGGGCTTTGGGCAGGAAGCCGTCTATACTCCAGCGGATGATGGCGTATTTGCTCAGTTGTTTGATAATGTCGCGCAGGGCGTTTTGGCAGGTCTCCGGGCTGAAGGCGCAGATTTGTAGGGAAAAATCGCCGTCACACCAGTCGGCTTGCAGTTTGTCGTTGGGGAAGTCGGGCATGTCGGTGAGATGTTTGGGTTTCTTGTCCGATAAACCGTAGCGATGGTCGAACAGGGATGCGCCGACGCCTACCGTGACGGTCAAGCCGTCGGGTTTGATATGTCGTCCGAGAATGCCGCTGCCTGAAGGGGGGAGTTTGGGGTCTGGGTCGGTAAGTTCGCCGCCTTGTGTTAAAAATTCAATGCGTTGGCTGAGAATTTGGAACATGGTTTGCAGGGCGGCGGCATCGGGGGCGGTAGTATCGAAGGCACACAGAATGCCGAACGGTTGGTGCGGGGTAACAATGCCTGCCTGATGGACGCCGTAGCAGGAGTAGGCGGTATCGGAATGGCCGTTGGTGCTGCAGGAGGAGGCGTTTGCCTGCCGGTGGCTTTGTTTGCTGCAAGCGGCTAATGCGCTGCCTGCGGCGAGTACGGCGGCGGTTTTGAACAAACGGCGTTTGCTTGGGTCGTGTAGGGTTTCGGTTGTCATGGTTTGTTCCTTGTGTTCAGGCTGCCTGAAAGTGAAAATCCGGCTTGTGCCTGATGTTATGGGTTTGTCGGAATGCGGTTGATAAGTTGTTGTTATGGTTGGCGGGGAAGTGTATGCTGCAATACATAAAAGGCTGCCTGAAAGGTTTCAGGCAGCCTGTGTTGTATTTTAGTTGTCTTCTACGCCCAAGCCTAGCAAGCCGCGCAGTTTGGCCAATTCTTCTGCCAAAGTGTTAATCGGGCTTTGCAGTGCTTTGCGGTCTGCTTCGCTCAGTTTGTCGTAGGTTTGGAAACCGTCGGCGGTTTTGTATTTGCCTAATATTTCGTCAACCTGTTTGAAATGGGCATCCACTTCTTGAACCAAGGTCGGATTTTTGGCTTCCAGCCGGCTGCGGAACAAATCGACGATTTTTTTCGCACCTTCCATATTGGCGTTGAAATCGCTCAAATCGGTGTGGCTGTAGCGGTCTTCTTCGCCGCTGATTTTGCTGGCGGCCACTTCTTCAATCAATACCGCCGCACCGCCTACCACTTTGGCAGGAGGGAAGTTGAGCAAATCGATTTCTTGTTGGAGTTTTTTCACGTCTTCCAACAGTTTGTCGGCAATGTCGTCCAGACCTGCGGTGGATTTTTCTACCCACAAGGCATATTCGATACGGTGGAAACCTGTAAATTCAGGGTCTTTCGGGCCTGCTTTGAAATCGTCTTCACGTGCGTCAATAGCGGGGTCGAGTTCGTTAAACAGCTCGGCAATCGGTTCGATGCGTTCATAGGGGACGCGTGCATCGGCAAACAGCGATTGCGCTTTGGCTACATCGCCTGCCTTAACCGCCGCTACAAAGGCTTCGGTTTTTTGTACCAATTGCGAAGCTTCGTTTTGAACGTATTTTTTGTATTCGGCCAAAGGTTCGGCGAGTTTGGCCAAATTGTCGGCATCGGTCGTTTCTTTAAAGCCGCTGTCGGTTACGATGAGTTTGCCGCGCGGATTGTTGAGCAAACCGCAAGTCATGGCGTATTCGCCCGGCAGTAATACGGCGGTCAGTTTGGCGGAGAGTCCGGGGGCGATGTTTTCACGTTCGTCCACTACCATTACGCCGTTCAGGATTTCCCATTCCAAAGCACGGCCGCTGTCGTTTTTGATGTTAAACGTAGTCTTGCCGCTGGGGACGGTTAATTCCATCGGCACGCATTCGGTGTCGTTTACGGCAACGGAAACCGTACCGTCCGCCTGCATACCGTCTGCAGCGGGGGCAGAGGCGGCGGGTTTATCCGCGGCAGGAGGTTGACAGGCGGCCAAGCCCAACAACAATACCGCAGCACTCAAAGGTTTCAATACAGCTTTCATCTTTTTTCTCCATGACGTAAAAACAAGAACAAAACAGGTATCAGATACAGCGGATATAACACTGCATCGCTGACGGTCGGATGGTCGGTATAACCGAGAAAACCGCCCAACAGCACGCCCAAAGGGCTTTGTTCGTGCAGTATCGGCGAGAAGTCCGCCAATACGGTTTGCCCGAAATTCCATACGCCCGCTTCATGCAAGGCGCGGAACGCTCCAGCAAACAAACCTGCCGCTATTAAAATCAAAAACACACCGGTAACGGTAAAAAAGCGCGACAAATTGATTTTCACGCTGCCGCGATAGACGACATAGCCAATCAGTGCCGCCAGCAGCAAACCCGCTACCGAACCCAAAGGCATACGCGCATCAGGACTTTGTTCGAACACCGCAATCAGGAAAAACACACTTTCCAAACCTTCGCGCAACACTGCTAAAAACGCCATCGCCACCAATGCCCAACCTTGTCCTTTGCCGCGGTTTAAGGCTGCCTGAACGGATTCTTGCAGGGTGTGTTTCAGGTTTCGGGCGGCTTCTTTCATCCATAAAACCATATAAGTGAGCATACCCACCGCCACCAAGCCGAGTACGCCGACAACCAACTCTTGCTGTTTTTGGGGAATTTCACCCGTTGCCTTATGAATGCCGTATCCGACTGTCGCACACAGCAAAGCAGCCAAGCCTACGCCGAGCCAGACTTTCGGCATCATTTTGCCGTGTCCGCTTTGGCTCAAGAAGCCCGCTACAATTCCGACAATCAATGCAGCTTCGATTCCTTCGCGCAGCATAATCAATAAAGCAACCCACATGGCAAATTCCGTAAAGGAGTGTTTAATTTTAGTTAATATTGTACTCTTGCTTATTAAAAATGAAAACTCTTTTTATTGTCTTTTATGAAACGCTAATAATATTTAAGGAGATGGATACCTGATGCGTTCGATTGGCAGGAACGTTTGGGCGGATATTGTTTTATTTAGGCTGTGTTGTAAGATTTGATTGATATGACTGCAAACAGATTGTGTAAAAACATTTTCTTGCAATAGGAATTTTCAACAAGCTATTGGAGAATATTTGTTTTTATTCAATTGCATTCCGGTATTAATCTTATTTGGAAGCAGAGTATTTATATTCGAATTTAATCAATTTGTTGTGTGTCCGGTTGGGAGTGGCTGCGGGTGGGGAATATGTTCATCGTTTGTTTGAACAAAAAAGTCAGTATGCAGGCAATCGGTTTGCTGATGCACTCTATTTCAGGCAGCCTGCCTGAAAGTTGAACCGGCAAACTCTGCATCGGCGGCTGTGCGATGCTTTGGTTTTATCTGGCGGCGCAGGCAGGCAAATCGGTACCTTGCGGTAGCAATGTTTGCTGTCGTTTTATCCGCAACGGTTTTGTGCGGATACCTTTAAATGGAAAAGCATGTTTATCTTGCTTTTCATCGGTATGATTGGGCGTTTGCGATTGTTTATTTTTCGGGTGGGTATGGCTTAGTCAGTCGGACGGTTGGGAAACCGCCCATACCGTATTCTGATGTGCGGCGACCGCTGCCTGAAGACAACAAACTGTTATGACATCCGACTCGCCTTTTGTCGTGCGTTGCCGTAATGATTGCGCCGCCGTTTTTGCCGGTGAGGAAATGGCGGCGCAGCGGATATTTTTATTCGCAATGGGATTGAAAATCAGGAAAATATCTTGAAAATCAAATCAATTCTTGTGGTAATCGGCAATCATTTTTTCGTATACCGGCGGCGGTACGTATTGTTTGACGACTTCCTGCCAGCCTGTGTAGCCGACCAAGCCTTTAACCATGGTAGAGGAAATTTCCACGATTTCGCGCGGCGGCATCAGGAATATGGTGCGGATTTCAGGCTGCAAGTCGGCGTTGATGTGGCGTACGGCGCGTTCGTATTCGTAATCGGTGGCGGTACGGATGCCGCGTACGACAAATGGGGCGTTGATGGAATGGGCGAAATTTACCAAGTATTCTTTTTCAAATGAAGTAATGCGGACGTTGGGGAAATCGGCGGTGATTTTTTCCAGCATGGTGCGGCGTTCGGCAACCGAATAAGTGCTTTTTTTGTTCGGATTGACACCGATGGCAACAATCAGTTCGTCAAACAGCCGCTGCGCTTCGGCAATCATCCAAAGATGACCGTTGGTAGGCGGGTCGAAACTGCCGGCATACACGGCGCGGCGGATAGGGGGGTGTGACATGGAGGATAATGGAGACGGAATGGATTAAGCCGCAAAGGTTAAACGCTATGTCGGTTCAGGTCAAATCGGATTGATGTATCGACCGTTACCGAATTACGGCATAGCAGGCTGTTTCGTGTTACATTGCGTCCCGATTCGATTGGTTTTGCCGGCAACGTTTTGAGATAAACGTTTGTCTTGAATGGTAACGGGGAAGCGTATGCTCAGTATTTTCGATATTTTTAAAATCGGCTTGGGGCCGTCCAGCTCGCATACGGTCGGGCCGATGAAGGCGGCGGCTGATTTTGCGGCGGCATTGTCTGAAAAAGGCCTGCTCGGGCAAACATGCCGCGTGGTGGCGGAAGTGTACGGTTCGTTGGCACTGACGGGCAGCGGGCACGGTACATTCGATGCTTTGCTGTTGGGCTTGGAAGGCTCTTTGCCGCATGATGTGGAGCTGTCGTCTATTCAGTCGCGTTTGGCGCATATCCGTACGGCGGAAAAATTAAATCTGAACGGCACGCATCTCATCACTTTTCAGGCAGCCGATATGGCGGTGCATTATGATGACGTGCTGCCCAAACACCCCAACGGTTTGCGTTTTACTGCCTATGCCGAGCAGGGCAGGGTTTTGTTTAAACAGGTTTATTATTCCGTAGGCGGCGGTTTTGTAGTAACCGATGAGCAGTTCGGCAGGCTGCCTGAAAACGCCGAAGCGGTGCCTTATCCTTTCGGCAGCATGGATGAACTGACGCAAATGTGTCATGACCATGATTTGAGTATCGCGCAAATCGTTGTCCGCAACGAGTCGGCTTTGAGCGGCGAAAAACCGTTGGCAGTGCGGCGCAGGGTGGCGGCAGTGGCACAGGCTATGTTTGATTGCGTGGAGCGCGGTCTGTCGCAACAGGGCGTGTTGCCCGGAGGCCTGCACGTCAACCGCCGTGCGCCCGTGCTGGCTGAAAAAATGCAGGTTTTGCGTGAGGCGGGGCAGTTAAATACCCAGTTGTGGCCGATGGTGTATGCCATGGCGGTGAACGAAGAAAACGCTGCAGGCGGCAGGGTGGTTACCGCTCCGACTAACGGTGCGGCAGGCATTGTGCCGTCCGTTTTGTACTATTTCCGCAAGTTCCATCCTTTGTCTTCGCCCAGAGCGATAGAGGATTTTCTGCTGACGGCAGGCGCAATCGGCATTCTGTACAAAACCAATGCGTCTATTTCGGGAGCGGAAGTGGGATGTCAAGGAGAAGTGGGCGTGGCATGTTCGATGGCGGCGGGCGGATTTTCTGCCGTGAGCGGCGGCACGGTGGCGCAAATCGAAAATGCGGCGGAAATGGCTATGGAGCATCATTTGGGTTTGACCTGCGACCCTGTTGGCGGTTTGGTGCAGATACCGTGTATCGAGCGCAACGGCATTGCAGCGGAAAAAGCTATTAAATTGGCGCAGCTTTCCCTGTTGGAAGACGGAGAAAGCAAGAAGGTGAGTTTGGATATGGTGATTCAAACTATGCTGCAAACCGGTTTGGATATGAAATCCACCTATAAAGAGACTTCTTTGGCCGGTTTGGCGGTTACCATGAAACGCAAAGCGGTGCCTGTGTCGGTGCGTGTGATAGAGTGTTAGTACCGATGGCGATAAGCGATACGATGTGTCCGGTATAGATATCGGTTTGTTTGGGAAACGAATTTAAGGGTTTGAACGTAACATGCCTGCCTTTTGGCAAAAACGCTCCCCGTCAGGCTGCCTGAAAATGTAGTCTTCTGTTGTATTTTGTTCTATTTGAATGAAAAACGCTTTTTTTGAAAAATAATGCTTGACGGCTATTTTTAACAAAGGTAAAACGCTTATCCGTGCGGTGTGCCGCACATATGTTCAATTTTTTCAGAAAGTCAGTAAGTTTATGGCAACCGGTACAGTAAAATGGTTTAACGATGTTAAAGGTTTTGGTTTCATCACTCCCGATGCAGGCGGCGAAGATTTGTTCGCACACTTTTCCGCTATCAATATGGAAGGGTTTAAAACATTGAAAGAAGGCCAAAAAGTTTCTTTTGATGTAACAGAAGGTCCCAAAGGCTTGCAAGCTGCCAATATTCAGGCAGTTTAAATACGGAATAAACCGAAAACGGGCAGATTGGTTTGCAGTCTGCCCGTTTTGCCGCTTTCAGGCTGCCTGAAAAACTCTGTGCTAGAATGGCGCAGTTTTAAACCGCATCAAATCATTCGGAACACATTATGCGAAACGTGATTGCCATAGACGGACCTTCTGCTTCGGGGAAAGGCACGGTAGCTGCCCGCGTTGCCCGTGAATTGGGGTGGGCATATTTGGATTCGGGTGCTTTATACCGCCTGACCGCATTGTATGCCCGAGAGCAGGGCGTAACCTGGACGGATGAAGCGGCAGTGGCAAAGCTGGCGACAGATTTGCCTGTGGTGTTTGACGGCGAACGCGTGTTGCTAAACGGTTGCGATGTGGGTGCAACCATTCGCAGCGAAGCCATCGGTATGGGTGCATCAAAAGTCGCCGCCCTGCCGCAAGTGCGTGAGGCTTTGTTGCAACGCCAACGCGCATTTGCCGAAAACGGCGGTTTGGTGGCAGACGGGCGTGATATGGGTTCGGTGGTTTTCCCGCAAGCCTGCCTGAAGGTTTTTCTGACCGCGTCCGCACAAGTCAGAGCCGCACGACGTGCCAAACAGCTCGGCATTGCTTGCGGAGGTGCGGAGTTTGACCGTATTTTGGCTGATATTCAGGCGCGTGACGCCGCCGATACCAACCGCAGTACCGCTCCTTTGCGCCAATTGCCTGATGCATATCTGCTTAATACCGACCATATGGGTATCGAAGAGGCGGTCAATCAGGTGTTGGATTGGTTTAACCGCGCATGTGCGTAAAGCGTTCGATACATTTGAAATAGCATTTTGCTTTAACGGTGTGGGTTGTCGGAGTGAAATGAATCGGTTTTTAATATTAATCAAATAGCTATGTTGCTTGCATTTTAAATGTAGGTGGCAGGTATGTTTTATTTTTTGCGGCACTAATCTGTTCCGGCGAATGAAGCGGTTTGGGTTTTGCCGCTCGGTATCACAATAAATGACGTGAACGGTCGGCTTATTTAAGCAATATTCATGTTTCAGGCTGCCTGAAGCGTCAGTTGTTCGGAAACGTTGAGCATTGTTTTTCTGTGTGATTTTAAAACATTATCCGTATTCCGATCTCAAGCAAACCTTCTTTCTATACATTCCGGCTGTATTCTGCTAGCCGTGAAGATACGTTATGTCTCCTGTTATTAAAACTATACTTTAACTAATCAAAAAAAGGATTTGAAATGGCAACCATCATGGAAAAAGACAGTTTGATTCACCTAATAGCTTATGCAAGATCCATCGTCTCTTTACGATTGGGGAAAGAACACCCTGAATACGAAAAACTATATGATTTTTTAGCAAAAAAAAGAAATTGGATATATTCAACTTCACCCGAAAAAATTGATATGGATAAAGAAGTGCCGCCTTTGCAAGAGATTATAAAAAAATATAAAGACCTGCCTGAATTGCCACAATTTCGACAAGCATAAGGAATAATATCAAGATGGCCGAATACAACCTTAATGATGATGTCAATGCAAAATTCCCTGCAGTATGGGAAGACTTAACCACCCAATCTAATTTAAGTTCGGTAGAACACCCTGCTGCTGTTCTTCTTGGCGGCCAACCCGGAGCGGGTAAATCATTCGGTATTGAAACGGTCAAAAAACAACTAAACGATAATGCCATTGTTATTAATGGTGATGAATTCCGCCCCTACAAGCAAGGTTACGAAGAAATCTATCAACAGCATGGCAAAGATGCTTCTAAATACACCGGTGATTTCGCCGGGGCAATGGTTCAGAAAGTACGAGATGAGGCAATTAAGCAAAAACTGAATATCATCATTGAGGGTACATTCAGAACAACAGATATTCCGCTGAAAGAAATTAGCAATTTTAAGCAACATGGTTACGTTGTAGATGTGATGGTATGTACTTGTCCAAAAGATGTTAGTTGGAACGGCACAGTAGAAAGAGGCGATAGAGATGCCAAATTAGGCTTAATTCCTCGATATACCCCTAAAGAGCATCATGATTTGGTGGTGCAAAATCTACCTAAAAATGCAGATACTGTCTATCAATCTGGACAAGTCAGGCATTTTGAAGTGTATTCAAGGACAGCTAAGATTTTTGATTCCCAAATCGATAAAGCTAAGATGCCTTCTAAAGCCATCAATAAGGAATTAGATAAATCCTCTTAACAGCAGCTGCCAGACGTAGCCGGAGCTAAAGGTGGTCCGGAATTAGTTAAAGCAGCACAGAAAGCAGTTGCTCAGGTCCATTTGGTTAAGCGTCAAGATACAGATGCAGAAAGTTGAACAACAAAAATCAACTACCCTATCGCATCAAAAACAACTTATGCTTTTATTGTCCGTATGTTTTCGCTATTTCTACCATCATTTTTTTCTCTGAATAATTGAGCTAATCAGTATCCGCAAAAGCCGTTTTGCGTTAAGATGCGAAAGTTTTTTATATATTTCAGCAGCGCTTTCAGGCTGCCTGAAAGAAGCAACCTTTCAACCAGTTACATCTTATTTTGAAATTTTATGAACACTTCCCAACTGCGCCAAAAATTCCTGCAATTTTTTGAATCCAAAGGACACCAAATCGTCCGCTCCTCCCCGCTCGTGCCGCACGACGACCCCACCCTGCTGTTTACCAACGCCGGCATGAACCAATTCAAAGACGTGTTTCTCGGCTTTGACCAACGCCCCTACACCCGCGCCACCACCGCGCAAAAATGTGTCCGCGCCGGCGGCAAACACAACGACTTGGAAAACGTCGGCTACACCGCCCGCCACCACA
The DNA here is from genome assembly GCA_029984035.1 of Conchiformibius sp. Classification (GTDB taxonomy): domain Bacteria; phylum Pseudomonadota; class Gammaproteobacteria; order Burkholderiales; family Neisseriaceae; genus JASBYJ01. The sequence continues at coordinate 19,284 of JASBYJ010000007.1, forward strand.
CCTTTTTTGAAATGATGGGCAACTTCAGCTTCGGCGACTATTTCAAACAAGATGCCATCAAATTCGCATGGGAATTCCTCACCTCCCCCGCGTGGCTGAACCTGCCCGCCGACAAACTGCTCGCCACCGTTTACGCCGAAGACGATGAAGCCTATGCCGTGTGGCGTGATGAAATCGGGCTGCCTGAAAACCGCATCATCCGCATCGGCGACAACAAAGGCGGCCGTTACGCCTCCGACAACTTCTGGCAAATGGGTGACACCGGCCCCTGCGGGCCCTGCTCGGAAATCTTTTACGACCACGGCGACCACATCTGGGGCGGCCCGCCCGGAAGCCCCGAAGAAGACGGCGACCGTTTTATTGAAATTTGGAACTGCGTGTTTATGCAGTTCAACCGCGATGAAAACGGCACGATGAACCTGCTTCCCAAACCCAGCGTGGACACCGGCATGGGCTTGGAACGCATGGCCGCCGTCATGCAGCATGTGAACAGCAACTATCAGATTGATTTGTTTAAAAACCTGCTCCAAGCCGCCGCCCGCGAAACCGGCGTGCCGTTCAGCGAAAACGTGCCGAGTTTGAAAGTCATCGCCGACCACATCCGCGCCTGCTCCTTCCTGATTGCGGACGGCGTGCTGCCGTCCAACGAAGGGCGCGGCTACGTTTTGCGCCGCATCATCCGCCGCGCCGTGCGGCACGGTTACAAACTCGGGCAAAAACAAGCATTTTTCTACAAACTCGTTCCCGATTTGGTGCGCGAAATGGGCGATGCCTACCCCGAATTAAAAGAGCAGCAAACCAAAATCATGGAAGCCCTGCGCGGCGAAGAAGTGCGCTTCGGCGAAACGCTGGAAAAAGGCATGAGCTTGTTTAATCAGGTTTTAAACGGCATGAAATTCCTGAAACTGGAATCGCTGCTGCCTGAAGACGGCACGGGCGCACCCCTGCTGCTGACCACCGCAGACGGCACGGAATTTGCCGCCTCCGCCCGTTTCAACGGCGGCAACAAGCAAATCATCGTGCGCCCCCGCGCCGCAGGCAGCCTGAACGAAAGCTGCCAATTCGGTTTGCAAGACATTATTGAAAACAAAACCCTGAATGATGGCGACCGCCCGTTTGCCGATGCTTTGGAAGCCTATTTGAACGACAACATCGCCAACAGCAAACTGATTTTGTCGGGCGAGCACATTTTCAAACTCTACGACACCTACGGCTTCCCCTACGACCTCACCGCCGACATGGCACGCGAACTGGGCATTGATTTGGACGAAGACGGCTTCAACCGCGAAATGGAAGCCCAACGCGCCCGCGCCCGCGCCGCGCAAAACTTCAAAGCGGACGCGCAAGTGTCCTATCACGGCGCGGACACCGAATTTTGCGGCTACGAGAAGCGCGTGTGCGACAGCGAAATCCTTGCCCTGTATCGGGACGGCGCGGCGGTGGACGAATTGCGCGAAGGCGAACACGGCATCATCGTGCTGGCGCAAACCCCGTTTTACGCCGAAAGCGGCGGACAAGTGGGCGATGTCGGCACGATTATTGCGGCAAACGGACATTTTGAAGTGCGCGACACCCAAAAAATCAAAGCGGCGGTACACGGACATTTGGGCGCGGCGGTTTCAGGCAGCCTGAAAATTGGCGACAAAGTATCGGCGCAAGTGGACGAAAGCGTCCGCGCCGCCATCACCCGCAACCACAGCGTTACCCACCTGATGCACCAAGCCCTGCGCGATGTGTTGGGCAGCCACGTTGAACAAAAAGGTTCGCTGCAAAACAAAGATTTGACCCGTTTTGACATTTCCCACCCCGCCCCCATCGGCGCGGACGAAATCGCCGAAGTGGAGCGCCGCGTCAATGCCGCGATTATGGCAAACGTGCCCGTCAAAATTGAAACCATGCGCCTTGAAGACGCGCAAAAAACTGGCGCGATGATGTTGTTCGGCGAAAAATACGGCGATTTTGTGCGCGTGGTAAAAATGGACGATTTTTCCACCGAATTGTGCGGCGGCACACATGTGGCGCGGACGGGCGACATCGGCGTGTTCAAAATCATCGGCGAGGGCGGCATCGCGGCGGGCGTGCGCCGTGTGGAAGCGGTGTGCGGCGAAGCGGCGTTGGCGCGGATTCAACAGCAGGAACAACTGCTTAAATCCATCATCGCCGAAGTGAAAGCGCAAACCGAAAAAGACGTGTTCGCCAAAATCCAAGCGCAGGCGGCGCATGCCAAACAGCTTGAAAAAGCCCTTGCCGCCGCCAAAAGCGAACTGGCGGCACACGCGGGCGCGAAGCTGCTCGCCAACGCGCAGGAAGTGAAAGGCGCCTTGCTGGTGGCGGCGCAGATGGACGCGGACGCGGCGGCATTGCGTAATATCGTCGGCGATTTGTGCGGGCAGTCCGACCGCGCCGTAGTCTTGCTTGCTGCCGTAAACGACGGCAAAGTGTCCTTGTGCGCAGGCGTGTCCAAGCCTTTGACCAACCAAGTGAAAGCGGGCGATTTGGTGAAATGGGCGGCGGAACAGGTCGGCGGTAAAGGCGGCGGCCGTCCCGATTTGGCACAGGCGGGCGGCAGCGATGCGGAGAAACTGCCCGATGTGTTGGGCGGTGTAAACGCTTGGCTGGACGGTAAATTGTAAAAAAGTGCAGGCTGCCTGAAAACGGGTTTTCGGTTTCAGGCAGCCTGAAATTTTTGTTGAATACCGCCTGTTGCAAAGGGAAATGAAATGTCCAAATATTCCGTTAATCAATATAATGTTGAAAACATTCTGACTTGGATAAACACGGGCGAAATCGCCATTCCCGAAATCCAACGCCCGTTTGTGTGGACGGCCAGCAAAGTCCGTGATTTGATGGATTCTCTATATAAAGGCTATCCTGTCGGCTACATCATTACTTGGCGCAATCCCGATGTGCGCTTGAAAGACGGCAGTACCGCTTTCGGCAAACGTGTGCTGATTGACGGCCAACAGCGCATTACCGCACTGACCGCCGCCGTGTCCGGACAAACCGTCCTAAACAAAAATTATCAAAACATACGCATCAAAATTGCTTACAACCCTTTGGCAAAAGACGGAGAATCCGCCTTTGAAGTGTGCAATACCGCCATTGAGCGTAATCCCAAATGGATAAACGACATTGCTCCGCTTTTAAACGGCAGCCTTTCCCCGCGTGATGCGCGTTTGGCGTATTTGACGGCCAACCCCGAAGCCGATGAAAATATTGTGGAAGAAAAAATCAACCAGTTATCGGCAATCAAAAACCGTCCCATCGGCATCATTGAACTGAATTCCGATTTGGACATCAACACCGTTACCGAAATTTTTATCCGCATCAATCAAAAAGGCGTGGTTTTGAGCAGTGCCGATTTCGTGATGTCCAAAATTGCCGCAGACGAGCAATACGGCGGCAACCGTTTACGCAAAATGATTGATTATTTTTGCCATCTGCTCAACGACAGCGACTTTTCCCAAGCGGTTGAGAAAAACGATGCCGACTTTGCCTCCTCCGATGATTACCGTCAAATCAAGTGGATTGCCGGTAAAAACGAAGTATTGTACCGCCCTGATTATGTGGACGTTTTGCGCTGCGCCTACACGTTTGCGTTCAAACGTGGCAAATTCGGCGATTTGGTAGCATTGCTGTCGGGGCGCGATTTCAAAAACCGTACCAACGAGGAAAGCATCGCGCAAGAAAGTTACCAAACCTTGCGCTACGGTTTGGAGTGCTTTTTCAAGCAAAGCAACTACGAGCGTTTTCTGACTGTGGTGCGCTCGGCAGGCTTTGTGGATAAAAAATTACTCAACTCGCAAAACAGTTTGAACATGGCTTATGCCGTGTATCTGCATTTGAAAGAACGCAACACCGGCGAACACCAAATCCAACAATGGGTGAAAAAATGGCTGGTGATGTCGTTATTGACTGGGCGTTATTCCGGCTCTTCCGAAACCGCCATTGAGCGCGATATTCAACACATTCACGAAAAAGGCGTGGCGGAATGCTTGGCACAAATTGAGCTGGCGGAACTTAACGAAGGTTTTTGGACACACAAACTGGTCAGCCAACTGGATTCTTCCAGCCCCGTGAACAGCGCGTATCTGTGTTATTTGGCGGCGCAATGCAAAAACAACGAAACCGTTTTCCTGTCGGACAGCGTTACCGTCCGCGACTTACTGGCGGCACGCGGCGATGAACATCATCTGTTTCCCAAAAACCATTTGGGCAGTCATGGTTACAAAAGAAGCGATTACAACCAAGTGGCCAATTTTGTCTTTACCGAACAGCAAACCAATATCCGCTTGGGCGACAAGCCGCCTGCCGAATATTTTGCGGCAGCCTTCGCCGATATGAAAAGCGGCGGCAAGCATTACACTTCTCTGTCTTCGGAAGAAGCTTGGCAAAAAAATTTGACCGAGAATTGTATTCCCGAATCATGGCGGGATTTCCATCATGAAAACTATTCCGAATTTTTAATCCAACGGCGCAAATTGATGGCGGAAAAAATCAAAGCCTATTATTGTGCCTTATGATTTCAGGCAGCCTGAAAATATCAACACTTTAAAACACCATGTCTGAAAAAATCCTGATTATTTCCCCTTCTTGGATAGGTGATTGCGTTATGACGCAACCCCTTCTGCGCCGCCTGCACGAACTGCACCCGCATTGCGCCATCGACATATTCGCACCCAAATGGTCGCAAGCCGTTTACCGGCGTATGCCTGAAGTTGCTGATATTTTAGACAACCCTTTCGGACATGGCGCCCTGCGATTAAAGCAACGCTGGCGTATCGGCCGTGAACTCGGCAAACGTGGTTACACGCAAGTCATCGTATTACCCGGTTCACTCAAATCCGCCCTTATCGCCTTTGCCAGCGGCATTAAAAAGCGTACCGGCTATGTCGGCGAAAGTCGCTATTTTCTGCTGAATGATATACGCAAGCTGGATAAAGTGGCATTACCGCTAATGGTGGACCGCTACACCGCATTGGCGCATTCCGAGCAGGCAGGTTTCCAAACTCCTTCATCGCAGCCACGCTTTACCATTCAGGCGGCCTCACAAGCAGCGGCTCTAAACAAACACGCGCTTAATACCGACTTACCCGTTATTGCTTTTTGCCCCGGCGCGGAATACGGTGTAGCCAAACGTTGGCCAACCGCACACTTTGCCGTACTCGCACGCCATTATGCTGCCCAAGGTAAACAGATTTGGCTGTTCGGTTCGCAAAAAGATTTTGATATTGCGGAAGAAATCCAAAAGCAAAGCGGTAACGTATGTATCAATTTATGCGGTAAAACCGACCTGTCTGAAGCCATAGACCTGCTTGCATGCGCAGAAACCGTATTTTGTAACGACAGCGGATTAATGCACATTGCCGCAGCACTCGGCAAAAATATGGTTGCTTTATACGGCTCATCCAGCCCCGACCATACGCCGCCGCTGTCTGAACATGCCGCTATTGCGTCTCTACATCTCAAATGCAGCCCCTGTTTCAAACGCGAATGCCCGCTCGGACACACCGACTGCCTCAATAAATTACTGCCCGAACAAGTTATCCGATTGGCCGAACGGAATACATCTCTCATCTGAATGCTTCAGGCAGCCTGAAAATAGAAAATCTCCCAAAATCCATACTCAGATAACACACGTAGTTTGAATATGGATTTTGGGAGATTTTTTTCAGGGCGGAATTTTATTTGGATGTCGCTGCAATCAACTTCGTAGTTAAGGTCATTATAATAGTTCTAAACCGTTACTTTGCCTATTTTGGTAGAAAAAACAAATATGTTATATTTTTGATTGCCCAATATGTTGGGCAGACCCATAAAAATCCTGCCTACACATGGAGACATTCATTGACATATCCCTCGGCAATATAACGGCCTTGTTTCTTAATATAAAACTTTGCACCGTTTTGGGTAATTCTGGCTCTCCTATTTTCAAAATAGTTAGCGAAGTCGTATTAAATTGGAATAACTACCTTGCCGGTTTTATCGACAAAAACCATATTTGCTGTTTTTCTCAACTTTCGCCAAGCCTTTCAGAGAAGTTACCAACAGAATTGTATTGAATTGGAGTGCTTATTTTGCCTGCTTTATTGATATGGCCATGTTTACCGTTTTCCCAACTGTCGCAAAACCTTTCGAGAAGTCATATGCGCCATCATAATTGGAAATTGGAACGACTTATCTTGCCGTATTTATTGATAAAACCCCATTTGCGGTTTTTCTCAACATGCGACAAACCTTCTCGCAAACATGTGACAGTATCGCCGCTTAGCTGCGGTATCACGCAACGTTTTGCTGCAATCTGTGCTAACACCAATGCGCCTGTTGCCGCTGTTGTCAGGCACAGTTTACGGATAGGATGGTTTTCATCATAAATAATTGTTTGATAAGAAATTGTCATCTTCACCATATTTCGCCGCAATAGTATTGAACTCATTACAGCGAGATGCTGAATAGCATGGATATGGAGTTTTATCAATTTTGTCGGTTTTGTTGCAAATGCCGACAGGCGCGGGATTGCCCACGCCTGTTTTGGCCTTCGCGCTGCCTGAAACGTTTTCAGGCAGCGTTCAAACTTCCAAACAATCTTCCGGCACGCGCACCGCGCCCTCCATAATCACCCGTGCGCTGCGGCTCATCACCGCTTTGGCCGCCCGCCATTTGCCGTCCGCGCCCTGTTCGGCGGACGCGCCCACGCGCAAAGTGCCGGACGGGTGGCCGAAACGCACCGCCGCCCGCGTGCCGCCGCCTGCCGCCGCATTCACCAGCGTGCCGGGAACGGCGGCCGCAGTCGCAATCGCCACCGAAGCCGTCCCCATCATGGCGTGGTGCAGCTTGCCCATGCTCATTGCGCGAACCAGCAAATCGGTGTCGGCGGCGGAAACGGCCTTGCCGCTTGAAGCGGTGTAGTCCTGCGGCGGCGCGACCCACGCGATTTTCGGCGTGTGGGCGCGGGTGGCGGCTTCCGACAAGTCTTTGATTAAGCCCATTTTTAATGCGCCGTGTGCGCGGATGGTTTCCAATTTTTCCAACTCGGCGGCGTTGCTGTTGATGTCGTCCTGCAACTCGGTGCCGGTGTAGCCCAAATCCGCCGCGTTCACGAAAATGGTGGGAATGCCGGCGTTGATGAGCGTGGCTTTCAGGCAGCCCAGTTCGGGAACGGACAATTCGTCCACCAAATTGCCGGTGGGGAACATATCGCCCTCGCCGTCCGCCGGGTCTAAAAATTCAATCACCACTTCGGCGGCGGGAAAGGTTACGCCGTCCAGCTCAAAACTGCCCGTTTCTTGCACTTGTCCATCGGTGATAGGCACATGGGCGATGATGGTTTTGCGAATGTTTTGTTGCCAAATTTTAACTTCACAAATGCCGTTATCAGGAATTTTGGCTTTATCCACCAAGCCGTTCATAATGGCAAATGAGCCAACGGCGGCGGTGAGATTGCCACAGTTGCCCGACCAGTCAATCATCGGTTTGTCAATCGCCACTTGTCCAAACAGATAATTGACATCGTGGTCGGCTTGGTCTGACTTGGATAAAATCACCACTTTGGACGTGCTTGATGAGCCGTTACCCAGTCCGTCAATCTGTTTGCCGTAAGGGTCGGGACTGCCGACAACACGCAGTAAAAAGTTATCCCGCGCAGCTCCTGCCGTTTGGCAGGGTTCGGGCAGGTCGGAAAGTTTGAAAAACGTACCTTTGGACGTGCCGCCGCGCATGTAGGTGGCTTTGGCCGATATTTGCATAAAAACTCCTTTGCTAAAACTCCTTTGCTGGTGAAATGAAATTATTTTGCCAATTTTAAAATATTTCTGGCACCAAATAATACAATGACAAAGACAATCATGCCAATGATTAAATCAGGATAGCTAGAATGAGTCAATAACGTCAATGCTCCCGCCGCTATCACACCGATATTGATGATAATGTCATTGGATGTAAAAATCATGCTGGCTTTGATATGGGCTTCTTTATTTTGATTTTTGCTCAGTAGATATAAGCACAGCCAGTTTGCAATCAATGCCAAAAATGCCGTGCCAATCATCAGTTGATAATTGGGCAGCTGCTCAGCACCGATAAAACGCCTAATCACTTCTATCACCCCAAATAACGCCAATATTATCTGCGTTATCCCCGCCAAAAATGCCACACGTTTTTTATACGCCAGCGTCATACCAATGGCTGATAGCGCCAATATATAGACAAAGCTGTCCGCCAGCATATCTAAACTATCAGCAATCAGCCCCATAGAATTAGCAAAAATACCAACCGAACACTCTATGATAAAAAACACAAAGTTAATCATGAGCACTTGATATAATAATCTTTTTTCTAAGCGCTCATCAGGCTTATTAAACACTATCTTATCAACAATCACTTCGGTGGAAATGATATGACTATCAAAATTAAGCGGTTCAAGTACTTGTAAAATCGTTGTATCTTGATTATCGTGATAGACGGTTAAGCACCGCCCAGCAATATCAAACTGTAATTCATAAATATCAGATACATCTTTTAAACGCATGCGAATGAGTTGCTCTTCGGACGGGCAGTCCATTTTGGCAATGTTAAAAATGGTCTTTTTCATCTATTTAGTGCCTTGTTTTGATTAGGTTGGCTCAAATAAATCTGTGTTTATATTGCTGCTTGGTAATTTTTGGATGGTTTGAGTAAATTGATTAGGTCCAAATTTACCTTTGGAAGTACCGCCGCGATAATAGACGGCGGGGATTTTGATTTGTTTCATGGTTTTTGTCGTTGCTTTGTTTTTAAAAAAGAAAATTTTCAGGCAGCCTGAAAACGGTATTTTTCAGACGGCATCAAATCCATTCAATGCCGTCCGAAATCAGCCCTTTACACCTTGCCTTCCAAAAAATCCTGCGCGAAACGCTGCAACACGCCGCCCGCTTCGTAAATCAGCACTTCCTCCGCCGTATCCAAACGGCAGGTAACGGGCACTTCCACCGTTTCGCCGTTTTTACGGTGAACCAGCAGGGTCAAATCGCCGCGCGGTTGGCGCGTACCGGCTACATCGTAGGTTTCCGTGCCGTCCAGTGCCAAAGTGTGGCGGTTCACGCTGTCTTTGAATTGGAGCGGCAGCACGCCCATGCCGATGAGATTGGTGCGGTGGATACGCTCAAATCCTTCGGCAACAATGGCTTCCACGCCCGCCAAGCGCACGCCTTTCGCCGCCCAGTCGCGGGACGAGCCTTGTCCGTAATCCGCGCCCGCGATGATGATAAGCGGCTGTTTGCGGTTCATATAGGTTTCAATCGCTTCCCACATCCGCATCACTTCGCCATCGGGTTCCACGCGGGCGAGCGAGCCTTGACGGGTGCTGCCGTCTGCGTTTTTCACCATTTCGTTGAACAACTTGGGATTGGCGAAAGTGGCGCGTTGCGCGGTCAGGTGGTCGCCGCGATGGGTGGCGTAGGAGTTAAAGTCTTCTTCAGGCAGCCCCATTTTCGCCAGATATTCGCCCGCCGCGCTGGTCGGCAAAATGGCGTTGGACGGCGACAGGTGGTCGGTGGTGATGTTGTCGGGCAAAATCGCCAACGGCCGCATGCCTTTGAGCGTGCGCTCGCCCGCCAACGCGCCTTCCCAGTAGGGCGGACGGCGGATGTAGGTGGACATCGGCCGCCAGTCGTAAAGCGGGCTGGGGGCTTTTTCCGCCGCGCCGGTGTCAAACATCGGGATATACACATCGCGGAATTGCTGCGGTTTCACATACTTGGCAACAATTTCGTCAATTTCTTCGTCAGACGGCCAAATGTCTTTCAGGCGGATTTCTTTGCCGTCCGCCATGCCCAGCACGTCGTTTTCAATGTCAAAACGGATGCTGCCTGCAATCGCGTAGGCGACCACAAGCGGCGGCGATGCCAAAAACGCTTGTTTGGCGTAGGGGTGGATACGCCCGTCAAAATTACGGTTGCCCGACAAGACGGCGGTGGCGTACAAATCGCGCTCGATGATTTCCTGTTGGATGTTCGGGTCGAGCGCACCGCTCATGCCGTTGCAGGTGGTGCAGGCAAAGGCGACGATGCCGAAGCCCAGTTGTTCCAATTCGGGCAGCAAGCCCGCTTCCTGCAAATAAATTTCCGCCACTTTGGAACCGGGCGCGAAAGACGATTTCACCCAAGGTTTGCGCGTCAAGCCCAAACGGTTGGCGTTGCGTGCCAGCAGCGCGGCGGCCACCACGTTGCGCGGGTTGGAGGTGTTGGTGCAGGAGGTAATCGCCGCGATAATCACCGCGCCATCGGGCATTTTGCCGTCTGACGGGATTACGTAAGGCGCGGCAATGCCTTTCGCCGCCAAATCGCTGGTGGAAAAACGCGCGTGCGGGTTGGACGGGCCGGCCATATTGCGCGTTACTTTGGACAAATCAAAGTGCAACACGCGCGGATAAACGGCGTTTTTCAGGCAGTCTGCCCACAAACCGGCGGTTTTGGCGTAGTGTTCCACCAGTTTGACCTGTTCGTCATCGCGTCCCGTGAGTTTCAAATAATCAATGGTTTGCCCGTCAATGGCGAACATGGCGGCGGTTGCGCCGAATTCGGGGGTCATATTGGAGATGGTGGCGCGGTCGCCGACAGACAGGCTTTCCGCGCCCTCGCCGAAAAATTCCACAAACGCGCCCACCACGCGCTCTTTACGCAGAAATTCGGTCAATGCCAGCACGATGTCGGTGGCGGTAATCCCCGCTTGGCGTTTGCCGGTCAGCTCCACGCCGACAATGTCGGGCAGGCGCATCATCGAGGGCAAGCCCAGCATCACGCATTCGGCTTCCAAACCGCCCACGCCCACCGAAATCACGCCCAGCGCGTCCACATGCGGGGTGTGGCTGTCGGTACCGACACAGGTGTCGGGGAACGCCACGCCGTCCCGCACCTGCACCACGGGCGACATTTTTTCCAAATTGATTTGGTGCATGATGCCGTTGCCGGCGGGAATCACGTCCACATTGTCAAAGGCGGTTTTCGTCCAATTGATAAAGTGGAAACGGTCGTCATTGCGGCGGTCTTCGATGGCGCGGTTTTTGGCGAAGGCATCGGGGTCGTAGCCGCCGTGTTCCACCGCTAAAGAATGGTCGACAATCAACTGCGTTTGCACAACGGGATTGACTTTGGACGGGTCGCCGCCCTGTTCGGCGATGGCATCGCGCAAACCCGCCAAATCCACCAGCGCGGTTTGTCCCAAAATATCGTGGCAGACCACGCGGGCGGGATACCAAGGAAAGTCAAGCTCTTGTTTGCGTTCAATCAGTTGGCGCAGCCAGCTTTGCAGGGTGGGCAAATCCGTATTGTCGGCGCGGCGCACCAGTTGTTCTGCCAAAATGCGGCTGGAGTAGGGCAGCGTGTCGTACGAACCGGCTTGGATTTCTTCGCAGGCGGCGCGGGCGTCGTAGTAGGACAAATCGCTGTTCGGCAGGGTTTTTTTGTAGCTTTGGTTTGCGGACATGGTTGGTTTCCTTGTTTGAAACGGTTTTCAGTAGGGTGCGCCATGCGCACCGTATCGTATGGTTTTATTGTTTCATGGTGCGCATGGCGCACCCTACATTTCAGACGGCCTTTTCAGGCTGCCTGAAAATGGTTTTTTGGTGTGGATAACGGTGCGCGTGGCGCACCCTACATTCGGGTAGTCATCAATCGTCAATATGGCCAAGCACCACGCAGCCGCCCCAATCTTCGGGATAAACGCCCGCACGGACATAACGGTGAAACGTAGAATGCGGCCAATCTGCTGCGCGTTGAGCCCAACCGTGTTTGACGGGATTGTAATGAATATAATCCATGTGGTTTTGCAAGTCGTTGTCGTTGCGTATCATGTGTTCGTAAAAGCGTCTTTGCCAAATGCCGCGCTCGTGCCTGCGGTTTTTGGACACGCTCAAAACGTGCGCCGTCAAATGATATTGCGGGCAGGATTGCGTGGTTCGGCACTTTATCATGCTCCAGATTTTACCGAAATCCGTGCCGCTTTGCGGAAAGCGCAAGATGCAATGCAGATGGTCGGGCAGTTGTACCCACGCAATGATTTCAAAGGAATAAAGTTGCCGCACTTCGCGAATAGCCGTTTTTAAGGCAGCTAAAAAATCCGTTTGGCAGAAAATCGTTCTGCGTTCAAACGCCGCCAGCGTAAAAAAATAAACCGTGCCGTCAGGATAACGCAAATAGCGGGGCATATTAAGTAGGGTGCGCCATGCGCACCGTTGCCTTGTTTTAAAAAAGAAAACAGATTTCAGGCAGCCTGAATGTTCCGCGATATGGCGTCAAACGGAACGGATAGGATACGCCATGCGCACCGTCTTCGTTAATCCGTGCAAAACTGCCTGAAAAGCCGCAGGGTGCACCTGCACACCATTATCTTGATTTTTCAATCAAACGGTGCGCACGGCGCACCCTACAAGCGGTGCTTAACGCTCGCCCATCGGCACAAACGCCAAATCATCGGGGCCGGTGTAGTTTGCGCTCGGACGGATAATCTTGCCGTCCTGACGCTGCTCCAGAACGTGCGCGCTCCAGCCTGTGGTGCGCGAAATCACAAACAGGGGCGTAAACATCGCGGTCGGCACGCCCAGCTTCTGATAGGAAACCGCCGAGAACCAATCCAAGTTCGGGAACATTTTTTTCTCGTTCCACATCAAAGTTTCCAAACGTTCGGCAATGTCAAACAAACGCATATCGCCCGTTTCCGCGCTCAATTCGCGCGCCACTTCCTTAATCACCACATTGCGCGGGTCGGACACGGTGTACACGGGGTGGCCGAAACCGATGATGATTTCCTTGCGGGCGATGCGCTCGCGGATATCCGCTTCGGCTTCATCGGCGTTGCGGTAGCGTTTTTGAATGTCGTACGCCACTTCGTTGGCACCGCCGTGTTTCGGGCCTTTCAGGGCGCCAATCGCGCCGGTAATGCAGGAATAAATGTCCGAACCCGTGCCGGCAATCACGCGGCTGGTAAAGGTGGACGCATTAAACTCGTGTTCCGCATACAAAATCAGCGAAATATGCATGGCTTTGACTTGCGATTCGGTGGGGCGTTTGCCGTGCAGCATGTGCAGGAAATGACCGCCGATGCTGTCTTCCTCGCTTTCCACGTTGATGCGCTTGCCGTTGTGCGAATATTGGTACCAATACAGCAACATACTGCCCAAGCTGGCAATCAGCTTGTCGGCGATGTCGCGGGCTTCGCTGGCGGGCTGGCTTTCGCGCTCGGGGTGGACGCAGCCGAGCATGGACACGCCGGTACGCAAAACGTCCATCGGGTGCGTGTGCGCGGGCAGGCTTTCCAGCACTTCAATCACGCGAATCGGCAGGCCGCGCAGCGATTTGAGTTTGGCTTTGTAGGCGGCCAGCTCAAATTTGTTCGGCAGATGGCCGTGAATCAGCAGGTGGGCGACTTCTTCAAATTCGCAATGTTTTGCCAAATCAAGAATATCGTAACCGCGATAGCTCAAATCGTTGCCACTGCGGCCAACGGTACACAGCGCGGTGTTGCCCGCCGCCACGCCCGACAGGGCTACGGATTTTTTCGGTTTGAAAGTGGGGGTTTGGGTTTCGGCAGTCATGGTTTGCTCCTTGCAGTCGGTGGGAAACGGGTGCAGAAAACCGATGCCGCCGCCGCAAACGCAACGGGGCATGGCTGTCTGAAACGGATTTATTGTTTTTCGCTGAACAGTTTGTCTAATTTCTGTTCAAAATCGTGGTAATTGAGATAATCGTAGAGTTCCGCGCGGGTTTGCATGGTGTCCAGCACGTTTTCTTGCGTGCCGTCCCGCAAAATCGCCTGATACACGTTCAATGCGGCTTTGCTGGCGGCGCGGAAAGAGGAAAGCGGATACAGCACCAGCTTCACGCCGTGTTCGGCGAGTTGTTGCTGCGTATAAAGCGGCGTTGCGCCGAACTCGGTAATGTTCGCCAACACGGGCACGTTTACTGCTTCGGCAAACTGTTTGTACATCGCCAGTTCGGTCATCGCTTCGGGGAAAATCATGTCGGCACCCGCTTCCACGCAGGCGCGGGCGCGTTCAATCGCCGCGTCCAAACCTTCAACGGCGAGCGCATCGGTACGCGCCATAATCACGAAATTTTCATCTTGGCGGGCATCAACGGCGGCTTTGATTCTGTCCACCATTTCGGCTTGGGAAACAATGGCTTTGTTCGGGCGGTGTCCGCAGCGTTTTTGCGCCACTTGGTCTTCGATATGGACGGCGGCCACGCCCGCTTTTTCAAAGGCGCGGATGGTGCGGGTGATGTTGAACGCGCCGCCCCAGCCGACATCAATGTCCACCAAAAGCGGCGTGTCCACATTGTCGGTGATGCGGCGGGCGTCAATCAGCACGTCTTCCATCGTGGTGATGCCCAAATCGGGAATGCCGCAGGAACAGGCGGCCACGCCGCCGCCGGACAGGTAAACGGCTTTGAAACCGCTTTGGGTGGCGAGGCGGGCAAAATAAGCATTGACGCAGCCGGCAACGGCAAGCGGGGAGGATTCTTGAACGGCGCGGCGGAATGCGGCACCGGCGGAATGGCGGGTCATGATGACTTCCTCATATGGATAAGTTGTTATCGTGTAGTGCAATGTAATCAAGAGAAATGTTTGTGTAAAATTTTTTATTCTTATGTTAATCATAACAGGATTTTATAATACGGAACTTAACGCATAATTCTGTTTTTATTTTCAAATAAATAAAATAAAAAATCTTTTTTTGATTATTTTTTGATATAAGATAGCTTATTTTATCAGTGTAAATTTAATCAACACCAATATGCTCTTATAGCGGTAACAAGCTGATGAATAGGGTTATACAACACAAATGATATATAACAGATTGTTTATATGCAATATTATTAGGTCGAAATACTTTCAGGCTGCCTGAAAGTATTTTTATCTTTATTCATCGGTAAAAACACTATTTTCAGGCAGCCTGAAGCTGCTGCTAATCAATTGTTAAGGCAATAAGTTTTGTTTCTCTAATTTATGGCTTTGTTTTTGGGCAGCCATAAACAGGTTACGATTTACGTTCCAGCCAAACCGCACTCACCATACGGCCCGTTTGACCGTCGCGCCGATAGGAGAAAAAGCGCTCCCTTTCCAATACCGTGCAATGTCCGCCGCCGTATATTTCATATACGCCCACGCTGCCCAATACCATCTTTGCCAAAGCGTAAATATCGGCTAAATATTTTCCTTCTCCGATGTCTGTAAAAGCCGAATTGGCATGGGGCAGCTGATGACAAAACGCGCTGCGCACTTCATCGCCCACTTCAAACGCTTCCGTACCGATGGCGGGGCCAAACCATGCCATGATTTCACCGGCGGCCACCTTCATAGCGGTAACAGTACTTTGCAATACACCGTCTGCCAAACCCCGCCAGCCCGCATGAGCTGCCGCCACTACCGTACCGGAACGGTCGCAAAACAACACCGGCAAACAATCCGCCGTCATCACTGCACACGCTGCACTGCCGCTGAAATCAACCGATGCATCGGCATCACACAATTGCCGCAAAGCTTCATCGGCGGAAACCACACGCGTACCATGCACTTGGTTTAAGTATGTCATGGGAACGGGTACTTGCTTCTGAACCAATGCACGGTTTGCCGCAACATGTTCGGGACAATCCCCCACATGCGCCCCGACATTCAGGCTGCCAAACTTACCCCCACTATATCCGCCCAAGCGTGTGCTAACCAATGTTTTAACGCAAGCAGGCGCAGGCCAATCGGCATGAAAAAAGCCGCCTGAACATTCCTTTCCGGCAGCATTTGAAAAAGCATTTTCCATAATAAGTTATCCGCTATCCGTAATATGGATAAAGTCAAAAGATATTTAAATAAAACCACAATCTTTCCGTTTGCAATATGCCTGTTCATCCGTACTGCATATTTTTCAGGCAGCCTGAAAAGTCTTTACCGCAAACTGCAAGGCGGCACGGTAGCCAAACGCCCCCAAGCCTGCAATCACGCCCACCGCTTTATCCGACAAATAAGAATGATGTCGGAACGTTTCGCGGGCATAGACATTGGAAAGATGTACTTCGATAAACGGAATACCCACACCGCACAAAGCATCACGAATTGCAATACTGGTATGCGTATACGCACCTGCATTAATGATAATGCAGTCGGCCTTGTCTCTTGCCTGATGGATACGGTCTACTATTTCGCCTTCGCCATTGCTTTGGAAATGCGACAGATTAACCCCTAATTCTCCGGCCAAGCCATCCAAATCAGCCGAAATATCCGCCAGAGTCTGCCCGCCGTAAATATGCGGTTCGCGCAAGCCCAATAAGTTCAAATTCGGTCCGTTGATAAGCAATATGTTCATGATGGGTTCCTGCGCGAATGGCTGATTAATCGTTGGCCGGGAAATGTGTGAAACTTATGCCGAGTTGGCCTGTCTGCTGTTTTTCAGGCAGCCTGCGTGTTTCGAGTTCTGCTATCGGGGTTTAAGGCGTTTGTTTCGGCTTGGATTTGTGCAATAAGACAAGGTTTGCCGTATGGTTTGCAAACTTATGCGCTGCCTGAAGACGGTTTCAGGCAGCTATATTGCATCCCATTGTTCGGATACTTATCTGTATTTTTGGATTTCAATGAATTCCAATAGGAATCTACGGATTCCTAACCGGTTTAACGCGCCGGTACGGTTCCCATTTTCTGCTTTAAAGAAACATTGTGCTGTTTCATCAGCGATGCATAGTAAACCGCATTGGTCATCACTTTTTTCACATAATCGCGGGTTTCGTTAAACGGGATGGTTTCCGCGTAAACCGCGCCTTCCAAGCTGATATCGGCCTGCCAGCGGCGTGCTCTTCCCGGGCCTGCGTTGTAGCCTGCCGTGGCAAGCACTTCGTTGTTTTGCAGGCTGCGGCGGGCATCGGCCATATACCATGTGCCCATACGGATATTGCCGTCCATGGTATACAGCTCGTTGCTGTCCATGCCGATTTTACCGGCGATGAGACGCGCGGTGGCGGGCATTACCTGCATCAAGCCTTGTGCGCCCGCGCTGGATTTCGCTCCCATAACAAAGCGGCTCTCCTGACGGATTAAGCCATATACCCAAGCGGGGTCGACATTGTGCTCATGACTGTAATGCGTTACCAAATCGCGGAACGGCGTGATATAGCGCAGGTTGAAGTTGAGCAAGTGGTCGGTGCGTTCGGCACTGTTGACCGCCATTTCATAAAATTCGTGTTCAAATGCCAACTGTGCGGCTGCCAACAGGGTGGTTTCATTCATGCCGCGCGTGGCGTAACGCCATTCGTTTTGTGCTTGGCGGCGCATTTTCCAATCGCCGTTGCGGCGGCTGGTGTGAAACAGTGTCAATGCGCGGCGTAACGCGCCGTCTCGGGATAAATGGGCGACGTCTTGCGGATTGGCATTATCGACATTGTTGCGGGTATGAATGCGCTGCCCCAACTCTTCGGTGGACAGTACGGCATAGAAATTGCGTCCGCTTTTTGCGGCTTGTTCGAATAAAGCGTGCGCTTGGCTTTTTTTGCCTTGCGCCGCATAGCTGCGTGCCAGCCAGTATTGCCATGTCGGAGTGCTTTGCAGGGAGGAGGGCATGCTGCGGATGATGTCCGCCAATTCGTGCCAGCGTTGTTGGCGCAATGCGGCGCGGGCATACCATTCGAATTGTTCGTCGTTCAATTGGCTGCGTTCGGCGCGGCGGTAGTAATCTAAAGCCGCGTGCATATTAAGGTTTTTCGCTTGCGCCAACCCCAATACGCCCCAAGCGAAACCTGTTTGGTCGCGGTTCAGGCTGCCTGAAAGCTGTTGCAGCAGGGCGGCTGCGTTGTCGGGTTTTTTTTGTGCGCCAGGCGTAATTACGTTGCGCAACAGGTTTTCCTGATAACCGAAACCGTTGATGCTGTTCAACGGGCTACCCAAGGCGGCGGCCAGATTGTCGGCATCGGTGATGTGTCCGTTGCTGATTAATCCGCGCACGCGCCGCCATGCGCGGCGTATGTCCAAAACGCCGTTGGCAGCGCCTGCCTGAAGCAGGGTGTTGCAGCCTGCGGGCAATTTTCCTGTAGTCTCAAGCAGATTACCGACAAATGCGCTGTCGTTTTCCAAACCGAAAATGTGGGCGTAGCAACGCACTTCCTGTTGTCGCGCTGCATGGTCGAGTTGGGCGTACTGCTGCCTGAAAGCGGCGGCATCGCCGCGTTTGCCCAAGCTTTTCAGCCATTCGTTGCGGACGGTTTCGCCCATCGCGCTTTGGCTTTGCGAAGACAGAAAGCCGGCAGCGGCAAAATCGTTGTCGTTTTTAATGTCTGCCAATACGCTTTCCAAACGGGAAAAATCGGCAAGGGTTTGGTCTGCGCTTTCGGCATGGCGCAGATAAGGCATGGTAAACCCGCCCTGCAAGGTGTTTGCTTGTGCAACGGGCTGCAGGGCAGCCGGCTGCTTGGATGTTGTGGTGCACGCAGCTAAAAGGGCCAGGGTAATGCCGCTCAAGCTGCGGGAAGTTAAACGCAATCTATTCATCGTGTTGTTTTGTTATGGTAAGGTGTGTGTATGTCGAAACAGCTTCAGGCTGCCTGAAAATGCAGGCTGTGCGGCAGTGTGTTTGCATTTGCCGCCCCGACGGTGGAACGGGCGTAATCATACCAGTTTTCACGGTGCCGGGCAGGATTCGTGTTGTGGCGGCTTCAGGTCGGGAAACTGTGCGGCAGCTTGTCAAAATACATTGGGCAGGCGTATAATCCGCGCTTCTTTTTCGGAATGTAGCGCAGTCCGGTAGCGCACTTCGTTCGGGACGAAGGGGTCGGAGGTTCGAATCCTCTCATTCCGACCATCTTTTTTCAGGCAGCCTGTCGGGGCTGCCTGAATGTTTTTGATGCGAGCTGCAATGTCTTCCATTCACAAACTTTCTTATCGGCAGATGGCGGTATTGTTGGCCATGCTGATGGCGATTATGCCCTTTTCGGTTGACGCTTATCTGCCTGCCTTACCGCAAATCGCGCAAGCATTGAATTCCGATATCCATCATATTGAAAAAAGTTTGAGCAGTTTTATTTTCGGTGTGGCGCTCGGACAGTTGTCCGGCGGCCCGCTTTCGGATATCAAGGGACGGCGCAATGTCGCTTTAACGGGTTTGGCGGTTTATTTGCTGGCAAGCTCGGGCTTGATTGCGGTGCAAACGGTGGGGCAATTATTGTTTTTGCGTATGGTGCAGGCGGTCGGCGCGGGAATGACGGCGGTAACGGTCGGTGCAATCGTGCGCGATTATTTCCAAGGCAGGCAGGCGGCGCAAATGTTTGCGCTTATCGGCATTATTATGATGGCCGCGCCTTTGGCTGCACCGATGATAGGCTCGTGGCTGCAGCTTTGGGGCGGTTGGCGCGTTGTGTTTGCTTTTTTGTTTCTGTATGCGCTGTCGGCGGCAGTGTTGCTGTATGTGATGCTGCCGCAAAACAAAAGCAGCGAACCGCTGCGTTGGACGCATATGGGTGATATTGCGAGGCGTTATGCGCGGGTGTTGCGCAACCGTCCGGCTTTGGGCTTTCTGTTTTATCAGGCAGCCTCGTTTTCGGCCATGCTGGTGTTTTTGGCGGAATCGCCGTTCGTGTATATGCAGCTTTATCATTTGTCGCCGCGACAATATGCGTGGGCATTCGGTTGCAACATTATCACGATGATGGCGTTCAACCGCATTACCGCTTGGCGTTTGAAACACGGCCGCGAGCCGCGCGGTCTGCTTAAGGCGGGTATTGCCGTTCAAATGGCTGCCAATGCGTGTCTGGCCGTTTGGGTGTGGCGGATGGGTCTGCCGCCTTTGTGGACGGTATTGCCGCTGATTATGGTGTCGGTAGGCGCACAAGGATTGATTGTTGCCAACAGCCAGGCTTTGTTTATGGGGCATTACGAAGCGGAAAACGGCGGCAGTGCCAATGCTGTTTTGAGTGCGGGGCAATCCTTGATTGCCGCTGCCGTTACCCTTGCCGCTGCGCATCTTCACAACGGTACCGCTTTAGTGATGGCGGGCATGATGTTGGCGGTAACGTCATGCGGCTTGTTGCTGTTGTTGGCATGTTCGCGGCGGCAGTTGTTTGCATAAGCGGGCTGCCTGAAAACTTTACACAAGCAAACAAACTATTTACACTCAAGCCATGATTGAAATTCCCGTCATTTTATGAGCAGCCAACGCTATATCGGCATTATGTCCGGCACCAGTATGGACGGTGCGGACGCCGTTCTTATCCGTATGGACGGCACACATTGGCAGGCAGCCGAAGCACACGCTTTTCTGCCCTATCCGCCCGAATTGAAAGCGGCGCTGCTGGCATTGCAGGACGGCGGCGAAAACGAGCTGCACCGCAGCCGCCTGCTGGCTGCAGAAGTATCCCGTTTATACGCCCAAACCGTTGCCCGACTGCTGCACACGCAACAACTCCGACCGTCAGACATCACCGCCGTCGGCTGTCACGGGCAAACCGTCCGCCACGCGCCCGAACACGCATACAGCATACAACTTGCCGATTGGGCGCTGCTGGCGGAACTCAGCGGCATTTTAACCGTTGGCGATTTCCGCAGCCGCGACCTGGCTGCCGGCGGACAAGGCGCGCCTTTGGTACCTGCTTTTCATCAAGCCCTGTTTTCCTCGCCGGACGAAACACGCGTCTTGCTGAATCTCGGCGGCATTGCCAATATCAGCGTACTGCCGCCCGATGGCGCGGCTTTCGGTTTTGATACCGGTGCGGGCAATATGCTCTTGGATGCCTGGATGAACCACATTTGGCAGCAGCCTTACGACCGCAACGGCACTACCGCCGCACAAGGCAAAGTATTGCCCGAATTATTACATGCACTGTGCGCCCACCCTTATTTCAGGCAGCCGTATCCGAAAAGCACAGGGCGCGAACTGTTTTCCCTCTCATGGCTGCAAAGCTACCTGAGCGGCAGCGAACGGCCCGAAA
The DNA here is from genome assembly GCA_029984035.1 of Conchiformibius sp. Taxonomy (GTDB): domain Bacteria; phylum Pseudomonadota; class Gammaproteobacteria; order Burkholderiales; family Neisseriaceae; genus JASBYJ01. The sequence continues at coordinate 40,211 of JASBYJ010000007.1, forward strand.
ACGTATTGCGCACACTGGTACAATTCACCGCCGATACCGCCGCCGAAGCCGTATTCTCCGCAGCACCCGATGCCCGAAACGTGTATTTATGCGGCGGAGGCGTCTATAACCCCCTGCTGACAGGCTGCCTGAAACAACGTTTTGCCGAACGCAATATCAGCGTACACGATACGTCCGCTTTAAACCTAAACCCGCAATGGGTGGAAGCCGCCGCCTTCGGCTGGTTGGCGGCCTGCTGGTATCGGCGCGTTCCGAGCAACCCGTACCATGCCACGGGTGCAAACCGTCCCGTTATTCTCGGGGCAGGTTATTGGGCGTAACCCGATTTCAGGCAGCCTTCCCACCGACTGACTACACGACAGCTTATGCTTATCGCCCTAAACAAGCCTTATGGCTATATTTGCCAGTTTTCGCCGCACGAAAAACATCCCACATTGAAAGAGCTGGTCGATATACCGAAAGTTTATCCGGCAGGACGTTTGGACACCGACAGCGAAGGTTTGCTGCTGCTCACCGACAACGGCAGCCTGCAAGCCCGTATCGCCAGCCCGAAAAGCCGCACTGTGAAAACCTATTGGGCGCAACTGGAAGGCAGCCCCGATGAACGCAAACTAACGCTCTTGCAACGTCCGATGGATTTGGGCGATTTTACCGCCCGAGCCGCCGATATCCGGCTGCTCGCCCCGCATGAAACCGAGCGGCTTTGGGATAGAAATCCGCCGATACGCGTCCGCAAAAGCGTCCCCGATTTTTGGTTGGAAATCCGCATCAGCGAAGGCAAGAACCGCCAAGTGCGCCGCATGACTGCCAAAGCGGGCTATCCCTGTCTGCGTTTGGTACGCACCGGCATAGGCAGCCTGAATATTTTCGATTTGAACTTGCCGTTGGGTCAGTGGCTCGAATGCACGCGGTTGCCGTAAACGGAACCGTCCGGTCGCCATACGCAATAACGGATATCTCCGCTGCGGCGGAAACTGCCGCCGACTTTTCAGGCAGCCTGAAATAGGCGGACAACTTTCAAAAGCATCGCAACAGCGGTAAACCGTGAGCAGAAGAAACCAAACTATTAACCGACAAACCTTTTTTCCCCTAAAACAGCTTATGAAACTCAATCAAATCCTCTCCGCAGAAATCGAACAAGCCTTTACCGCTGCCGGCATTTCAGGCAGCCCGATTGTGTTGCAGCCTGCCAAAAATCCCGATTTCGGCGATTTTCAGATTAACGGTGTCATGGGCGCGGCCAAACAATCGAAGCAAAACCCGCGCGAGTTGGCGCAAAAAGTGGCCGATGCGCTTTCAGGCAGCCGTGTGGTGGCTTCGGCAGAAGTGGCGGGACCCGGTTTTATCAATCTGCGCTTGTCGCCCGAATTTCTGGCTCAAGAACTCAACCATGCCTTAACCAGTGGTAATTTGGGCATTCAGGCAGCCTCTGCTCCGCAAACTGTGGTGATTGACTATTCTTCTCCCAATTTGGCGAAAGAAATGCATGTCGGGCATTTGCGCTCTTCCATTATCGGCGACAGTATCGCCCGCATACTCTCCGCTTTGGGACACAAGGTTATCCGCCAAAACCATGTCGGCGACTGGGGTACCCAGTTTGGCATGCTTGTTGCCTATATGGTTGAGCAACAAAAAGAAAATTCCGATTTCAAGCTCTCCGATTTGGAGCAGTTCTACCGTGCCGCCAAAGTGCGTTTTGATGAAGACCCCGCTTTTGCCGACACCGCGCGCGAATACGTCGTGAAACTGCAGGGCGGCGATGAAGCCGTATTGGCTTTGTGGAAACAGTTTGTCGCCATTTCCCTCAGCCACGCGCAACAGGTGTACGACACGCTTGGCTTACTGCTCGCACCTGAAGATGTGGCGGGTGAATCTCAATATAACAACGATTTGCAGAATGTCGTGGACGACTTGTGCGCACAAGGCCTGGCAGTGGACGACAAAGGTGCCAAAGTGGTGTTTCTGGAGGAATTCAAAAACAAAGAAGGCGAAGCGGCGGCATTTATCGTGCAAAAACAAGGCGGCGGTTTTCTCTATGCCAGCACCGATTTGGCGTGTCTCCGCTATCGGATAGGCTGCCTGAAAGCCGACCGCTTGCTGTATGTAGTGGATACCCGCCAGGATTTGCATTTCAAACAATTGTTCGCCACTTCCCGCAAAGCAGGCTACCTGCCTGAAAACGTGTCTGCCGAATTTATCGGTTTCGGCACCATGATGGGCAAAGACGGCAAACCGTTTAAAACCCGTTCGGGCGACACGGTTAAACTGGTTGATTTGTTGGCGGAAGCCGTGCAACGCGCTACTGTATTGGTGCGGAGCAAAAATCCCGAATTGTCCGACACCGAAGCGGAACACATCGGACGCACGGTCGGCATCGGCGCAGTGAAATACGCCGATTTGAGTAAAAACCGCGGCAGCGATTATGTGTTTGATTGGGACAATATGTTGTCGTTTGAAGGTAATACCGCGCCCTATTTGCAATATGCCTACACACGTATTCAAAGCATCTTCCGCAAAGCGGGCGAATGGAACGTTCAGGCAGCCTTGCTGCTGCAAGACGGTTTGGAAAAACAGCTGGCAGTGGAGCTGCTGAAATTCGAAGACATTTTAAACAGCGCAGCCGAAAGCGCCTATCCGCATTATCTCGCCGCCTACCTTTACCAATTGGCCACTTTGTTCAGCCGTTTTTACGAAGCCTGTCCGATCTTGAAAGCCGAAGGAGCCTTGCGCGACAGCCGTTTGCAACTGGCCAATCTGACTGCGCAAACCTTGAAAACCGGTTTGGATTTGCTCGGCATCGATACTTTGGCCGTGATGTAGTCTGACGCGATTCGGTCGGGCGGCCGGCAGAATAGTGTTTGACGAATGATACGGAAACCCTATTCAGCATCAACGCGCACACATCTTTACGACAAGGCTTCAGGCAGCCTGAAAACAAGGAAATATGATGAAAACCGCTATTATCGATTACGGCATGGGCAATCTGCATTCCGTGTTGAAATCCGTGCAAACCGCCGCACAACGCAGCGGCGTTGCCACCGAAATCCTGCTGACCGATAGTCCCGAAGCCGTATTGGCTGCCGATAAAGTCGTTTTCCCCGGGCAGGGAGCCATGCCCGACTGCATGGCGGCACTCAAACGCAGCGGCTTGGCGGAAGCGGTGCGTGAATCTTTGAAAAACAAACCGTTTTTCGGGATTTGCGTGGGTGCGCAATTGTTGTTCGAATACAGCGAAGAAGGCGGCACCGAAGGCTTGGGCTGGTTTTCAGGCAGCGTGAAACGCTTTGCCGCCAACCAAACCGATGAGACGGGCAGCCGTTTGAAAGTGCCGCACATGGGCTGGAACAGCGTGCGGCAAAAACGTCCGCATCCGCTGTTTGACGGCATTGCAGACGGCGAACGGTTTTATTTTGTCCACAGCTATTATTTCGCGCCCGAACAACCTGAAATCATACTGGGCAGCAGCGATTATCCGCATGAATTTGCCTGCATAGTCGGTAAAGACAATGTTTTCGCCACACAATTTCACACTGAAAAAAGCCATGACGCAGGCTTGCGGCTGTTGCAGAATTTCTTACAATGGCAAGGGTGAATTTAACCGTTTCTTTGCAAAACTAAACAAAAAAGCGGTAAAATCAAATCCCCGTGTTCGACAGGAAACCAATGACTATCATGCAGTTAATTCCCGCAATCGATTTAAAAAACGGTCAATGCGTACGGCTGAAACAAGGGCTGATGAATCAGGCCACCGTGTTTTCCGACCGTCCCGCAGAAACCGCCCTACATTGGAAAGAGCAAGGTGCCCGCCGTCTGCATTTAGTGGATTTGGACGGTGCATTTGCAGGCGAACCGAGAAATCTTCAAGCGATTCGCGATATTTTGGCAGCCGTATCAAGCGATATTCCCGTCCAGCTTGGCGGCGGCATACGCGATTTGCACACTATTGAAAAATATCTTGGTTTGGGTTTGCAGGATGTCATTATCGGCACTGCGGCAGTCAAGAACCCCGATTTTGTACGTCAAGCCTGTCGTGAATTCGCCGGCCATATTATTGTCGGTTTGGACGCTAAAGAGGGTATGGTTGCCATTGACGGCTGGGCGGTCGTTACGGAGCATCATGTTAATGATTTGGCCAAACGTTTCGAGAACGACGGCGTAAACGCCATCATCTATACCGACATCGGCAGAGACGGCATGATGAGCGGTGTGAACATTGAAGCGACCGTTCGTTTGGCGCAAGCGGTGGATATCCCGATTATCGCGTCAGGCGGCCTGACCGATTTGGAAGATATCCGCGCTTTGGCACAAGCCGCGCAACACGGGGTTGCAGGTGCCATTACGGGCAGAGCGATTTATGAAGGCAGTATTGATTTTGCCCAAGCGCAAAAATTGGCAGACAGCTTAACGGCTGCCTGAAAATCGGTTAAACTCTTTTCAATTCATATTAATCATTTATCAATAAGGAATAAAAAATGAGCGGTTCATATATGTTGGTCGCCTTTATTTTAGGCTTTTGGTGTATTTGGTCGGCAAACCGTGACGTTAATGCGCTGGGCGAAGCATTGGGCTTTACCCTGATGGCGATTGTGATTAAAGCCCTGATGGAATGGAAAGGCATGCCGAATTTTGATTCGGCCACTTTGGCTGCCTGGGGATTGCTGTTTGTATACACCGTTGTTGTTTTGGAATTGGTAGAGCGTTTTTCAGGCAGTATGGTTATGAATATGACTATTTCCGTATGCGGAGCGGTAGGCTGGTTTTTCTTGGCGCAATATGCTTTCAGCGAAGCAGGCATGGCAAGCCTTGGCAGTTTGTTGTCTTAGATGTGCCGTTTTCAGGCAGCCTGAACATGAAGATTCGCATGAATAAAGCAATTGATAAATCGCTGCATGATTCATGCATGGGCGGATTATAGGTGAAATATATTGTGTATCCGCTGTATCATTGGAAAATAAAACAGCTGCAATTTTAATTGCAGCTGTTTTTTCATAATAGCTATCAAACTATCAGGCATACTAGCGGCATCTTTAGTTTCAGGCTGCCGGATTTTATTTGTTATCCAGAATACCAATAGTACGCAATCCATCAAGGCGGTTGTGGAGTATCTTCGCTAATCTTGTGAGTTCTGCCAAGTTTTCTTTATCGCCTTCAAGGGGTTTGCCTTCTTTTTGCATGACTTTATTTTGCTCTTTTAAGATTGCCAAGGCAAATTTGGCCCATTGCTCGGGTTCTTTGAGTCCCTTTTGTTCGTATGCTGATATAAACCACAGTTCGGGTGAACTGAAGGTTAAAGCTTCTCCCGTATATGGGCTGACTAAACGGTGAGTCGCAGTGCTGTGACGGGCTTCGGTCAATACGGCACGATTTAATGCTTTGCAGCGGGGACGTGCGGTTTCAACCGTCTCTTCGTCTTGTATCAACGCAATATCGTCTTTGGCGTGCAGTAACACCAATGCAGACATCAATTGCGTGTCATTCATTTTGTCTTTCAGCTGCTTGTGTAATTGTGCAAAGCTGTGTATTTGATAATCTGCGAGAATATTTAAAATAGGATCGAAAATTTCCGGTTTGAGAGAAACGGTTTTTTTGTTGCGAATATCAAAATTGATGTCTTCGCGCTTTCTTAGAAGTGCGAAACGTAATGCGCTGCGTGCCTGAAACAGTTGTTCGGGCGTAAGGCGGCGTGTCCCTTTTACCCATAAGTCTTTGCGGAATTGGGTGTTTAAAATAAAATCTTTTACGGTTTGCTCCATAGGTGTTTGGGCAAACTCCGACATCAAACTTTCCTGTTCTTCATTATAGAGACAGTCTTGAAAATCATTAAAATATGAGCTGGAACATGCGAAACTGATTTTTGCATCTTCAAGCCATTTTGCCATTTCGGCAAAATACATTGGTTGCCAATCTTTGTTTAAATATTCGTGTGCCAGATATTCCGTTTCATGTTCGGTTAAATTTTCGATTCGGTTGACGATTTGGGGCGAGTGTTGCTGCAAGCGGTCGCTTTGTTTTAAAACGCGGCTGCCGAATGCTAAGGCATCCAGTATATTTTGTTGGGGACTTTGTTTGGATGATGACATGGAGTGGTAATGCATCGACAGTAAATGGCGTATGGGAGAATACGCTGCCCAACCGGGCAATGTGTTGTAGCTGATATAGACAATGCCGCCGACAGCCAATTTGCGGCGGATGAAGTCTACAATAATGCGGCGGTTTTCGTCGGAAATCCATGACCAGACACCATGTAAGCCGATAAATTCAAATTCGGGCAAATCATCGCGTTGGCAAAATTCTTTAAACGACTGGTCGGCAATCAATGCTCCGCTGCCTGAAATACCGGACCAGTATTGTGCGGAGGCAACATGAGAAGGATTGAAATCAGTACCGTACCATTGCGCTCTTCCTCCTGCCGCATGCGCATTCAGTGATACGCCTTGGCCGAAGCCCAGTTCGCAGGCATTTTTTACGGTCGGTGTCGCTAAACCTTGCTGCAGCAACATTAATTTTGCACGTATGGGGTTGAGTGCATTGTCGTAATTATGAACGTAATTTAGATTATGAATATAACCGTCTGCTTGTGCCGACATATTGTTTGCTCCGGTAAATTAAATAATGATAAAGAAATTAAAATAAATGATGCAGTGTAGTAAGGCTCGATTATAGCTTGGTTCTTAAAATAATTAAGACGTACTTTTATTCCGTTGTTATTTGGAGTTCGCTAATCCGTGTTTGATTGTCGGTATGTAGCTGTCGTTATGATTGTCTGAAAAGGCGGGTTATTTGTATTTTTTATAGTTTTAGATAGCGGAAATTGCACGGTTGGAATGAGATTTCTTGTATTCGGATAGGACGGGTCTCATTAGTATAAAAATGATGCAATCGTAAAAACAGCCTGCTTGGTTTAAAGCAGGCTGTTTTATAAATTGGCACGCCCACGGGGAATCGAACCCCGGTTACCGCCGTGAAAGGGCGATGTCCTAACCGCTAGACGATGGGCGCGGAGAAATAAACTGTAATTGGCGCACCCGGAGCGATTCGAACGCCCGACCCTCTGGTTCGTAGCCAGATACTCTATCCAACTGAGCTACGGGTGCATCAAAGAAATCGGATTTTATTCATGGCTGTTCAGTTTGTCAATAGGGTTGGGGGCGGAAAAATATGAAAATATGATACTATTTGATTTTCAAATAAATTTATCAGCTATGTTGGTGCCGAGTAATCTTGCGGGCTGCCTGAAAAAACTGCCTGTTCCGATTGTGATTTTAGATTTGGAGGCAACGGGCGGACATGTTTTGAATGACCGTATCATTGAAATCGCATTGTTGCACTTCGATAACGGAAACATTACCGAACTGAGCCAATTGATTCGCACGTCCGTGCCTATTAGCCCGTTTGTGTCTAAATTGACCGGTATTGATGAGGATATGTTGGCGGGCAGTCCCACTTTTTCGGAGTTTATGCCGCGAATTTTGCCTTTGTTGCGTGGGAGTTTGCTGATTGCGCATAACGGCAAATTTGATTATACCTTGTTGCAGTCGGAGTTTCGGCGCGAGAGCGTTGAATTTGCCGCACCGGTGGCGTGCAGTGTGAAGTTGTCGCGCAAGTTTTATCCGCAATATCTCAGGCATGGTTTGGACAGTATCGCCGAGCGTTTGGGCGTACCGAATGACGGACGGCATCGTGCTATGGCCGATGTGGCGTTGCTGGTGCAGTATTTGGAATCTATGGTGAATGAACGCGGGCAGGAGGCGTTTTTGAATGCTTTGTTACCGTTGGTGGAGCCATCGTTGCTGCCTGAAAATTTGCCGAGCGTTTTGAAAGAGCAGATTTACGGTTTGCCCGACGGGCATGGTGTTTCGGTTTGGTACGATGATAATCGGCAGGTCGGGAGCGTTCGCGTCCATCGTCATGCGTTTACGGAGATAGCCGGTTTGTTGGGCAGGCAGCCGCGCTTGTGGCGGAAACGTATGCACTTTATAGCGGCTTCAGACGGCGAACACAGCGAAGCGTTAAGAATACAGCTGATTCAGGCGGGCAATGAGGCTGCCTGAAAGGGATTTCGTGTGAAAAAGCGTGCGCTTGGATGAAGCTGTTAACGAATGGTAGGTTCGGACGTATGCGGTATTTCAGGCTGCCTGAAAACTGTCGGGTTTGGTGTAAAACGTTCGTGCGGTTTTGAAACGGATAGGTATCGGGTGTGCGTTTTGTTTCTTGTTTGCGGTTTGATGGCGGAGTGCGGCGTCTGCCTATTGGGGATAAGGTGTAATATGGGCTATAATTTCCGACCGGCAACAGCCCGATAAATTTTGAACACCCACAATTAAGGTTTTTATTATGTTTTATCAGAAAGTTTTGACCGTTGCGGCGGCTGTTTTGGTATTGGCCGCCTGTACTGCTCCCGTGCCGCAAATTGGTTTCAAACCTGCTTCTTCACAATATACGCTTGCCGAAAGACATTGGGACGATGTGGCGAAAATCCGCGCCGAAGCCCAGCGTTTGGTTTTTGAAGTGCGTGCGGGCAATTTGACCAAGGTTCAGGCGGCCCAGTATCTGAACCGCTACCGTTTGGGCTTGGTGGGGCGTAACAGCGTGGATGACAGTGTGTATGAAGTGTATCAGCGTGCGGCGGTGGACAGCCAGCGCGGTGCCATCAGTTCCGAGCAGTCGAAAGCTTATGTGGAAAATACGCTCAGAGGTTGGCAGCAACGCTGGCCGCATATGACCAATAAGCCGACCAATCCTGCGTTTACCAATTTCCTTTTGGAATACATGGGGATGCAGCCGCTTAAGTAAAGGTTGCCTTTTCGTGCGGATTTGATACAATGCCGCCGAATTTGATGAACCGCAAGCCGCATGTTTTGTGCGGCTTGCCTTTTTATGGATTTTTGAGAAACAGTATGCAGAAAATTCCGTTAACACTGCGCGGCGCAGAGATGCTCAAAGCTGAATTGCAGGAACTGAAAAGCGTGGCCCGTCCTGCTGTGATTGAGGCGATTGCCGAGGCGCGGTCTCATGGCGATTTGTCCGAAAATGCCGAGTATGAGGCGGCTAAAGACAGACAAAGCTTCATCGAAGGCAGAATCGCCGAGTTGGAAAACAAATTGTCCCATGCGCAAATTATTGACCCGCGCGAAATTCATGCCGAAGGTCGGGTGGTATTCGGTGCAACCGTTACTTTGTCGGATTTGGAAAGCGGAGAAGAGGTGCGCTATCAGATTGTCGGCAACGATGAAGCGGATTTGAAGCACATGAAGATTTCTGTGAATTCTCCGATTGCCCGCGCGATGATTGGCAAGGAGGAGGGCGATATTGCCGAAGTGCAGGCACCGGACGGTATTCGGGAATATGAAATCTTGGCGGTAGAATATATTTAAATCTTTCAGGCTGCCTGAAAACCGTCTGTTTGGCCGGCAGCTTGTTTGGAAGAATGTCTAGCCGATGCGGCTTATTTTTCATACAATGGCAAACCGTTTGCCGTGTGACAAATAAGCCGCATCGGTTTCGGTTTTTTCAGGCTGCCTGAAAAAATGCGTGATGAGAGTGGGACTGTTCCGTTCGGATGAGTTCTTGCCGGTATGGCCGGTGTTTTGTCGAAACACTTGAATCACTCTCTGAATGGAATATTCAAACCAATAGAATCAATCAAGGAGAAAACAAATGACTGTTCGTGCATTTTTGAATCATTATCCGCAAATCGGCGAAGGCGTGTTTGTAGATGAATCGGCGGTGGTGATTGGCGAAGTATCTGTCGGCGCGCAATCTTCCGTATGGCCGGGCGCGGTGTTGCGCGGCGATGTGAATTTTATCCGCATCGGCGAACGCAGCAATATTCAGGATTTGACCGTGCTGCATGTTTCCCACCGTACCGAAGCCGCCCCCGAAGGTTCGCCCGTGGTGATTGGCAATGATGTCACCGTAGGGCATCAGGCTACTTTGCATGGCTGTACGATTGGCAATCATGTGCTGATTGGTATGGGCAGTACGGTTTTGGATGATGCGGTCATTGAAGACCGTGTGATTGTGGGTGCCGGCAGTTTGGTGCCGCCGCGCAAACGTTTGCAAAGCGGATATCTTTATTTGGGCAGCCCCGTGAAGCAGGTGCGGCCTTTGAGTGAAGAGGAATTGGCGCATTTGGATGATTCTGCACGTCATTATGTGGAATTGGCGCAGCAGTATATCGGTATGCAGGAAGAATAAATCACCTGCCGTTACAGTCAATCGGTTTGACCTGTCTTATGACTTTGATTCGTTCGCTGCCTTCCGGGCCGCTTGATATTGTCGGCGATGTTCACGGCCAATTCGAAGCTCTGCAAAATCTGCTGCACTATCTGGGCTACGGCCCCGAAGGCAGACACCCGCAGGGTCGCAGGCTGGTGTTTGTCGGCGATTTGGTGGACAGAGGTCCTGATTCTCCTGCCTGTGTGGCTTGGGTGATGCAGGCATGTCAGCACGGGCGGGCGCATATGGTATTGGGTAACCATGAGCTTAACCTGTTGATGCATGAGCCTAAAGACGGTTCGGGGTGGTTTTTTGACAGCAGGGCGGCAAAAGATGCGCGGCAGTATGCGCCTTGGCAAAGACAGGAAAACGGCAAATCAGCCGTAACGGCGTTTTTCAGGCAGCAGCCTTTGGTATTGCAACGCCAAGATTTGCGTATCGTGCATGCGGCATGGCTGCCTGAAATTATTGAAGAATTATCGCGGCCTGAATATGACGGCCGTTGTTTGTTGGAATTATGCCGCGAATGGGACGCCGAGTTGGATTGCCATGTGCGCCATGCGCCTTGGTATGACGACTATCTGGATGAACAGCGCCGCTATGTGCACGGTTTGGAAAATTACAGGGAAGTGCCGCCTTTGCTGTGCGCAACCGCCAAGCATGACGTGTACCGCAGTTGCCGCCATCCCGCCCGTGCGCTCACTTGCGGCATTGAAACCGTTGCCGATGAGCCTTTTTTTGCGGGCGGGCGGTGGCGGTTTTCAGTGCGCCGTCCGTGGTGGAACGATTATCACGATGCCGCGCATGTGGTGGTCGGGCATTATTGGCGGCAATGGTATTCCGGTCGCGCCGCCAAACACCGTAGGGAAATGTTTACCGTGCCGCCGCATCATTGGCACGGTGCGCGTAATAATGTGTTTTGCTTGGATTTTTCTGTCGGGGCGCGTTGGCGCGACCGTAAAAGGGATATTCCGCCGAGCCGTTCGGTGCACCGTTTGGCCGCATTGCGCTGGCCTGAAAAAACATTGGTTTTTGATAACGGGGATTGTGTCCCGACTGAGGCCTGACGGGATGTGCGGCCTTGCAGGCAGGTTTCAGGCAGCCTGATGACCATCTTAGGGCTGCCTGAAGCGTTTTAGAGATACGCCGTGCCGATTGGGTGCAATTGCCGCATTGAGGCTGCCTGAAAAGAATCATGAATCGTTGTCGTGTCGAATGAAAGATGGGAAGCAGCGTTAAGGCTGCCTGAAAACCGTAGTTATGATGAAAGCATTTGCCTTATTGGGTCCCACCGCTTGCGGAAAAACCGCGCTTGCTTTGAAGCTTGCGGAGTATATTCCTTGTGAAATCATCAGCTTGGATAGTGCTTTAATCTACCGCGATATGGATATCGGCACGGCAAAGCCCAGTGCGGCGGAACAATCCGCCGTTGCCCATCATCTGATTGACATTATCAGTCCGCTGCAAACTTATAGTGCGGCCGAATTTGTCTCCGATTGTGTGCGCTTGGTGCAGGATATCCGCGCACGGGGAAAATTGCCTTTGATTGTCGGCGGCACCATGATGTATTACCACGCTTTGACGCAAGGTTTGAATCAGCTGCCTGAAGCCGATGAGGCGACACGTTCGCTGTTGCAACGCCAAAAAGCCGAATACGGTTTGCCCCATCTTTATCGGCAATTGCAACAAATCGACAGCGCAACCGCAGCACGTTTAGACCCTAACGACAGCCAGCGTATCGAACGGGCATTGGAAGTTTGGCTGCTGACCGGCAAACCTTTGAGCCGGCATTTTGCCGAGCAGCAGCATACTGCTTCACCTCTGCAACTGTTTACGCTGGCATTGGTTCCCGATGACCGCGCCTTGCTGCACGAACGGATAAACCGCCGCTTCGATGCCATGTTGGCGCAGGGCTTTTTGGACGAGGTGCATCGTTTACGCCGCAATTATCCGCAATTAAATGCGGATATGCCTTCCGTACGTTGTGTCGGCTACCGCCAGGCATGGGCGCATTTGGACGGCGAAACCGATGAAAAAACCTTTGTCGAACAAGGTAAAGCCGCTACGCGCCAATTGGCAAAACGGCAACTCACTTGGCTGCGGAAACTGCATGCCGATAAAGTATTGGATCCGTTCGGCAAGGACGATATGCTGCATGCGGCCGTGACTTTGGCACGGGATTTTTTTCAGGCTGCCTGAAAGATTGGCGGAAGCGGGCGGTTCTGCTTTCCTATATCGTTAGACTTCGCAGCAGAATCTGCAAACTATCCGTCATTTTCATAGTAATCAACGCGTTTCAGGCTGCCTGAAGGACGGTAGGGTATATGATGCAAGACCGTGTTAGCGTGAGAATCGGCAGGCATCACCTTGTTTTGGATAATCAACCGATTGGATTAAAATCATGACTCGTCCCGTTGCTCCGCTTAAACGCCGTTTTGCAGCTTTGTCGTATGAATCTTTGCTGATTGCATCGGTAACATTTGTCGCAGGACTGATTGCAGGCATACTCAATACCTTAGTGAAAGAATTCTTACCTATCGCTTCTCCTGTGCAGCCTTTGATGTTGGCATTGATTTTGCTTTATGCCTGGTGGCTGTATTTCAAGCTCAATTGGTTGCGCGAAGGGCAAACTCTCCCTATGCGCGTATGGAAAATCGGTTTATGCGACCATTCGGGACGGCTGCCTGAAATCAAATTATTGATGCGCCGTTTTTTATGGTCTTGTGTTTTATTGGTTTTTATACCGCTGCTGGTCTATGCGGTTTTGCGGCACAATGGCATTGCGCCTAAGCACGCATGTGTGGCCGCATTGTGCTGGTGGATTTTGCCGTGGGGCTTTGCTTGGTTTAATCCGCGCCGCCAATTTTTGTATGATTACCTTTCCGGTACGGAATTGTGTGATTTGCGTTGAATAAGTTCGATATGATGTGCCGTTTGTGTGGCGTATTGGATTCGTTGTTAATATTAATGCGGATTCCCAATCTATGACAGTCAAAAACTGTTAGAATAACGGACGTTGTAGCAACAGTGCTTGGAAACCGGGTTCACGGCTTTCTTGGAGATGGTTGGCTTCAAACCTGTGTTGCGTAGAATGCCGATTCTTAAATTTAATGTAAGGAAATAAAATGTTTAAAAGTTCACTGAAACCTATTGCTTTGGGACTGACTTCCGCCCTGTTTTTGGGCGCGTGTACCACTGCGGGTACAAAAGTAGACCTTGACGGTATGGCCGAAGAAATCAAATGGCCCAATCCTGAAACTACTTCTTTCAATAAAGACCGCGGCACTTTCCCGAATTTGGAAAGCCTTAAACAAATCAGAAGCGGTGTAACTAAAGACCAGCTGTATTATTTGATTGGCCGTCCTCAATTTCACGAGGGTTTCCGTGTGCGCGAGTGGGATTATTTGTTCCATTTCAATACACCCGGACAAGGTACTAACGGCGTAACCACTTGTCAATACAAGGTATTGTTTGACAAAAATAAATTTGCCAGAAGTTTCCATTGGCGCGCTGTAGACCCTGTGAACGCGGTTTGTCCTCCTGAAACTTCCGGTGTGGTTTCGACTGTAACTTCACGCCGTTATACTCTGTCGGCTGATGCATTGTTTGCATTTGATAAGAGCGATTTGAGCAATATGAATGCCAAAGGTCGTCAGGAATTGGATGATTTGGCACGCGAATTACGCAGCTTTGACCAATTGCAGTCTGTGCGTATCAGTGGGCATACCGATTATCTCGGTAGCGATATGTATAATATGGCATTGTCGCAACGCCGCGCATCTACCGTGCGTGAGTATTTGATCCAGCGTGGCGTTCCTGCCAATATCACGTTCGCTTACGGTGCGGGTGAAACCCAGCCTGTGAAACAGTGTGTGAATAACGGCAACCGCCAAGAATTGATTGCATGTCTGCAGCCGAACCGCCGCGTGGAAGTGGAAGTGGACGGCTCGGGCGTAGTAGGCGACAAACGTATTTACCGTTAATTCGTGCTTGCTGAAATCCGAGTGAACCGTTGAGTCTGTTCTTAGCGGTTTGATAATAAAAAAGGCTGCCTGAAATTTTTCAGGCAGCCTTTTTTACACAATTATGACAGGCAGAGAAGGCGTATTAATGCGCTTTATGTGCCGTGCCGTACACGATACGGTCTGTCCATGCGATAGCCACTGCCGAAAGTAGGAACACAAAATGCAGCAACAGCTGCCATTTGATTTGGTGTTCGGGCAGATTGGCTGCATTGATAAAGGTTTGCAGCAGATGTATGGAGGAAATGCTGATAATTGCCATAGACAATTTGACTTTCAATACCGATGCGTTGACATGATGCAGCCATTCGGGCTGGTCGGGGTGGTCGTTTACGTTCAGGCGGGAAACAAAGGTTTCGTAGCCGCCAATCAGTACCATAATCAACAGGTTGGCAATCATCACTACGTCAATCAGGCTTAATACCGAAAGCATGATGGCATTTTCGTCCATAGTTTGCAGATTGCTGATTAATGCCCATAACGATTTGAGAAATTTATACGAATAAATGCCCTGTATGACAATCAAACCAAGGTAAATCGGCAATTGCAGCCAACGGCTGAAGAAAATCAGTTGGCTGAGAAAGGCGGTTTTTGAAGAAGGGGCAGGTGGAAGCGGATTCATGACGAGATGGATAAAAAAAAAGATATTGTAGCGCAAACGGTGAACCAATGTTTTCAGGCAGCCTTAAAAAGCTGCCTGAAAACTTATCCTGCATCATTGCGCGATTAACGGCGGGGTATTTGTACGACAACCGTTCCGCCGATTAAGTCTTGAAGCGTACGTCTTTCGCTGTGGGCAAACATCATAATCAGGCAGATGAGATTGAACAGCATCCCGATTATATTGCCCATCAGCTTGGAAGAGCTGGTGATGGCATCTCCTTCCATTCCGGAAAAGGCACCGCCGAAACCTATCATAAATCCTACCACACCCGCCACCAGTGCAACGATGAGAAGATACACCACTTCGCGCAACAAAAAGGCGCGTAGGAAGCCTGCGTCATCGCCTGTGGTGCGGATGACTTGGATGCCCATCCATTTTTTACCCAAAGTATAGCCGTGGCTGCAAAGCAGCACCAATTGGTAGATAGGGAACGCGAATAAGCTCAGAAGAGTGAGGCCTCCTTTGATGGTTGTGGACAAGATTTCCATATTTGACGGCACGGCTGCAGAAACCAGACCTGCGATAAGAACTGAAATGAGTGCAACTGCAATATACAGCAGGGAATTGATAAGCACCGCTGCGATGCGCCGCCATGGGGAAGCCAATTCCACTTCTATTTCATCGGTTTGTCCGAATCCGAAAGGTACATAATTATCTGTACGCTCGGATAGTGCGTAGTTGTTGCTTTTGTAAGAATGGCTCATAAAAACTCCTTGATTGATGATGTGCTTTCAGGATATTCCGATACTTTTCAGGCAGCCTGAAGCAGGGATTGTATTACAGAATCTCAGAATCAGTATAAAAACCTTTACAATTTTCTAACAAAGGTTTAAAACGTAAGTTTTCTTTTCTTTAAACTTTTTTTCGGAGAACATGATATGAAGGTAGGGTTTGTCGGCTGGCGCGGTATGGTTGGCTCGGTGTTGATGCAGAGAATGCGCGAAGAGAACGATTTTTCCCGTATTCCCGAAGCCTTTTTCTTTACCACATCGAATGCGGGCGGTGCGGCTCCCGATTTCGGTCAAGCGGCCAAAACGCTTCTGGATGCCAATAATATTCATGAATTGGCGAAAATGGACGTTATCGTTACCTGCCAAGGCGGCGATTACACCAAATCCGTGTTTGCCCCGCTGCGTGCGGCCGGTTGGGACGGTTATTGGATTGACGCCGCTTCCGCACTGCGTATGCAGGACGATGCCGTGATTGTACTCGACCCCGTGAACCGAAACGTTATCGACCGAGCCCTGCAAAACGGTGTGAAAAACTATGTCGGCGGCAACTGTACCGTTTCACTGATGCTGATGGCATTGGGCGGGTTGTTTCAAAACGGCTTGGTGGAATGGGCTTCGAGCATGACTTATCAGGCAGCTTCGGGGGCAGGTGCGAAAAATATGCGCGAACTGATTGCAGGCATGGGCGCAGTACACCGCCAAGTCGCCGCCGAGTTGGCCGACCCCGCAGGTGCGATTTTGGACATCGACCGCAAAGTATCCGATTTTCTGCGTTCCGAAGATTATCCCAAAGCAAATTTCGGCGTACCGCTTGCAGGCAGCCTGATTCCTTGGATTGATGCCGATTTGGGCAACGGACAGTCTAAAGAAGAATGGAAAGGCGGCGTGGAAACCAACAAAATCTTGGGTACGGACGACATTATTGTCGAAGGCTTGTGCGTGCGTATCGGCGCGATGCGTTGCCACAGCCAGGCGATTACCTTGAAATTGAAACAGGATTTGCCGCTGCCTGAAATCGAAACGCTGCTGGCCCAAGCCAATGATTGGGTGAAAGTCGTGCCTAATAGCAAAGAAGCCAGTATGCACGGGCTGACGCCTGCGGTGGTAACCGGCACGCTCACCGTTCCTGTCGGACGCTTGCGCAAATTGGCTATGGGCGGCGAATATCTGAGCGCGTTTACCGTGGGCGACCAATTGCTCTGGGGGGCTGCCGAGCCTGTTCGCCGTATGTTGCGGATTGTTTTGGGTAATTTGGATTAACGGCAATAGCCGCTTATTCGGAAGGCTGCCTGAAAACTGTTCAGGCAGCTTTTTTCAGATTGTTTTATTGACAAATCCGCGTGCTTTGGCATATTTGACGTTACAGGCTTCAAAACGATTTAAATCGCCGACATCTTGGTTGGGTTTTTGCAAGCGGCTGCGCTTCCAATGGGTCCTGATATCGGTTGAGTTTGGTTTGAAAGTCATTTAAAGCGCAAAGCGCATCTGCATCTCAAAAACTGCTGCCGTCATTGGCTTCGGGAAGAAAATAATCGGAAAGACTTTTAGCGGATTGTGCTAATTCTTTAAGACAGTTGAAAATGGTGATATTCATAAGAAAAGCTCCTTAAACATGATGAACGTTTAGGAGCTTTTATATTTTGGGTTTTTGCTTATATATCAGCCCCTAAATGGAGCTTGCGATATACAAGGCAGCTTTTTTTGATGAATGTCGCGGGTTGGTACAAGAAAGTCTTTTAATTCTGTTGATTTGATTTCTTTGAAACGGTTCTAATAAATAGCGGGGCGGATTAAGCGATTGCCGCTTTAAATTCTGACACCAATTGCGCTGCGCGTTCGGCTGCCTGCTGCGGATATGCTTCGATTTCGCGTACGATGCGGCTGCCGATAATCACGGCATCGCTCACTGCCGCAATTTTCGCAGCATCTTCCGTATTGCTGATGCCGAAACCTACGCCGATAGGGAGGTCGATGTGTCGGCGCAATACGGAAAGTTTTGCTGCCACTTGGCCAATATCGAGTTCGGACGAACCGGTAACGCCTTTGAGCGAAACGTAATATACAAAACCGCCTGCCCGCCGGGCGATTTCCTGCATTCTGTGTTCTGAAGTGGTGGGCGCAATTAAGAAGATACAGTCAATGCCGTATTCGGCCAAAGCGTTTTGCAGCGGCGCGATGGATTCAATCGGGCAATCCACCGTTAAAACTCCGTCCACTCCGACTTGTGCGGCGGCTTGAGCGAAAGCGGCATAGCCCATTTTGTGTATCGGATTTAAATAACCCATCAAAATGACAGGCGTATCCTGATTGTGTTCGCGAAAACGGCCGACAGCCGCCAATACGTCGCGCAAAGAAGTACCGCCTGCCAAAGCCCGTTCGCTGGCACGCTGAATCACAGCACCGTCAGCCATCGGGTCGGAAAACGGAATACCCACTTCCAAAATGTCCGCACCCGCCTGCGCCATTGCCGTCATGATGGCGACAGTGGCCTCCAAATCGGGATCGCCTGCCGTAATGTAGGGAATCAATGCCTTGCGTTGCCCTAAAGCCTGAAAAGTTTTGCTGATGCGGTTCATGGTTGTGTTCCCGAAATGTGTAAAGTGTTGATTATAGTCAAGAGCGGTATGAAGCATCAAATTAGAAGCGCAATAGTGGATAGTGATGATAGAAATCGGAGTGTATGCGGACTGTAGAACAACAGTGAGGATTGGGACAGTGTTATCTATGGGGACGGCATACATATTGAAGGCGTGTGTTTGATATTGTCCGTCGTTGTAGGTGTCGTATGTGAAATGGCTGGTTGTAACAGTATAATCATGTTGGAATGCTGTCTGTCGGGTGACGATGTTTGACGATTATGCTGAATTGATACCGATTGTTTTTTATTTCGATTAATCGAATTGAAGCCATACCCTGATGAGTTGATATCAATAAATCAGGCTGCCTGAAACGGGAAAAATCCGTTTTCAGGCAGCCCGGACGTTTCAAAACGCCTTATTTGCGTTTGCGCTGCGGCGGCAAATCGGTACACACGCCGAGTGCCACTTCCGCCGCCATGCCGATGCTTTCGCCCAAAGTCGGATGCGGGTGAATGGTTTTGCCGATGTCTTCGGCGTCGCAGCCCATTTCAATCGCCAAACAGATTTCGCCAATCATGTCGCCCGCGTGCGTGCCGACCATGCCGCCGCCGATGATGCGCCCCGTTTCCGCGTCAAAAATCAGCTTGGTAAAGCCTTCGTCCCGACCGTTGGCGATGGCGCGACCGCTCGCCGCCCATGGGAATACGGACTTGGTAATTTTGATGTTGTCGCGTTTGGCGATTTCTTCGGTAACGCCCACCCACGCCACTTCGGGGTCGGTGTACGCCACGCCCGGAATCACGCGGGCATCAAAATAGGCTTTGTGTCCGGCGCAGTTTTCGGCGGCAACGTGTCCTTCATGCACGGCTTTGTGCGCCAGCATCGGTTGTCCGACCACGTCGCCGATGGCGTAAATATGGGGAACGTTGGTGCGCTGTTGTTTGTCCACTTCAATAAAGCCGCGCTCGGTAACGGCCACGCCCGCTTTGTCCGCGCCGCACAGTTTGCCGTTGGGCGCACGTCCCGCCGCCACCAGCACCATATCGTAACGTTGCGGCTCTTGCGGGGCTTTTTCGCCTTCAAACGATACGTAAATGCCGTCCGCTTTGGCTTCCACGGCAACGGTTTTGGTGTTGGTCATGATGTTGTCAAAGCGGTGGGCGTTCATTTTTTCCCACACTTTTACCAAGTCGCGGTCTGCGCCCTGCATCAGTCCGTCCATCATTTCCACCACGTCAAGGCGCGTGCCGAGCGTGCTGTACACCGTACCCATTTCCAAACCGATGATGCCGCCGCCGATAATCAGCATTTTTTCAGGCAGCTTGCCGCCGTTTTGACGCAATTCCAATGCGCCCGTGCTGTCCACAATGCGCGGGTCTTGCGGAATAAACGGCAGATTCACCACGCGGCTGCCCACGGCGATGATGGCGTTTTTAAAGGCGATGGTTTTGCTTTCGCCCGTTTCGGCGGCTTGTTCGTATTGGCTGCTTTCGGTCAGGGCAACTTTGATGTGGTTGGCGGAAACAAATTCGCCGCGTCCGCGAATAATGTCCACTTTCCGCGCTTTGGCCATGCCCGCCAAACCGCCGGTGAGTTTGCCAATCACTTTTTCTTTGTAAGCGCGAAGTTGGTCAATATCAATTTCGGGTTCGGGGTATTTGATGCCGTTGGCGGCAAGGTGTTTCACTTCGTCAATCACCGCCGCGTTGTGCAACAGGGCTTTGGACGGAATACAGCCCACGTTCAAACACACGCCGCCCAAAGTGGCGTATTGCTCGACAATGGCGGTTTTCAAACCGGCATCGGCGGCGGCAAACGCGGCGGAATAACCGCCCGGCCCGCCGCCGAGCACCACCACATCGTATTCGGCATCGCTGCTGCCGGAGAACGCGGCGGCTTGCGGCGCGGGCGCGGCTGCCTGAACGGGTGCAGCTTGTTCGCTTTTTTCAGACGGCGCGGCGGCGGGCGCACCGGCGGCGGCCTCAATCACGGCAATCACGCCGCCTTCGGAAATTTTGCCGCCCACCGCCACTTTCACTTCTTTCACCACGCCTGCGGCTTCGGCGGGAACGTCCATGGTCGCCTTGTCGGTTTCCAGCGTAATCAGCGTGTCTTCCACGTTTACCGTGTCGCCCGCCTTGATTTCCACGGCGATAACGTCCACGTTTTCGTGTCCGCCGATGTCGGGGACTTTCAGTTCAATCAAGCTCATGTTTTGGCCTTTCTCAAGTTAGTTATCAAGTCGGTATATTCTTGAAATTCAAATTTTTTGTTCGGATGCGTTTTTATATGGCTTAGGTTTCCAATTGTTTGGCTTGGAAGCGTATTGAACCATAAGCAAAATATATGATGGTACTTTGGTTGCGTGCGATTATAACGCAAAAGCCGTTTGAGAAAGCTTCAGGCTGCCTGAAAGGCTAACGGCATGATAAGTGTACCGCCAGTTCCTGAAAACTTTGCTCTAATGCGAGACATTCTTGCTCGTTGGGATTTTGGGCGGTGATTTCTTGTCGTGCCTCTTCGTGCAGGCGCAGCAGATGGGGGGCGTCGTCTCCTTGTTGTCGGAAACATGCTGTTGCTTGTCGGAAATAGCGGCGGCAGCTTTCAGGCAGCGTGGCGGATTCGGTTGCGGTAACGGTATCGGGCGGAGTAACGGTATCGGTCGGGAATGGTACGGTTGATATGGGGGTGTCGGTTGTTTTGGGCAGGGCGTCGAGAATGTTGTCTTGCCTGTCGTTGTAGTGCAGCAGGGGCTGTGCGGCAGATGCGGTTTCTGTTCGGGGTTCGGGTGTGCAGCCTGTAAGCGGCAGGCTCAGCAGGGTGAAGGAAAATAGGGCTGCCTGAAGATGTAATATATTCATTTAAAAAGTTTTCGTACTTCTGCGGTGATGTCGGCGGCGCGCATAAAGGTTTCGCCGATGAGAAAGGTGTGCACGCCGTGCCGTTGCATGAAGTCAATGTCTGCTTTGCTGCGTATGCCGCTTTCGGTGACGGGTATGCTGCCTGAAAGGTGGGGCAGTAGGCGCAGGGTTTGCTGTAAATCTACTTCAAATGTGCGTAGGTTGCGGTTGTTGACGCCGCGCAGGGGGGTGGTGAGACGGCGGCATTTTTCGAGTTCGCTTTCATCGTGCAGCTCGAGTAATACGGACATACCGAGTTGGTGGGCGGTATGTTCCAGATGCTGTAGGGTGTTTTCGTCCAATGCGGCGGCGATGAGTAATACGGCATCTGCGCCCCATGCGCGTGCCTGCCAGATTTGGTATTCGTCGATGATGAAGTCTTTGCGCAGTACGGGCAGGGATACGGCTGACCGGGCTTCACGCAGATATTCGGGTGAGCCTTGGAAGTAGGGCGTATCGGTGAGTACCGACAGGCAGGCTGCACCTGCGGCTTGATAGGCGCGTGCGTGTTCGGTGGGGTGAAAGTCGGGGCGTATCAGGCCTTTGGATGGACTGGCTTTTTTGATTTCCGCGATGAGTGCGGGTTGTCCGAGTGCGTGTTTGGCGCGGATGGCTTCGATGAAATGGCGTACCGGCGGTGCTTCGGCTGCCTGAAGGCGTAATACGTCAAGCGGTTGGGCGGCTTTGGCGGCGGCTATTTCTTCGGCTTTGGTGGTTAGGATTTTTTGTAGGATGTCGGACATGGTGCGGCTCAATCTATGCTGTATCCGTTGAGATAGCGGGTGCGTTCGCGGGTGAGGCGGGTATCGCACTGCATCAGCAGATATAGGGTTTCGGTATCGTTACTGCCTTGTGCAGCGGTGCTGCGGCAGCTTTGTTGTCTTTGTTTTTCCCAGTTTTTTTGTTCGTTAAACAGGTCTTTCTGGATTTCGGGACTGATTTTGTTCCATGCGGCAATCAGTGCGGCGGAGGCTGCCTGATGCGCTTGCCGTGCGGCTGCTACATCGTTGTCGCCGATGTTGAGACGGTGTCCGTTTTCGGGGGTTAGAACGGTATGGGGAGCTGCGGTGTTTGGGGTCGGGCTGCCTGAAAGTGTCAGGTCGGCATTGTCGGGCAGTGGAAAGGCGGTAGTGGTGTTGTCGGAAGGGGAAAAATCGGGCAGTGTGATGACGGGTAGGGTTTCGGTGTTGCAGTCGGGAGATGCAATGGTATGCGATGTGTTTTGGAGTATTTGTAATGCGTTTTCGCGGCGGATAACGTTGCCGTTGGTTTCTAAAAGCTCTTTCACGCCATAGCCTGACAGGGCTTTTGCCAACAGTTTGGCATGTGTGTTGAGTGTGGCGGTGATGTCGCTGTTTTCTGGGTATTCCAAAACGAAATGCAGGGTATTGTCTTTCAGGCTGCCGTTTGCGGAAAGGGGGTTCAGGCAGCGTTCGAGTATGGCCGAAGGGGTGGGCAGGCCCAATAAGGGTGCGTTGGTTTGCGCTTGCTGCCAGATGTGTCCGGGCAGGGTGATGCTGATGTTGCTGCGGCAGTTTTTGCCGTTGCTGTCGGTTTGGCTTTGAACGGTGAGTTGTGCGGCGGCGGCGATGAGTTTGTCGGCATCGATGAAACGGTAGCTGTCTTTGGCTGCCAACAGTTGTGCTTCGGAAGCAATGGTTTGCCTGAAAGTATCTTGAATTTGGCGGTTCAGGTTCTCTTGATGATTGTTGTGGCAGCCTGGAGCCGGTGTTGCCGGTTCGGGCTTGCAGGCAGCCAAAAAGACTGATACTGCCAAGCAGAATAAAAGCGGTATGTTTGGGAAGCGGTAAGACATGCGGTAGTTTCCGTATGGTTTCAGGCTGCCTGAATTATTGCGTGTGCTGTTTGGCGGCCATGCTTTGCCACCATGCAATAAAGCTTTCGCCGTCCAGAAATCCGGCAACCGGCTCGCTGTGCCGTCCGTCTGCGTAAACGGCAAACAGGGCGGGCAGACCGTATGCGCCGTATTCTTTGAGTAAGGCGCGTTGTTCTTCGGTATTGGAGCTGACATCTATTTGGAACAGTCTGTCCATCGGTACGGCTGCCCGAACATCGGTGCGGCTGAAGGTTTTGGCTTCCATTTCGCGGCAGGTAACGCACCAGTCTGCATAAAAATCAAGCATAACGGGTAAAGTCGGATTATTTTGCAAGGCTGATTGCATGGCGGTGCGCAGTTCGGCTACGCTGCTGTATCTGTGTATCGGATGCTGCTTATTTTCAGCGGGTGCGTAAAGGCGCAGGAAGTCGTGCAGATGCGTGGTTTTACCCATACTGCTTTGATAGCCGAACCATAGTCCGCCCATTGCCAACAGGGCGGCAATGAGGGAAGCTGCGGCTTTCAGGCAGCCTGAAAGTTTGGCGGAACGGTAAAACAGCCATAATGCAGGGGCAATCAGCAGCAGCGTATAAAGTATGGCCGAAACGGCGTAGCCTAAAAACGGTGCCGCCAGATACACTGCCACTGCCAGCAATAAAAAGCCGAATACGTAGCGGATGCCGTCCATCCATTCGCCCGCACGGGGCAGAATGTGGCCGCCGAACACGGCGATTGCTATCAGCGGCAGGCCTGTGCCCAATGCCAACGCATAGAGCAGCAGGCCGCCGAGCAAGGCATCACCGGTTTGGCCGATATAGCCCAAAGCGGCGGCAAGCGGCGGTGCGACACAGGGGCCGACAATCAGTGCCGACAGTATGCCCATCACAAAAACCGATGCGGTGTGTCCGCCTGATAAGCGGTTGCTTTGGTTTTGGAAATAACTTTGTATTGCGGCGGGCAGCTCCAAACGGAATGCGCCGAACATAGACAATGCCAGTATGGCCATCAGGGCGGCGGCTCCCAATACCACCCAAGCTTGTTGCAGCCACACGGTGAGCAATGCGCCGGTCAGTCCGGCCAGTATGCCTGCGAGTGTGTAGCTG
This sequence comes from Conchiformibius sp., assembly GCA_029984035.1. Classification (GTDB taxonomy): domain Bacteria; phylum Pseudomonadota; class Gammaproteobacteria; order Burkholderiales; family Neisseriaceae; genus JASBYJ01. The sequence continues at coordinate 64,265 of JASBYJ010000007.1, forward strand.
AATGCCAAACCTTGAACGTAAACGCAAGACAGGGCGAAAGCGCGGCGTTTGCTGCTGCGTTTGTCGCCCACTACGATACCGGAAACAATCGGCAACAGCGGATACATGCAGGCGGTGAAACTCAATCCGATGCCTGATAGAAAAAAGACCAATAAATTCAACCATAAATTATCGCGCGACAGTTTCAGGCTGCCTGAAACTTTTTCAGTAGGGTAAGGGAAAACACCGTTTGCCTGAACTGCCGCAGGTAACTTTTTTACCAATACATTTTCTGCTTCCGCCGTTTCGGGCATATACACGCCCACCCCGTTGATGTTGAAAACGGTTTCTGCGGGCGGATAACACACACCTGCTTCGGCACAGCCTTGATAGCTCACAGTCAGGCGGTAGTCAGAAGGTTTGCCGTTCAAGTAGGCCCACGATACAGAGGCATGGCGGTGGTAAACCTGTTGCTTGCCGAAAAATTCGTCTTCTTTTTCTTCTGCCCGGCTGAATTGCGGTTTGCCCAACAGGCTTTCGGGAGCGGTGTGTGCGGCCATTTTGCTTTGATACAGGTAATAGCCGTCCGCCACTTGAAAATCAACTTGAACGCCTTGGTCGCTGACCAAAACGGTGGGGATAAAAGCCTGTTCGGGCGACAGCAGGTCATCGGGGTTTACGGCTGCCTGAAGCGGCAGGGTAAGGCTGAGCAACAAGGTAAGCAAAATGGCACGTATAAATTTCATGATTGCGGTATTTCTTGGTTTCTTAAATTCTTGCTGTGTGAAGATGTTTAGCCGGCCGCTGATGTTTTCAGGCAGCCTGAAAAGGTGTCGGGTTGTGTTTTACAGTTCGCCGTAGGAATGCAGTCCGCTTAAGAACATATTCACGCCGATAAACGCAAAGGCGGTAATGAATAATCCGATAATTGCCCACCACGCCAGAATTTTCCCGCGCCAGCCCGCTACCAGCCGCATATGCAGCCATACGGCATAATTGAGCCATACGATAAAAGCCCATGTTTCTTTAGGGTCCCAGCTCCAATAGCGTCCCCATGCATCGGCCGCCCACAGTGCGCCCAAAATAGTAGCAATGGTAAAAAACAGGAAACCCACTGCAATGGCTTTATACATGGCTTCTTCGATTTGCGCGGCATCGGGCAGGAAACGGCTGCCCCGTAAAGCCAGCAATTCGGCTATACCGAACATGGCGGCCATACAAAACGCGCCATAGCCGATAAAGTTGGCGGGAACGTGGATTTTCATCCACCAAGACTGCAATGCGGGAATCAGGGGCTGGATTTGGTGTGCGCCTCGCCAAATGCTGTACCACAGAATAAAACCGACCAAAGCGCACATAAACAGGTAAACGAATGCGCCCAGTTTTTGCATGGCGAATTTGCGTTCGTAATACAAATACATCAAACCCGTGATTACCATAAATAAAACAAACACTTCATAAAGGGTGGATACGGGAATGTGTCCGTCTGCCGGGCGCAGCAGATAGCTTTCGTGCCAACGTACCAACAAACCGGTGAAGCCTGCCAGCGCGGCTGCCCAGCCCAGATTGCTGCCGATGCCGAGTAATAAATTGCGTTGCGGCGCGGCAGGCGTATTTTCAGGCAGCCTTTTTTGTTTCCACCATGCGGACAAAGTCCCTGCCGTATAAGTGAAAAACGCCAAAACGGTTAGAGCGCATTGCCACATAATGGCCGATTGGCTGCTGAGAAAATAGCGCAACAAAAAACTGCCTTGTGCTTTGCCGCTCACGGTATCGATTTGGTCCGATGCGCGTGCGATGTCTCCGCCGTATAAGACGGTTGCCAAAAAAGCGGCGGCGGCACCTGCCAGCATGAACCAGCGCAAAGGTTTGAAAAACCAACCCAAACCGATTGCCGCTGCTGCGCTGCTCCACAAAATAGCCGTTTCATACCCATCCATATGGTGCGGTATGGTGATTTGCGCCCATACGGCCGCTGCAACGACAATTAGGGCAAAAAGCCAGTCGGACGGGCGCAATTGTTTGAGAAAGGAAGTGTCTTGTAGCAGTTCGTGTTGCGGCAGCGGTGTGTTCATAAGGTAACCTTAAATGGTATTGTTTTGTTCTGTCCGTAGGATTGGAGGCTACATACGTGCAAGCATTTGCCGGATGTAGCGGCCGACACCTTCTTCTACATCGAAAAAGGCTGCCTGATATCCTGCGCGGCGCAATGAGCCGATATCGGCTTGGGTGAAGCTTTGGTATTTGCCTTTGAGCGCATCGGGAAAGGGGATGTAGCGGATTAATTCCAAATTTACCAGTTCTTCCAAAGGCAGTGCTTCCTTGCCTTCTGCGCTGCGGCAGGCATTGACGGTGGCGGCTGCCAAGTCGTTAAACGGGCGGCTTTGTCCCGTCCCTAAGTTGAAGATGCCCGACAATTCCGGGTGGTCGAAGAAAAACAGATTGACTTTCACCACATCTTCTACGCTGACAAAATCGCGCTTGTGTCCGCCGTCGCCGTAGTTATCCCACGCGCCGAACAGATTGACGAAACCTTGCTTGCGGTATTGGTGGAAATGGTGGAAGGCAACCGATGCCATACGTTCTTTGTGCTGTTCGCGGATGCCGTAAACGTTGAAATAGCGGAAGCCGGCTGCCTGAGAGGTTAAACCTTGTTCCATGCGGCGGCGCAACACTTGGTCGAACAGAAATTTGGAATAGCCGTATACGTTTAGCGGTTTTTCCAATGCGCGTGTTTCTCGGAATACTTCGCCTTTGCCGTACACGGCGGCACTGGAGGCGTAGAGAAACGAAATACGGTGTTCCTGACACCAATCGAATACATCCAGCGTGTATTGGTAGTTGTTGTCCATCATGTAGCGGCCGTCGTGGTTCATGGTGTCCGAGCAGGCACCTTGATGGAAGACGGCGCGGATGCCGTTTGCATTCAGGCGGTTTTCGCGGATTTGACGGATGAATTCGTGTTTGTCGAGATAGTGCAGAATGTCGCAATCGGCAAGGTTGGCGAATTTCAGACCGTTGGACAGGTTGTCTACTGCGATGATGTCGCGTATGCCGCGTTCGTTCAGCGCTTTAACGATGTTGCTGCCGATAAAGCCGGCGGCTCCGGTTACGATAACAGTCATGGCTGCACCCGAATGAAAGAAGGGGAAAAACGGTATTGTATAGTTGATACGGTTGATTTGCCATATGCCTATCGGCGTGCATACCGGGTATGACGTTTCGGGCGGTTGTTTTTTGTCAGGCAAAATCATGCCGCATGGGGAATAAAAGCCGATTAACCGATGATAAAGGGCTGCCTGAAACGGTGTTCAGGCAGCCTTCGGATTTATTGCGCTTTGCCGTTGCGGAAGTTTTGCTGCTGCATAATGGTACCGTCAATGGCATAGACGGTGTAGGCACCGTTGCGCGGATAGGCGCGGAAGGTAAACAGGTCGTTGCGGTCGAGCTGCATCGGGTCGGTGCGTTTTTCGCCGCTGAAATAGAAGTCTTGAACGATGTAGTCCTGTTCGCTTTGTTTGGCAAGCAGCTGGCGGAAATAACCGCCTTTGACGGAATGCTTGGTACTTTGGCCTTGTGCGTCAAAATAGGTGATGATTTGCCGTTCGATGACGCGGATACCGCCTTTAGCGGGGGCTTCTTCAGCGGGTGTGCGGTTGGTTTTCAGAGGGATGTTGATGCCGGTGCTGAGTCCGACGTGGCGGCCGATTGCGCCGCCGATGCCGATACCGAGCGATACGCCGCTGTCGGATACGCCTACGCCGCATGCGCTCAGCAGGAGTAGGGCGGAGAGGGAAATAGTGCTTAAGGTTTTGTTCATAATGGTTCTTTCTTTTATAACAGAACTAGTGAAGGATATTTTCAGGCTGCCTGAAAACGGTTGGTCGGGATGGTTTCGTATCGTTTATTTTCAGAGTTCGCCATACGCTGTATAAGCAATCACCTACACGCGGATTTGTCCGTCGCCCAATACTACCCATTTTTGCGAGGTCAAGCCGTGTAAACCGACCGGGCCGCGTACATGGATTTTGTCGGTGGAGATGCCGATTTCCGCACCCAAGCCGTATTCGAAGCCGTCTGCAAAGCGCGTTGAGGCATTGACCATTACGCTGGCACTGTCCACCAAGCGCAGAAATTGTCGGGCATGGGTATAGTTTTCGGTAACGATGCTGTCCGTGTGGCGGCTGCCGTATTGATTGATGTGTCCGATGGCTTCTTCCAAGCTTTCTACGGTTTTGACCGACAATATCGGAGCCAGATATTCGGTTGACCAATCGCTTTCTTCCGCTGCGGCAATATCCGGCAACACGGCAAGGGTTTTCAGGCAGCCTCTTAATTCTACGCCTTTTTCTGCATATTTGGCTGCCAAGGGCGGCAGGATTTTGGCGGCGCGGCTGCTGTGGACAAGCAGGGTTTCCATAGTGTTGCAGGTGCCGTAACGGGAAGTTTTGGCATTAAACGCAATATCCAGTGCTTTGTTGGCATCGGCATGTTCGTCAATATAAACGTGGCAGATGCCGTCCAAATGTTTAATCACGGGTACGCGTGCTTCCGAACTGATGCGTGCCACCAGATTTTTGCCGCCGCGCGGAATGATAACGTCAATATATTCGGGCAGTTGCAACATGGCCCCTACGCTGTCGCGGCTGGTATTTTCCACAAAATGAACGGCAGCTTCAGGCAGCCCTGCGGCATTCAGGGCTTCTTTAATCAGTTTGGATAAAGCCAAATTGCTGTGAAACGCTTCGCTGCCGCCGCGTAAGATGCAGGCATTGCCCGATTTCAGGCATAAAGCGGCGGCATCGACGGTTACGTTCGGACGCGCTTCGTAAATCATACCGATAACGCCTAAAGGCACACGCATTTTGCCGATTTGCAAGCCGTTGGGGCGGGTGCGGAATTCGTCCATTTCTCCTACGGGGTCGGGGAGCGCGGCAATTTGGCGCAACCCTTCGCTCATGGTATTGAGTGCGGTTTCGGACAGGCTCAGGCGGTCTATCATGGCTTGGTTTAAGCCTTTGGCGCGTGCGTTATCCAAATCTTGGAGGTTGGCTGCCGAAATCTGTTCGCGGTGTTGCTGCAATAAATCCGCCAAATGACGTAAGGCACGGTTTTTGAGAGCGGAGTCAGTACCCGAAAGCGTGTAAAACGCTTGTTTGGCCGCTTGTGCGGCGGCAGTGATGTAGGCGGTGATGTCGTTCGTTGCAGTGGTCATGGTTGGCTGCCTGAAAGGGGTGGGATGTGTCAAACGCGGGTTGAACAAGGTGCGGCTGTTTAGGTTTGTGTGCGGATTGTCCGATGTTTTCATTGAAGCGGGCGGTGTATCTGTTTCAGGCTGCCTGAACCATTTATGCCGCTGCTTGTGTCGGACTGATTAAAAATAGTTTTTATTTTACGTTACAATGTCTTAGTTTGGAGGATATCGGTTTTCAGGCAGCCTGAAATGTTGCCAAAACGCTTCAGGCTGCCTGAACGGCTTATTTCAACATATTTTTAATCACGCCCATCACCGTGCGCGAAATGGCGCGGGTAACTTGGCGGTTGATTTGGCTGCCCACCGCATCGGCGATGTCGTGGGCAATGCCTTGGTTGGCTTTTTTACGGCTGCCCAGCAATCCGCCCAATAAGCCGCCTACAATGCCTTCCTGACTGTCTTTTTTGTTGTTGTCGGGGGTGTTGGCAGCGGCTTGCTGCAAGGCCTCGTAAGCAGAGAAATTGTCAATCGTATCTTTGTAGTGCGGATACAAATCGTCTTTTTGGAAGGCCGCATTGCGTTCGTTTTCAGGCAGCGGGGGCAATTGCGATTGCGGCGGCTGTATAAATGCGCGTTGTACGATTTGCGGCATACCTTTTTCATCCAGGCAGGAAACCAGCGCTTCACCTACGGCCAGTTCGGTAATCGCGTCCACTACTTTGAAGTCGGGATTGCTGCGGAAGGTTTCGGCTGCGGCTTTAACGGCGCGTTGGTCGCGCGGCGTGAAGGCGCGCAGGGCGTGTTGTACGCGGTTGCCGAGCTGTCCGAGTACGGTATCGGGCAGGTCGAGCGGATTTTGGGTGACAAAATAAACGCCCACGCCTTTGGAGCGAATCAGCCGGACAACTTGTTCCACTTGTTCAATCAGTTGCTTGCCCGCGTTGTCGAACAACAGGTGCGCTTCGTCAAAAAACATCACAAATTTAGGTTGCGGCAAATCGCCCACTTCAGGCAGCATCTCAAACAGTTCTGCCAAAAACCACAGTAAAAACGCGCTGTATAGGCGCGGCGAACGCATCAGTTTTTCGGAATTGAGAATATTGATGACGCCGTTGCCGTTTTCACTTTGCAGCCAATCTTGCAGATTGAGTTCCGGTTCGCCGAAAAACCGCTCCGCACCTTCGCTTTCCAGTTGCAGCAGTTTGCGCTGTATCGCACCGATGCTGGCGGCGGAAACGTTGCCGTAAGTGGCGCGGTATTCGGCGGCGTGGTCTGAAACGTATTGCAACAGGCTGCGTAAGTCTTTCAAATCGATTAAATGCCAGCCTTTGTCATCGGCTACGCGGAAAACCAAGTTTAATACGCCTTCTTGGGTGTCGTTTAAGTCCATCAGGCGGCCCAGCAGCATGGGGCCCATTTGTGAAATGCTGACGCGCACGGGAATGCCGGTTTCGCCGTATACGTCCCAAAAACGCACGGGGAAACCGCGCAAATGGCTGCCGTCCAAACCGAACTGTGCCATGCGTTCGCCTACTTTGCCGCTGTTGCTGCCTGCGCGGCAGATGCCCGATAAGTCGCCTTTGACATCGGCCATGAATACGGGCACACCGTTGCCGCTGAACATTTCGGCCAAGCGGCGCAGGGTAACGGTTTTGCCCGTACCGGTTGCGCCGGCAATCAAGCCGTGGCGGTTGGCCATTTTGGTATAGAGACAAACGGGTTCGTTGTTATGGGTATAGGCGAGGGTGAAGGTTTCAGACATGGTTGGTGTCCTTTTCGGTAAACGGGGTGGGGAACGAGCTTAAAAAATATGTTTAAGCGCAGGCTTAGTTGGCTTTTTCGGCAGTAGGATGGTGCGAAACGCTGCCGATTGAACCATGGCGGTGCAGACGGATACGTTCGTTCCATCGTGTGCAAGGTTCGGAAATATATTGCACGGCTTGAAAACCGATTTCTCTGGCAGTCAGTTCTCCGTTTTGGTCTTTATCCAATTGTTCGAATAATTGGGGGCTGCCTTGTTCAAATGTGGTTTGCAGGTTTTTGCCCGCTTGTGCGCGCAACCATTCTTCTTTGTCCAGCGATGCGTTACCGTTCAAATCGTTGCGTGCGATGAAGGCGGTAACGGGATGCGCCTGCGAACAGGCTTGGGTAATTGGGGGGGCGAAATACAGTGCGGTAAGGGTGTAAAACAGGTAGTGGCGGCGCATATTCTGATGATTCCTTGTTTTATTGGTTGTCCGTTTGGGAACGGATACGGTTTGGGCACTGTAAAAGTGAAGCTGTTTGCATGCCGAAACAGGATAAAGTTAACGGATTGTTTTTAAAAATATCGGTTGCGTTGTGGCTTGGCGTTGTATTTGCGGGTTTGTTGTTTCGGTTGCAGGATTATGTGCCTGCTACGGTCATTTTTTCAATGAGTATCGAACCGATTTTGCTACCTGAATGGCGGTGTAATGCGTCATCGGCAGTGCCTGCAATAGCCAATAGCATGTCTTGCAGTTTGCCGGCAATGGTGATTTCGGAGACCGGGTGGGTGATGACGCCGTTTTCTACCCAGAATCCTGCCGCGCCGCGCGAGTAATCGCCGGTCAGAATGTTCACGCCTTGTCCCATCAATTCGGTGATGAGCAGGCCGTTGCCCATTTGGCGGAGTAAATCGGATTGTGCGGCGCAGGTGGCATTCAGGTGCAGATTGTGCGCGCCTCCTGCATTGCCGGTGCTCTGCATACCTAATTTACGGGCGCTGTAGCTGTTGAGAAAATAGCCTTGTACAATGCCGTTTTCGATGATGAAGCGCGGCTGTGTGGCTACACCTTCGCTGTCGAAATCGGTGCTGCCGAGCATACGCGGCAGATGTGGTTCTTCCCGCAAGTGGATGAATTCCGGCAGAATGGCTTTGCCCAAGCTGTTGAGCAAGAAGCTGTTTTCACGGTAAAGCGCGTTGCCGTTCAGGCCGCCGATGATGTGCCCTATCAGGCTGCCTGAAACGCTCGCATCAAAGATGACGGGATAGCTGCCTGTGTGCAGAGGGCGCGGATTAAGGCGTTTGACACTGCGTTGGGCGGCGGTGCGTCCGATGTGTTCCGCATCTTCCAAGTCGGTGGCATCGCAGGCAACGTCATACCAGTAATCGCGCTCCATATTGCCGTTGCCGTCTGCGGCAACGCTGCTGCACGATATGCTGTGGCGTGTACCGCGGCGGTGTTGCAGAAAACCGTGGCTGTTGGCGTAAACGTATTGGAAATGGTTGTGGCTGACGCTTGCGCCGTCTGAGTTGGTGATGCGTTTGTCGTAATCCAAGGCGGCGGCTTCGCAGCGTTTGGCAAGCGATACGGCGGCCGTGCTGTCGAGCCGCCATTCGTGGTATTTGTCCAAGTCGATAAATTCTTCGGCCATCCACTCGGTTTCAGGCAGGCCTGCAAAGGGGTCTTCGGCGGTGTAGCGGGCGATGTCGGCGGCGGCGCGTACGGTCTCGGCGAGTGCTTGTTCGGATAAGTCGGAAGTGCTGGCGCGTCCTTTGCGCCGGCCGATATAGACGGTGATGTCGAGGGATGTGTCTTGTTGGTGTTCGATTTGGTCGATGTCCTGCAAACGCACTTGTACATCCAGTCCTACGGATTCGCTTAAATCGGCTTCGGCGGCGGTGGCACCGTGGCTTCTGGCGAGATGTAGGGCGTGTTCGGCGGCGCGGCACAGTTCGTCTGCGGAATGCTGAAACATGGTGCGATGAAAAGGTAAATGGATGGGAAACGCGGCATTGTAGCCGTTTTCAGGCAGCATTTGCATGAAGAACTTAAAAGAAAATGTAAATTTTGCTATGATTGGCAGCCTGAAAAACGGAAAACGACTATGAATGCGATGCAGGAAGAACAGGAAGAATGGGTCAGCAAAACCCGTAAGAAAAAACAGATGAACGAGTTGCAGGATTTGGGTATGGAGCTGACCCGTCTTTCTGCCGAAAGTTTGAAAAAAATCGGCTTGCCCGATGATTTGTATGAAGCGGTGCGCGAATATAAGAAAATCACGTCCAACGGTGCTTTGAAACGTCAGAGCCAATATATCGGGCGTTTGATGCGCGATATCGACCCCGAACCCATCCGTGCGTTTTTGGACAGGTTGAAAGGCGACAATCAGGCGCACAATGCGTTTTTGCAGCGTGTGGAGCAGGAGCGGAGCCGTTTGTTGGAAAGCGACGAAGCGCTTACTCGGTTTATGGAGCATTATCCGCATGCGGATTCGGGCAGCCTGCGTACGCTTATCCGCAACGCCCGAAAGGAAGCGGAGCAGTCGAAACCGCCCAAATTTTTCAGGCAGCTTTATCAGGTCTTGAAAGAAACGATGTCGTATGTGCCGCAAGAATAGGCGTGAGATTGTTTGACGATGCCGACATCGGGAAACAGACGTATTCAAACCGCAGTGCGTGAATGCCTGCGGTTTGCTGTTGCCGGATATGGGGCTGTGTTGTAGGGCGGCCTGTCCGAGATGTTTGCCGAGTTGGAAAATGGCCGGGTTCTTCAATCAGCCGTTTGGGCTGACTGATTTTTTGAGGCTGCCTGAAAAGTTTCAGGCAGCCTTTTTTTGTTGATGCGGTATAGTGCGGCATTTTTGTGCCGATTTTCCTGAAAACATCAGACATCGCCGTTCAGTGCCTTAATGTATTAGGAATATCCGCAGTTACAGGCCAGAGCGATTGATGCTTATCAGGTCTTCATTACGCGGGAGAAATTACCGCAATAGATGAAGGTGATGTGCTTGAATGCACTAAGGAATGCTTTGAATGCAATGACTTAACTGATTTATCTGTAAAACGTATCAGATAATTCATATTGAAATCAGATGATTCATATGGAAAGCCGTGTCGGCAGTCAAAAATCAGGCCGGCCATGCCCGCCGGAGAGAATCCGTGTTTCCGGTTTGAAACCATCCTTGCCGACAGGGATACTTGGATTTTTTCCTGTGCGGGAATGGGTGTGATTAACTGATAATCTGTCTGTGCGGAGTATCAGATATCGGTCATAACCGAAAAGGTGTGGTTTTGCGCTGTCATGTCGGCATGACAGGAAGCGGGTTGGCATTATCTTTGAGATATAGGGGGCGCATAGACACGAACGATAAAATACCGAATACCAAAGAGGTTGGTATTATCTTTGAGATATAGGGGCGCATAGACGGAGACGAGATGTCGGATTTCAGGCTGCCTGAAAGTCTGCCAACTTTCAGGCAGCCTGTGTTTCGTTTAAAATAAACGGCTTTGGTTATTCAGAATAATGGTTATGCTGCCTGAAAATAACGATGGCGATACTTTGGTGCTTGCCCAATATGCCCAACGCGCTTATTTGGAATATGCGATGAGCGTGGTGAAAGGGCGGGCGCTGCCCGACGTACGCGATGGGCAAAAGCCCGTGCAGCGGCGGATTTTGTATGCGATGAAGGATATGGGTTTGGTGCACGGTGCCAAACCGGTGAAGTCGGCGCGCGTGGTGGGCGAGATTTTGGGCAAATACCATCCTCACGGCGATGCGTCTGCCTATGATGCGATGGTGAGAATGGCGCAGGATTTTACTTTGCGCTATCCCTTGATTGACGGCGTGGGCAATTTCGGTTCGCGCGACGGAGACGGCGCAGCGGCCATGCGTTATACGGAAGCGCGTTTGACGCCGTTGGCGGAATTGCTGTTGTCGGAAATCCGTCAGGGAACGGTGGATTTCGTGCCGAACTATGACGGTGCGTTTGAAGAACCCGTTTCGCTGCCGGCCAGACTGCCGATGGTGTTGCTCAACGGTGCTTCGGGAATTGCAGTGGGTATGGCCACCGAAATTCCTTCGCACAATTTGAACGAATTTACCCGCGCCGCCGTTGCTTTGCTGAAAAAACCCGATTTGCAGACGGCAGATTTAATGCAATATATTCCTGCTCCCGATTTTGCCGGCGGCGGACATATCATTAATTCCGCCAAAGAATTGCAGCAGATGTATGAAATCGGCAAAGGCAGCGTTCGGGTTCGGGCGCGGTATCATGTCGAAAAACTGGCGCGCGGGCAGTGGCGGATTATTGTTACTGAATTGCCGCCGAATACGGGCGCGCAGAAAATTTTGGCGGAAATCGAGGAGCTGACCAATCCGAAACCCAAAGCGGGTAAAAAACAGCTCAATCAGGACCAGCTCAATACCAAAAAGCTGATGTTGGATTTGTTGGAGAAAGTGCGTGACGAAAGTGACGGCGAGCAGCCAGTACGTTTGGTATTCGAGCCGAAATCGGGGCGCATCGACCCCGACAACTTTATCCAAACGCTGATGGCGCAAACCTCTTTGGAAGGCAATGTGCCCGTTAATCTGGTGATGATGGGCCTGGACAACCGCCCCGCGCAGAAAAATCTGAAAACCGTATTGCAGGAATGGCTGGATTACCGGGTGGCAACGGTAACGCGCCGTTTGCAACACCGTTTGGCCGCAGTGGAAAAGCGGATTCACATTTTAGACGGGCGAATGATTGCGTTTTTGCACATCGATGCGGTGATTAAAGTGATACGCGAAGCAGACGAACCCAAGCCCGAATTGATGGCGGCGTTCGGTTTGAGCGATATTCAGGCTGAAGATATTTTGGAAATCCGCCTGCGTCAGCTGGCCCGTTTGGAAGGATTTAAGCTGGAGCAGGAACTCAACGAACTGCGCGAAGAGCAGGGCAGCCTGAAAGTGTTGCTTGCCGATGAGAGCGAAAAGAAAAAGCTGATTATCAAAGAAATGCAAGCCGATATGAAGCAGTTTGGCGACGAGCGCCGTACTTTGGTGGAAACCGCCGAACGGGCAACGCTCACGCAAACCACGGCAGACGAGCCGGTTACGGTTATCTTGTCGCAAAAAGGCTGGATACGCAGTCGGGCGGGACACGGCTTGGATTTGGCGCAAACCACCTTTAAAGAAGGCGATGCTTTGCAACAGGTGGTTGAAATCCGCACCGTACAGCCTTTGGTGGTCATGGACACGCTGGGCAGGAGCTATACCATCGATGCGGCGGATATTCCGGGCGGTCGCGGCGACGGCGTGCCGATTGCTTCTTTGATAGACCTTCAGGCAGGCGCATCGGTGCTGGCATTGTTAAGCGGTTCGGGAGACGACCACTATCTGCTTTCAGGCAGCGGCGGCTACGGCTTTATCTGCAAATTGGACGATTTGATGACGCGTTTGAAAGCGGGTAAAGCCGTGATGACTTTGGAGCAAGGCGAAACGGCGCTGCCGCCCGTGAAAGTCTATCGTTCCGCGTTGATTAATCCCGCCAGCAAAGTGGTTGCGGCAACGCGGCAGAAACGTTTGCTGGCGTTTGATTTGGCGGATATGAAAATCATGCCCAAAGGGCGCGGTTTGCAGCTGACGGCATTGCTTGAAAATGACGAATTGGCCTTGGTGAGTGTGGTGGCTACGGAAGAATATACGGTACATATTACCGGCAAACGCGGCGGACAAAGCCAAGAGCGTTTGCATATTGCCGATATTGCCAACAAGCGCGGACGCAAAGGCAGGGTATTGGATATTTCAGGCAGCCTGAACCGTATCGAAGCTGCCGCACAGATTGTTGAAACAGACGCTCCTTTTGATTTGAAATAGGGCAATTTGCCGTGTTGCGGCATGGCGGCGGTGGAATGAAATGGGACGAGTCAATTCAAAAAATTCCGTAGAACGGCACTACGACTGGGATGAACAAATTCTCAAAATATTGGGTTTGATTAATATTGCCCGTGTGGTGATTTGGTTTTCCCTGTTTATTTTTGTCGTTTCAAGCCGGTTTGTTTTCGGACAGGCAGCCGATTTGCTCGGGCCGTTGTTCAGGCAGGGTGTGTGGCTGAATGTTTGGTTTGCCGTGTATGGTGCGTTGATTCTGGTCAGTATGTTCAAACCGACATGGCAGGTGCAATCGGAAGGCAAGAGACCGAATGCGGCGGCCGTGTTGGATATTACCATGATGGCGCTGCTCACCTTTTTGGCCGGCGGCGTACAATCTGGTTTCGGCATTCTGATGCTGCCGTTTTTGGCGGCCTCCTGTATGCTCAGCAAAGGGCGTTTTCCTTTGTTATACGGCAGCTATGCGGCGATTTTGGTGTTGATAGACACTTATTTGCAGCTTTGGCCTTTCGATTTTTCCTACACTTCGGATAAATTCGGCCTGCTGGTTTCCCAAGTGGTGATGATTGCCGCAGGCTATATGTCGCCCTTTCTCAGCTCGCTGGCGGCAACTTATTTGGCCAATGCCGATGAAAGCATCAGCCATCACAAAACCCAATTCGACCGTATGAGCGGTTTGAACCGCATCGTGTTGAACCGCGTGCAGGAAGGCGTGGTGGTGGTGGACAGCGCCTATCGCGTTTGGCTGCGCAACCACCAGGCGGGGCTGTATTTCCCCGACATCAAAACGGGTCAGGTGGCTTCGCAGTTTTACACATTGGTCAAAACGTGGCGGGAAAATCCGAATATCGATTTCGACACAACGGTGAAGTTAAATCATGCCGATATGCATGTCCGCGCCCGACCTTTGATGCAGCAAAACACCGAATTGTTAACGCTGTTTATCCGTTCCGAAGAGGAAAAACGGCGCGAAGCGCAAACGGTCAAGCTCACTTCGCTGGGTTTGCTCACGGCAAATCTGGCGCACGAAATCCGCAATCCGCTTTCGGCGATGCGCCAGGCCAACGATTTATTGCTGTCGGAAACCGATAGAAACGATCCGGTGATGGTGCGTTTGACCGGCATTATAGAAAGAAATATTTCGCGCATAGATAAAATGATTGAAGACGTGTCTTCTTTAAACAAACGCGACAGAATTAATACCGAGTTGATTATCATCAATAAATTTTGGTATCGTTTCACAGAGGAGTTTTATTTGGCCAATCCTTCCGCCAAAGGCTGCCTGAAACTGGAAGGAGCGAAGGAAAACTTTACCATCCGTTTTGACCCCATGCATTTGCAGCAGATTTTATGGAATCTGTGCAACAACGCTTGGCGGCACAGCAAAAAAGAGAAAAACAGCGTGATAGCCAGAATCGGCGCGTTGAGCGGCAACGAATTGTCGCTGAGGATTTGGGACGACGGTTCGGGGGTGTCGGCAGAAGTATTGCCGCATTTGTTTGAGCCGTTTAACACTTCTCAGGAAGAAGGTACGGGCTTGGGCCTTTACATTGCCCGCGAGCTGGCGCATGCCAATAAAGGCGATTTGTTTTACATTGAAGAAGACAAAACTTTCGAATTGATTTTGCCGAGAAAATAGCTATGAGTACACACAGCCTGAACCGCCCCGTATTGGTGGTGGACGATGAAGCCGATATCCGCGATTTGATGGAAATGACCTTAATGAAAATGGGGCTTTCCGTCGATACCGCAGAAGGCGTAACGGTTGCTAAAAAGAAATTGGATGCCAACCGCTATTCGCTGGTGCTGACCGATATGCGTATGCCTGACGGTTCGGGTTTGGAAGTGGTAGAGCATATCGTACGCAGCAAATACGACATACCTGTTGCCGTTATCACTGCTTACGGCAATGCGGAACAAGCCGTACAAGCTTTAAAAGTCGGCGCTTTTGATTATCTGCAAAAACCCATTACGTTGGCGCAATTGCGTACTTTGGTGAAATCCGCCGTCAGGGTTCAGGAAGAAACGCCTGCGGTTGCCGTTGCCGATGTTGTAGACGAACAGGACAAAGCGGCGGTGGCGGCGCAACGCCGAAAAGAAGCGGAAGCAGCCGAAAGCGTTTCAGGCAGCGATTGGAATCATGACGATTGGCTGGAAGTGGCGGAAACCTTAAATGACAAACAATATGCATTTGACGATACCGAAGAAGAGGATATTCCCGCCGCACCCGCACCGGCCGTTCAGGCAGCCCAACCCCCCGCCGCGCCTGCCAATCCGAAGCCTGCGGCCAAAGTGTATGACGGCAAAGTGCCCCGTTTGCTCGGTTCTTCGCCGCAAATGGAAAACGTGCGCCGCCTGATATGCAAACTTTCTCAAGCCGAAGTGCCGGTTTATATTTCGGGAGAAAGCGGCTCGGGTAAGGAGCAGGCGGCCCGCAGCGTTCATGAATTATCTCCCCGCAAAGATAAGGCGTTTATCGCGGTAAACTGCGGTGCGATTCCCGAGAATCTGATGGAAAGCGAGTTTTTCGGTTACAAAAAAGGCAGTTTTACCGGAGCAGACCGAGACCGCTTGGGTTTTTTCCAACATGCAGACGGCGGCACGCTGTTTTTGGACGAAGTGGCGGATTTGCCCTTGTCCATGCAGGTGAAACTGTTGCGCGCCATTCAGGAAAAGGCCGTGCGCCGTATCGGTGATGCGCAGGAACAGAAGGTAAACGTCCGCATTATTTCCGCCACTCATAAAAACCTTGCCGATTTGGTGGAAAAAGGACAATTCAGGCAGGATTTGTTTTACCGTTTGAATGTTGTCAATCTGGCCATGCCCTCTTTGCGCGAAATGCGGGAAGACCTGCCCGACTTCATTAACCGGCTGCTGAAAAAACACAACAGCAGTCTGCAACATATGAACGGCAGTGCCCGTGAGGCACTGTTGCGCTACAACTATCCGGGCAATTTCCGCGAATTGGAAAACATTTTGGAACGCGCCGTAGCACTTTCAGGCAGCGGTATGATTGATGTGGAGGATTTGCAGATTCATGCCGCCGCCGTGATTGAAGAGGAAGAACCCCTTCAGCCCGAGGCGGTTCAAGCTTCTGTTTCCGTGCAGGGGCTGACTGATTTCCGCTTGGGTAAAACCCAAATTCAGGATTATTTGGACGATACCGAACGGCGTATTTTGGAATACGCATTGAAAATCACGCAGGGAAACCGTACTCAGGCAGCCAAAGTGTTGGGTATCAGCTTCCGTTCAATGCGTTACCGTTTGGAGCGTTTGGGTATCGAAGTGGAATAAAAATGAAGCGTTGCCGTTTCAATGCATGGTTATAGGGAGAGTGGCATGAGCCATCCTGAATTTCAGGATATTTTCAGGCAGCTTAACGCTGTGATACTGGGTAAACAAAATGTTTTAAAGCCTTTGTTCGCCTGTATTTTGGCGGGCGGACATGTGTTGCTGGAAGACGTGCCCGGCGTAGGGAAAACCACTTTGGCGGCATCGTTGGCGGCGGTATTGGGGCTGCGCTACCAGCGCGTTCAGTTTACCAACGATATGCTGCCTGCGGATTTATTGGGCGTGAATGTATTCCAACCGAACGAAGGCGGTTTCCAGTTCCATCCGGGGCCTGTATTCAATCAGTTTGTCTTGGCCGATGAAATCAACCGTGCGTCTCCTAAAGTCCAGTCGGCATTGCTGGAAGCTATGGAAGAAGGACAAGTGTCCGTAGACGGCAAAACCTACCGTTTGCCCAAACCGTTTTTGGTGGTGGCGACACAAAACCCGAGCGGCCAATTGGGTACTTTTGCGCTGCCTGAAAGCCAAATCGACCGTTTTATGATGCGTCTGACTTTAGGCTATCCTGCCGAAGAATCGGAGAAACAGCTGTATGCACAAGGCGACAGAAGACGTTTGTTGCCGAAACTGCAAGCGGTTGCTTCCGCCGAAAAATTGGCGGCATGGCAGCAGCAGGTGCGTGCGGTGAAAGTGTCGGAAGCCGTGGCGGCTTATGTTTACCGTTTGGTTTCCGCTACGCGCCGCCCTGGAATGTTTGCCTTGGGTTTGAGTCCGCGTGCGGGATTGGCGGTAACGTCTGCCGCTAAGGCGTGGGCTTTTTTGGAAGGGCGTGCGTTCGTGCTGCCTGAAGACGTTAAAGCCGTGTGGGTTGAAGCGGCCAACCATCGTTTGCAGCCGCTGCATCAGCAAAACAGCCGCCAAGTTTTGCTGGAATTGATGGAAAAAGTCGGTGTTTGACGAGGAAAAAATACTGCGAACCATGCAAGAAGCGGTTGTGTCCGGCCGCAACATACGTTTGCGCCCGACACGGTTGTGTTTGAGTTTGCTGGTTTTGAGTGCCGCCGTTTGGGTGGGTGCGGTGAATTATCAAGTCAATGTGGCGTATGCCGTGTGTTTTTGGCTGATTGGATTTATCGGTGTTGCGGCTTTGATGACGCGGCGGCAGCTTGCCGGTTTGCGCGTGCGTTTGGATTATGACGGCGAGGTCTTTGCCGGAGAAACGGCACGGGTGCGCTTGAGTATATCGCATCCGAATCCGCAGGTTTTGCTGTGGTGGCGCAGTGTGCAGCAAAACCTGCGGGATGCTGTCGGAAACAGCTCCGAACATTGGCAACGGTATGTGGCCGATAAGGGTGCAGGCGGTTTGGTTTGGGAAGTTCACACCGTAAGACGCGGTTATTTCCCCCGTCCTTTGCGTTTATGTTTCGCCACTTCCGCTCCTTTCGGTTTGTTTCATGCCGATTGCCGCATAGAGTGGCAAACCGGGGCGGTGGTCTATCCCTGCCCTTTGCCGCACGATGATTCAGGCAGCCGTATTGTTGCCGACACCGAAACTTCTGCACGGCAAACGGAGCATAACGGTGATGACATTGCTTTTTTAAAAGAACACCAAGCCGGCGTTTCTTTGCAGCATATTGCTTGGAAGGCATACGCCAAACGCGGCGAACTGATGGATAAAGTGTTCGATGCCCCTCCTCCTGCCGCGTATAACGAAACCATTTCCTACCGCGATTATCCGGCCGGCACGCCTGCCGACAAATTGGCGGGATTGTTGGCATACCGTGTTTTGGAAGCGGAGCGGCTGGGTCTGCATTACACTTTGCAGCTTTATCAAACCACGATTGCTCCGCAAAACGGCCAACGTAGAAAATGCTTGAATGCATTGGCTTTGATGTAGAAACAGTGAGAAGTCGGGTAAAGCCATTGAGCGGATTGATACATGATGAATACAGGTAAATTACTCTTTTTTTTGTCGGTGTTATGGATGATGCCGCTGTCTGCAACCGCACAAAATGCGTCTGCCGATAAGCTTAAAATCGAACGGTTGCAGAAGGAGCTGCAGGCGGATTTGCTTGAAAAACAGGCGGTTCGGCAGCAAACGGAGCAGACTTTGGAAAAAACCGGAGCCGAGTTGAACAAACTCAACCGTGAGTTGGAGCAAATTATCCGCCGCCGGCAAACCGCATGGGATACTTTAAGCGAACTGCAGGATAAATTAACCGCATTACAGGCAGAAATCGGCAACGGCAAGGCGCAAGTGGCAAGATTGCTGACGGCCAACTATAAAAACAGGCAGCCCAATGCGGTGTATCTGTTTTTAAAGGATTTTGATGCGAACCAAAAAAGCCGTTTCTTGCATTATGCACGTAAAATCAACGAAGGCAACGCACAAGTGATTGCGCGTTTGTCGGCTCAGGAAGCGGAGTTTGCCGAACAAGAGCAAGCCGTTGCCCATCAGGTGGCACGTTTGAATGAATTGGCCAAACAACATCAGGCAGCCATAGCCCGCATCGGCAAAACCCGCAGCGATGCTTTGGCTGAGAATGAAAAATTAAGCAGGGAAATCACCAAACGGCAGCAGAAATTGGCGCAATTGCGTCATGATGAGACGGGTTTGGGTAAAATCGTTTCGGATATTGCGGCGCGGGAAAATGCACAAAAACGCCTTGAAGCACAAGAGCGTGAGCAGGCGGCACGGCAGAAAACGGAAGAAGCCTTGAAGCGTGCACAGCAACAGCAGCAAAAGCAGACGGATTCGGTTAAAGAAAAATCTTCAGGCAGCATCCATCCCGATGAAACGAAAACCCATTCCGCACCTAAACCTACTGCCGACATGAGCCGCCGTCAAGGCAGATTGCCTATGCCTGTGAACGGGGCAGTCAAAGGACGGTTCGGTGCGAAACGTTCGAGCGGCGGCACTTGGAAGGGACTGTTTATCGAAACCGAACCTGCGGTTGTCCGCAGTGTTGCTTTCGGGCAGGTGGAATATGCCAAAGTGCTGCCGGGTTACGGCCAAACGGTGGTTATCAATCACGGCAATAATTATATGTCCATTTATTCGGGATTAAGCAGGATTGGGGTGAGAGAAGGTACGGCGGTTGCAGTGGGACAGGATATCGGTACTAGTGGCACCTTGCCTCAGGGTGAGCAAGGCTTGTATTTTCAGCTGCGTTACCGCCAACGTCCGGTCAACCCGAAATCATGGTTGAAATGAGTGTGTTGATGCTGCCTGAAAGGTTTCAGGCAGCCGTATTTTTTGGAAGGCATGATGTCTAAGAAAAGTAAAACCGATTTGGAAAACAATAAACTGCATAAACGTTTGCGTCATGCTGTGGGCGATGCAATCAATGATTTCAATATGATAGAAGAGGGTGATAAAGTAATGGTTTGCCTTTCGGGAGGTAAGGACAGCTATGCCCTTTTGGATATTTTGCGCCAGTTGCAGGCCAGTGCGCCTGTGGCATTCGAATTGGTCGCCGTGAATTTGGACCAAAAACAACCGGGTTTTCCCGAACATGTGCTGCCTGAATATTTGGACGGCATCGGTGTGCCTTATCGAATTGTGGAAGAAGACACTTATTCTGTGGTAAAGCGCGTGATAGAAGAAGGCAAAACCACTTGCTCTTTGTGCAGCCGGTTGCGCAGGGGCGTGCTTTATCGAGTTGCCAAAGAATTGGGTTGCAGCAAAATTGCATTGGGACACCACCGCGATGATATTTTGCAGACCTTGTTTTTAAACATGTTTTACGGCGGCAAGCTCAAAGCGATGCCGCCCAAGCTGGTATCGGACAACGGGGAGCATATCGTTATCCGTCCTTTGGCGTATTGCAGGGAAAAAGATTTGGAGCGTTATGCCCGGTTGAAACAGTTTCCGATTATTCCCTGTAATTTGTGCGGCTCGCAGCCGAATTTGCAGCGGCAGGTGATTAAGGATATGCTCAATGAATGGGACAAACGTTTTCCCGGCCGGATTGAAAGTATGTTTTCCGCTCTGCAAAACGTGGTGCCTTCGCATCTTGCCGATGTTTCGCTGTTTGATTTCGCCGGTTTGCAGCGCGGGCAGAAGTTGCCGTACGGCGGCGATACCGCTTTTGACAAAGAAAGCCTGCCTGAATATTTTTCAGGCAGCGTAGAAGCCGACAGGCTGCCTGAAACATCGCGAAAGGTGATTAATATTTTGGCCAGCAAACCGAAACACACGACAACCGATTTGGAGAAACACAATGAATGCCAACACTAAAATCCGTGCCGTTGCCTTTGATTTGGACGGCACTTTAACCGATTCCGTTGCCGATTTGGCCGCCGCCGCCAATGCCATGCGGGCGCATTTGAGATTGCCCGAATTACCGCAGGAGGTGGTGCAAAGTTATGTGGGAGACGGCATTTCGGTTTTGGTGCACCGTGCGTTAACGGGAGATAAGGCAGGACAAGCCGAAGATGCTTTGTTGGAGCGGGGTTTGGATATTTTCATACGCTATTACGCCGAACACATTGCCGATGCAACACGCACTTATCCTGAAACGGAAACGGCTTTGGCCATGTTGAGAAAAATGGGATTGCCCTTGGCGGTGATTACTAATAAAAGCGAGGTTTTGTCGGTGAAATTGCTGAATGAGTTGAATATCGGGCAGTATTTCAGCTTGGTAGTCGGCGGTGATACTTTGCCGCAGCGCAAACCATCGCCCGAACCTTTGCGGCATGCCGCCCGGGTGTTGGGGGTTGAGCCGGAGCAGATGCTGATGGTGGGGGATTCGCACAACGATATGTTGGCAGCAAAAGCCGCAGGCTGCCCTTGCGTGGGTGTTGAGTTCGGCTATGGCGATATGGCGCAATTATCGCGTGATGACGCGACAAAACCGGATTGGACTGTTGCCTCTTTGGTGGATATTCCTTTGCGCTTGCAGTCAGCTCTATGACAATGATTGTGGCTGTTGTGACGGACTTCCGATATGGTGGAAAAATGATGGCGTGATCATTGTGACAGGGGAAGAACGCAATCATTTTGGTATCAAAGATGGTTTGAAGAAGTAAATCGCGTGGTGGCGCAGTGGCATGCTTGGGAAATTGATTGGTTCGGAGCAGTATATGTTGATAACGGCAGACTTTGTGCTGCCGTATTTTTATTCTGTTTGCAATGGGTTTGGGATGCAGTTGTGAATTGCATGAAAGTGATGAAACGGATTTTCTAATCGGATTTCAGATTTTTTTCATGCTTGTCGAATAGGGTGGATATTTGTTTTATTTTTTGATTTTTCAATTCGATAGGGTATAAAGCAATCTGATGGGCTGCCTGAAAAACAAACGGATTGAAAAACAGTAAAACGCCCCGATGGTTTATCGGGGCGTTTGTATGTGCTGCCGGGCAGATTAATGTACGTCTTTCCAGTATTCTTTTTTCAAGAAATATGCCAGGGGCAACATCACTGCCAACAGGAAAATCAATACCACATAGCCGATTTGTTTGCGTTGCACTTGTGCAGGTTCGGACATATAGGACATGAAGTTGGTTAAATCTTTTACATAAGTATCGTATTCTTCCGCATTCATGCGTCCGTTGCGTTCCACCTGCAAATCGGGAATTTGGTTGCCGTGTTCATCAGTGGTGAAAATAGGTTTGCCTTGCGCATCCAATTTCACTGCCAACACGCCTTGTTGTTCCCATAATACATGGGGCATCGCCGCATTAGGCAATACGGTATTATTCCAGCCGTTCGGACGGGTCGGGTCTTTGTAGAAACCTTTCAGATAGGCATAGATATAATCGTTGCCGCGCGAACGGGCGATTAAGGTCAAATCGGGAGGAACTACGCCGAACCATTTTTTAGCATCGGCAGGAGCCATGTGCGCCTGCATCACTCCGCCGATTTTATCGGTGGTGAACATCAGATTGTTTTTGATTTCTTCTTCAGTCAATCCGATGTCGCGTAAGCGGTTGTAGCGCATTGCAGCTGCAGAGTGGCACGACAAACAGTTGTTCACGAAAATTTGTGCGCCGCGTTGCAGGCTGACTTGGTCTTGGGGATTGAGATCCACTTTCTCATAGTGGGCGCCGCCGGAAGCGGAGGCCATAGCTATCGGTGCTGCCAACGCGATGGCAGCAAAGGCTTTTTTCCATGCTTGTTTCATTTTTACTGCCCTCATCAGATATTGGTTGCAAACAGGTAGGAACCGATTAGGGTAATCGCCACATACACGAAGAACATGACTTTTTGTCTGGTCGTACCCATGGTGACACGGTTGGGAACGGGTTTGTCGGCATCCAGCTTGGTGTAGAACGGCATACCTAAGAAGAAGGCAAAGTACACCACGGAGAGGATACGTGCTACCAAAGTGCGTGTATCGGTTGCTACCATCGCTCCCAAAATACCCAAGCCGATAAAGGAGATGATGAACAGGACCAAAGCGGTTTTAAATACGGGGCCGCGGTAACGTACTGATTTGGTCGGAGAGCGGTCCAGCCAAGGCAACAGGGCAATCAATACCACTGCCGCACCCATGGCCAATACACCCCATACTTGGGTACCCAAGAAAGAGGGTACGGCACGCAAAATCGCGTAGAACGGTGTGAAATACCATACCGGTGCGATATGTGCAGGCGTAACCATCGGGTTGGCAGGGTCGAAGTTCGGTTTTTCCAAGAAATAGCCGCCGCCTTCCGGAGCAAAGAACATCACGCCGCAGAAGAAAATCAGAAATACGACAACGCCTAAAATATCTTTAACAGTATAGTAGGGGTGGAACGGAATACCGTCCAAAGGAATGCCGTTTTCGTCTTTTAACTTTTTGATTTCTACGCCGTCGGGGTTGTTGGAGCCCACTTCATGCAAGGCAATCAAGTGTGCAACCACCAAGCCGAGCAGTACCAACGGTACGGCAATGACGTGCAGGGCGAAGAAACGGTTCAAAGTGGCATCGGATACATTGAAGTCGCCTCGAATCCAAGTGGACAAATCGGGACCGATAACGGGGATGGCAGAGAACAAGTTGATAATCACTTGTGCGCCCCAGAACGACATTTGTCCCCAAGGCAACAGATAGCCCATGAATGCTTCTGCCATCAAGGCCAGGAAAATCAGGGAGCCGAATACCCAAACCAACTCGCGCGGTTTTTTGTATGAACCGTAAATCAAGCCGCGGAACATATGCAGGTAAACCACGATAAAGAAGAATGAAGCACCGGTAGAATGCATATAACGGATAATCCAACCGCCTGATACGTCACGCATAATATATTCTACTGCCGCAAAGGCTACAGGCAGGTTTTGTGCATTGACGGTGGCATCCGGTTTGAAGTTCATTGTCAGGAAAATACCGCTGACGATTTGGATAACCAGTACCAACAGAGCCAATGAACCGAAGAAATACCAAAAGTTGAAGTTTTTCGGTGCGTAATATTGACCCACGTGTTCGTTATACATTTTGCTCAGGGGAAAGCGTTCGTCCACCCAAGCGAGCAAGGCTTTCGCTTTGCAGGGTTTTTGGTTTGTCATGATTGTGTTCCTCTTTGAAATCAGTCTTCGCCTACCAAAATCACGGCATCGCTCAGGTATTTATAGGGCGGAACCACCATATTGGTCGGAGCGGGAACGCCTTTGTACACGCGGCCGGCCAAGTCGAATTTCGAGCCGTGGCAAGGGCAGAAAAAGCCGCCTTTCCAGCTGCCGCCGCCCAAGTCTGCCGCGCCGACATCGGGGCGGTAAGTGGGCGAGCAGCCCAAATGGGTACAGATGCCGATGCCCACCCAAATGTTTTCTTTAATGGCGCGGGCGGGATTTTTACAGTATTCGGGCTGCTGGTCGGCCTCTGATGCAGGGTCTGCCAAATCGCCGTCAACAGAGGCTAAATCAGCGAGCTGTTGTTGTGTACGGTTAAGAATAAAAATCGGTTTGCCGCGCCATTCGGTGATGGTCATTTGTCCGGCTTCGATTTTGCTGATATCCACTTCTACGGAAGCACCGGCAGCTTTGGCTTTTTCGGAGGGAAACCAGCTGGCGATAAACGGTACTGCCGCGCCCGCCGTTGCAACGGCACCTGCGCCTGCGGTGGCGAGTGTAAGGAAGCGGCGGCGTCCTTGATTGATTTCTTTGTTGTCCATATTCAGTCGTCCAAAATTTTCGGGTAAACCACACCCGAGGAGAAAGAAAAGTCATTAAACCGCGTAATTTTAACCGATTTTTGCGTTTGGCTTAAAGATTTATTTCAATTGTCGGATGTAAATCCTGTTGGATTTGATTTTATGTGTGTTTTTTTTGCGTGTTGCAGGAGGGGGTGTTTTGTTGCTTGTCATTTTTATTAATTGTTTTGTAGTGGTTTCTGAACGGTGATTTGGGGTGCGAGTGGGTATGTATTTTTCAGGCAGCCTGAAGCGGTGTATGGGTGATGTGGTGTGTATGTCGGGTATTGGATGCTGAATAATTTATCTAAAAATAAAAAAAGCTGCCTGAAAGTATTTCAGGCAGCTTTTTGTTAATGAATGTTAATTTTCTGCATCGAGAGCAGGCAGTTTTTGTTCCTGCATGGAGATGCTGCCTTGATACACTGCGCCGGTTTCGATATGCAGTGCGCGGGTTTCGATGTTGCCGACAATGTGGGCGGTGGATTTCAGGTCTAAATTACCAACGGCCAAATCACCTTCTACTTTGCCGTATACTAAAAGATTTTCGGCTTCTATATTGCCTTTCACGCTGCCTTTTTCGCTCAGAATGACGGTGCCGCCGCCGCAGATGTTGCCTACTACGCGGCCATCGATGCGGATGGAATCTCTGCTGTCGATGTGCCCCTGTATGGTGCAATTTTCGCCGATGAGAGTATTAATCGGGCTGGATTGGGATTCGGGAGTTTTTTTGTTGGAAAACATATATTTACCCTGTTATTTGTCTAAAGTTAGAAAATGCTCCGGATCGAGATGATTGCCGTTCAGTCGGACTTCGTAATGAAGGTGCGAACCTGTTGAGCGGCCGCTGTTGCCCAGTTTGCCGATTACATCGCCTGCTTTGATTTTATCGCCTGTCGCAACGTTAATGGCAGACAGGTGTGCGTAAACAGTTTGATAGCCGTAGCCGTGGTCGATTTTGACTACGCGGCCGTATCCGTTTTGCATACCTGCCGTGGATACGGTGCCGTCAGCCGTGGCTCTGATGTTTTCGCCGATATTGCCGCGAAAGTCTAAGCCCAAATGCATTTCTTGGCTTGCTTTGCCGAAAGGGTTGGACCTCGGGCCAAATCGGGAAGAAATGCTGCCGGTATGGGGGATGCCGAGCGGAATTTTTCTTGCCTGTTCCAGTAGGCGTTCGGTTTGCCGTCGATAGTCTTCGGCATAGGGAATAGGTGCGGCTAATTTGATTTCGGGACCGCCTGCGGCATCAGTCATTTTTTGCTCTTTCGGTGATGCCGCAACGGGAGCGGCTTTTACGCCGCGGTCTTTTAGGTATTTTTGCAATGCTTGTACGGTTCGTTCCGAGTTTTGCAGGCTTTTAATTTTGCTGTTGATTTCTTCTGAGGTTAGGTTTTGCAAATCAACGATTTCTTGATTGAGCGAATTGATTTCCTGTTTGTATTGGCTGGTTTCGCTTTGATGTTGGGTTTGCAGATAAAACAAATAGGATGCGGTGGCCGCAGATACGGCAGTGGCAGTTCCTAAGCCGAATATCAGCGGTTTGATGCTTTTTAAGAGAGAGCGGTTTAGGGTTTTGCTTTGTGTGGACTGTTCGTCAATAATCAGGACGGTTACCTGATTGCTACGGTTTTGTGCTGACATAACTTCAATATGTATTTGCAGTGAAAAAGGATTCGCCATTTTAAACTTTTTTATTCGGTCAGTAAATTATTTTAATGTTGCATGTAGGTGGGAATGCAACCGAATTTGGACGTAATGTCTATTTTTGATATTTGTTCAACTGGTTTATAGGATTTGTTGATATTTTATTTGACAATAAGTCTAAAAAAAATATAATGCGGGCACTAGATTAACTGCTGCCTGAATATTTATCATGCAATTAGACATTAACCGATTGATTGATTACTTCGGCGGGGTAAATACCCTGGCTGAAGCATTAAAGCAACACAATCCCGATAGCCCTACCGGTGCCGCCGCCATTTATAAATGGCGTACCCGGGGGTCTTTGCCTTTAAACCAGCTGCAAAAATTAACTGCTTTGGCTGAGGCTCAGGGGCGTCCTTTGGATTTAAACGCTTTTATGTACCAGCAAACTGTTTTGGAGAAACCGAAAATGAATGCAAACAACCGTGTCATTATCTTTGATACCACGCTGCGCGATGGCGAACAGTCGCCCGGTGCTGCTATGACCAAAGAAGAAAAAATCCGTGTGGCGCGCCAGTTGGAAAAATTGGGCGTAGATGTGATTGAAGCAGGATTTGCAGCAGCCAGCCCCGGAGATTGGGAAGCCGTGAACGAAATTGCCAAAACGTTAACGCGTGCTACCGTGTGTTCGCTTTCCCGTGCAGTAGAGAACGATATCCGTAAAGCGGGCGAAGCCGTTGCGCCTGCGTTAAACCGCCGTATCCATACGTTTATCGCCACCAGCCCCATCCATATGGAATACAAGCTGAAAATGAAACCCAAGCAAGTGGTTGAAGCGGCGGTGAAGGCAGTGAAAATTGCGCGTGAATATACTGATGATGTCGAGTTTTCCTGTGAAGACGGATTGCGTTCGGAAATCGATTTCTTGGCGGAAATTTGCGGGGCGGTGATTGATGCAGGTGCAAGCACAATCAATATTCCCGATACCGTCGGTTATTCCGCACCGCATCACATTGAAGCGTTTTTCCGTGAACTGATTGCCAAAACACCCAATAGCGACAAAGTGATATGGTCTGCACATTGTCATAACGATTTGGGTATGGCGGTTGCCAACTCATTGGCGGCTTTGCGCGGAGGGGCGCGGCAAGTGGAATGTACGGTAAACGGTTTGGGCGAGCGTGCGGGCAATGCCGCTATTGAAGAAATCGTGATGGCCTTGAAAGTACGGCATGATTTGTTCGGACTGGAAACCGGTATCGATACCGTACAAATCGTGCCCACATCCAAACTGGTTTCCACAGTAACCGGTTATCCCGTTCAGCCCAATAAGGCTATAGTGGGCGCCAATGCTTTTGCGCATGAATCGGGCATCCATCAAGACGGCGTATTGAAACACCGCGAAACCTATGAAATTATGTCTGCAGAAAGTGTCGGCTGGTCATCCAACCGATTGAGCTTAGGCAAGCTTTCAGGGCGTAACGCTTTTAAAACCAAATTGGTCGAATTGGGCATCGAATTGGGGAGTGAAGAAGCATTGAATGCCGCGTTTGCCCGTTTTAAAGAGCTGGCAGACAAAAAACGCGAAATTTTTGATGAAGACCTGCATGCGTTGGTATCTGACGAAATGTCCAATCTGTCGCAAGACCGCTATAAATTCATTTCGCAACGCATCATTACCGAAACAGGAGAAGAGCCGCGTGCCGAAATCGTGTTTAGCGTGGAAGGCAGGGAAGCGCGTGCGCAAGCTTCGGGGTCCGGACCTGTGGATGCCATTTTCAAGGCGATTGAAAGCGTGGCGCAGAGTGGTGCGGTGTTGCAGCTTTATTCCGTCAATGCCGTAACCGAAGGCACCGAAAGTCAGGGCGAAACCAGTGTCCGCTTGGCTAGGGGAGGCAAAGTGGTGAACGGGCAGGGTGCGGATACCGATATTCTGGTAGCGACAGCCAAAGCCTATCTGTCGGCGCTCTCTAAATTAGAAAGCAAAAACGAACGTATCAAGGCACAAGGCAGCGGAGTGTAGGGATATGTGATTCAGGCAGCCTGAAAAGGCATCAAAAGCAGTGAATATTTTCACTGCTTTTGATGCCTTTGGTTGGAAATATTTTGAAACAATATTATCTTCGGCTTTATTTACGTATTGGATGCGGATATATTCGACCCAATTGGATGTTTATCAGCTTCGATATCTTCATCACTAATTAAAAACTTGTTTATTGTTTTTTTAGAGATTGTCTCAAAATCAGATATAAACGAACATTCTGATTATGCTTTATACGCAGCCGGGCAGTGAATAGACAATGGGATTAGAAAGTATTATGACCAAGATATAAATCCATGTCTGAATCTACTATATTGTTGATTATTAATATAAATTAATATTGCATCTCAAGCCGGCTCATGACAACAGCTTATGACTAGTGAATTTTTACAACGGCGCGTATGTATCCTAAATGTCGTTGACGGGTGGCGGATGCCAAGAATAAAACCGTTTTGATTGGAAATTTAAATATGCAGGCAAAACGGTAAGCCGGGTTCTGTCGTTGGACAGCCATTCCTCTAGGCCTGCCGTTGCCGACAGGCTCAAGCAAGCTACCCGGACGCTCGGCGGGCCGCGTCAATGCGTCCTGTTTGCTCTTGCTGCGGATGGGGTTTGACCTGCCGCGCATTGTTGCCAAGCGCGCGGTGCGCTCTTACCGCACCTTTTCACCCTTGCCCGCACTTCCTTGCGGAAGCCGTTGGCGGTTTGGCTTTCTGCTTCACTTTCCGTTACGTTGCCGTACCCGGCCGTTAGCCGGCATCCTGCCCTGTGCAGCCCGGACTTTCCTCCCCGTGTGGCCACGCGGCGGCTGTCTGTTCTGCCTGCGCTGCGATTATAGTGGAAAACGGCGGGAGACCGAAAGGCCTTCAGGCTGCCTGAACGGGATATGCCCGTCAAAATCTGCACTTGTATTTGTCTTTCGATTTCAGGCAGCCTGAAGGTTGGACATGGTACTGAGTTGGTTTGGTACGTTGAGGTCGGACGGGTGAAGTGACGGCCATCTAACACTCGAGTTGTGATGTTTTCATCGGGCGGACGGGTGTTATGCGTCTTTGCTTGAACGGTTTTCAGACTGCCTGAAAGGCGGTCTCGGACGGGCGGATGTTGTGTCTTTGCCGCAAGGGTTTTCAGGCTGCCTGAATAGCAGGCATTTAGCGGAAGATAATGGTGCGCTGTTGTTTGATGGATGCGGGAGCCTGAACAGATGCCCGATAGGCAAGGTGTTTCAGGCGGTCGTTCCGCAACGGTGTTTTGGTTTTCGCTTATGGTGTTTTTTCCTTTCAGGCAGCCTGCTAACGGTGAATATAAGCCAAAGTTTGGTTACGGTTGTTTAATCGTGCACGCGCAGCAGTTCGACTTCAAATACCAATACGGCATCGGGCGGAATGATGCCGGGGTAGCCGCGTTTGCCGTAAGCCATTTCGGGCGGAATGGTGAGTTTGCGTTTGCCGCCTTCTTTCATGCCGCCGAAACCTTCTTCCCAGCCTTGGATAACCTGCCCTGCGCCTAAAGTGATGGTGAGCGGTTGGCGGCGTTCTATGCTGGAGTCGAATAATGTGCCGTCAGTGAGGTAGCCGCTGTAGTGTACGGTGATTTCTTTGCCTTTTTCAGCGGTTTTGCCGCTGCCTGAAACGATGTCTTCGATGATTAAACCATTCATGGTGTGTGTCTCCTGTCAAAAAGGTTAAGGGTAACACAAAAGCCTTTCAGGCTGCCTGAAAGCGTTTTGTGTTAGACTTCGCATCTGCCATGAAAAGGGACGGTGAATAATGAAGACTATCGAAAAAATAGGGTTGTGGTTTGCTGCGGCGGTTTTGGTATCGTGCAGTGTGCAGCCTGCCGTACAGCGCGCGCCTGCAAGCGCCGACCGTGACCGTGATTTATTGGGCGAGTTTCTGCAGAAATTGGACACCGAACCTGTGCCGCCCGTATTTCAACAGCCTGCATTGCCGATAGCGCAAACAGGTTTTCCGGGTAATCCGAACGTGCAGGCATTTATCCGTTACCAACAACAATACAACGGCTTGGATGCGGCATATTTGGAGTCGTTTTTCAGCCGTGCGGCATACCGTCCGAATATCATTGACATCATGAACCGTCCCGGTACGGCGCGTCCTTGGTATGAGTTTCAAAAGGGCAATGCGGGCAGTGCTAAAATTCAGGCGGGCCGCCGTTTTTATCAAAACAACCGTGCCGCGATAGACAGTGCGGCCGCCCGATACGGCGTACCGGCCGCCGTGATTACTGCGATTATCGGCATTGAAACGAATTACGGCAGTTATATGGGCAACGTCCGCACGGGCGATGCCTTAGCCACTTTGGCGTTCGACTATCCCCGCCGCGCCGCTTTTTTTCAAAAAGAACTTGCTGAATTTTTGCAATTGGCGCGTGAAGAACAAACCGACCCGTTTGATTTTTCAGGCAGCTATGCTGGTGCGGTAGGAATGCCGCAGTTTATGCCTTCCAGTATCCGCAAATGGGCGGTAGATGCCGATGGAGACGGACACCGCAATATTTGGCGCAGCGTACCCGATGTGGCGGCATCGGTTGCAAACTATTTAAAAATGCACGGTTGGCAAAACGGCGGGCGCATGATAGTGCCGGTATCCGTGGCGGAAACGCCGCAAATATTGGCGGTGATAGACGAAAAAACCGCTTTGAGCCGCAGCGTGCGGCAACTGCGCGAAATGGGCGTATCTCCGCTTCAGGCAGTGGACGACAATGAGAAAGCAGTATTGTTCCGCTTGGAGACGTCTCCCGGCCGGTATGATTACTATATCGGGCTGAACAATTTTTATGCGGTATGGCAATACAACCACAGCCGTATGTATGTTACCGCCGTGCGCGATATCGCCAACGGCATCGGAGCGGATTTGTAACACGCCGCGTGCGGATTTATCCGCGTTTAAAACCGTTTTTGTACAATGTTCGCCGCCGTATTCAGGCAGCCTGAAGCAAAGGAAACTCTATTATGGACAACTGTATTTTCTGCAAAATCGCCAATCGGGACATTCCCGCCGCCGTGGTGTATGAAGATGAAGAAATGCTGTGTTTTAAAGATATCAACCCTGCCGCACCCGTACATTTGCTGCTGATTCCGAAAGTACATTTTGATTCGCTGGCTCATGCGCAAGCCGAACATGAAAGCCTGTTGGGCAGAATGATGCTGAAAGTGCCGCAAATTGCTGCGGCACACGGTTTGGGCAGCGGCTTTAAAACGCAAATCAATACGGGCAAAGGCGGCGGCCAGGAAGTTTTCCATCTGCACATTCATATCTTGGGCAAACCTGCCGCCGCCGTTTGATACCAAGGTTTTCAGGCAGCCGTCTTTACCGTGCGGCGGACTCGCGACACATAAAATATCGTTTGGATTAAAGGAAATAAATCATGGGTATTACCGGAATTTGGCAATGGGTAGTCGTTTTGGTGATTGTGGTGTTGATTTTCGGCACCAAAAAATTGCGTAATGTCGGCCGCGATTTGGGCGGTGCGGTACACGACTTTAAAGAAGGTCTGGAAAAAGGTTCGCCCGAAACGGCGAAAGAAGCCAAAGAACAGGATAACGACAATCAACCGGCTGCCTGAATATGTTTGATTTGGGTTTGTCGGAGCTGTGTTTGGCAGGCGTGGTCGCACTGGTCGTATTAGGGCCGGAACGCCTGCCTGTTGTTGCGCGCAAGGCGGGCGAGTGGGCAGGAAAAATCCGCCGCATGGCTTCGGGTGTCAAGAGCGATTGGCAATTGCGTGAAAGTTGGCAGCAATTGGCGGACGCAAAAAACGAGATGGCACAGGCGGCATCGGACATCCGAGAGCAGCTTCAGGAACAGCTGAACGACAATCTTCCCGCTTGGGAAAGGTTGCCCGAACTGAAAACGCCCGCCGATTTCGGTATTCAAGAAAACGAGCCGGGTCCGTGGGCGCGCAGTTCTTTGAGCAAACAGGCGATGTGGCGCAAACGCGATATGCGGCCGCGTTACCGCCCGAAACCGAAGTTAAGGAGCAGGCGTGAACGGTGAATTTCTTCCCCAAGAAGCTTCGCAAACGCTGCTGGAACACCTTTTGGAGTTGCGGCGGCGTTTGTTGTGGGCGGCGTGCGGCATCGTGTTGTGTTTTTTGTGTTTGTTGCCGTTTGCACAAAATCTCTATACCTTGATAGCGCAGCCGCTTTTGGGTGCGCTGCCTGAAAATACGGGCATGATTGCGACCAATGTGGTGGCACCGTTTTTTGTGCCGTTGAAAGTGGCATTGATGGCGGCCTTTCTGATTTCTTTGCCCAATACGCTGTATCAAATCTGGGCATTTGTCGCACCGGGTTTGTATCAAAGCGAAAAAAGGCTGGTTACACCGCTGGTATTGTCCAGCCTGCTGCTTTTTGCGGCGGGAATGGCGTTTTGCTATTTCTTGGTTTTCCCCGTTGTATTCCGCTTTTTCGCCGCATCCACGCCTGTGGGCGTGAGCATGGCAACGGATATTGATAACTATTGGTCGTTTGTACTCGGCATGTTTATGGCATTCGGCATGACGTTTGAAGTGCCTGTGGCGGTGTTGCTGCTCTATCGTATGGGGGTATTTGATTTGAAACAGCTGTCGGCGGCGCGGCCTTATTTGGTTGTGGCGGCATTTGTGTTGGCCGCGGTAGTCACTCCGCCCGATGTTTTGTCGCAAGTCATGCTGGCTTTGCCGATGATTTTGCTTTATGAAACGGGCTTGCTGGCGTGTAGATTACTTAAACCGAAAAGCCGGGAAGGAAATTGATACGGAATACATCAAAAGGCTGCCTGAAATGTTTTGTTGTGCATTTCAGGCAGCCTTTTGATGCGTTTGGGTTTGGGAAAAGTGGCTAGGTGTTTTGTGCAAACGGGTTGTGCAGATATGTTTTTAAATCCTTATTTTTATGCAAGGTAAATGGAAGGGGTTTGCTCCGGTTAAGGGTGATGCCCGTTATGCGGCGGCATTTATCTTTCTGAATTTATATATTTATATTATCAGTTTGAGGCGTTGCAGCTCGGATTGGATGTGTTCCGTATTCCAGTGGTTTGCTGCGGCAAGCATCATGAGTGCGGTGGCGGTTTCTATATTGCATTTGCCGCCGTTGACGGCTCCCGCTTTTCTGAGTGCGCTGCTTTGTGCGTACACTGCTGCGGCGCAACCTTGCGGCACTTGGCTGATGTTGAGCAGGGGTTTGCCTTGTGAGGTGAAGTCGCTAACGGCTTGGATGAGTTCGTGGTCGGAAGGGGTGTTGCCGTGTCCGTAGCTGAGCAGTATGGCAGCATCGGCAGGATGGTGGCGCAGCAGTGAAGCGGCGGCGCGTGAAGCGGCTCCGGGCGTGAGGTATAGGGGCAGGACTTTGCTTTTGGGGCAGAAGCGGCGCGGCAGGGTGTTGCGGCTGCCTGAAATCTTGCGTGATGTTGCAGGCAGCCATTGTCCGAAGTGTGGGTTGGTGAAACCTTCATCGCTTTCGGTGCTGCTTTTGCTGCTGCCGACTGCTGGAAACAGTTTGCCGTTGAAAGCCAATAGGGTTTCATGAACGGGGAGTGTGAGCAGTGCGTTGACGGCGGTATGCAGATTGCGGTGTGCATCGCTGCGGTGTGTGCCGAAGGGTTTTTGCGCACCGGTGAGAATCAGCGGTTTGCCTTGGGTATCGAGCGTTAGGGCGAGCAGATTGGCGGTGTAGGCCATGGTGTCGGTGCCGTGCAGTAGCAGAAAGCCGTCATAATCGGGCAGTTTGTTCTGCAGTAGGGAGAGCCAGTTCGCCCAATCTTGGGGAGTAACGGCGGAGCTGTCGATTAAGGGGGTACAGATGTGCCAGTCAAAGCGGGCGGTGCCGTTGAAAGCGGACAGTGCGGTTTGTACCAGGGAAGTGTCGGGTTGGAGACCGTCGGGGCTGTCTTTCATGCCGATGGTGCCGCCTGTGTAGAGAACAAACAGTTTTTTCATGGTTTCGGGCTGCCTGAAAAGTTTAGCGCAATCCCTGCATTTTTAATTTCCGGTATCTCCGCCATTTCCAGATGTAGCCGACAATCAAGACGAGGGCGGCGGTGGTGAATTTGAATGTCCATGTGGCATACCATACGGTTCCGTCCGTGTGCAGATAGGAGGAATTTTCCGCCCAGCCGTCCAAGCACGGCCACCAGCAGGCGGTGAACAGTGCGGCTGCGACAGGTAAAAGAGGGTAGATGCGTTCGGTTTGCCAAAGGCGGAATACGGCGGCAATCCAGACGGCGTTTAAAGCGGTGATGAGTATCACATAATGCGCGGGCATGGCAAACAGTGCGGCCAAAAACCAAGAGGCTGCCACCCAGAGTAAAGCCAAAACCGCCATAATGATTTCTTCGGGTTTGTTAAACATATTTTTTCCGTTGCAGAAAACAGAATACAGATTATCCCATAAGCACCGTTTTGCCGAAACGGCGGCAGGCGATATAATGCCGCCGTTTGTTTTTTTCGTTAAAGGTGCATCAAAATGAGTTTACACATTATCAAACATCCCCTTGTACAACACAAACTTACCCTGATGCGCGAGGCGGATTGCAGTACGGCGAAATTCCGCACACTAACCAAAGAACTCGGCCGTTTGATGACTTATGAAGCCACTCGCGATTTTGAAGTGGAAAACTATGAAATTGAAGGCTGGTGCGGCAAGATTCAGGGCGAGCGCATCAAAGGCAAAACGTTGACGGTCGTACCGATTTTGCGTGCCGGTTTGGGTATGTTGGACGGCGTATTGGATTTGATTCCGAGTGCCAAAGTCAGCGTAGTCGGTTTGCAGCGCGATGAAGAAACTCTGCAACCCGTTTCTTATTTTGAAAAACTGGTCGATAAAATGGACGAACGCCCCGCTTTGATTATCGACCCGATGTTGGCCACGGGCGGCTCGATGGTAGCGACCATCGATTTGTTGAAAAGCAAAGGATGTAAAAATATCAAAGCATTGGTATTGGTTGCCGCGCCCGAAGGCGTGAAGCTGGTGAACGACAAGCATCCTGATGTAACGGTTTATACCGCCGCTTTGGACAGCCATTTGAATGAAAACGGCTACATCATCCCGGGATTGGGCGATGCGGGCGATAAGATTTTCGGCACCAAACATCATTAAATTTTCAGGCAGCCTGAAATAATTGGCTGCATAGCGCGGCAGGGTATAGTACTGCCGCTTCAAAAGAAATATGCCGACTGTTAGTCGAATACTTTTTAACATAAGGAAAACGGTTATGACTTTTCAGGAAAACCTTGCCCAAATGCCCGACATCGCCCATTTGCGCGGTTTGGACGTGTGCGACCATGAAAACAAGGTGTTGCACCATATTCCCGCCGTGGAGGGCAAGCTGGGCAGCCTGAAGCTGTATCATGCGCTGGCGCAGCGTTTTGACGGCGTGTTGGACGCGGCCGCCGCCGAGCAGGGCTTGGCGTGGTTTGCCGAACATACCGCCGATGCGCTCGCGAATGCGGGTAAGCACCCGAATGTGGATTTATTGTTGCGTGTGCGTGATGAGGGTTTGACTTTGCAACTGAAGCCGCTTGCCGCGTAAGCGCAGGCTGCCTGAAAAGCATTTTCAAGCAGCCTGAAATCCAGCCATGTAGAGCGGGCTTTAGCCCGCCGCATTCGGCCATAATGTTTTGGACGGCTTTTTCAGGCAGCCTGCCAATCAAGGGAAAAACCATGTTTACAAGCATTATTTTAAACGCATTACTAATGCTTGCCAGCATCGTGTACGGCATCGTGGTCTTCATACTCGGCCGCTACGCCATCCAACACGGCTACACCACCACCGACAGCATCAAAGCCGCCGTGCTTGCCTTGCCGCCCGCCAAGCGTGTTTTGTTTTTGATTGTGTTTTGTCTGCCGCCGCTTTTGTTGCTGATATATCTTTTGTTTTCTATGTTTGCTTAATTTCTGAAAGAACTTATGAATCTGCTGTTTATCGCCGACCCGCTTGCCACCTTCAAAACCTATAAAGACACCACCTATGCCATGATGCGCGAAGCCGCACGGCGCGGACACCGCTTGTTCCACACCTTGAGCGGCGATTTGTCGGTGCGCGGCGGGCGCGTGTTTGCCCGTGCCGCCGCCTTTGATTTTTTGGAAGGCGAACAATGGTTTCGCTGCGATGCGCCCGCCGATACCGAATTGAACGGCTTTGATGCCGTCATCATGCGCACCGACCCGCCGTTTGACCTGCAATATCTCTATGCCACCCAGCTGCTTACGCTGGCGGCGCAACAGGGTGCAAAAGTGTTCAATAGCGGGCAGGCGATGCGCGATTTTAATGAAAAACTGGCGATTTTGAACTTCGCCGAATTTACCGCGCCCACGCTGGTTTGCACCCGCGCCGCCGAAGTGCGCGAATTTTTGCGCGAACACGGCGACATCATCGTCAAACCGCTTGACGGCATGGGCGGCATGGGCATTTTCCGCCTGCGCGGTGGCGACCCGAATACCGGCAGCATTTTGGAAACGTTGATGCAACTGGACAGCCGCACCATTATGGCGCAACGCTACCTGCCCGCAATCGTACACGGCGACAAACGCGTATTGATTATTGACGGCAAAACCGTGCCTTACGCCTTGGCGCGGATTCCGCAGCAGGGCGAAACGCGCGGCAATTTGGCGGCGGGCGGGCGCGGCGTGGCGCAGGAACTGTCCCTACGCGACCGCGAAATCGCCGACAGCCTCGCACCCGAACTGAAACGGCGCGGCATTTTGCTGGCGGGTTTGGACATTATCGGCGACTGCCTGACCGAAGTAAACGTTACCAGTCCCACCGGTTTCCAAGAAATCATGAAGCAGAAACAATATGATGTCGCGTCAGAGTTTGTGAACGCGCTGGAAAATGCGGCGCAGGCTGCCTGAAAAAACGCACGGTTGGAAACCGTGCGTTTTTTAGAGTATATCGTCATGATTAACTCATTTGATTTGAGGCAGAAAAGTTGATGTTTCTAGGAGAAAATCAAAGCAAGGTTGGATATTTTGCACGGATTTCAACGCGAAAACGGCGATTTTGCGGAGTGAAAGAAAGGCTGTGAAGCTTATGATGACACATGTTAAATCCGAGTAGATAGATACGGAGCACTGTCATTTCTGCACAGGAGGGAATTCCAATCGGTGCAAACCCCATGCTTTGGAAAAATCGATTTCTCAAGTCCGAACATAGATTCCCGTATTCGCGGGAATGACGGCTTGCTGTTAGAATTCGTTTTTTTGACGGATATTGCCATGCAAACCTACCTTGATTTGATGCGCCACATTCTCGACAACGGCACCGACAAAGCCGACCGCACCGGCACCGGCACGCGCTCGGTGTTCGGCTACCAAATGCGTTTTGATTTGGCGCAAGGTTTTCCCCTGCTCACCACCAAAAAACTGCATTTGCGTTCCATTATTTACGAACTGCTGTGGTTTTTGCGCGGCGACACCAACATCAAATATCTGAAAGACCATCAAGTTTCCATTTGGGACGAATGGGCGGACGAACACGGTGAGTTGGGCCCCGTCTATGGCTACCAATGGCGTTCCTGGCCTGCGCCCGATGGCCGCCATATTGACCAAATTTCCAATGTCGTCAATCAGATAAAAAACAATCCCGATTCGCGCCGCCTGATGGTGTCGGCGTGGAATCCTGCGCTGGTGGACGAGATGGCGCTGCCGCCCTGCCATGCGCTGTTTCAGTTTTATGTTGCGGGCGGGCGGCTGTCGTGCCAGCTTTACCAGCGCAGCGCGGACGTGTTTCTCGGCGTGCCGTTCAATATCGCCAGCTATGCGCTGCTGACGATGATGGTGGCGCAGGTGTGCGGGCTGCGGGCGGGCGAGTTTGTCCACACGCTCGGCGATGCCCATCTTTACCGCAATCATTTCGAACAGGCGCAACTGCAACTGCAACGCAAGCCGCGCTCTTTGCCGACCATGCGTTTGAATCCTGAAGTAAGCAGCATTTTCGATTTTAAATTTGAAGATTTTGAATTGTCGGATTACGACCCGCATCCGCATATTAAGGCCGAAGTCTCGGTTTAGATATTTTGTGTTGCATATGTCGGATTGGATGGTAAAACGTTTCAGGCAGCCTGTGTTTGATGCAGGCTGCCTGAAATGTTTCGGCGGGAAGGAGGGTATTCGGAATGTCAGCGGTCGCTGCCGCGCCATTTTTCTATAGGTTCTTCCAATTCTTGCATGAAGTCGGGCAGATTGAAATCGGAACGGTATTCAGGCAGCGAAATAACGCGCGGCAGCTTGGTGATGCCGTTGATGCCGTCGGGAAAGGCATAGTTGCGTTGGCGTTCGTCTGTAATCAATAGTGAATCGAATTCCAAATGCACCGTGTTTTCTTTGAGGTTTTTAGGCATATAGAAAATATCGCTGTGTACTTTATACGCAATTTCGCGTACTTCTTTTTTCAGTTCTTTCAATCGTTCTTCTTGGGATTCGCGGATTTTCAGCAGTTTGCCGACAAGGGAGGGCTTGCCGGCAAGTTTGGCTTCCATTTTTTCTACGGCAGCCTGTGCGGGCTTGTAGGCTTTGAGTCCTTCCTGCGTGATTTTGCGTACATATTTCATTCCTTCGGTACAAGCCAGATGGTTGGCGTTCCATTCTTCATCGGATTGCAGGGAGAAGATGTTGTCGTAACGTTTTTCCAAAAATGCGGCGTAGGCAACCAGACGTCCGAACATAATATTCGGGACAGTTTTGCCCAATAGGGCGGGCTGGCTTTGGAAGTCTCTGAATACGCTGAGAATGTTGCCGAAAAGCTGGCGGATGCCGATATAGAGGAATTCGTATTCTTCCTGATTGGTTGCCATTTTGCGTAAGGCGTGGTGCAGCGGTTGGAGAATGTGCATGCACAGTTG
Organism: Conchiformibius sp.; assembly: GCA_029984035.1. GTDB lineage: Bacteria > Pseudomonadota > Gammaproteobacteria > Burkholderiales > Neisseriaceae > JASBYJ01. The sequence continues at coordinate 102,982 of JASBYJ010000007.1, forward strand.
CTGTTCGTAGTTGGCCAAGCGCAGGGCGATGGCCTGTTCCAAATCGACTTTCCCTGCTTCCAAAGGGGCGAACAGCAGGGGAATCAAGGTATCGTCATGGTAGTTTTCGAGTTTTTCCACCCATTCCACAATTTCACGGCTCACGCCGCTGTCTATGGTGATGATTTGGTGTATCTGTTCTTTGAAACGGTTGATGTATTGGTGGTCGGCATTGGCAAGCAGTGCGGTGTTGATGCCGACTCCGTTGAGCAGGATGCGGGTGCGTGAAAACAGGGTTTCTTCCTGAAGGAAACGGCGCACGGCAAACGGGTTGTTACCGTGTCCCGAAGTGGGTGCGATGGAAAACAGGTATTTGGAAGCCTGTACTATCTCCAAGCGGCGGACGTTTTTTTCTTCGTTGAGAAAGGTGTTGACCAGCGGATAAGGAGATTGGTCCAGCCGCCGTTTGGATAGCGTTTGAAACCAACTGCCCATGAGTTGTTGTTTTAAATACACTTCGTTGATAAAGGTTTTTAAAGACGGTGTGTTTAGGCCGCGCGTATTCGGCGGTGCGGCGATTTCGGTTTTGGTGCGGATGATAGCGGCTGCGGCATAGACGAATTCCTGAAACAGTCTTTGTTTGAGTACATGGACGGCAAGTGCATCGCGCACGGGCAGAGAGCGGATTTGCCCTAACACGTTTTCTAATAAATCGGCGATTTGGGTGGCGGAAGTGTAGTCTTTCAGAGTTTCGAGATACATATTGACGCGGGAAACGAGGGTGCGGATATGTTTGGCTTGTTCGTTGGCGTCTTGGGCGACTTTTTGCAGGCTGTCGCAGCTGTCGTCAGGGCGGTATTCAAAGTTTTTTTTCTCTGAATTCCAGTAGATTTTTTTCGGGACGAGAATTTGGGTGGAGATGTTTTTGCGTTCTTGTGCGGAAACGCTGCGGAAGATTTCGAAAAGATTGTCTTGCCAGAATACGTCTAAACGCGGGTCGATTTGATTGACGCGGCTTCTGACGGGATAGGGGATGTATTCTTCAGGCAGGATATAGTCGGTTGGTGAAGTGATGTTGTTAAAACGGACGGACTGTTGTCTGTTGTCTGTTGTCTGTTGTCTGTTGTCTGTTGTCTGTTGTCTGTTGTC
>JASBYJ010000008.1 GCA_029984035.1 Conchiformibius sp.
AACTGATTGCGCCGATTGCGATGGAAAACGGTTTGCGCTTTGCGATTCGCGAGGGTGGCCGTACCGTCGGCGCAGGCGTGGTTGCTAATGTAATCGCTTAATTCAAAAGGATATTGATAGATGGCAAACCAAAAAATCCGTATCCGTTTGAAAGCATACGACTACAGCCTGATTGACAAATCCGCACAGGAAATCGTCGAAACCGCCAAGCGCACCGGCGCGGTGGTGAAAGGCCCGATTCCCCTGCCGACCAAAATCGAGCGTTTCAACATTCTGCGTTCGCCGCACGTGAACAAAACTTCACGCGAGCAGTTGGAAATCCGTACCCACTTGCGCCTGATGGACATTGTGGACTGGACAGACAAAACCACCGATGCGCTGATGAAGTTGGATTTGCCCGCCGGTGTGGATGTGGAAATTAAAGTTCAGTAATGCGAGCAAGCCCCGAATTTTAGTTCGGGGCTTTTTTCAGGCTGCCTGAAAATACCTGTCCCATTTAATAATCCATTACAATCTCATGCTTAATATCATCAATATTTTATATTGGCATTCACCTAATAAATCGGAAAATACTCTTAATCAACAATATATAGAATACAAGCAAGTTATCTGACCTTCACAAAAATCCTTATAAAGACCAATATTTCCCCTAAGCTCCTTATATTAAATTATGTTAAAATTATTAAGTTATGTTAGGATTTGTCTACTTTTTAAGATATCATCTAATTGAAGTAACAATTTAGCATAGCGCAATAAATTAAAAATTACCTAATCCTATGTATGATTAACTCGTCATATTCCTTGCCGATTAACATTCTATCCCTGAAAACCGATTGATTGTTTAAACAAGAAAGCCACCAACATGACAAAAAAAATCGCCATTCTCCCCGGTGACGGCATCGGCCCCGAAATCACCGCCCAAGCCGTGCGCCTGCTGGACAAACTGATTGCACAAGGGCTTGATGCCGCATACGAATATGCCCCGCTCGGCGGCGCCGCCTACGACCAATACGGCTCGCCCTATCCCGAAGCCACGCAAACCCTGTGCCGCGCCGCCGATGCCGTGCTGCTGGGCGCGGTGGGCGGGCCGCAATACGACACGCTGCCCCGTCCCGTGCGCCCCGAACGCGGCTTGCTCGCCATTCGCAAGGATTTGAATTTGTTTGCCAATCTGCGCCCCGCCGTGCTGTTCCCCGAATTAGCGGGCGCGTCCACGCTCAAGCCCGAAGTGGTGGCGGGTTTGGACATTCTGATTGTGCGCGAACTGACCGGCGACATTTATTTCGGCGAACCGCGCGGCATTCACACGCTGGACAACGGCGAGCGCGAAGGTTTCAACACCATGCGTTACCGCGAAAGCGAAATCCGCCGCATTGCCAAAGTGTCGTTTGAAGCCGCGCAACGGCGCAACAAAAAACTGTGCAGCGTGGACAAGGCCAATGTTTTGGAAACCACCGAATTGTGGAAAGAAATTTTTACGGAAGTTTCAAAAGACTATCCCGATGTGGAATTGAGCCATATGTATGTGGACAACGCCGCCATGCAGTTGGTACGCGCCCCCAAACAATTTGACGTCATCGCCACCGGCAACATCTTCGGCGATATTTTGAGCGACCAAGCCTCAATGCTGACGGGTTCCATCGGCATGCTGCCTTCGGCATCATTGGACGAAAACGGCAAAGGTTTGTACGAGCCTTCGCACGGTTCCGCGCCCGACATCGCCGGACAAAACAAGGCCAATCCTTTGGCGACCGTTTTGTCGCTGGCGATGCTGCTGCGTTACAGCCTGAAAGACGAAGCCCGCGCCGCGCAAGTGGAAAACGCGGTAAAAAGCGTGTTGCAACAAGGTTTGCGTACCGCCGATATTTTCGAACAAGGCTGCACTTTGGTATCCTGCTCCGAAATGGGCGATGCCGTGTTGGCGGCATTATAATTCAGGCTGCCTGAAAACTTCGCTATAATGCCGTTTTCACATTTGGGAGAATTGAATGTCTGAATTTCAAAATTGGCCGGAACACACCGCACATGTCAAATCCGCATTTGCGGCTTTAGGCAAAGACCACCCGAAAATGTTGCAGGCTTACGCGGCATTAGACCAAGCTGCCGCTGCGGAGGCTTTGGATAAAAAAACACGCGAACTGATTGCATTGGCGGTCGCCATTACGACACGCTGCGAAAGTTGTATCAGCGTGCATGCCGAAGCCGCCGCCAAAGCAGGCGCAACCGATAGCGAAATCGCAGGTGCATTGGCAACTGCCATTGCTCTAAATGCAGGTGCCGCCTACACTTACGCATTGCGTGCGATGGAAGCGGTGAAAGCACAAAGTTAATCTTGTTTCGATTGATAGAAAGGCTGCCTGAAAGTTTCAGGCAGCCTTTTATTATTTTTTATCCTTACTACGGCAATTTGATACAGGCGCACCTATCCAGCTTCTATATTCTATAACCCAGCCGACAGCCTTTATTCCCGTACATCATCCGGTTTCCCCAATTCCCGCAAAGCGGCGGCGGCTTTGGCGTGTTTGTTTTCCGCTGCCGCATGCCACCAATACGAAGCTTGTTCCCAGTTTTTTTGGATACCGTAACCTTCCGCATAAGCCAGTCCCAGTTGGAAACGGGCTTCGTCATTCCCTGCCTCAGCTGCCTGAAGCAACAAAGACACGGCTTGTTCGGGATTGCATTCCACGCCGTAGCCTTCTTGATATAACAAAGCCAGATTCAGCCGTGCATCGTCATTACCCAAATCCGCCGCACGCCGGTAATAGTCGGCGGCAAGGACGTAATCCGCTGCCACGCCCAAAGCATCGTCATAGACCACGCCGAGATTGTACAAAGCTTCGTCATCATCCTGCTCTGCCGCTATTTTCCAGTATTGTGCGGCGCGTACGTAATCCTGTGCAACGCCCAATCCTTCGGCAAACAGCCGCGCCGCACCGTTGGCGGCATCGATATCGCCCTGCACCGCCGCTTCGGCATACCAACGGGCTGCCTGAAGATAGTCTTGCGCGATACCGTCCCCATCATCATACATCTGCGCCAAAAGATATTGGCAATCGGCATCGCCCTGCAAAGCGGCTTTTTCATACCATTGCCGCGCCTGTTCGGCGTCTGCTTTCACGCCGCTGCCGGTTTGATACATAAACGCCAAGCGGTATTGGCAATCCACATCGCCCTGCTCCGCTGCGGCACGGATAACGGGCAAAGCTGCGGCATAATTGCCTTTATCCAAATGGGCGAGAGCGGTTTGCAGTTTGAGTTGTTGCAGTTGGAAGGTCATGATAGATAGTCGGCTAAGGGGAAGGATTAAACAGTTTATATTCACCGCATATTGGCAGCAAACATACTTTCAGGCTGCCTGAAAACTATGTTCATTATGCCGTATCGGCCGGCAAGCGTTTTCCACTTTGGCTTTCAGGCAGCCTGCAATCAGAAGCGGTCTTACAGCCGGCCGTGAAGAGCATTGCAACAGGCGGACCGGATGTTCAGGCGGCCGACGTCTGAAGCTCAGGCTGTACTTCTTCGTTATGCAAAGCCCGATAACAGGGCTGCAACAATTCTGCAATCATCACCAACTGTTGCCACAATACCTGATTTTGTGTCGCCGCATCGCGGCTGCCCGAAACGCGCAATGCTTCCAATCTTTCCTGCAACTCTTTAAAGGCTGCCTGAAAAGCCGTTTCATCATCTGTGTTCATATTGCTGAGAATACGGCTAATCAGCAGGGCGGCAGGATAAAAATCGTGTAAAAACCGTATTTCTTCTTCGCCCTCGCTGCTGATTTTATCGCGGTAAGCCCCGAGCGCGGAAATATAGCTGATAAGTGAATAATTGATTTTCAACAATAAAAAACCATCCTGCAGGCGGCTTCCGTGTTTATCGGCTTCAGCCGACATATCGGAAAGCATACTGGACAAAGCGGCTGCTTTCGCATGGCTGCGGCGGCGGGCAATGCGGTAATCCACATGGTCTGCCGCTCCGCTGTGCAACTCGTCCAAAACGGCTTTCAAATAGCCGCCGTTGCTGGTAATCGCTGCCGCTGCGGATTTTTCCAAAGAGCGGTATTTCCAGTCGGGCCATAGAAAATACACCGCCGCCCCTGCCACGCCCGCGCCCACCAAAGTATCCAAAATACGGTGCAGAAAAAAATCGCTCACGTCCAAACCCATAATGGAAAGCCCCATCAATGCCTGGATGGTAATGAAAAAAGTGGAAAAACTGTGTTTGCTGGTACGAAACAAGAAAAACAGGGTAACACCCAATACGGCAATCAGCAGCTGCCAAGTCAAGGTGAGATTGAGCGTAGACAGCAAACCGCCCACCAACACGCCGCAAACCGTACCCAAAATACGCTGTATCAAGCGTTTTTTCGTTGCCGAATAGTTGGGTTGGCATACAAAAATGGCCGTCAGCAATATCCAAAAACCCAAGCTTAAATCGCTGCCGTTGATTTCTTCGATTTGTAAAACGTGAATGAGTACGCAGCAGGCGCAGGCAATCAATGCCATGCGCACGGCATGGCGGAATACGGAATCCTGAACACTGTTGCGCGTTTTTAAAGTTTGCCACACTTCTTTCAGGCTGCGTATTTCGTCCGTATGAATGCGCGTTCGGTCGCTGGCCTGCTGCAAATCTTCGGTGTCGGGATTACCCAAATAGGCCATTTGGCGGCTAATGTGGGTAACCGTATCCAATAAACGCTGTACGCGGTAGGGTGCAACGGCATTTTCAGGCAGGTGTCCCGCATAATATTCCAAAGCCGCGTCTGCGCCGCGCGTGGCACGTTCCAACTTAGGCGGCACGGCATAAGCGGCCGTTTCATTACGTAAGAATGCGGCAAAATCACGACAAGCGGCTGCCTGAAGACGCAACAGGCGGTATAAACGGTAAATCAAATCGGTATGGCGCATTTGCTGCACAAAATCGGCATAATGGATATTGCTGGAACTGATACGCTCATGAATATCTTGTGCCACAAAATAATAACGCAGCATTCTGGCGGTACGCGGATGGCGGTGCTGCCCTTTCATTCGGTAAAACAAGGAATTGCGGCAACGGTTGAACACTTCGACCACTTTGCTGTTTGCCATTGCAAAATCAATCTGCTGCTGCTCGATGCGCCCGATTTCATCCGGGTCGAAAAATTCCGCTTTCGCCTCCAAATAGCCCGACAAAGCCGCATAAGCAGCCGCCATGTTTTCCTGAACGGGCCGGTGCGGAAACAAAATATGCACCAGCACGGACGAGCCGCTATACAGCAAAGTGCCGCATAAAATCAACAGCGGATTGAGATAGAGCGGCTCGTCCGCATGACGCGGCGACAAGCAGGTATAAACCGCCACGGCAAGCGTACCGAAGGCAATGGTACGGAAACGCTCTCCTGCCGCGCCAAACATCGTAAACACAAACGCCAATGCCGTGAACGTAACCGTCAGCGACAAAGGATGGTCGAATGTCGTTTGCACCGCCAAAGAAGACACCGTAAACGCCAAGACCGTAAAGAGCAGATTTTTCAAACGCCCCGTCAGCGCGTTGTCCAAATCCACCAAACCGCCCGCAATAACGCCCAAGGTAACCGGCGAAAAGTAGTGATTCCAGCCGTAAAAATATACGGCGGCAGCCACTGTTCCGCTACTGAGCAAAACGGGAATACTGTTAATCAATTTGGCATCTATCGCCGGCGTTTTCATCATCGCATACCAAAGCCACGCAAATATGGCTCTAAAGGCTGCCTGAAAGAACAGGCAACAGTTTTCAGGCAGCCCTCGGGCAACCCGCATTCAAAAAGCCGCCCGAACACATCAGGCAGCGCACCGTTCATTCCTGCGTATCCGGCAGCTTTAAAAAACTGCGGCGGTAATGGCGCAACTCTTCGATACTTTCCAGAATATCGTCCAACGCACGGTGCGAACCTTTTTTCGCAATACCCTTATACACATCGGGATGCCAGCGGCGGGCAAGTTCTTTCAATGTGGATACGTCCAGATTGCGGTAGTGGAACCACGCTTCCAATTTCGGCATATACCGCACCATGAAACGGCGGTCTTGATGAATCGTATTGCCGCACATCGGGCTGCTTTTTTCAGGCAGCCATTCGCGCATAAATGCCAACAGCTTTTCCTCCACTTCCGCTTCCGTATAAGCCGATGCACGCACCCGTTCGGTCAAGCCCGTCCGCGCGTGGGTTGCCGTACACCATTTATCCATAGCATTCAATACTTCGTCGCTTTGATGGATGGCATACACTTCGGATTGCGCCAATACGTTCAAATCACTGTCCGTAATAATCATCGCCACTTCGATGATTTTGTCGGTATCGGGGTTGAGACCGGTCATTTCCATGTCCAACCAGCAGAGGTTATTGGGATTTTTCATAAAGATTTTTCTATTTTTTAAAAATCAAGAAATTCGCTTAATCGGCTGCTTCAGGTTTAACTGATATTTTTATTAAAGAACATATTCAGGCAGCCTAACGCAGCTGCACACTATACAGATAACACAAAAACAGCCTTTTTCAGGCAGCCTGAAAGCATTATAAGCTAAATGACCTTAAGCCCGAAATACCAAGATGGTTTGACAATACGTTCAAACAGCTCGATAAAAACACACACCTGTTCCCAAACACTTACATATCGGTTTATTTCCCACGGCCACACTCTTTTCAGGCAGCCTGAAGCTGATGTCTTTCAAAAATACCGGCCGACTTATCTACGAATACAATATCGAGACCTTTAATATATGAAAAAAGTTTCAACAAATCTTCTAAATACGCACGGCAATCCGGAAACTGAGCCTTTACCGTACACAACAAGGCATATATCTCGCTTCAAATGCAAAAAACTACACGAATTGAAAACGACACCGCTTCCATAACGATATGATATGAAAGCAATCGGGACAGCACTTAAGACAAACTAAATACCGCAACCAAAAACACCGTTTGCCGAAACAAACGGTGTTTGGGTTTTCAGGCAGCCTGAAACGCGGTTTTACAGCGTCCGCGCCACTTCCACTACGTCAAAGCATTCCAACACATCGCCTTCGGCAATTTCGTTGAAACCTTTGAGCATCAAGCCGCACTCAAAGCCCATACGCACTTCTTTCACATCGTCTTTGAAGCGTTTGAGCGATTCCAGCGTGCCGGTATGCACGACAACGTTGTTGCGAATCAAGCGGATATGGCTGTCGCGTTTCACCACGCCGTCCGTTACCATACAGCCGGCGATGTTGCCCACTTTGGAAACGGTAATCACTTGGCGGATTTCCACCGTGCCGGTGATTTGCTCTTTCTCTTCGGGGGCGAGCATGCCGCTCATCGCCGCTTTCACTTCGTCAATCGCATCGTAAATAATGCTGTAGTAACGGATATCCACGCCCTCGTTTTCCGCCAGTTTGCGGGCGGAATTGTCGGCGCGGACGTTGAACGCGATAATCAACGCGCCCGAAGCAATCGCCAAGTTCACATCGCTTTCGCTGATGCCGCCCACGCCACTGTGCAGCACGTTCACCTTCACTTCGGCATTGGACAGTTTTTGCAGGCTGCCTGCCAAAGCCTCGTAAGAACCCTGAACGTCCGCCTTGATGATGACCGACAAATTCTGCGCCTGACCTTCGCTCATATTGTTGAACATGTTTTCCAGCTTGGCGGCTTGTTGTTTCGCCAAACGCACATCGCGGTACTTGCCCTGACGGAACAAGGCGACTTCTCGGGCTTTTTTCTCATCCGCCAATACCAACGCATCTTCGCCTGCATTCGGCACGTCTGATAAACCTAAAATCTCCACCGGAATGGACGGACCGGCTTCATCAATAGCTTTACCGTTTTCGTCCATCATAGCACGGACTTTACCGAACGCCGTACCCGCCAACAGCATATCGCCTTTTCTCAACGTGCCGCTTTGCACCAACAGCGTGGCCACCGCGCCGCGACCTTTGTCCAAACGCGATTCCACGATAATACCTTTGGCGGGCGCGTCCACCGGCGCGTTCAAATTCAACATTTCCGCTTCCAGCGACACAGCTTCCAGCAGTTTGTCAATGTTCAAACCTTTTTTCGCCGACACATCAACAAATTGGTGCGTACCGCCCCATTCTTCGGAAATCACCTCGTGCTGGGTCAGCTCTTGGCGGATACGCTCGGGATTGGCGGCGTCTTTGTCAATTTTGTTCACCGCCACCACAATCGGCACGCCCGCCGCTTTGGCATGGGCAATCGCTTCAACGGTTTGCGGCATCACGCCGTCATCGGCGGCGACCACCAAAATCACGATGTCGGTGGACTTCGCACCGCGCGCGCGCATGGCGGTAAACGCTTCGTGTCCGGGCGTGTCCAAGAAGGTAATCACGCCTTTGGGCGTTTCCACGTGATACGCGCCGATGTGTTGGGTAATGCCGCCCGCTTCGCCCGCCACCACTTTGGTGCGGCGGATGTAGTCCAGCAGCGAGGTTTTACCGTGGTCGACGTGTCCCATCACGGTCACCACGGGCGGACGCGGCAAGGATTCTGCAGTATGGGCGCTTTCTTCATCCAAGAAGGCATCAGGGTCATCAATAGCGGCGGGTTTGCCGATGTGTCCCATTTCTTCCACCACAATCAGGGCGGTTTCTTGGTCGAGCGATTGGTTGATGGTTACCATCATGCCCATTTTCATCAAAGCTTTTACCACTTCCACGCCTTTCACCGCCATTTTGTGCGCCAATTCGGCAACAGTGATGGTTTCGGGCACCAAAACCTCATGCACAACGGGTTCGGTCGGCGCTTGGAAAGCGTGCTGGTTCGGCTCGAGTTTCAGTTTTCTACCTTTTTTACCGCCGCCGCGCACGCGCTCTTCGTCATGGTTGCGGTTGTTATCGCGTCCGCCTTTGCCTTTCATACCTTTGCCTTTAGGGGCGTCATCGTCACGGCTGTGGCGGCGGTCGTCTTTTTTACGGCTGCCCGAACTCGGATTGCTGTCGTTATGATTGGCGGCTTTGTTATCGGTATCGGGTTTATTTTTAGCAGGTTTGGATGCTTTATTGCTTTCTTGTGCTTTTTGCGCCAGTTTTTCCTCGCTCGGTTTGGCCGTACGCACGCCTTTACCGTCTTTGCCTTCTTTTTTGGCGGCGGCTGCCAAACGCGCTTCTTCGGCAGCTTGTTTTTTAGCGGCTTCTCTACGCGCCTGACGTTCGGCACGTTCGGCTTTCTCGCGCAGCAATTTTTCCTGATGTTCGCGCAAAGCGGCGGCACGGCGCGCTTCTTCGTCACGACGCTCTTGCTCTTCGGCACTCACCACTTCTACCGGTTGCGGCACAGGTTCGGCTGCTTTGGTTTTTTTACGGCGGCTGCGTTTTTCTTTGGCTGCGGGCTGCTCTGATGAACTCTCATCGCTGCCTGAAGCCGCTTTCACCGCTGCATTCTCAGCTTCGGTTGCTTTATCCGTTTTAGAGACGGTTTGTTTGGCTTCGGCTGCCTGAACACTTTCGGCAGCCGCATCAGCAACTGCTTCAGATTCTTCCGAACGCGTTGCTTTATGGGTACGTGCGGCACGCACTTTGGCTGCTTCGGCCTCTGCGCGCGCGCGCGCCTGCGCACGTTCCGCATCTTCAGAAACCGTATCAACCGTAGTGACGGCTTCACCGGCCGTTTCCGTTACCCGATTACTTTCAGGCAGCTTAGCTTCCGATTCGGCGGCAGGGCTGCCTGAAACGGCATCTTTACCACCCTTAAGCTGCGCCAACAGTTCTTCTCGGGAAGGAGCGGCCACTTTACGGCTTTTTTTACGCTCTACCACGGTATCTCCCGAAACCGTTTTATTTCGTATCGTCATGATTTTATCCCCTTATTCTTGATTTTCTTCGGCAAACCAGTGCGCACGCGCCGCCAAAATCACCCTTTCGGCCTCTTGTGCACTCACGCCTGTAATTTCAATCAATTCATCAACCGCCAATTCGGCCAATTCATCGCGGCTGGTAATGTTATGCTCCGCCAAATCGTAGAGCATATCTTCATCCATGCCTTCAAGGGTTTTCAGGTCTTCGTCCAAACCATCCAATTTAGCTTCCGCCTCCAAAGCGGCTTTCAACACGGCATCGCGTGCCATTGCCCGCAACTGTTCGGCGGTTTCGTTACCGAATTCTTCAATTTCCGCCAACTCGGCAACAGGCACATACGCCACTTCTTCAATCGCTTCGAAACCTTCTCGCACCAGCACTTCGGCTGTCGCTTCGTCCACGCCCAGTTGCGCAACGAACATCGCACTCAATTCTTTGTCTTTGGTTTCATTACGCTCTTGCGCTTCCTGAACCGTCATGATGTTGAGCTGCATACCGGTCAATTCCGCCGCCAAGCGCACGTTTTGACCGCCGCGTCCGATAGCCAGAGCCAATTGGTCTTCGGCAACAATCACGTCCGCACTATTGGCCTCATCATCCAAAATGATTCTGTCCACATGCGCGGGCGAAAGGGCATTGATGATAAATTCCGCTTCGTCTTCCGCCCACAGCACCACATCAATCCGTTCGCCGCCCAATTCGGATGACACCGCATTGACGCGCGAACCGCGCATACCGATACAGGTACCTTGAGGGTCAAGACGGCGGTCTTTGGCGAAAACCGCAATTTTGGCACGGTGACCTGCATCACGCGCCACTTCTTTGATTTCCAACAAACCGTCTTGGATTTCAGGCACTTCCTGTTCAAAGAGCTTGCGGACAAAATCAGGCTGCGTACGGCTCAACACCACTTGTTTGCGCCCGCCCGTCATCTCATCCACCCGCAGAAACAGCGCACGGATACGGTCGCCGCTGCGGTAATTCTCACGCGGCAGCATATGCTCGCGCGGAATCAGGGCGTCCAATTTCGGAGCAACTTCGACAACAATGCCGTGCCGCTCGGTGCGTTTCACCGTACCGGTTACAATATCGCCGCACTCCGCCAAAAACGCATTCAAAACGTACTCGCGCTCGGCATCGCGGATTTTCTGCAAAATAATCTGTTTGGCAGTTTGCGCCGCCTGACGGCCGAACACTTCGTTCGGAATGTCTTCCTCGTAATAATCGCCGACTGCGATGTCGATACCGGGAATTTCTTCCTGAATCTGTTCGATGGTTTTTTCCAACTCGGGATAAGTGTAATCCAAGTCTTCGACAATCAACCAACGGCGTACGGTACGGTATTCGCCTGTCGCACGGTTGATGCGCACTTCCAAATCCATGTGTTCCCGGTCGGATTTTTTCTTCGCAGCCATACCCAAAGCAAGCTCCAAAGCCTCAAACACCACATCGGCTTCCACATTTTTTTCACTGGCCAACGCTTCGGCCAGCAGCAAAATCTCGCGACTCATGCCAATTCCTCACAAACAATTAAAATTTAAATTCCGGTTTAATTCTTGCCTTATCGATATTTTCAAACGCGATTTCCGCGGTTTTGCCGTCAAACGACAAACGCAGCACGCCGTCTTCAAACGATTCGATACGACCGATAAAATTCTTTTGGCCTTCAACGGGAAGGCGCGTTTTCAATTTAATCAGGCTGCCTGAAAACCTGATGAAATCTTGCGGCTTCTTCAACACTCTGTCCAAGCCGGGGCTGGAAATTTCCAAATGCTTGTAATCGACATCCTCAACCATAAATACACGGCTTAAATGGTTGCTGACCACAGCGCAGTCTTCAACCGTGATTCCGCCTTCCTTGTCGATAAAAACCCGCAGCACGCCTTGTGCAGTCAACTCGTAGTCCACCGCCTCATAGCCCAAACCCGGCAGAGTTTTATCTAAAACAGCCTGAATATCCATATCAAATACACCGCCTTAAAAAACAAAAAATGCCCTCTTGGGGGGCATTTCTCAGGTATTGCTTGAAAAATTGTGCGGATTATATCCGTTTTCAATTGAAAAGCAAAGGTTTTTCAGCAAACAAGACAGCAAATCGAGTGTTGCGCCGCATCATCCGAAATACGCCATACAGAGCTTCACGCCGACATAACTTACCCGCATTGAAACAATACTCAATCAAGGCTGCCTGAAAAATCAATTGTAGAGTATGATTGCAAAACCAAACAGGCGATAAATGCCGCCTGCTTTCATCAGCGTACAACACGAAAGGACAACCGCCATGAAAACCGATGTTGAAATTGCCCAAGCCGCAACCATGCAGCCGATTGATGACATTGCCGCCAAACTCGGCTTTCACCCCGACCAACTGGAACACTACGGCAGATACAAAGCCAAAATCGCACCCGCCGACATTTTCAGGCTGCCTGAAAAACAAGGCAGGCTGATTCTGGTTACCGCGGTCAACCCTACGCCCGCAGGGGAAGGCAAAACCACAGTTACCATCGGCTTGGCAGATGCGCTCAACCGTTTGAAACAAAACGCCGTCATCGCCATGCGCGAACCGTCTCTCGGCCCCGTGTTCGGCGTGAAAGGCGGGGCGGCGGGCGGCGGTTACGCACAAGTTTTGCCGATGGAAGACATCAACCTGCATTTCACCGGCGACTTCCACGCCATCGGTGCCGCCAACAATCTTTTGGCCGCCATGCTGGACAACCATATTTACCAAGGCAATGCACTGAACATCGACCCCAAACGCATTCTGTGGCGGCGTGCGGTCGATATGAACGACCGCCAATTGCGCAACATCATCGGCGGTTTGGGCAAACCCACAGACGGCGTGATGCGCCCGGACGGATTTGACATCACCGTAGCCAGCGAAGTGATGGCGGTGTTTTGTTTGGCAAAAGATTTAAACGATTTGAAACGACGCTTGGGTGATATGTTGGTGGCATACACCGTTTCAGGCAGCCCTGTGTACGCACGCGATTTAAAAGCACAAGGCGCAATGGCGGCATTATTGAAAGACGCACTCAAACCCAATCTGGTGCAAACTTTGGAAGGTACGCCCGCTTTCGTGCACGGCGGCCCGTTTGCCAACATCGCGCACGGCTGCAATTCAGTTACCGCCACCCGAGCCGCTTTGCATTTGGGCGATTACGCCGTTACCGAAGCCGGTTTCGGCGCAGACTTGGGCGCGGAAAAATTTTGCGACATCAAATGCCGTTTATCGGGATTGAAACCCGATGCGGCGGTTATCGTAGCCACCGTACGCGCCCTCAAATACAACGGCGGCGTCGCCAAAGCGGATTTGTCTGCCGAAAATATCGAAGCTCTGCAACGCGGCCTGCCCAATTTGCTCAAACATATTGAAAACCTGAAAAACGTGTTCGGCTTGCCCGTTGTGGTTGCGCTCAACCGCTTCGTTTCCGACACCGATGCGGAATTGGAAACCGTTCAGGCAGCCTGCGCCCGATACGGCGTAGAAGTTTCCCTGACCGAAGTGTGGGCAAAAGGCGGAGCAGGCGGCGAAGACTTGGCGCACAAAGTCATCCGTGCCATCGAAACCCAACCCAACCGTTTCGCCTTTGCCTACGATACAGAACAAGATATCCCTTCAAAAATCCGCACTCTGGCGCAAAAAATCTATGGCGCGGCCGATATCGAGTTAAGCGCGGAAGCCCAGGCGGAAACCGCCAAGCTGCAACAACTGGGCTTGGACAAACTGCCTATCTGTATGGCCAAAACGCAATATTCGCTCAGTGACAACGCCGCCCTGCTCGGCCGTCCCGAAGGTTTCACCCTGCACGTTCGCGGTTTAACCCTGTCGGCCGGCGCAGGCTTTATTGTGGTGCTGTGCGGCAATATGATGAAAATGCCTGGTTTGCCCAAAGTACCCGCAGCCGAGAAAATCGATGTGGACGAAAACGGCGTTATCAGCGGCTTGTTCTAGCAAGGAATGCCGCCGGCTTAAGGCGGCAAACATCAAGCCGGAACCTTCGTTTCACCTTACAAAATGCTGCCTGAAAACAGTAAACGCCGTTTTACTCCGGACTTTCAGGCTGCCTGAAACCTATCCCACCCTTATCGAAAGAAAACATATGCAAACACAAGCCGTTATCCGCCACATCACCCAATGGCTGCACGATTACGCACGCAACGCCGGTTTGAAAGGCTATGTTGTCGGCGTATCGGGCGGCATTGATTCGGCCGTGGTTTCCACCCTGTGCGCCCGTACAGGCCTAGACCTGCTCTGCCTCAACATGCCGATACGCCAAAAGCCCGACCAATACCGCCGCGCAGAAGACCACATCGCCGCACTCACGGCAAAATTCGCCAACGTTCGCGGCCACACCGTCAACCTTACCGCCACCTTCGAACAATTCGAACGCGATGTTGCAGACGGCAAAGAACCCAATCTGCTGGCATTTGCCAATTCGCGTGCCCGCCTGCGCATGACCACGCTCTACCATTTCGGGCAAAGCAACGGCCTGCTCGTAGCCGGCACAGGCAACAAAGTAGAAGATTTCGGCGTAGGCTTCTTCACCAAATACGGCGACGGCGGCGTAGACGTCAGCCCGATTGCCGACTTGTTGAAAAGCCAGATTTACGAATTGGCCGAAGAATTGGACATTATCGCTTCCATTCAGGCAGCCGTCCCCACTGACGGACTGTGGGACAGCGAACGCACAGACGAACAACAAATGGGCGCGTCTTATCCAGAATTGGAACGCGCAATGGCACAAGTCGAAGCAGGCATCTCCCGCGACAGCCTGCAAGGACGCGAACAGGAAGTATTCGACATATACGTCCGGCTCAACCGCGCCGCACAACACAAAATCCGCCCCATTCCGATTTGCACCATTCCCAAAGAGCTGCTGTGAACTTCCGTCCGAAAATCATCTTTTTCGACATAGACGACACGCTCTATCTCAACAGTCGGCAATGCGTTCCCGCCAGCACGCGCACCGCCCTGCTGGCACTGCAACGCCAAGGCATCACCGCCGCCATCGCCACAGGGCGGACCGAAAGCGTGCTGCCTGAAGCCGTACGCAGCCTGATAGACGAATGCGGTATCCGATGTATTGTTTCCATCAACGGACAATACATCAGCCTCAACGGCCGGGAACTCGTCTCGTTTCCCATGCCCAAAGCACAAATAGAACGCATCGCAAGCACCTTAAGCCGCAACGGCACCGCCTACGCATTCGTTTCCGAACAAGGGCTGTTCACCGCCAACGACAGCCCCCTATCGCAACACGCACTCGGCGCACTGCGCCTGCCCTACCGCAGCGACCCCGCAGCCTACCTGCACCGCAACACCTACCAAATGCTCGGTTTCTACCCCGAAAACCAAGCCGGACACATTCAAAGCCTGCTGCCTGAAAATGTCAAAACCGTACGCTGGCACCGCTACGGCGTGGACATTCTCGACAAATCGGGCTCGAAAGCACGCGGCATTCAGGCAGCTTTGAATGCGTTGGGTTTGAAGACGGAAGACGCAGCAGCTTTCGGAGACGGCATGAACGATACGGAAATGCTCCAAACAGTAGGCTTCGGCATCGCCATGGGCAACGCGGCGGAGGCATTAAAAACCGTTGCCGATTACGTTTGCCCGCCGATAGAAGCAGACGGCATCGAATGCTGCCTGAAAACATTGGGATGGATTGACTAAGCCGTTATACGCCCCAAAACGCAAACAACCCGATATCAATTCAAGCCGTGTTGCAAGATTTGATTGATGACTGCAAACAGATTGCGTCAAAACATTTACTTCCGATAGAAATTTACACCAACCTGCTGATGAATATGTATTTCGATTAAATCAGATTGCAGCATCCATCTGATTTGAAAACAGGGCCTAAATTGAATATTTGCAAACCGACAATATTCCTTCAGGCTGCCTGAAACACGACCGGCAGCAGCCTAACCGTTTGCCGCAAAACCGCACTGCCTTTTTCAGGCAGCCTGAAACAGAACAACCGCCCCCGTTACGGTTTTGATATACTTGCAACAAATCTCCGCACGTCTTGCAAACCGCCCGCCATACCGTAGCGACAAAGGCATTCGGCGGCATATGCAATGCAGCCGAGACGGCCATACTCCCTCACTTGCACGGAAACATAAAGAGTGACACCATAGGGAAATACTCCCGCCCCGTTCTTCCAACCCGTTTATCCTTAGAGAAGGAAACATCATGTTTTTTGACCGCATACAAGCCGCTCCCGCCGACCCGATTTTGGGTCTGGGCGAAGCCTTCAAAGCCGAAACACGCCCTGAAAAAGTCAATTTAGGCATCGGCGTTTATAAAGACGCACAAGGGCAAACCCCGATTCTGAAAGCCGTCAAAGCTGCGGAAACCCGCTTGCTGGCACAAGAAAACACCAAAAACTATCTCACCATAGACGGCGTGGCCGCCTATAATGCCGCCACCCAAGAGCTGCTGTTCGGTTCAGGCAGCGAAGTCATCACCGCCAAACGCGCCAAAACCGCACAAAGTCTAGGCGGAACGGGGGCTTTGCGTGTGGCCGCCGAATTCATCAAACGCCAAACCCAAGCCCAGAACGTATGGATTTCCGCTCCAACATGGCCGAACCACAACGCTATTTTCAACGCAGTCGGCATGAATATCCGAGACTACCGCTACTATGACAAAGCCACCCACAGTTTGGATTGGAACGGCCTGATTGAAGATTTAAGCAAAGCGCAGGCAGGCGATGTCGTATTGCTGCACGGCTGCTGCCACAACCCCACAGGCATCGACCCGACACCCGAACAATGGGAAACTTTAGCAAAAATGTCTGCCGAAAAAGGTTGGCTGCCGCTGTTTGACTTTGCCTATCAAGGCTTTGCCAACGGCTTGGAAGAAGACGCCTATGGCTTACGCGCCTTCTTAAAAGAAAACAAAGAATTACTGATTGCCAGCTCCTATTCGAAAAATTTCGGCATGTATAACGAGCGCGTAGGAGCGTTTACATTGGTTGCAGCCGACGAAGAAACCGCCAACCGCGCATTCAGCCAAGTCAAAACCATTATCCGCACACTGTATTCCAACCCCGCTTCGCACGGCGGCGCCACTGTAGCCATGGTATTGCAAGATGCCGAACTTAAAGCGCAATGGGTTGCCGAATTGGACGAAATGCGCGGACGCATCAAAGAAATGCGCCAACAATTCGTTGATTTGCTGAAAGAATACGGTGCCAAACAAGATTTCGGCTTTATCGTAAAACAAAACGGCATGTTCTCCTTCAGCGGTTTGAGTGCGGAGCAGGTTGACCGTCTCAAAGACGAATTTGCCATCTATGCCGTACGCAGCGGCCGCATTAACGTCGCCGGCATCACGGCAGACAATATCCGTTATTTATGCGAAAGTATTGTCAAAGTGCTGTAAGCCCACCCTTAAAAATAAAGGCTGCCTGAAAACTTCAGGCAGCCTTTCCGTTTCATAATGCTTATTTATTGTCTTTTACTTCTTCAAATTCGGCATCGACCACATCGTCTTTTTTACCGCTTGCCGCATTACCCGAACTTGCCGCACCTTTTTCGGCTTCGGCCTGCGCTTGGGCGTAAACGATTTCGCCCAGTTTCTGGCTGGCTTTGCCCAATTCTTCGGCTTTGGCGTCAATCTGTGCCTTATCATCGCCTTTCACGGCTTCTTCCGCCGCTTTAAGCGCGTCTTCGATTTTGGTTTTTTCGTCCGCATTCAGTTTGTCGCCGTGTTCTTCCAATGATTTTTTCACGGAATGAATCAAGGCTTCCGCGGCATTGCGGCTTTGTACCAATTCCAAAAGTTTTTTGTCCTCTTCGGCATTGGCTTCCGCGTCTTTCACCATGCGCTCGATTTCCTCCTCGCTCAAACCTGAAGAACCCTGAATGGTGATGTTGGCGGCCTTGCCCGTGCCTTTGTCTTTGGCAGAAACGTGCAAAATGCCGTTGGCATCAATGTCAAAGGTTACTTCGATTTGCGGCATACCGCGCGGTGCCGGTGCGATATCGCCCAAGTTGAACTGACCCAAAGATTTGTTGGCAGCCGCACGTTCGCGCTCGCCTTGCAGCACATGGATGGTTACTGCGCTTTGGTTGTCTTCCGCAGTGGAAAACACTTGCGAAGCTTTGGTCGGAATAGTGGTGTTTTTCTGAATCAATTTGGTCATCACACCGCCCATGGTTTCGATACCCAAAGACAAGGGAGTAACGTCCAGCAGCAATACGTCGCTGCGGCCGCCGCCCAACACTTCGCCCTGAATCGCCGCACCTACGGCCACCGCTTCATCGGGGTTCACGTCTTTGCGCGGCTCTTTGCCGAAGAAATCTTTAACCGCTTCCTGCACTTTCGGCATACGGGTTTGACCGCCCACCAAAATCACATCATCGATGTCGGACGGGCTTAAGCCCGCGTCTTTCAGCGCGATGCGGCAAGGCTCGATGGAACGCAATACCAAATCTTCCACCAAAGCCTCAAATTTGGCGCGGGTGATTTTCATCGCCAAGTGTTTGGGGCCGGTGGCGTCCATGGTGATGTAGGGCAGGTTGATTTCGGTTTGCTGGCTGCTGGACAACTCGATTTTGGCTTTTTCCGCCGCTTCTTTCAGGCGTTGCAAGGCCATTACGTCATTTTTCAAATCAATGCCTTGTTCTTTTTTGAACTCGGCGATGATGTGGTCAATCACGCGCTGGTCAAAGTCTTCGCCGCCCAAGAAAGTGTCGCCGTTGGTCGCCAACACTTCAAACTGTTTGTCGCCGTCCACATCGGCAATTTCGATGATGGAGATGTCAAACGTACCGCCGCCCAAGTCGTATACGGCGATTTTACGGTCGCCGCCGCTCACTTTGTCCATACCGAACGCCAGCGCGGCAGCAGTCGGTTCGTTAATGATGCGTTTAACATCCAAACCTGCGATACGGCCTGCGTCTTTGGTGGCCTGACGTTGGCTGTCGTTAAAATAAGCGGGGACGGTTACCACGGCTTCGGTAACTTTCTCGCCCAAATAAGCTTCCGCCGCTTCTTTCATTTTGCGCAACACTTCGGCAGAGATTTGCGGCGGAGACAATTCTTTACCTTGTGCCTTCACCCATGCATCGCCGTTGGCCGAACGGATGATTTCGAACGGCATGGTTTCGATGTCTTTTTGAACCTCTTTATCTTCGAATTTATGGCCAATCAAACGTTTGGCGGCATAAATCGTGTTTTTCGCATTGGTAACGGCTTGGCGTTTGGCCGGTGCGCCAACCAAAATTTCACCGCCGTCCAGATAGGCAATCACGGAAGGCGTGGTGCGCGCGCCTTCAGCGTTTTCAATGACTTTGGTCGTACCGCCTTCGGAAATGGCGACACATGAATTGGTTGTACCCAAGTCGATACCGATTACTTTTGCCATAATTCAGCTCCTTGAAATGAAATAATTAAGAAATTTAACTGTGTTTAATCGATGTCCGCTAAATCGGGATGGTTTGTTTTTTTTCAAGTCCTTTTTTCAGGCAGCCTGAAAAGGGCAAACAAAAAGCGAACCGCTTCACAACGGTTCGCTAAATAAGGCGGCATACTGCGTTTTTCAAGAGAAAATATTCAGGCAGCCCGAAAAAAGATTATAGGCACGATACCCGCGCACAAACCGAATACCTGCCCGACTCCGGGGCGTGGGATGGTTTGCATTTTGCCGAACGCACAGGCATATTGGTTTTCAGGCAGCCTGAAACGCCTTTAACGATGCTTTTCCTTTTTCTGGCAACCGCCGCATACGCCGTACATATACAACGCATGGTCAACAATGCGGTAGCCGTGTTCTTCGGCGATTTTGTCTTGCAAATCTTCGATTTCTTTGTTGTGAAATTCCGCCACCATGCCGCATTTCACGCATACCAAGTGGTCGTGGTGATCACCCTGATTGAGTTCATACACTGCTTTGCCGCTTTCAAAATGGTGGCGCAGCAAAATATCCGCCTGCTCGAACTGGGTTAAAACGCGGTAAATGGTGGCAACTCCGATATCCACGCCTTCTTCCAGCAAAATACGGTAAACGTCTTCCGCACTCAGGTGCTTTCCTGCGTGAGTTTCAAATAAATCAAGGATTTTCAAACGGGGGCCGGTTACTTTCAGGCCATTGTCTTTTAATTGGGCGATATTATCCATGTGTGTTACTCTTCATCGTTGTCTGCTTCGGATTGACGTATAATAGCATTTTTTTACAGCGCAACAATAAAAGTTTTCAATAGAGCTTTATACCGTGCAATCCGCTGTATTAACATTATTTTTTTCTATCACGATGGAAGGTTGTTATCAGTGAAATCTCCTTTATTCGCCGCCGCTTTGATATTGGGTTTGGCTGCCTGCACACCCAAAACCGTTGAAAAACTGCCCTACTACAAACTCTCGGTAGTACAGGGCATTCCGCTGGAACCGCAAGCGGTATTGGCGGTATTGCCGGGCATGAGCCGACATCAGGTCGAAATGGAAATCGGCACGCCTTTGCTCAAACCGATGTTCCGTCCGAACCGTTGGGATTATGTTTACGAAGTCAGCAAAGGCGGGAAAGTCAAAGAAAACCGTACATTAACCGTATGGTTCACTGCGGACGGAGTGGTTGAACGAGTGGAAGGCGATGCGCTGGATTACGCACGCTCGCAAATCCGACAAGGACAGCAGCAATGAAACCCGTCCGCATTGCCGTTGCAGGCGTGAACGGACGCATGGGGAAAATGCTGGTCCAAGCGGTAGCACAACATCCGCAGGCAGTGCTTTCGGGCGCATTGGAACATAGTGCTTCCGAAGCATTGGGTTTGGATGCCGGTTTGCCGTCAGGCATACAAACCGGTATTGCCGTCAGCAGCGATATCGATGCCGTATTATCACAAAGCGATGTTTTGATTGACTTTACCCGCCCGGACGCCTCCCTGCCTTTGATTGAACGGTGCGCGGCGACAGGCGTTAAAATGGTTATCGGCACTACAGGCTACAACGATGCCGGCAAAGCTGCCATCGCCAAAGCGGCGCAGCAAACGGGCATTGTGTTTTCCGCCAATTACAGCGTGGGTGTAAATCTCACTTTTCATATTCTCGATACCGTAGCCCGCGTGTTAAACGAAGGCTATGATATTGAAATCATTGAAGCGCACCACCGACACAAAATTGACGCGCCCAGCGGAACGGCTTTACGCATGGGCGAAGTGATTGCCCACGCACTCGGCCGCGATTTGAAAGAATGCGCAGTGTACGGACGCGAAGGACACACAGGCGCACGCGACACGCAAACCATCGGTTTTGCCACCGTACGCGGCGGCGATATTGTCGGCGACCATACCGCTCTGTTCGCCACCGAAGGCGAACGCGTGGAAATCACCCACAAAGCCTCCAGCCGCATGACCTTCGCTTCAGGTGCGGTGCGCGCTGCCGTTTGGCTGTCTGCGCGCGGCAACGGTTTATTCGACATGCAGGACGTATTGAATCTGAAATAACCTTTTCAGGCAGTCCAAGCCGTCTTTCAGGCTGCCTGAAAACCATTCGGAGAACACCTATGACCACAGAACCCACCAACAGCGACAACACTTTGGACAAACGTGAAAAACTCCGTCAAAACAGCATCTACCTGCTGCCCAACGCCTTTACCGTAGCGGCACTATTTTTCGCTTTTTTCGCCATTACCCAATCCATGCACGGACGCTTTGAAAGCGCGGCGATGTCGGTTTTCGCCTCCATGCTGCTGGACGGTATGGACGGGCGCGTCGCCCGCCTGACCAACAGCCAAAGCGCATTCGGCGAACAGCTCGACAGCTTGGCGGACATGGTCAGCTTCGGCGTGGCGCCGGCATTGATTGTGTACAACTGGCAGCTTTTCCAATTCGGCAAACTCGGTTACTGCGTGGCATTCGTCTATTGCGCTTGTGCCGCGCTGCGGTTGGCCTTGTTCAACACTTTGATTGGCAAAGTCGATAAAAAATGGTTTATCGGCATTCCCAGCCCGACAGCCGCCGCATTACTCATCAGCCTGATTTGGATGGACCACAGCTACGGCCATCTTTTCCCGCGCGCCAGCGTGATTGTGTTGCTGATTACCCTGTTTGCAGGTTTGTCTATGGTGGCACAAATTCCGTTTTGGAGCTTCAAAGAGCTGAATATCCGCCGCAAAGTGCCTTTTTTCGGCATGATTATCCTGCTGTTGGTATTAATGCTGTTTGTATTGGAACCCGGATTGGTGCTGTTCGTTTTCTTTTTCGGCTACAGCCTGTCGGGTTATGCGATGTATGCCTACAAACGCTGGTACAAACGCGAACCGCAAACACCCCTTGCCTAAAGCCGTTTATCATGCTGCCTGAAAACCTTTCAGGCAGCTTTAGCATGGATTTCAGGCAGCCTGAATAAAAAGACTTTCCGGAAAACCGACTGCCCGCTTTGCACCGGCGATACGTCAGTTCGGCCATTCAAGCCAAAACGTTTGTGCCTGACAAACGGAGCAGACTCCGCGGCAGCGATTGGGCATAATCCTGATTGCCCAACCTTTATTGACTAGAAACGGGCTGCACGGCATCAAACAACCAACGGGCAGTTCATACCGTTTCAGGCAGCCTGAACACCGTCGGCACACAGACCGACACCATTCAACCCCATCCGCACATTGCTGCCATATTTCGGGAGTAACCCTTTTATCATGAAACACATCCATATCATCGGCATCGGCGGTACCTTTATGGGCGGTTTGGCCGCGATTGCCCAACAGGCCGGCTTTACCGTAAGCGGTTGCGACGCCAAAATGTATCCGCCCATGAGCACGCAATTGGAACAGCTGGGCATCCGCGTACATGAAGGCTTTGATGAAGCGCAGCTCGATGATTTCCCTGCCGATATGTATGTAATCGGCAACGTTGCCAAACGCGGCATGGAAGTAGTGGAAGCCATTCTGAACCGCAACCTGCCCTATGTTTCCGGACCGCAATGGCTGGCTGAAAACGTATTGCGGCAATATTGGGTTTTAGGCGTAGCCGGCACGCACGGTAAAACGTCCACTGCATCCATGTTGGCTTGGGTACTGGAAGACGCAGGGCTGGCACCCGGCTTTCTCATCGGCGGCATACCGCAAAATTTCGGCATTTCCGCACGTTTGCCGCAAAAAACACCGCTCGACCCGAAATCGGTTTCGCCGTTTTTCGTCATCGAAGCCGACGAATACGACACGGCGTTTTTCGACAAACGCAGCAAATTCGTCCACTACCGTCCGCGCACGCTGATATTGAACAATCTGGAATACGACCACGCCGATATTTTTCCCGATTTGAACGCAATTCAAACCCAATTCCACCACTTGGTACGCACCGTCCCTGCCGAAGGACTGATTGTTGCCAATTCACAGGAAAGCAATCTGCACGACACCTTACAGCGCGGTTGTTGGACGACAACGGAAGGTTTCGGCACACCGCAAGGCTGGCATGCAGGCGAAGCGGAAGCAGACGGCGCCTTTACCGTATTCTTCCAAAACAAAGCGCAAGGGCGGATAACATGGAATTTATTGGGCGAACACAACCGCATGAATGCTTTGGCGGTTGTCGCTGCCGCCCGTCATGCGGGCGTGCCTCCCGAGCAAGCGTGCGCCGCCCTGTCCCGTTTTCAAAACGTGAAACGGCGCATGGAAATCAAAGGGATAGTAAACGGCATTACCGTTTATGACGATTTCGCCCACCACCCCACCGCCATCGCCACCACACTGGCAGGACTGCGCCAAAAAGTCGGTGCCGCCAAAATCACCGCCGTATTGGAACCGCGCTCCAACACCATGAAACTCGGCACGATGGCCGCCATGCTGCCTGAAAGCCTTCAGGCTGCCGATGCCGTATTCTGCTATGCAGGCGGCGTAGATTGGGATGTCGCCGCCGCACTTGCGCCTTTGGGAGCAAAAGTACATGTCGAACGGGATTTCGATACGCTCGTTACCCGGCTGCTGCACGACGCACGCAGCGGCGAGCATATACTCGTAATGAGCAACGGCGGTTTCGGCGGCATACACGACAAACTGCTGCAAGGCCTTCAGGCAGCCTGAAACATTCTGAAACACTTATGACTGCGCCGCGCAAAATCATCCATATCGACATGGACGCTTTCTACGCCTCGGTAGAATTGCGCGAACAGCCTCATTTGCGCGGTCTGCCCGTTGTGGTTGCCTGGGACGCACCTCGCTCGGTGATTTGCGCCGCTTCTTACGAAGCCCGCCGTTTCGGGCTGCATTCCGCCATGGCCGTTACCACCGCCAAACGCAAATGCCCGCAGGCCGTGTTTCTACCGCCGCGTTTCCCCCTTTACCGCGAAATCTCCCGACACATCCACACCATTTTCAGGCAGCATACCGACCTGATTGAACCCCTGTCGCTGGACGAGGCCTATTTGGACGTTACCCATAACAAACAACACATTCCCTACGCCAGCGACATCGCCGCCCGCATCCGCGCCGACATTCTCGCCCAAACCGGCCTCACCGCATCCGCCGGCATTGCCCCCAACAAATTTCTTGCCAAAATCGCTTCCGACTGGCGCAAACCCGACGGACAATTCGTCCTGCCGCCCCACAAAACCGAAGCCTTCCTAAAAGACCTTCCGCTGAACAAAATTCCCGGCATCGGCCGCAAAACCCTGGCCAAAATGCACGCCTCAGGCTGGCACACGGCAGGCGACTTACGCACCCTGCAACGCGGCGAACTCATCAATCTGTTCGGACGCTGGGGCTTTCGGCTCTACGACCTCGTACGCGGCATCGACAACCGCCCCGTAGAACCGCAACGCGAAAGAGTACAGATTTCCACCGAAATCACCTTGGCGCAAGACCTACCCCTTACCCAAACCCTGCAACACATTCCCGCCCTATCCGCCGACCTCGCCCGACAAGCAGAACAACGCCGCACACAGGCACGCACCCTGACCCTGAAATTAAAAACCGCATCATTCCGCATCATCAGCCGCAGCCAAACCTACTCATCGCCCCTCAAAACCACGCAAGATTTCATTCAGGCAGCCCTTGCCCTTGCACGGAAAATGCCACCGCAATACCGCTACCGTCTCATCGGTTTAGGTCTTGGCCACCTCCTTCCCGAAGGCCTGCAAACCGAGCTATGGCAGCCTGAAAACCCCTCAACGCAAGAAGACCCGCCATGCCGCACCCCTTTTTAGAACGCCTGCCCGAATTTCTCACCATCCAAGCGCAACTCAACCGCTCCCCCCATACGCTCACCGCCTACCAACGCGACCTAAGCGAATTGGCAGAGCTGCTGCCTGAAACCGCAGAGCCGCAAAAATCAGACATTATTGCCGCCTTCAAACGCCTGTCGCAACGCAACCTCAGCCCCGCCACGCTAGCCCGCAAACTTTCCGCATGGCGGCAATACTGCCTCCATTTGCAACACAAGGGCTGCCTGAAAAACGACCCGTGTCTCGGCATCCAAGCCCCCAGATTACCGCAAAGACTGCCCCGCGCCCTAGACCGCGAACCACTCAACACCATGCTCGACAACAGCAGCCGGGAACAAGGCATGCTCCCGATACGCGACCGCGCAGTAGCCGAATTGCTTTACGGCAGCGGATTGCGCCTGTCCGAACTGTGCAGCCTCAATCTGGAAGACCTGCTTTTAGAAGAAGGCTGGGTAAACGTATGCGGTAAAGGACGCAAACAACGCCAAGTTCCGCTATCCGGCAAAAGCCGGGAAGCCCTGCGCCTGTGGCTCTCCTGCCGCACAGCACCGCCCGAAGAAACCGCACTGTTCACCACCCGCCACGGCAAGCGCATCGGCAGCCGCCAAATCGCCAAACGCCTGTCCGACTGGGCGCAACGCCAAGGCAACGCCCAGCCCGTTTCGCCGCATATGCTGCGCCACAGCTTTGCCAGCCACCTGCTGCAAGCCTCCCGCGACCTGCGCGCCGTACAAGACCTGCTCGGCCACGAAAGCCTGGCCACCACCCAAATCTATACCAAACTCGATTTCGACCACCTCTCAGGGATATACGACCAAACGCATCCCCGCGCCAAGAGAAAGAAATAACGGCGCAGCGGGGCGTTTGAAGTAAAGGCAACGATTAGCCCGCAGAAAAATAATCCGTTCTATAAACCGCTTCCATAACCCACACCGGCTCTTTCAGGCTGCCTGAAAAAACAAAAACCGCATCCCTTTCCAATCCCATTAACCCTTCAAAAGCAACACAGCCGCAAAGCCGTTTTTCTATACGGCCATGCGGTTTCATATATTGCCCAAGCAAAAATATATATCCTCCAAAAAACTTTCAGGCAGCCCCAAAGGCTGCCTGAAAGCACAATCGACAGAGTAACGAAATCAGGTTGCGGGTACAGGCAAACGTTTGCCCTCGGGTGCCAAGACCAACATGGCATCACGGGTACGCTGTAGAAATTCGTCTTTGCTTTCGCCCGGTAGAAGCTGCATCGGACTGCCGATTTGTACATCGCAGCTAATCGGCACGGGTACCAATTTCCCCTTAGGCAACACGCGGTTGATATTGTCTATCCAAATCGGTACGAACTGCACATCGGGATTTTCACGCGCCAAATGGTAAATACCGCTTTTAAACGGCAGAAGCAGAGTTCCGTCATCGGTATTGCGCGTTCCTTCGGGGAAAATAATCAGCGAAGAACCCTGCTTTAAAGCAGCGGTCATTTGGTCGGTAACGGCACGCGGGTCGCCACCGTCCCTGCGTATCGTCAAGCCGTTAAACACATTGTTGATAATAAAACTTTTAAACCGGTTTTCCAGCCAATAATCCGCACCCGCCACAGGGCGTGCGGCTTTGCGCCAAAGTTTGGGAAGGGAAATCCACACCAAAACGAAATCGCCATGACTGGCATGGTTGGCAAAATATACTTTCTTTTCAGGCGAAAACGCCAACTCGCTTTCGCTTTTCGGACGCACGCCGGTCAGGAAGGAAACAAACAGATACAAACCTTGGTCAATCAGCCATGCGGCAAAACGGTGAAGAAATTGATTCATGTTTTCAGGCAGCCGTTGTTATAGGAAAGCGTGGATTTTAGCCCAATCTGTCCAATCCGTTCATAATTTGTGCAATACCCCCGCGATATAATCTCTACCGCCTTGCGCTTTGTACGGCAGTCAAATTCGAACCATCCAAACCTGCTTTGTGCGAAAACCGGTGCCGCCTTATGAAAAATATCTGCATTTTATCTTTCATGTCTTTTGAACTTAGCAGCCTGCTCTCCAAAAAACAGACATCCCAAAACGAAAATATCCATCAAACAACCCGCACATACGATATCCAATCAGAAGCATCAGACCAAAAGCTGACCGTTTCGCTGCCTGATTGCGTTATTGGCGGTATTTCGGATATACCACAAAAATATTCCGAACAAAATAACCGTCTTATCAATGCTATATGAATGTATGTGGCCGCTTAGCTTTCTCCGACCCAGAATTCTCTATAAAACTTGAATGTTCTGATGTGCAAAGCAGTCTAGGAGAAAAGATTTATAAGATTCCTCCATTGGATGCACATCCTTAAATCCGATCCGTTGGAGTATATGTTGTATGAAGAAAAATCGATGGGAGCTGTTTTTGTAGATGCTAAAAACCATATGGATTTATATACAGTATTTCCGTATCGAGATAGTGTTTTTATCGACAATCACTTTCCCAATAACCATAGGCCGTTACCAATTGATTTTACGAGATATCAGGAAAATAATAAAAATAACTCATTCCGCTATCATTTTTCAATTGAAACTTTTTAAAAGGTGAATACAGACTGAAATACATAGTGTTTGCCACCGCGAAAAATCCATCCCAGTTTACCGAAAGATTAAGGAATTTGATAGAGGAGAATCAAAATGTTTTAGAACATCCTGAAGTCATAGCAGAATTTGTCGGACACAATGAGCAAATCGCCCGTTTTTTGAAAACCGGCAAACGGTTCCATCATCCTGCATCATACCATCAGATTTCATCAATCACGGCAGAGATGAAAAATATTAATCATTAAATACAAAATCTTAGTATAAATATTACACGCATCGCAAGCGCAGATAACGGCCTGATGCCGGATTCCGTCCGTCATAGCATTCCGTATCCGTTAAGCCGACAAATCAGCCCTTCATTTTCCGTTCATAAAAAAGCAAGGTTCGGCGTTTTCTACGTAAATATCGAAATTATCAAAGAATAAAATTCTCCGTTCACTCAAGCAGATTGAGCTGTTGTTTGCTATCAAGGTTTACAGCGGAATTTTTTACAATTCAATTGAAACATTTTTGCGGTTATTAAAACTTCAAATAAACTTGTTTCTTTTAGTCAAGGGAAACTTTATAATACAAAGTTTCAATAACAGTAAACCTGTTTCAATATACGAAAAAATCAAAGTAAATCATTGCCTATTCCAAAAGCTGACATTGTTATAGCCAATGTTGTTACCCGTTCAGCCCAATCTTTGTCGTTAGCGGAAAAACGCATTTTGATGTATGGCATTTAAAGTCTGAAAGGGGTGAATGCCAGGATTAAAATTACAGCTGCCGAATATGCGGAATTTTATGATATAAGCCTTGATACGGCTTATTCTCAGCTTAAATTAGCTGTTGAGAATATTTTGAACGCTATCTGCAATTTCAGGTTTGGGAAGGCAAAAAAGAAGGCGTTGAGCGTATCCGCTGGGTTGGCGGTTATCGTTATTTTGACAAAGAAGGTTACGTTTCTTTTAGTTTTAGCAATGAGATTTTTCCATATCTTTTTGAACTTCAATGATATTTTACAGACCACCAACTCAAACAGGCAGCAGCACTACACTCTATTCATTCTTGGCGGCTGTTGGAACTGTTTGAGCAAATGAAAGATAAAACAGATGTCTCAGGCTGGCTTTCTATGCCTATTGAAGAGTTTTGGCACGCTATGGAAGCAACTGAAAGCTATAAATCAAACTTTCAACTATTGCGAAAAAGGGTTATTGAACCTGCGATTAAAGAATTAACCGAAAAAGATGACTAGTTGATTGAGTGGGAAACCAGAAAACATGGACGCAAAGTGGCTACGCTGCTGTTTAAATTCCAGCGCAACCCACAAGGCAGTCTGTTTTCAGGGGTTTAAGCACCGCATCAAGGAGTGTTTTATAATTAGAAATTCCGCCATCAGGCGGAAAACGGTGGGCGGGGACAGCAAAAATCCCCGCGGGAACGGGGATTGATGCGTAAGCTCTTCGCTTGTGTGATTAACCTCACTCATGGAGTTGTAGCATGAAGCTAAAAACCTACTCATCAGGGGAAATAAGCTGCTGCTGACACTGAAAGTAAATCACGGTTTTATTTTAGCTGTGGTTTTACTGTTCAGTCAATCTAGCAGCTAACCCACCACAATCAAAAAACGAAAGTTTCCGCCTGTCAGTAATGGGGGGCGGTTTTTACCGAATTCCGCTTTTCAAATTCCAGCACAAAAGTATTTTTAACGAATTATTTAATTTATAATTCTGCTACAATTTAAGTTCATAAATAGAATGAGAAATTCATGCAAGTACGACAGCTGATACCTGTACTTTTTTCAGTTTTGATTTTATCTGCCTGTGGTACCCTGACAGGGATTCCATCACATGGCGGCGGTAAACGTTTTGCCATAGAACAAGAACTCGTAGCCGCATCTGCACGCGCAGCAGTCAAAGATATGGATTTGCAGGCCCTGCAAGGGCGGAAGGTTGCGTTATACATCGCAACAATGGGGGACCAAGGTGCAGGGACGATTAACGGAGGACGTTATTCCATTGATGCCCTTATTCGCGGCGAGTACACCAATAGTCCCTCAAGCCGTACTGACTATGCTTATCCGCGCTACGAAACTACTGCAGAAACCGTTTCAGGAGGTTTAGCGGGTTTGACGACTTCTTTATCGACATTAAATGCACCTGCGTCTTCACGTACCAAAGCAGACGGTAGCGGCAGCCGAAGCAGTTTGGGGTTGAATATGGGAGCAATGGGTGATTACAGAAATGAAACCCTGACAACCAATCCCCGTGATGCTGCTTTCCTCTCCCATTTAGTACAAACCGTATTTTTCCTGCGCGGTATCGATGTAGTTCCCCCTGCCTTAGCCGATACCGATGTGTTTATCAACATTGATGTGTTCGGCACTATTCGAAGCCGCACCGAGATGCATATTTACAATGCAGAGACGCTTCGGGCGCAAACCAAACTGGAATATTTTGCAGTAGACCGAAACAGTAAATCTCTGCTTATAAAACCTAAAAACAATGCTTTTGAAGCAGCCTATAAAGAAAACTATACCTTGTGGATGGGGCCGTACAGAATACACAAAGGTGTTCAGGAAACCGATGGTCTGTTGGTCGATTTCTCCGATATCAAACCATACGGAAATAAAACCGGCAGTACGCCTCCTGTTGTGAGAGAAGACGGAAACGATACCGGTTCTTTAGACGATGAGGTGATACGGAAACGCCAACAGGAACAACATTAGGGTTTCAGGCTGCCTGTGTATAGGCAGCCTGATTACCTATTTAACCAATCGGTATCTAGATTAAACCGTTAAGGAACAGCGATGAAACAGCTCATTAAAAAATCCGTTGTTGTGTTTGCTGCCGCAATAGCCCTGTTGCAGATACCCTTTGCTTTTGCACAGGATTTGGACGCACGTTTGCGCGATGATATGCAGGCAAAACACTATGAGCCGGGTGGAAAATACCATCTGTTCGGCGGCGGTCGCGGTAGCGTTACGAATAAAGTTTATGCCGTTCACACATTCGGAGCTACTGCTGTCGGTCCTGTTCTGCCTATCACTCACGAACGGACGGGATTTGAAGGGGTTATCGGTTATGAAACCCATTTTTCAGGGCACGGACATGAAGTACATGCACCTTTTAATCACCATGCTTCAAGAAGTCTTACGGATTTCAGCGGTGGCGTAAACGGTGGATTTACCGTTTACGAACTCCATCGAACGGGGTCTCAAATCCATCCAGCTGACGGCTATGACGGGCCTCAGGGAGGCGGCTATCCCGAACCGCAAGGTGCACGCGACATTTATAGCTACTATGTAAAAGGCACGGCCACTAAAACCAAGCTCAACGTTGTACCACAGGCACCGTTTTCTGAAAGATGGCAGAAAGAAAATGCTGAAGCAGTGTCAGACTTCGCCAATCGTGCTGATGAGGCAGGAAAACTGATATGGGATAACGACCCCAATAAAAACTGGTGGGGCAACCGTATGGATGATGTGCGCGGTATCATCCAAGGTGCGGCCAACCCGTTTGTTACCGGTTTACAAGGATTGGGCGTTGGAGCGGCTACCGACAGCGTGGTTACACCCGTTACAGATGCCTCCGCCCAGAGTACTTTGCAGGGTATTCATGCACTCGGGAAGTTAAGTACCAAAGCGCAACTTGCTGCTGCAACGGCATTGCAGGACAGTGCATTTGCAGTTAAAGACAGTATCCATTCTGCGAAACAATGGGCGGATGCCAATCCGAACATTGCAGCTACTGCCCAAACAGTTCTTGTGGGAGCGGAAGCTATAGGTACGGTTTGGGGTGGGAAGAAAGTAGAACTTAATCCGACTAAATGGGATTGGGTTAAAAATACTGATTATGAAACACCTGCTGTCCGCCCTATGCAGACTTTGAATGAGGAAATAGCTGGGGAAAATAAGCCGGTAGCAGTAACGAATACTAGTATTGATAATGAGATTGATGCATTAAGTAGAATCGCACAAAACCAAGCAAATATAAAAAATACCGCTGCAAACTCACTCAACCCAGCAAACTATCCAAGTCTATTGCCTGAAAGAGATAAACAGCATATTTTGTATGGCGATAGTAGTGGTGGTGGTCATATGTACCCAGGTAAACCAGGAAAAACCACATATCCAAAACATTGGTCAGGAGATAAGATAGCATATGAAGTAAGTGATATTGTTACATCTCCAACTACACAATGGTATGCACAAACAGGGACGGGTGGTCAATACACAAATAGTGGTAAACCTGCTAGATGGGTTTCATTTGAAACTCGTGATGGTATTCGTATTAGAACGGTTTATGAACCTGCTACTGGGAGAGTAGTAACTGCTTTCCCAGATAATTCACAACAATCAAATTTACGACCTATTAAATAGTAAGATAAAACGAATGGCTTTACCAAACAAACAAACAACTTCTAAAATTTGCCTAATGCTTACCGAGTTAGGAAATACTTTAAAAGGACGATTACCCAGTAGTATGGTAGAGTTTGCACTAAACTATATCCAGTATAATGAATTTGGGTTAGCATTTGAAACATTATGTGATTACATAGATGAATTTAATGTAAAAATTACCAATGATGAATATCAAAGTATTTTGTATATAGCAAACTTAACTGATTACAATGACTCATATAATAGAGTGAAAAATTTACATTCTCATGTAATCTGACTACGCAAGCTAGGTAGGGTGTGTACTTGTTGATTTTCAGGCTGCCTGAAAACCGCATACAAAAACAGCAGCCCGAAAGCTAAATGGCATAAGCCACCTATTTTAAACCTACCACGCAATACCTAACATGCCACACCTAGAAATTAACAAGGAACGTAAATGGCTATTTATGACTTAAATGAAATAGTGACCCGTGCTGCATTAGGTATGTATAAAGGTAAATGGCAAAACATGGATTTTGAACAAGTTCTACAAGATATTGTTCAGGAAACAGATTTTACATATTCTTGGGAAAATGGGGAAAATTGGGCTATTTTCTATCTAAAAGAAAAGTCTATTGGTATGTTATGCAAACAGATACCTTTCGCTATTATGGAGAATGAAAAATTATCACAGAAAATATACAAAGAACACTCTTGGATACTAACTCAACAAGTCTATCATTTTGATACAGATAAAATTTTATTAAACAAATATGTATGCAAATTAACTATTGAACGAATGAGTGCAATCAGCCAAGAACCTATATCTTTACAAGATCTTTATGTATCTACTGTGTAGATGTACATAGTGGGAACTTGCTGCCTACCTTTTTTCAGGTAGTCTAGAAAAGACAGCTGTCTCCAAATCATTTCGTGGAATAGTTATTCGAGATAAAAATTCTGATGATGTAGGTACAACATTAGACCAACATCAGGTAGAAAATACTATGATAGCTTATAGGAAAATAGTTATGGATATATTGTCTATCAATAACCAAAATTCGACTATATCATTAAATCAAGATGAAGTTTTTGTGTTACGATCCATCTTGAA
Organism: Conchiformibius sp.; assembly: GCA_029984035.1. Taxonomy (GTDB): domain Bacteria; phylum Pseudomonadota; class Gammaproteobacteria; order Burkholderiales; family Neisseriaceae; genus JASBYJ01. Next base: position 33,011 of record JASBYJ010000008.1, read on the forward strand.
TGAGATATATGCGGGCATATGTGTAGATGCCAGAGAGTTTGAAAATGTCTCTGGTGTGAGAAAACATGAAGTAGATAATTTACAGCAATATTTTATTGAAATTTATGAAAAAATGATACGGCTTTGATTCGCTGGGGTATGCCTGTAGTTAATTTTGGTAAACCAATTGGTGGGGATGCCTCATCAAATTATCCAATGGGCGTAGTGCATATTGGGACGATAAGTCTGAAACGGTTGTAATTAGAAATCCCAAAGATCCAGATGTTGGGACAGCATTTAGACCACAAACAGGTAAACAGTATTTTGATGACAAATTAAAATAAAAGGAATTATTCATGAAATTGAATGATTTTGAAGGAAATTTAGTTAAAATTAGTATCAGTAAAGATGAGTTGTATATTATTCAAGCAATCCTAGGAGAAATTTATTCAGGCGTATGTGTGGATTATAGAGATTTTGACATAATTCATGGTGTTGAAAAAATAAAGTTCTTTTTTAGATAAAGAACTTAAAAAAATATATGGTACTTGGGATAAATTTTAGCTAGGTAGGGTGGGCACTCGTTACCCACCTTTTGCCGTATATTAAAAATCCTTTTCAGGCTGCCTGAAACCGGGTGGGCATCAATGTCAACCTTAATCGTGCTGATGAAGCAGGCAGACTGATATGGGATAGCGACCCCAATAAAAACTGGTGGGGCAACCGTATGGATGATGTGCGCGGTATTATCCAAGGTGCGGCCAACCCGTTTATTACCGGTTTACAAGGATTGGGCGTTGGAGCGGCTACCGACAGCGTGGTTACACCCGTTACAGATGCCTCCGCCCAGAGTACTTTGCAGGGCATTCATGCACTCGGGAAGTTAAGCACCGAAGCACAACTTGAGGCTGCAACCACATTACAAGACAGTGCTTTTGCAGTAAAAGACAGCATTAATTCCGCCAAACAATGGGCTGATGCCCATCCGAATATAACTGCAACAGCCCAAACTGCTCTTTCCGGAGCAGAGGCTGCAGGTACGGTTTGGGTCGGTAAAAAAGTAGAAGTCAATCCGACCAAATGGGATTGGGTTAGAAATACCAGCTATGAAACACCTACTGCCCGCCCTATGCAGACTTTAGATGGGGAAATGGCTGGGGGAAATAGACCTATTAAACCCAGTACATCATCTCAACCTAATTTTTCAACCTATCCATATACTGATTCAATGGCTGATAAGAAATTCACTCAATTAGTTGATAGTGTTCGCGTGAATGGTTTTACTAATCCTAATATTAAATATGTGGATATCAATGGTGAAGCCTATATTGTCCATGGAAATAATCGGGTTCGTGCTGCCAAATATTTAAATAGGGAAAATGAATTAAAATATCATAAGGTAGAATTACCAGTGGAAGGTACAAATTTTAAAACAGAACATGATGTGCTAGAAGCCGCTTCTCAAAACACAAAACCACCTAGATATCGTGATAATAAAGGAAAAAAATAATGGCAGCATGGCATTATAGATGTGAGTTGGTTCCGATAGCTAATTTTCTGAAATACCATTCTGTCATCCCTGAACGAATAAAATTAGATGTTGAAGATTCAGAATATATAGATTATTGGGATATGAAAACCTCCCTTGTTGAGAAAATAAAGCAAGATTTTTCTACATATTATTTATGTACTGAGACTTGGGGAAACAGTATTAGCTTCACTAATTCTGTTGATAGTATGATTAAAGTATTTCCTGATAACGTTAGTATTGATAATAAATTGTTTCATGAATTTTATGATAGTGTAGTTGAAGTATTCCCTGATAGCGTTAGCTGCAAACTTAATTTGTTTTATGTAGATATGAAATTTCTGGGTGTTTTGGCGAATGTTACAAAAGCAAATAAATGTTTGTTTACTTCCGTAACCGAAAACAGAAAAGTTTTTGAACCTACGTTGGAAAATTTGTTATATGAGATGAAACATTCTCAAAAACATATTTTTCTAACAAAATGGAGAGACAGCTCAGCAGATAGGAGGATAAAACGAATGGCTTTACCAAACAACTTCTAAAATTTGCCTAATGCTTACCGAGTTAAGAAATACTTTAAAAACGCACTTATTGATTTTCAGACTGCCTGAAAACCGCGTAGCAATGGGTGAAGTTAAAGCAAACCCACAAGGTACAACTCCTGCAAAAATACCTCCTATGTCTGATACTAAAAATGGTTGGTTAGCAGAAGACGGTTGGGTTAAGCGTGTTCAAAATGTAAATAATGTTGAGATACATTACATTGAAAATACAAAAACTGGGGAAAAAACAGATTTTAAGTTTAAGGATTAGTCATGTTTTTAGATGATTTAAATGATTTTTTAGATGATTTAAATACAAATCCTATTACTGACGAATGGTATATGTCAAATTTTGCTGACAAACATATTAAAATTTTGGAAAGTTATGAGGCCTTTGATATTTTAAAACAGTTTGTTATTTATATGATTGAAAAATATGATGAAAAATCAGAGTATGAAATCGTAGAAATATTGCGATATTTAAAATATCAAGCAAATACTAATGAGAAATTTTATAGAGATATACAAAAACAGAAAATAATGGAATTGTATAAGCAGGAAAACAGTCAAAATATTTTAAATGAAATTTTTCGCTAATGAGCCATAAGGCAATGGATACATCTAACTAGATGGGCATGTAGGGAGGCCCACCTTCCAAAATTTAAAACAGCCAATGTAGCGTGGTAAAGGAGGAAGATAATGGCAGCGTGGCATTATAGATGTGAAGTAGTTCCCATAACTAATTTTCTGAAATACCATTCTGTCATTCCTCAACAAATAGATTTAAATGTTGAAAATTCAGAATATATAGATTATTGGGATATTGAAGCACCGCTTATTGAAAAAATAAAACAGGATTTTTCTATATATTATTCAGGTACAGAAACATGGGGGAATGGCATTAGTTTTGCTAATTTCACTGATAGTGCTGTTGAAGTATTTCCTGATTACATTGACTGCAAACTGAATTTGTTAAACGTAGATAGCAAATTTCTTCGGGTTCTAGCAGATATTACCAAAGCGAATAAGTGCTTATTTACTTGTTCAACCGAAAACGGAAAAGTTTTTGAACCTACGTTGGAAAATTTGTTATATGAGATGAAACATTCTCAAAAACATATTTTTCTAACAAAATGGAGAAACGGGTCGGTAGATAGGAGGATAAAATGAATGGCTTTACCAAACAACTTCTAAAATTTGCCTAATGCTTACCGAGTTAGGGAATGCTTTAAAAACGCACTTGTTGATTTTCAGACTGCCTGAAAACCGCGTACAAAAACAGCAAAATAGATATTCGTCCCAACGGAGAAGTGATAAGAACTCAAAGAGTATGGAGAACCGATGGGGTACAAGGAAAATATCCCCAACGACAAGATTATGAAGGGAAACCATTACCAGACAATAATCATCATTCTGGATATTTTGTGAAATGAACAAAAGTAATATTTTTAAAAATGTAAGTTTATATGAAATAATATTTTCCGATAATGGCAGAACTATTACATTATCTTTTACAGATACAATTAAAGGTAACTATTTTGGATATATAAAATGTAGTAATATTTTGGGCTTTAAATTAGATATAAATAGTTTTGTAGATTATGAAGATAAAGAGGATAGCTTATTTCCTTTATTTATACCTGAAATTGAGTTATATAAACACCAATCTTATAGTGAAATTATTATTGATGTAGGGGTTGTCATACAAATATCTGCTCAAATCATTGACTATAAACAATCCTAAATATCAACTCACAGGCAGATTTTGCTAGACATATTGAAAATGTTGTTGCCAACCTATGCTGCCTGAAAACCTTACCCAATAAGAGAACTGAAATGAGCACTGTTGTACTAGACTACCGCATTCCCGAATTTGGAACTGAGTAGGAAGCTAACGATTACGATACTTAGTTGGCCGAAACGGTTAAAGAAACCAGAAAATCGCAAACTTTTAGCCACGATGAGGCTTTAGCACATTTTTATGCCAAACGCATTCAACGTATGGAAACGTTGTACCTCAGGCTCCGTTTTCTGAAAGATGGCAGACAGAAAATGCTGAAGCTATGCTGGATTTTTTCCAGCGTACTGATGAAGCAGGCAGACTGATATGGGATAACGACCCCAATAAAAATTGGTGGGGTAACCGCATGGATGATGTGCGCGGCATTATCCATGCTTCTGCTATGAATCCGCTCATGACCGGCTTTCAAGGATTGGGCATTGGAGCGGTTACCGACAGCGTGGTTACACCCGTTACAGATGCCTCCGCCCAAAGTACTTTACAGGGTATTCATGCACTAGGGAAGTTAAGTACCGAAGCGCAACTTGCTGCTGCAACGGCATTGCAGGACAGTGCATTTGCAGTTAAAGACAGTATCCATTCTGCGAAACAATGGGCGGATGCCAATCCGAACATTGCAGCTACTGCCCAAACAGTTCTTGTGGGAGCGGAAGCTATAGGTACGGTTTGGGGTGGGAAGAAAGTAGAACTTAATCCGACTAAATGGGATTGGGTTAAAAATACTGATTATAAAACACCTGCTGTCCGCCCTATGCAGACTTTGGATGGGGAAATGGCTGGGGGGAATAAACCGCCTAAACCCATTACTTCCAACGGCAAAGCTGAAAAAAGAAAACAAAATTTTGAGCGGTTTAGTATTAACTGGGATTCGGCAAGTTTTGATTCAGTGTACAAAAAACTAACTCCCAATGCACTTGGTATTTTAAGCCATGATAAAGTTAAAACTCAATATACTAGTTTAGATGGCAAAATTACAATTATCAAAGATAATGAAAACAACTATTTTAGAATCTATGATAATTCACGAAAACAGTACCTTGATTCAAATGGTAATGTTGTGAAAACCGGTCATTTACAAGGTAAGCAAGCAAGAGATTATTTACAACAAAAAACCCATATCAGAGACTTAGACGAATGAATGAGCGCAACCTATTGATTTTTTGCTTAAAAGATAATGTTTCAATTAGTGAGTATGCTGAAATGGTTGATTGGGCTTATAAAAACATTCAATCTGAAACGGTTATAGAAATTATGGAAAGTCAAGTTGTTGAATATCAAGATCGTGGATTATGGGAGTACATTTCTGAAATTACTGATAATTGGCTATTTGGACCAACTGAGGGGGATTGGCTAACAGATAAGGAAAGTATTTTGGCTGTAAAAGGAAAATTACAACATTCAGATTTTTCTACAGATTCCTTAGTAAAAAATATTATCTATGTACTTGAATATGCTATAAAATATGAAAAAACAGTAATTTTTCATTTTTGAAACTAATCTAATTTGTCTGGTGTCTTAATTGCTTTAAAATTGGCTGGGACATTGATTTATTACCAGTATCAAAACCAACCAACGAAAGTTTCTGCCTACCGTCAGCGGGAAGTTGTTTTTATACCGCTCCATATCCCACTCATTATCACGGCTGGGAGAAGCTATCCAGCTGCGAATTAGCAGGCAAGAAACACAAAAAGGAGTTCCGGAAGGTTAAGGCCAAAGATTTCCTAATGGCAGTATTTATGATCCAAAGATAACAAAATGATTACTCAAAATAAATTTAATTTATATCCGGTTAATATGCTGCCTGAAGGGTTTTGTTATCCTGAGAAATACGTTTGTATCTCTAATGATACATCTTTAATACCTTATATTCAGCTACACAATTTTCATTGGTGGTTTGAGGATTATGGAACAGAAGGAGCAGAAGTAGCTTATATGTTCAGAAATTCTATCCTTCCTGATTTAAATCTTATCCCATATGCTAATAATGGAGAATGGGAAGCTTATTTTAACGGTAATGATGTATCAGGAAATCCTAGAGTTATTGTCATTAATTTAGATAATATAGAAAACTATGAAATTTTTAATAGTTTTGAAGAGTGGTTGGAATTGGCAATTAAGGATGTTTGGTAGCAACTGTATTTTTAACTCTGTCAAACAAAAATACAGTTGCTACGACTTAATAGTATCGGAAATGAAAAAACAACAAGAAAGGATTGGAAAACCAGTAAACTTTGATGACTGATTGTCATTAAAAGAGAAAATTAGGTTTAAGCATGATGGTGTTGAGCCTCAAACTTGGGGAGAAGCTATCCAGCTGCGAATTAGCAGGCAAGAAACACAAAAAGGAGTTCCAGAAGGTTGGAGCCAAAGATTTCCTAACGGAAGTATTTATGATGTAAAGATAATTCAAAATGATAAAACAAAATAGTTTTGTTCCTTATCCTGAAGCAGGGTTACCTAAAGGATTTAAATATCCGCAAAGTTATTTAAAACTAGCCCAATCCACTCATACCATTAATTATGATGATAAATATTCTTTTCCTTGGTGGTTTGAAAATGCAGAAAGAGATATATCAGAAGTAATTGATATTTATTTTAAAATAACTGGTATTCCACACCTATTACCTTTTGCTAGAAACCAAGAGTGGGCAGCTTGTTTTGATATTTCAGATAAATCAAATAATCCTAAAATTATAGTGATTGATTTGGATAACACCGGATATTATGAGATTTTTGAAGATTTTGATACTTGGCTAAAAGAAGCAGAAAGTGATGGTTGGACATAAACCGCCTATTTCAAATCCGCCACACAATACCTATCACCTTTTTTGCCATAATTGCATTGCGTCTCAATGACTTTAACGCACGTTTGTTTGCCACAATAGCTGACTTGTAATCGGTTCAGGTTTTCCGACCTCTCGATTTGGGTATTGAGCAGTTCTACTTGCCGCGTTCGGCTGCGGATTTCGTCCAAACTTGGAACAAACCACCAAATAAAAGCAGCAACCATAGCCATAAACACGGCATAGCCGCCAAAATACCAAAGCCCGTTACGCCAATTTAACTCGTGTTTTACGGCATAAAGTTTGTCGGTTACGCTGTCTATTCTGTGAAAATACGTTTCTAGTGCGCTATTTTGCGTTTTTAGCGCGTTTCTAAGCTCATCTGTTACTACCCTATTGGCCACACTGGCAATACTGTTTCTGAATAATTCTAGGTCTGTCTGCTCGCGTTCTAAAATTTCGATGGCTTTTTGAATGCTTTCATCGTTGAGTTTTACTTTTTCTGACAAGGCAACAACCATCTCTAACAGTAGCAGTTCTGTTTCTTCTTGGTTACTCATCTTTCAAATCCTATGCTGTGCTGTTTTTTCTGTGCTTGCCGTTCTTGTTCGGCTCTTTGTCTTTCTTGTCCTCTTTGTGCTGCCCGCTCGGCTAATCGTACTTGCAGGCTGCTTTGTGCGTTCGCCAATAGCTCGCTTTTGCTCTGTTCTTTTTCCTGCTGTGCCTGTACGTTATAGGCTTTGCGTTCGTCGTTCTGTCTGCTGATATCGGTCTTTTTTCCCTTCCTGCGCATGGCGGTTACTTTTGCGCCTTCGTGCATTTGAGCTACTTAGTTTTCTCCCTGCTCTTTGTAGCTGCGGTGGTCTATCCGTGCGGCTAATCCTGCTCGTTCCAGTTGTGTGTTGGCGATTTGTTCCCATGCTTGGCGGATGCGCATAATTTCTTTTTCTGTTGAATCCAAACCCAGTTGTTTGCGTTTGGTGCTGGATAACTCCAAGTCTATTTTTTCTTGAAAAACAAAGCTGTTATTGGCATCTAGTCCGACTTTTCGGGTTGTGAGCATAATGTATGCGTGGTGGTTGCGGTGGTCTTCGCTGTGATGGCTTGGTGCATGACTGTCAACATCGGCAATACAGCCGTATTGGTCGGTCAGGTGCTTGGCAAAAGCTGGGGCTGCTGCTCGGCGGTCTTGGGCGTGTTTAACTCGTGGGGCAGGGCAATAACAAACTCTTTGGCTATTCAGGCATCTTTTCGGTTTTCTACATTGTTCGGCTAAATTCCATAGCTGTGCTCGGCCTATAAATAGCCTGTGAAAAAATCTTGTTTGCTTTGGACAGGTATTTGACAGAAGACAGGGATAGAAAATTGTTCGGGCTACCTGAAAAAGAAAGCGAAGCAAAAAGTGGTTAAAAATGGAAATTTATCCACAGAAAAACAGGTTTTGTTGATTTTTCAGTCTTTTTAAATATTTTTAAATATTTTTATAGAGCCTGTGGAAAACGCTGTAAGCCCCTATCCTTCCGTCCGACCGCATGTCGGACAGGCCGTTTTCCTGCCGCTCCATTCAAGCCAATCTTTCAGGCAGCCTGAAAAGCATTACGCAACCGCTTTTTGGGATAACTTTGCAGGGTCGAACGGTTAAGAGCCGTATCAGTCATGATTTGGCAACACATCGGAAGCCTATTTCCCGCCGTCTCTTGTACTTTAAGAATTGTTAGATTATGATAAGACAGGTTTTGGTATAAAAAAATCCGCTTGTTTCCGCTGACAAAATCGACTCGGCATGATGCGGCAAAGGTATGGCGCACCGCAAGGCCTTATCCCTTTCGGAACGAATTTCGACAGCTGATACAATCGGCGCGCCTATCAGGCGATACCGCCGGATAGGCGGCGGTATTTCGGGTTGATGCAGAGTATGGAGAGGGTTATGCAACCGCTCACTTTGGATAAAACAGATTTGAAAATCCTGCAAACGCTTCAGGAAAACGGGCGTTTGAGCAATGTGGAATTGTCGGAACGGGTTGCCCTGTCGCCTTCTCCCTGCTTGAGAAGATTAAAGCAAATGGAAGATGCGGGCGTTATCCGCCGCTATGCCGCCTTATTGTCGCCGGAAGCCCTGAAACTGGGCCTGCAGGTGATTATCAGGGTAACCATAGACAAAGCCCCCGACGCGCGCGAAGAATTCGCACAGGCGGTACACCGCTGGCCGCAGGTATTGAGCTGCTTTGCACTGACAGGCGAATCCGATTATCTGTTGCACGCTTTTTTTGCCGATATGCAGGCGTTTTCCCACTTTGTTTTGGACATTTTGCTTTCGCACACCTGCGTTTTGGATGCCAAATCCAGCTTTGTTCTCAAAGAAGTGAAAAACACTACCGCGCTGCCGCTCGGCCATCTGGCTTAAATCTTGAAGTCGGCCGCAAAAGCTGTTACAAACCTTCTGCCTGTTCAGGCTGCCTGAAACGTTCAGGCAGCCTTTCTCAATTTAACGGAAAAGAAAAATGCCCCGAATTGCCCCGCTGCCAGACCATCTGATTAACCAAATCGCCGCAGGCGAAGTAGTGGAACGTCCTGCCAACGCCTTGAAAGAAATCATCGAAAACAGCCTGGATGCAGGTGCGGACGATATAAGGGTAGAACTTTCGGGCGGCGGCATCCGCCTGTTGCGCGTTACCGACAACGGCGCAGGCATACATCCCGACGATTTGGCTTTGGCGCTTTCCCGCCACGCCACCAGCAAAATCCGCAGCCTGAACGACTTGGAACGAGTTGCCAGCATGGGTTTCCGCGGCGAAGGGCTTGCCAGCATCGCTTCCGTTTCACGCCTTACTCTCACCAGCCGCCAAGCCGGACAAACGCACGCCGCCTGCATCCGCGCCGAAGACGGCATATTAAGCGCAATATCCGCCGCCTCGCATCCGCAAGGCACCACGGTAGAAGTGGCCGAATTGTTTTTCAACACTCCGGCGCGGCGGAAATTTCTCAAATCCGAAGCCACCGAATACGCCCATTGCGCCACCATGCTCAACCGCTTGGCCATCGCTCACCCCGACACCGCTTTCACATTGCAGCACAACGGCAAACCCGTCTTCCACTATCCCGCGCAAAGCCTGGACGAACGCGTTGCCGCCGCCATCGGCAGCGACTTTCAGGCAGCCTGCCTGCCTGTGGACAGCGGCCCGGGAATATTGCGCTTGCACGGCCTGATTGCGAAACCCACCTACGCACAAGGCAAAGCGGACAAACAGTTTTTATTTGTTAATCAAAGATTTGTTAAAGACAAAGTCATGATGCATGCCGTCCGCCAAGCCTACCGCGATGTGCTGCACAACCAACTGCTACCCGCCTTCGTCTTATTTTTAGACCTGCCGCCCGAAATGGTGGACGTTAACGTCCATCCCAGCAAAACCGAAGTCCGTTTCCGCGACAGCCAAGCCATACACCAACTCATTTTCCACACACTCAACAAAACGCTGGACAGCACACGCGCCGACCAAACCGAAAGCGTCAGCAACGCAGGCAGCATACTGCAGGCAAGAGTACCCCAAACCAGCCGTTTCCAATCCGAACAACCGACCCTTTCCGACAGCCCAAACCACCCCGCTTCAGGCAGCCTGAAGCCTGCCGCCTACACACCCGCCTACCACGCACCGCGCCAGCACACACTCAACCTGCGCGAAAACCGCACCGCACTCGACAACTATGCCGAGCTATACCGCGACACCTCCCCCATCCATACGGCAGACCCTTTTTCAGGCAGCCCCAAAGCGGCTCATCAGCAACATATCCTTTCAGACAGCCCGAATAATCCCAATCCCATCCACGACAACGACACCCCGGACTACCCTCTCGGTTTCGCCATCGCCCAACTGCTTGGCATCTACATACTCGCGCAAGCCCAAGACAGCCTGATTTTAGTGGACATGCACGCCGCTGCCGAACGCGTCAATTACGAAAAAATGAAACGCCGCCGCACCGAAAACGGCAGACTGAACAGCCAAGCCCTGCTGATACCGCCCGTTTTTACGGCCTCCTTCACCGAAACCGCCGCCCTGCAAGAACACGCCGACACTCTGCGCAGCTACGGTTTGCATCTCGAAGCCGTAAGCGAAAACAGCATTGCCGTCAAAGCCGTACCGCAAATGCTGGCCAAAACCGATGTCGAGACCCTTGCCCGAAAAGTATTGGAAGAACTCGCCGAAAACAGCACCAGCCACAGCATTACCGAACAGGAAAACCGCATTCTTTCCACCATGGCATGCCACGGCTCCGTACGCGCCGGGCGTATGCTCACACTGCCCGAAATGAACGCCCTGCTTCGCGACATGGAAGCAACCGAACGCAGCAACCAATGCAATCACGGCCGCCCTACATGGGTCAGACTGTCTCTGGCGGATTTGGATGCCCTGTTTTTACGGGGGCAATAAACAAACCTCCAATAGCCTGGCAACAAAAATAATTCACCCAAACCAAAGGCTGCCTGAAAAATTCAGGCAGCCTTTATGCATCGTATCAAATATGTATCCCGTCAAAACCTATCAACAGGCCATTCGCTCCGAAACCATCACAGACATATTGCATACCACCATATTATTTCTCATCCCATATCCTACATTAAGCCACCCGAATGATTTACTTCACATATCTCTTCAAAAAAATCCTAACGCACTTGCCATTTTACTCCGATGAACCCTACATTTGCGATAAATGCCGACCGCCAAACGGCAAGTCATTCCCAGTGTGTCTTCTCGCTCTTCTGCGGCATTGTATGCGGCTGTTACTATGTGGAACCCAAGCACGAAGTCACGACGTCCATTAAGTGGCATACCCACACCGGATATTCAAAATGCACAAAAAAGCTGCCTGAAGCTTTTCAGGCAGCCTGATATATGCAGTTTACATCATTTTGAGTCTGGCAATACGGTTGTCCAAGCTCGGGTGGGTGCTGAACAAAGAATCCTTCGTTTCGCTGGCAATCCCCATTGCCGCCATATCGGGGGGTAATTGGGTGGCCTGTCCTTTCAAACGCTGCAATGCGGCAATCATTTTCGGCGCGCCTACCAATTTGGCTGCACCTGCATCGGCGCGGTATTCGCGTTTGCGGCTGAACCAATGCACGACAATGCTCGCCAAAAAGCCGAATGCGGTTTGCATCAGCATGTAAACCATAAAATACATGCCTTCCGAACGTTCGCCGTCACGGCCTTGCGCCACCAAAGATGCCGCCAAACGCGAGAAGAACACGACGAAAGTATTGACCACGCCTTGTATCAAGGTGAGCGTTACCATATCGCCGTTGCCTACGTGTGCCATTTCATGCGCTAAAACAGCTTCCACTTCGTCGCGCGTCATACTGCGCATCAAGCCGGTACTGACGGCAACCAAAGAGTTGTTGCGGGTTGCGCCTGTGGCGAATGCGTTCGGCTCGGGCGAATCGTAAATCGCCACTTCGGGGGTTTTCAAATTCCATTGCCTGGCTTGGCTTTCTACGGTGTGCAGCAACCATGCTTCGGTTTCGTTTGCAGGCTGTGTAATCACTCTTGCGCCAACCGAACGCTTCGCCATGCTTTTTGACATCAACAGCGAAACAATCGAACCGGTAAAACCGATAACGGCCGCCGATGCCAAAGAACCCGCCAGTGTATTGGGGTCGTTCAAGCCCAACAGGCTCAAAATAATCCCGATAACAAGTAAAACGGCGGCGTTGGTTATCAAAAACAAAATAATGCGTTTCATCTTGCCCCTTTGCAATGGAAATCATCAAAACGGCTTGGATTATCGCAATAAACCGTCTGAATCAGTGGCAAGAAACAGCAAATCTGTGCAAAAGAAATGTAAGAAACGGCGGCTGCAGACCTTGATATCCGACCAGCCTGCCGCCGCCGTTTTGCCGTTCGTTTTCGTCCAACCGGACAGAACGCCGTACAAAACAAAATCATACTTTAAAATTAAGGCTGCCTGAACGCATCGGCAAGCGCATCGGCAACATAAACGATATTGCGCGAATTCAAACCGGCAACGCACATTCTGCCCGAATCAAGCAGATATACGCCGAACTCCAGCCGCAGGCGGCGCACCTGGTCGATATTCAAGCCGGTATAAGCAAACATTCCTTGCTGCTTTAAGAAAAAAGAGCAGTCTTTTTCAGGCAGCCTTATCTGCAACAACCGCACCAGCTCTGCCCGCATCAAACGGATACGCCCGCGCATGGCTGCCACTTCCTGCTGCCATTGCCGGCGCAGCGTTTCGTCTGCCAACACCCGTGCCGCCAGTTCCGCACCATGTACGGGCGGGCTGGAATAGATTTGGCGCACGCCGTATTTCAATTGTCCGAACACCAAATCCGCCTGCGCCGCATCTGCGCACACTGCCGCCAACACGCCCACCCGTTCGCCGTAAAGCGACATACTTTTGGAAAAAGAAAGGCTGACAAACAAATCGATGCCGCGCCCCGCCGCCTGACGTACAGCATAAGCATCGCTGTCAAAGTCTTGGCCGAATCCTTGATAGGCCATGTCCATAAACGCAAGCAAACGCCGTTTTTGCACGATATCCAAAACCTTATCCCATTGTTCAGGCAGCAAATCCGCTCCCGTGGGATTGTGGCAGCAGGGATGGAATACTACGACCGACTGCTCGGGCAATCCGTTTAAAAAGCCGCACAAGGCTTCATATTTCACCCCCATGGTTGCCGCATCGAAATAAGGATAGCTGCCTACTTCAAAACCCGCTCCCTGAAAAATACCGCGGTGGTTATCCCAAGTCGGGTCGCTGATATAGGCTTTTTTTTCAGGCAGCCAACGCGCCAAAAAGTCCGCCCCCAGCTTCAATGCACCCGAACCGCCGAGAGACTGCACCACAGCGGTACGTGCCGAGATATCGCCGTTGTTGCCGAACAGCAAAGCAAGAGCTTCGCGGCGCAGCACGGCATTGCCTTCCATCGGCAGATACGATGACGCTTCAGGCCGCCTGTTTTTATCCGCCAATGCCCGGCCGATACTTTCAGGCAGCGGCAACACGCCCGTATCGTCCATATAGACGCCGATACCGAGATTAACTTTACATTCGCGCCTATCGTTTAAAAACGTTTCCACCAAACCCAAAATCGGGTCGCCGCCGTAAGAGTCGATATTTCGAAACATCATCACACCTGATTAATTACCGTTTGCTATAAAATCCTGCACCCATCGGGCAAACTCTGCCGTATGGCTTAAAAACGGCGCATGAGCCGCTTTATCGGCAATCTGCAAACGCGCATCGGGCAGATGGCGCAACAGATATTCGCCCATACGCATCGGCGTAACACTGTCTTTATTGCCGTATATCAGTAAAACGGGGCAACGGATTTCAGGCAGCCACGCCCGTGCGTCCGCCGCTTCCGCCGCCGCCAACGCCGATGCAATGCCTTGCGGCGTGCCGTCACGCAGCAAATCGGGCAGAATACTGTCGATAATGGCGCGGCGGTTGTCGTTATGCAACAGTTGCAATTCCAAAAACTGACGCATATGCTTGGGATAATCCTGCTCAAACAGCACGGTCATTTTCCGCAGAAGCGCAGGCGATACGCCTTCGGGATAACCTTCCGCCGCCGTAAAACGGGCAAAACCTGCACACAATATCAAAGCGTTTACTTTATCGGGATAACGGGCGGCAATGTGCAAAGCAACCAAACTGCCCAAAGACCACCCCAGAAGATATGCAGGCCGGTGCAAGCCGTCGGCGATTTCCGCAGCGGCCGCAGCAATATCAAAGCTCTCGGGAGCAGCTCTGCCGCCGTGCCCGGGCAAATCGGGGGCGCTTATCCGCCATGCCGGCGGCAACTCGCGGCGCAAAGGGTCGAAAATCCTGCCGTTTGCCGCCCAACCGTGAATCATACAAAGATGTGTCATGTTCGGCTTTCTCAAACAAAAATCCTGCTTATTATGCCACGCTCCCAATAAAGATGCGGTGTGCGAAGGCTGCCTGAACGATTTGCGCCGCCTTTATCTTCGTGCCGACTCCGTTTGCCCGCTGTGTGCGGCTTTCAGCGTTAATGCCGCCGTATGCGGACATTGCCAGAACCATCCGCCCCGCTATGCGCGATTATGGGCAAGTGCCGAATACGCCGCACCGCTGCCTGCTTTGCTGCACGAATGGAAACATCTGTCCCGCAATGCATTTTCTGCCGTTTTCCAAACCCTGATGCGCGAAAATCCGCCGCCGTGGCTGCCTGAAAGCGGTGCAGACTGTATATTGGCGATGCCCTTAAGCAGGCAACGCCGTCTGTTTCGCGGTTTCAACCAATGCGATGAAACCGCCGAAACGGCAGCCGACATATACGGTTTGCCCGTATTGTCCCGCGACACGGTATTCAGGCAGCACAAACCGCCGCAAAGCACTTTGTCGCAGGCCGAACGCAGGCGCAATGTACGCGGCGTTTTTCAGGCAGCCCCAAGCGTTAAAAACCGCAAAATTTTGATAATAGACGATGTTTTGACCACAGGCGCAACACTTTCCGAATTGGCCCGCAGTCTCCGCCATGCGGGGGCTTCAGCCGTTTTCGTGTGGGTGCTTGCACGCAACAGAGGTAAAAACATTTGACGAATCAAACCGGTTTAAGGCATATTCCCGCAATTGGCTGCCTGAGGCCTTATCCTTCCGGTATGTTTTCAGGCAGCCTTACCCCATCCGCTCCGACAGGGCTGCATAGTGATTGTGCAGCCCTGCAACATTGCAGAAGCATCAAAATGTTTGACATTATTCTGTACCAGCCCGAAATTCCGCCGAACACAGGCAATATCATCAGACTCTGTGCCAACACCGGCTGCAGGCTGCATTTGGTAAAGCCGCTCGGCTTCCCGCTGAACAGCAGCAAAATGAAACGGGCGGGTTTGGATTACCGCGAATTTGCCGATATCGCCGTGTACGAAAACTTCGGCGAATGCATGAACGCATTAAACGGCAAAAGAATATTCGCATTAACCACCAAAGGACACACCCGTCCGGATACAGTGGCTTTTCAGGCAGGCGATGCATTTTTGTTCGGTCCCGAAACGCGCGGTTTGCCCGCAGATATTCTCGATACCCTGCCGGCAAATCGGAAAATCCGTTTCCCGATGCTGCCTGAAAACCGCAGTATGAATTTGTCCAACACCGTTGCCGTAACCATATTTGAAGCATGGCGGCAGTTGGATTACGCAGGCGGCATATAAGCCTGCACCTTTCCCTTCAACTCAAGAACTGGATTTTGTTTTGACGAAAGTAAGAAACACCTTTTTCACCGGATTAGTCGTTCTCATGTCTGCCGGCACGGTTATGTCCCACCATGCGGACGCCGCTCCCAAGCAACCCGAGCCGACCGTTTCTTCCAATGCCTCCGCCACCGGCGGCAAATACACCCCCGATGCGGTGGTACTCAACGAAAAACTGCATCCCACCGCCAATCTCAGCTATCAAGTGGCCGGCAAACGCTATTACCCGCAAACCAACGCCGACAATTTCAGCGAAACCGGACAAGCCTCCTGGTATGGCCCCGGTTTTCACGGCAAAAAGACATCCAACGGCGAACGTTTTGATATGAACGTGATGAGCGCGGCGCACCGCACCTTGCCTATCCCGAGCTACGCCCGCGTAACCAATTTGGCCAACGGCAAAAGCGTTATCGTACGCATCAACGACCGCGGCCCTTTCCACGGCAACCGCGTTATCGACCTTTCCAAAGCCGCAGCCAACAAACTGGGCTTTCTGCACAAAGGCACGGCCCGGGTAAAAGTGGAGGCACTGAAAGCATCCGATTTATCAAATAATTCTGCACAATCTCTGCCGCAAAAGGCCATTTGACGACACCATTCCAAAGCTGCCTGAAACTCTTCCGTTTCAGGCAGCTTTTTCACAATCCGCACTGAAGCATCCATTGTATAAGCCGTCGCGAATAGGATTTGTTAATAAGGCAATCAATCACCGGAAATATCGAACGGAGCCATGCGGCATGACTATAATAAAAATCCATTCCCACCAATTGATATACTGCCGCTCAAATGTTTATCTACAATTTCAGCACAAACCGAACATACAGCCATAACAAAAAACAGCAATTACGGCTTCACCCCTTTCGGCAACAACTGCCACACACGGCCGCTGTGGTTTTGCCTTCCTGCCAACTGCTCCGCTTCATGACCGTGGCCCCAAAAATAGTCCACGCGTACCGCACCTTTAATCGCACTGCCCGTATCCTGCGCTACCAGCAAACGGTTATGAACGGCACCGCTGCCGGGATGGGTGGTGGAAACAAACAGCGGCGCGCCCAATGTGATGTACTGCTTGTCCACAGCCGCCGAAAATCCGCCCGTCAGCGGCACGCCCAGCGCACCTATCGGACCCTGGGAAGGATGGCCGTCCAATTGTCGGAAAAAGATATAGCTCGGATTTTTGCCCAACACTTCCGCCAACTTATGCGGATGGCGTTCCATCCAAGCCTTGATGCCCTGCATGGATGTAGCCGATAAAGCCATATAGCCCTGTTTGGCCATATAACTGCCGATAGATGCGTAAGAATGTCCGTTTTTGTCGGCAAAACCCAAGCGGATATATTCGCCCGACGGTGTTTTCAGCCTGCCTGAACCCTGAATGTGCATGAAAAACAATTCAACCGGATTATCGGCATAACCCAAAACGGGGGCATGATAATGCACGGCACCGCTATTGATTTGCGACCGCGTGAAATAAGGCAGAAAACGGCCGTTATCAAAACGCCCTTTCAAGACACCGCTTTTTGCCGCATCGGGAAATTGCGACAAATCAGCCGCATAAGGCGCTCCTGCCCGGACAATTCCGCGATTGTTCCCATTGGGGCTGATATATACGATACCGCTGCGCTTGGTTTCAGGCAGCCTTACCGTTACCAAATCCCGGGGAATACCGTAAATCGGAAAACGTGCTTTTTCAGTCGGGCGGCGGTCGCCCTGCAAAACAGGTTCGTAATAACCCGTTACTTTACCGTTGACATTACCGTGGTGGCTCATCTGCCATGCGGTGAAATAATGTTCGAAAAAACGCCGTGCCGCCTGATGGTTTGCAGGCACTTTCTCCGCTTCCCGACACACTTGCCGCCATTCTGCACTGCTTGCCAATTTGATACAGCTGTTGCGAAACGACAAAAGGCTGCCTGAAAAAGGCTGTTTACTCCAATCAGGCAAATCGTTAAAGGCAACGGCACGGTATCCGGCTTTTGAGACGGTTTTTTTATCCGCTACCGGATGTGCCGTATCTTTCTTGGAAGAAGAACAAGCACTCAAAACAGAAAGAAGAAGGAAAAAAAATACAAAACGACGATACATAAATAAAGTAACAAATAAAGAAACGAACTGATTATAGGTGAATTACTGTAAAAACACAGTACGCCTGAAAACAAAACCCAAGTATTTCAACACGGCAATCTCTTTCAAAAACGGCTTCATCACGACATCGTCAACCGAATACCGAGTGCATACTAAAAATACTTTCGTACGGATTAAGCCGCAGACAAAACCAAACAATGGACATATCTGCAACCATCTATCGGCTGCCTGAAAACTCTCGTTCCGATACTTCAAAAACTGCCCTCAATCGGTTTTATCCGCTGCCTAAAACGGCTCATTTCGATATCCGGCCAGAGAGACCGCATTGAACCAATCTCCATTTCAGGCTGCCTGAAAACGGGAACGCGCCGGCAGGCAAACAGGAAAAAAACAGTGCCGTTGTGAACCCTGCCGCTAAAACCACGTGTAGATTAGGCTTCCACCCGCCGTACAGTGGTAAACCGTCTTTTGACAGCCTGAAATCACGCCTGATGACACGCCTCATAAAGCGGCAACAATTCGCGCACCGTTTCCGCCGCCCACGCCGCCGCATCACAGCCCGCCAGTTCCTCCTTCGGCAAATGGCGGCCGATGCGGTAAAAATCGTCTTCGCCGCGCAGGGGCAAACCGTTTTCAGGCAGCCGCGCCACCGTGCCGTAATCGTCATACTCGCCATCGCTGCCGCGCCAAAGCTCAAAACCGGCAAAACGCCGCCTGTCCAACACCGCAAACCAACGGCGGTAATCCGCCAAACGGTATTCGGAACGCGCCGCGCGGTAAACGTGCCAATCCAAGCTCACGGTCAAACGGCGGCGGTTCAACAACAGCGACAAAATCGCCGCCGAATTCTGATAATCCCGATATTTCAAATACGCAAAAAAATGCGCCCGCACCTGCCAGCCGTTGCACCAACGCTCGATGTGCGGCGGCGCAAACGGCGCGTCCGCCGCCCGCGCCACCGCGTTTACCGTGTCGCGCCAATCCTGCCACGCCGCTTTGTAGGCCGCTTTCAAAGGCTCAATCCGTTCCGGACAATGCTGTTTCAATTGCGAAAATTGAAAAAAAGGCTGCCTGAACAAATCGCAATGGGCTTCAGTGAGCATGGTATTTCTTTCGTTTGAGTTGGTCGAATGCCGCCCCGACAGGAGTAGACCGCAAACAGTATCGCCAAAACAACCCTCTCTTTCTACGCAGGGGCAGAGGCTGTCAATACGGCCGCTTCGGTAAATACCGCCCGATACGCCGCTGCTTTGTCCGCCAAAGGCAAAGGATAGGCGCGGGACGAAGACGGCAGGCGGTACAGCCGCAACGCCCGTCCCGCACACGCGCCGTCCGCCGGTCGGCCGATGGCAGGTTTCGCGCCCAGTTGCGGCAACAGCGTGTCGGCGGCTTTGTCGCCGGTAAAGGCGATGGCGCGGCATTCGGGCAGCCGCGCCAGCAATGCTGCCAAATCCAAAGGCTCGGCCACTTCCAAAAATTTGTCCGAAGCATTGCCCTGCAAACGCCGCACCGCGCGGGCGGCATCGGAGATAGCAATGCCTTTTTCGGTGAGAAAATCGCGAATGGCGGCTTCGCGGAAATTTTTGTTTTCAACAAAATAATCTTTGTCGCCGAAAAACACCAAGCCGAAAATCCGCCACATATCGTTTTGGCGGTTCGGATAGTAAAAATCCATCGTCCAACGGTGGCGCGGCGGCGGGAAACTGCCGAGCATCAGCAGTGTGGCGTGGGGCGGGGCGAAAGGCGGGAGGGGGTGGGTTTCACTCGCTGTATGCATGATTTAGTCTGCACCGCTACTGCTCAATTTGGCTTTCAGTTCTTCAATGCTCAAAGGCGGCTGGCAACGGTGCAACATGGCATGACAGTTCGGACAAACGGGTATCAAATCCGAAACGGGATTGACTTGGTAGCTCTGTCCGATGTCGGCGAGCGGAGTAACATGGTGGACATGAATAAAATCTTTGCCCCATTCTCCGTAGGCACGTTCAAAATTGAAACCGCAGATTTGGCAGTCATATGTGCCGTAATGCGCCAAGCAGGCGCGTCTGGCCTGAGCATTCCGCTCATAGGCATTAACGGTAACGGTTTTTTTCGCGCCTTCCCAAAGTTCTTTGGCTGCGGCCACGGGAATGGCTTCGGGCAAATCGTCCGTTACTGCGTCTGCCAAGCCGCTTTGTTCCAAGGCTTCGCACAATTCCGGTTTGAGCTGCCAAATAAAGTAGGACGTACCCGTTTGATACCAGCCGTTAAAAAACAAGGTCCACCAATAAGGTTTGCCGTTGGCGCGTAATTCGAAGGTCAGGGGTTCGGAACGGGCGGCAGCGATTTTTTGCGCATAACGCCCTATTTGCGCATTGACGGGCGCATAGGCACGGCGGCGGTAGCCCAAACGTTCGCCGATTCTGCCCGCACGGTTTTGGTGTCCGTGGCTGTGATATACCAGCAATAGGATTTGCAAATCCTTTTCATTGGTGAGAACGGGGTTGAGTAAAAAAGCACGCCACTCTTGCGCAGACAGCCGTGTCGTGCGCGTATCAGTCATCGTATAGTTCATCGCAAGATACCTTTCGCGTTTTCAATCCTTGCACTATGTTATCCCGGCAATAATATGCTTTTCCATATGAAAATTATCCGTTTCGCAAATATATCTGTCCGGGTCGGATGAACGTTTTCCTATCATACATACCACATATGAGTCCCGATGGCTTTCAGGCTGCCTGAAAGGATTGGTTTCACTGGAAATAGGCGCTTAAATGTGAGAGAAGTTTTAGCATGGTTGCCAGTTCTTCCGCCGTTAAATCCGCGCCTGCCTGTTGAGCTTCATTTTGCCGGTGCCGATTAAGCCCCCGTATCGATTTCTCGTCCGCAAACAATCAAAGCATACGGCAATGCCCGTTTGTAGGCAGGATTTTCACTGGCAATAACCCATCCTCTTTCTAATAACAGGTTCAGTTGTTTTTATACGCCTTGCCGTGTCATCCACATTTGCGTTGCCGGTTGGGGGGTGCGCTTCGGCTGCCATATAAAGCGCGCCAGCATTTGCCAACGTGCGGCGGTGAGTTCGTCATCGGAGACAAAAGCATCGCTCCAGTAGTTCAATATGCCGTTGAAGCGGAAAACTACGAACAATAATTTTTCTTATTTCTTCTGTTAAATTATCCGTCTGATTAACTCTTTAATCACAATTTGACACCCGATTGCAATTGCATGCAACCGGTTTCCATTGGTAATGCCGTCTTGCAAAAAACAATATGAACCGCATTATTTTACGCAAAATTCACGCTACAGCTGCTATTGCGACTTTATGTATGTTTTGTTTTTGGACAAGCACGTTGTTGAGCGAGCTTTTTTTCAGCCGCTAAGTTGTGGCGGCAGTGAAACAATGGATTGTATATACCTTTGTTTTATTGATACCTTGCATGGCAATAACCGGGGCAACAGGGATGAAAATGGGGGGCTAAAAGCCGTTTTGCTCCGATTGCTGCCAAACGCAGACGTATGCCCGTGATTGCTGCCAACGGTTTGCGGATTTTACTGCCGTCCGCTTTTCCTTGCCGACCGTGCAGCGCACGGAGCATTTGACGGACTGTTTTATACGGTACAAACCGTTGAATTGGCGGCAGGTGCAGTGAATGTCATGCTGATGTGCTTGAGTATGAAAGATGGTTTGTCCATTCGCCAACGCTCGAAAGCATAAAACGGTTTTTCAGGCTGCCTGAAAACCGTTTTCCATATCCGCTCCATCCGTCGTTCACAGCTACATCAACGAAGATAGCCTCTCCAGTATGCCGCCGCCAGGTTTTTCTGTTTTATATCGGTTATCGGAACAAAAGTGTGCACCGCAGGCTGAACGAGCTGAAACCATACCATCCGACAGGATATATAGTACGTACGACTATCGCACGACTATCGCAGTACAAGAACCCATACAGACTCATCTCTGCTTGCCCACAAAGCTGAAAAGACGGCGGCAGCCCGTTTCCGCTATCATGATTAAAGTTTCAGGCAGCCCCTTGGTACGGAAGGCTGCCTGAAAAGCTATCGGCCGGGACTTTTCAATTTAACCGGTATTTCTCAAGCCCAATGCCACGCCGTTGATGGTTTGGTGAACCATTTGCAAGATACGGGGATTTTCGGGGTCGGTCCGCAGTTTGCGCAATAGGGCTACCTGCAGGCCGCCCAATGCGTTGAGATAGGGAATCCGCAAAGCCAGCGAACGTGCCAGCGGTCGGTTGTCGGTAAGCAGCTCTTGGCTTTGCAGGATGTCCAATAATGCTTGGCGGCTGCGCAGGTATTCGGCTTTGATGGTGTCGAAAATGGCTTTGCCGTGTTCTTCATCGCGGCTGAGTCGGGCGTAGTGGCCTGCCAAAATCAGGTCGGTTTTGGCCATCACTTGCTCCATATTGGAGAGCATGGCGCGGAAGAAGGGATTAGTTTGCGCGTGTTGCTGCAATGCCTTCAGGCTGCCTGAATCTTGTCCGCACAAATCGGCAACGGCACTGCCGAAACCATACCATGCGGGAAGCATGAGACGGTTTTGCGTCCACGAAAACACCCAAGGAATGGCGCGCAAATCCTGTATGCGTGCCAGCGTTTTGCGGCTGGCGGGGCGGCTGCCCAAATTCAGGCTGGCAATTTGTTCGATGGGACTGGTTTGCAGGAAATAGTCGATGAAACCTTCACGCGTAATCAAGGCTCGGTAGTGTTTGAAAGCACTCTCGGAAAGAGCGTTCATGAGTTTTTCATCGGGGTCGCGCGCAACGGGCAGCATGCTGGCTTCGAGCGTGGCGGCGACAAGCGTTTCCAAATTGCGTGCTGCATTGCTGGCATCTCCGTATTTGGCCGTGATGACTTCGCCTTGTTCCGTGATGCGGATTTGTCCGCCCACGCTGCCTGCGGGTTGGGCGAGAATGGCTTGGTAAGAAGGCCCGCCGCCGCGACCGACACTGCCGCCGCGACCGTGGAATAGGCGCATACGGATGCCATGCTGCCTGAACAGTTCTACCAATCCTTGTTCGGCTTGGTAAAGCCCCCATGTACTGCTGATATAGCCGCCGTCTTTGTTACTGTCGGAATAGCCGAGCATGATTTCTTGTATGTTGTCGCGGCTGTTGAGAAATGCGCGATACCACGGTTGGCTGAACAGCGTTTGCATCACAGGGCAGGCGTTATCCAGTGCTTCTATGGTTTCAAACAGGGGAACGATGTTGATACGGCTGACGGGTTGTCCGTTTACGATAGACAACAGCCCGCTTTCTTTGAGCAACAATGCCAATGCCAACAAATCGCTCGGACGCTCACAGTTGGATATGATGCTTTGGCTGACCGCCGCCTCACCGAATTCCTGCTTGATTTTTCTTGCTTCCAAAAAAATATCCAGCTCGCTGCGGGTATGCGCGCTGTATTCGATATAGGGGCTGTATAGGGGACGTTGATGTTGCAACTCGCGCAACAATACGGTTTGTTTTTCGTTTTCAGGCAGCGCGGCATACTGCTCCAATCCGGCGCGTTCAAACAGTTCGGCCACCACTTCGGTATGTTTGTCGGCATGTTGGCGCAAATCCAGCGGCATCAGATGAAAACCGCATACGGAGACGATTCGGATAATGTCGGCGATACGTCCGTCCGCCAACACTCCGCTGCCGTTTTCACGGAGAGAATCTTGCAAAGTGTATAAATCATGCAAAAAATCTTCGGCATAATGATAGGGCGTTGCGGTGCCGAAACGGCAGCCCAACTGCAAACCGAGACTGTGCGCTTTGCCGATTAAGCGCGACAAAATATAAGCAATCGCACGGCGGTAAGGTTCTTCCTGACGCGCCACTTCGGTATCGGGAGATTTTGCCGACAATACCAATACGCCGTCACTCACTTTAACGCGGCGGACAGACAACGGCAGCTCCTGATAGAGTGCCTCCAATTCGCGGCGGTAATGATGGAAAACGGCATCGGCATGACGGTTGAACGCATCGCGCAAAGTTTGCGCAGATACAAAAGGATTGCCATCCCTGTCGCCGCCAATCCAACCGCCGATTTTCAGCAAATCGGGTATGCGGATATCGGGGTAGGCTGCCTGAAACTGCTTTTCCATGCGGCGGTAAAGCTGCGGCAACGCCTTGAAAAAGCTCATCGGGAAAATATTCACGCCGTTGGCGATTTCGCTTTGCACGCTGATTTTGAAATGACGGGTTTCACTGGTCTGCCATAATGTCAGCAAAACCCCGTCTATTTCCCGCTGCAGCTCAGCCAGTTCGTCTGCATTTCTGCATTGTTCGCGCTTCGGCAGCAACGAGCGGATTTTACGGTGTGAAACCAAGGTAGCCTGCCGCTGCACTTCGGTCGGATGCGCGGTTAATACCGCACTGACAGAAGTTTGATTTAAGGCTGCCTGAACGTCTTGCGCGTCCAAATGCTGCTCGCGAAAACGGCGCACCGTTTCGCTGATACTGCCGTCCGCCGCCGCATGGCCCGCCTGCTCGTGTACCAAACGGCGGCGTTCGTGATGCACATCTTCGGCAATATTCAGAATTTGCGCGAACATCCCCACCGCCGTAATCAAGTTCTCCGTTTGCTCTTCATTCAAAGAAGGCAGCAAATCGGTTACGATTTTGCTGCTGTCTTCGGCCTTGGCCAAAATGCGTACCGCGTTTACCACAATTTCATCGGCATGGGTTTCCAACATGCGGTAAAGCGATTGCGTCATAAACTCGGCATCGGCAACCAATTGCACATCTTTCGGATTATTCAGTAGCGACAACTGCATAGCATCTATTCCTTCGTATCTATTTATCATTTGTTTGGCGATTGTAGCGCGGTTTCTCTAAGAAAACTACTGTTTACTTGCTGTTTTATAATGTAATTTTATTTCACTATCGTCATTCAGCAAACCTAAATCCAATATCTAAATCCGATTTTATTCTTTAATCACAATTAATTAAATGCACGCACCATTATTATGCACAAAGGTAACGTTCAACTGCTTTTCAGGCAGCCTGAAAAATGATGTAGTTGGAAACGAGGAGCGGATAACTTGTTGATTAGACTTTCAGACAGAGCTGGTAAGAAACATTTAGACCGAATAATAATTGAAGCACCCATTTTTCAAAGAAACTAAAATACCGTTGTCTATTTCTCGAATACAAAGTGAAACTTCCGCATTTTCTGTCAATATTCTGTATATTTGCTTTTCTTATAGAGAATCAATCATAAAGGAACACTTAAACCAGTTATATAGTGCAGAAGATTTCGTAAAAACAGCACCAAATGTGTTTGTACTGTAAATTTAGCCTGTGTTGTAAGATTGGATTGATATTACTATTAAACAGATTGTGTAAAAATATTTCCTTCAATGAAAATTTTTAATAACACATTGAAGAAAATATATTTTTATTAAATCATATTGCCACATCAAGCTTATTTGAAAACAGAGCCTAAATTTAAAGGCCTTCCCATACTACAGAGCTTTTTGGTTATGGAAAATCAAAAAAACAAAGCAATAGACAGAAGAATAAAACAACACAACAACACCTTCCTCATTAACTCAATTTACCCATATCAATTTTCCAAAATATGATGCAGGCAGACAATTATGAAATACAGTAAATTAACCTTCCTTACCTGGAAACAACAAAGCACAAGAGAAATATGCTTAGTTTTATTAAACTTGCAATCAACTTGATAGCTTTAATAAGATTGACCAATACTATGCAAATATTATTTATCCAAATAAAAAACCGTTCCCTGCTTACCGCAGGAAACGGTTTTCACATAAGAAGAATTATTGCTTTCTATTCCGTAAGTAGTCCAATGCCTTCAGCTCGGCAATAGCAGCCGCCAATGCAGCCTGCGCCTTAGCCTGAGACTCATCATCATGAGACTGAGACAATTTGGCTTCCGCAGCACGTTTGGCTTCCTCAGCACGGGCTTGATCCATTTCGACACTACGGACAGCCACGTCTGCCAAAACGGTTACTTTATGAGGACGAACCTCCAAAATACCACCCGAAACAGCAACCAAAACTTCATCGGCAACACCCGGCACAGTCAAACGCAACACACCGGGGCGAACCAAGTGCATAATCGGTTCATGGCGCGGATAAATACCGAGCTCACCTGTCAGAGTGGGCACAACCACAAAGCTGGCTTCACCTGAAAAAATGTTCTGCTCGTTACTGACCACCTCAACCTGCATGATGCTCATGCCCGCCTCCTTAGCTCAAGGTTTTCGCTTTTTCAACGGCTTCTTCAATACCGCCGACCATGTAGAACGCCTGTTCGGGCAGATGGTCGTACTCGCCGCTCAAAATCGCTTTAAAACCGGCGATGGTGTCGCGCAGGGAAACGTATTTGCCGGGCGAACCAGTAAACACTTCCGCCACGTGGAAAGGCTGCGACAGGAAACGTTGGATTTTACGCGCCCGCATCACGGTCAATTTGTCTTCGTCAGACAACTCGTCCATGCCCAAAATGGCGATGATGTCGCGCAACTCTTTGTATTTTTGCAGGGTGGATTGCACGCCGCGCGCTACATCGTAATGCTCCTGACCCAAAACCATCGGGTCAAGCTGGCGCGAAGTGGAATCCAAGGGGTCTACCGCAGGATAAATACCCAAAGAAGCGATGTCGCGGCTCAATACCACTGTTGCGTCCAAGTGGGCGAACGTGGTGGCGGGAGAGGGGTCGGTCAAGTCGTCCGCAGGTACGTAGACTGCCTGAATGGAGGTAATGGAGCCGGTTTGCGTAGAAGTAATGCGCTCTTGCAAACGACCCATTTCTTCAGCCAGCGTGGGCTGGTAACCCACCGCAGACGGCATACGACCCAACAGCGCAGACACTTCCGTACCCGCCAGCGTATAGCGGTAGATATTGTCCACAAAGAACAATACATCGCGACCTTTGCCGTTTTCGTCTTTTTCATCACGGAAGTATTCCGCCATGGACAAACCGGTCAATGCCACGCGCAAACGGTTGCCGGGCGGCTCGTTCATCTGACCGTACACCATGGCGACTTTGTCCAATACGTTAGAATCTTTCATCTCATGGTAGAAGTCGTTGCCTTCGCGGGTACGCTCGCCCACGCCAGCAAACACAGACAAACCACTGTGCGCTTTGGCGATGTTGTTAATCAACTCCATCATGTTCACGGTTTTGCCCACGCCCGCGCCGCCGAACAAGCCCACTTTACCGCCTTTGGCAAACGGACACAGCAGGTCAATCACCTTGATGCCGGTTTCCAACAATTCGGTTGCACTGGATAGTTCGTCAAATTTTGGGGCTGCCTGATGAATTGCACGCTTTTCGGTAGAATGGATAGGACCTGCTTCATCAACAGGATTTCCCAATACATCCATAATGCGGCCGAGTGTAGCTTTACCAACAGGAACGGTTATCGGCGCACCTGTATTGTTCACTTGCAATCCTCTGCGCAAACCGTCTGTACTACCCATCGCAATAGTACGCACAACTCCATCGCCCAATTGCTGTTGCACTTCCAATGTTAAATCGGTATCAACCAATTTCAGAGCATCATAAACATGGGGAATTGCATTGCGGGGAAATTCCACATCTACTACTGCACCAATGATTTGTACGATTTTGCCTTGGCTCATTATCGTATCCTATTTACTTTGTGCGGTTACAACTGCTTAGACAGCAGCCGCACCTGCCACGATTTCTGATAATTCTGTGGTAATTGCTGCTTGGCGTGATTTATTGTAAACCAATCGCAATTCCTTAATTGCATTACCCGCATTATCGGTAGCGGCTTTCATCGCCACCATACGGGCCGCCTGTTCAGAAGCCATATTCTCACACAACGCTTGATACACCACAGATTCTAAATAACGTCTAACCAGATATTCCAACACAGCCGTAGGGCTAGGTTCATAGACATAGTCCCAATTATATTTGCTGTCAGTCTCTTCAAAAACATTCGCTCCAATGGGCAGCAACACTTCCGAGCGTGCTTCCTGCCTCATGGTATTGATGAAATGTGAATTAACTATATGGATAATATCCAATTCACGTTCCGTATAACGTTGAAAAATCTCAGTCAACGCACCCAGCATAGTCTCCATTTTGGGCGTGTCCCCCAAATTGGTTACGCTGGCAATGACATTAAGTCCGACCCGCTGACAGGCAGCTAATCCTTTGCTACCCAGACAAACAACAGCTACTTCGACACCTCTGCTCTGATAATCTTGCACCTGCGCAAAAAATTTCTTCAGGACATTGGCATTTAATCCGCCGCACAATCCTTTATCAGAGGTAATCAAAATAAATCCGGCACGCTGGATATCATCTCTGCTTTCCAACAAGCTGATACCATAATCACCTTGCGTTTGCGCCAACTGATTCATAACCAAGCGTACCTTTTCCGCATAAGGTCTCGCCAGCCGCATACGATCCTGAGTCTTCCGCATTTTAGAGGTTGACACCATCTGCATCGCTTTTGTGATCTTTTGAGTATTTTGAACACTGCGAATTTTGGTGAGAATCTCTTTCCCTACAGCCATATTCAAGACTCCTTCTTATTTATCCATCTTAAGCATATTGATAAGATGTTTTGAAGGTTTTCATGGCCTCAGTCAGAACAGCTTCATGTTCGTCCGACATGGCACCTGACGCAGTGATTGCATCTAACACAGCAGAATGCTGAGTACGTACATAGCTAAGGAATTCAGCCTCAAATGCCAAAGCTTTAGCAACAGGAACATCAGCATAAGAGCCGTTATTAATAGCCCATAAAGTCAGAGCCATTTCAGCAGTGTTCAAGGTATTGAATTGCTTTTGCTTCATCAATTCAGTAACCACTTCACCATGCTCTAGCTGTTTACGCGTAGCTTCATCCAAATCAGATGCAAATTGGGAAAAAGCAGCCAATTCACGATATTGAGCCAATGCCAAACGGATACCGCCGCCCAATTTCTTGATAACCTTAGTTTGCGCAGCACCACCAACGCGCGATACAGAAATACCGGCATTAATTGCAGGACGGATACCTGAATTAAATAAGTCGGTTTCCAAGAAAATCTGTCCGTCAGTAATAGAAATCACGTTTGTCGGAACGAATGCGGACACGTCACCTGCTTGAGTTTCAATAATAGGCAATGCAGTCAGAGAGCCAGTCTTACCCTTCACCTTACCGCCGGTCAATTTTGTCACTTCATCCGCATTAATACGAGCAGCGCGTTCCAATAAGCGCGAATGCAGATAGAACACATCACCAGGGTAAGCTTCACGACCGGGAGGACGGCGCAACAACAAGGAAATCTGACGATATGCAACCGCCTGTTTAGACAAATCATCATAAACAATCAGTGCATCCTCACCAATATCCCTGAAGTATTCACCCATAGTACATCCGGCATAAGGAGCGATGAACTGCAGTGCCGCCGCATCAGAAGCAGTAGCGGCCACAACAATCGTATGCTCCATCGCGCCATGCTCTTCCAACTTGCGCACCACGTTAGCAATAGAAGAGGCTTTTTGGCCAATAGCCACATAAATACAGATTACACCAGTGCCTTTTTGATTGACGATTGCATCCAGTGCCACTGCTGTTTTACCGGTTTGACGGTCACCAATGATCAACTCACGCTGTCCACGACCAATAGGCACCATGGAATCAATTGCTTTCAAACCGGTTTGCATCGGCTGATCAACTGACTGGCGCGCAATCACACCGGGAGCAATTTTTTCAATAGGGGCAGTAGCTGAAGTATGAATTGGACCTTTACCATCAATTGGTTGGCCCAAGGCATTCACCACACGACCAACCAACTCACGGCCCACAGGAACTTCCAAAATGCGGCCGGTGCATTTGACTTCATCACCTTCTTTAATGTGCTCATATTCGCCAAGCACTACCGCACCAACAGAATCACGCTCCAAGTTCATGGCCAAACCGAAAGTATTGCCGGGGAATTCCAACATTTCACCCTGCATCACATCGGATAATCCATACACGCGAACAATACCATCTGTCACAGAAATAACTGTGCCGCGCGTATGCATTTCCTGCCTGATATTCAAATTTTCAATTTTAGCTTTCAGCAAATCACTGATTTCCGCAGGATTAATTTGCATGAAACCCTCCTAACTGGTCATAGTCGCATACAGTTTGGCTAACTTGCCCTGTACCGACAAATCTAATACTTGGTCACCCACAACCACTTTTAAACCGCCGATTAAATTAGAATCGGTTCGGAATTCGGCTTGCAGACCGGCACCCAAATGCTGCTCCAAATCACTAATGACTTTTGCACGCTGACCTTCGCTAACCATATCGTACGCAGTATAAATCACAGCCTTTTTAGCATGATTTTTTTCCAACATGAGAGTCTGATACTGCTTCACGATTTCAGGCAGCACGGAAAGCCGCTTCTCTTCGGCAACTATACGTACAAAATTACTTAGTTTGGCATCCAAAACATCTTCACCATCCAGCAAATTCAACAGAGATGCTGCTTTTTGTGCCGCATCCAAATCTGTTTGACTGATGAACAATTCCATTTTGGGTTGTTGTACCAACCAAGCCATTTGATTAAGCACAGGCAACCAATTTTGTGCCTGTTGATATTTCTCTGCCAGCTCGAACAGTGCTTTCGCATAAGGGCGGGCAACAGTTGCGAACTCTATCATAGCCTTACAGCTCCTGTTTCAGAGTGCTCAGCATTTGTGCATGCTGAGTCTCATTCACTTCTCGGCGCAAGATGGCTTCAGCACCTTTTACTGCCAATAAAGCCACCTGCTCGCGCAGCGCTTCTCGGGCACGATTGGCCTCTTGCTCGACATCAGCCTTAGCTTGTGCAGCAATACGTGCCGCTTCAGCGACTGCCTGCTCTTTTGCCTCTTCTACAATTTGAGCAGCACGCTTTTCAGCGTTTGCAACCATTTCGGCTACTTGGCCTCGGCCTTCGGTTAAGAGTTCTGCAACCTTTTTCTCTGCGCGTTCAAAATCACTTTTACCACGTTCGGCAGCCGCCAAACCTTCTGCAATTTTGTCAGCACGCTCATCCAAAGCCTTTGCAATCGGTGGCCACACATATTTCATGGTGAACCATACCAAAATCATGAAGACTATAAGTTGAGCAATTAAGGTTGAATTTAAATTCACTTTACTCTTCCCTCGTAATCTAGGGTCAGTCAATAGTATCCAATCGGATACGCCCTACACTTTAAGCAGAGAACGGATTTACGAAAGCAAACAGCAAAGCAATCGCCACACCAATCAAGAATGCCGCATCAATCAAACCGGCAATCAAGAACAATTTGGTTTGCAACGGGCCAATCAGCTCAGGCTGGCGCGCAGAAGATTCCAAATATTTGGAACCAACCATACCGATGCCGATAGCAGCACCCATCGCACCAAAAGCAACGATCAAACCACATGCAATAGCAATCAAGCCACCCATAATAAACTCCTAAAATGAAGGTTAAACAACGAAAAAACTACTTTTAAAAAATAAATCAAAACTTAGTGATGCTCATGCGCCTGACCGATATATACAAAAGTCAACGCCATAAAGATAAATGCCTGGAGCGTAATAATCAGAATATGGAAAATCGCCCAAACCGCACCGGCCAAAATATGGAATACGAACAAAACCGGATCCAGCAAGCTTACCGCACCGCCAGCAGCCCAAGCACCGCCCATCAAAGCAATCAGCAGGAAAACCAACTCACCCGCATACATATTGCCAAACAGCCGCATACCGTGCGAAATGGTTTTGGAACAAAATTCCAAAATATTCATCACAAAATTAACCGGCATCAGATAAACTTTGTTACCGAAAGGCGCAGAGAGCATCTCATGCATCCAGCCCCCAAAACCTTTGATTTTGATACTGTAAAAAATACATACCAACAACACACCGATAGCCAAAGCCAAAGTCGTATTCAAATCGGCAGTCGGCACAACCCTAAGCAAAGCATGGTGTTCGCCTGTCATCCCCTGGAATATTGAAGGCAGCAAATCCACAGGCAATAGGTCCATAGCATTCATCAGGAAAATCCACACGAACACCGTCAAACCCAAAGGGGCGACCAATTTGCGTGATTCGGCGTTATGAATGATGCTTTTGCACATATCATCCACGAATTCAAACAGCAATTCCACCGCTGCCTGAAAACGCCCCGGAACACCGGAAGTCGCTTTACTTGCGGCACGCCACAGCAAGAAGCTACCCAAAATACCCAAGACGACGGCAAAAAATACCGAATCCAGGTTGATGAACGAAAAATCGGCAATATTTTTCAAACCCTGCTCTTCAGTCACATCCGACAAATTGGTCAAACTTTTCAAGTGGTGCGTGATGTAATCCGAGGCGGTGAGTGTTTCACTTGCCATAACGATGAATCCTTAAAAATAACAAAAAAACCAAATGACTTGATAACAAAAAACCCAACAAATAAACGGGAAAATCCAATTCCCGATAAAGCAACAGGGATAAAACAATCAATATCAAAGCCAGTGCCGTTTTTAAACCTTCCGATATTAAAAACACCGTTCCTGTTTTTTCAGGCTGCCTGAAAAGGCTTAAAACCGCCACCGAACACACCGTAGGCAAGGCATAAGACAAACCGCCCAACAGCAGGGAAACAGCCGGAACCACACCCCAAAACAGCCACACAAAGGGGGTTAAACCTGCCACCAAAGCGAATTGCCAATATACAAGCGACCACATCGGACAACCCGCCTTTTTATACGTGCATAACTTCTCGGAATATAATCTAAGGAAGCGGACAACGTCAAGCGCGGCGTTAACTTATGTGAAAATCCTTATTTAAATATCAGGAATTATTGATATTTTACACTTGCACAATCTTTGCAAAAATAAGCCCGCTTTTTCTGTAACGCCAACTCTTAAAAATGCCCGTACGGTTTTAGCTTTCAGGCTGCCTGAAAATTTTCAGTCCAACAGCAAACTGTCGTCACTGACTTTTTCACCGCGCACTTGTTCAAACATATCTAACAAATCGCGCACGCCCATGCCCCGTCTCTCCTGCCCGCTCACATCCAAAACAATCTGGCCCTGATGCAGCATAACGGTACGGCTGCCGTGGTCCAAAGCCTGCTGCATGGAATGGGTTACCATCATGGCGGTAAGCTGCTGCTCCCGAATAATTTGGTCGGTTAGCGACAATACAAACGCGGCGGTTCTCGGGTCTAAGGCGGCCGTATGTTCGTCCAACAGCAGAATTTTACTGGGGCGCAAACTGGCCATCAGCAAGCTGACAGCCTGCCGTTGTCCGCCCGACAGCAAACCCATTCTGTCGGTAAGCCGGTTTTCCAATCCCAATTTCAGCATAGCCAATTTTTCACGGAATAATTCGCGGTTTT
Source organism: Conchiformibius sp. (assembly GCA_029984035.1). GTDB lineage: Bacteria > Pseudomonadota > Gammaproteobacteria > Burkholderiales > Neisseriaceae > JASBYJ01. The sequence goes on from JASBYJ010000008.1 coordinate 66,302, forward strand.
GCCGGTTCAGGGCAGATTTCAACCCACGCCCGCGCCCACGCAAATAAGCGAGCGCCATATTTTCTTCTATGCTGAGTTTTTCGCACGTGCCTGCCATCGGGTCTTGAAACACCCGCGCAACCAAGCCCGCACGCTGATGCGGCGGCCTGCGGGTAACATCTTCACCGTCGATACGGATGCTGCCTGAATCCACCTCGATATCACCGCTGATGGCATTCAGCAACGTAGACTTTCCTGCTCCGTTGCTGCCGATAACGGTAACAAATTCGCCGTCTTGGATATGCAGCGAAACGCCGCGCAAGGCGGGATTTTCAATCGGGGTGCCGCGATTGAAAGTGAGATGCAATTTATCGGCGCGCATCATGATGACTGTTTCCTTTGCTTCCACTTGGCTTGTGTCTTCGGCAGCAGCAATACGATAACCACCAATACGGATGTCACCAAATTCAAATCTTGCGTACGCAATCCCAAGCCCGACAGAATGTCGCTGCCCATGGCGAACATAATAAACAGGCGGTACACCAGCGAACCGACAATCACGGAAAGCGTTATCAGCCACATATTTTTACTGGGCAGCAACGCTTCACCCAAAATCACCGCTGCCAAACCGAACACAATCGTTCCCAAGCCCGCGCTGATATCGGCACCGCCGACCAATTGAGCAAATAAAGCACCTGCCAAAGCAATCAACCCGTTGGACAAAGCCATACCGAGCAGCACCATTTTTCCCGTTGCGATACCTTGCGCCCTGGCCATACGGGGATTGGCTCCGGTAGCGCGCATCGCCAGGCCTGTTTCCGTGCTGAAAAACCAATCCAATGCAGCTTTGATGATGAATACAAACCCCAACAAAACCACCGTATTTTGCCAAAATCCTTTGCCCAACAGAGGAGCGAAAGCGTCAAACACCGTATCCGTTCCCAGCAGCGGAATATTGGGCGCACCGCCGATACGCAAATTAACCGAATACAATGCCGTCATCACTACAATCCCCGCCAACAGCTGCAAAATGCCCAAGCGGATATGCAGCCACGCGGTCGCCACCCCTGACACCGCACCTGCGGCAAAACCCAACGCAACGGCAACAAAAGGATGTATGCCCGCCACCATAGCCACCGCACAGGCGAACGCACCGAGCGGAAAGCTACCGTCGGCAGTCAAATCGGGGAAGTCCAAAACACGGAAGGACAACAACACACCCAAAGCAACCAGTGCGTAAACCAAACCGGTTTCAAACGTACCAAACAAGGCAATAAGGGACATAATGTTCCTTGATATTCAAACCGCCCGAACACCGTCGGAAGCTTTCAGGCAGCGTATTTGTCTTTAACGGAATGGACGGGTGAAAACACATTAAACCCGTCAATAAAAAGGAAGGATTTTAGCACAACCGCCCCCTCAGGCTGCCTGAAAACAATCATTGCCCGTTACAAAAAACTTTCAGGCAGTCTCTCGGTTTTACCGGACTATGGCATCTGCCGCCGCCTTTAGATTTTCAGGCAGCGCAATACCTTGTTCTTCGGCGTGTTTTACGCTGATATGCAAATCAAATTTATCCATACGCCGCGAAGGAATACTGCCCGCCGCTTCGCCTTTCAAAATCCGCGCAACGATTTTGCCCGTTTCAGTGCCGATGTCCTGATAATTGACACCCAAAGCCGCCACCGCTCCGCGCGGTACGCTGCCCGTATCGGATGCCAACAGCGGCACCTTGATTTCATTGGCGGCCTTATACATCGACTCATAAGCCGATACCACATTGTTATCCAAAGAGGTATAGATTAAATCGGCCTTACCCGCCAAACTGCGGGCGGCAGTCAATACATCCGTAGTACGCTGCGCGGGTACGGCTTCAACCGCAATACCCTGCGCTTTCAAATCCGCCTCCAACTGCTGCAACACCACCGTAGAATTTACCTCGCCCGGACTATAAACATAGCCGACACGTTTCAAATTCGGCACCAACTGTTTCATCAATTCGATTTGCGGCGCAAGCGGCAGCTGGTCGGACACCCCCGTAATATTACCGCCCGAAGCCCCCCAATCCGACACCAGCTTGGCCGCCACGGGGTCGGTAACAGCAGAATAAACCACCGGAATATCACTACCGGCCGCCGCAACAGCCTGCGCACTGGGCGTACCGATGGCAATAATCACGTCAGGCTTCTCGCCGGCAAACTTCTTGGCAATTTGTGCCGCAGTAGCGGGATTCCCCTGTGCACTTTGAAACTCCACACTCAAATTCTCCCCTTCCACAAATCCCTCTGCAGCCAATTGCGCTACCGCCGCCCGGCGCACGCTGTCTAAAGCGGGATGTTCGACAATTGCAGTAACCGCCACCCGTTTCATATCCGCATTCGCCGCAGCAACAGAAGCCGCCGCTTGTTCCCTCTCCTTCGGCGAACAGGCAACCGCCGACACAGCTGTTAATACCGTCAAAATGGTTCGACACGATGCACGCATATCCAAGCTCCTCAAAATATTTCAATCACGACAGGAAGCCAAATCATAGCGCAGACGAGCTTTCTTTACCAATTTTAACTATATGGATTTTTGGTATTAAATTTCTATTTTTAAAAATAATCAGCATTAAATATCACTATATTATCTTGTAAAAATTTATTATGCTTATTTAATACTTTTGCAAAAATGAAAGATGCTTTTTCAGGCAGCCTGAAAATGGAGCGACAGGCTGCCTGAATATAAATACCGCCCCGAAACAGTTTAGACCATCCTACTGCAATCCATCTCCCCACATAAGCCATCCGGCAATCGAATTCTCCATCGAAGTACCAGTAGCTCACATATTCTCCCAAAAACAGCCTAATCCGAGCGGCAACATAAAATTACTGCCGCCGTATATTTCGGTTTTGCCTTTACAATGCTATTATTCCACAAACACAATTTAACTTAACAGAGCATTACCATGACCGATTACAGCAAAACCGTCAATCTTTTCGAATCGCCCTTCCCCATGCGCGGTAATCTCGCCAAACGCGAACCTGCATGGGTGGCGCAATGGCAGCAACAGCAACGCTATCAAAAACTGCGCCAAAAAGCCGCCGGACGTCCCAAATTTATCTTGCATGACGGCCCGCCCTATGCCAATGGCGACATCCATATCGGACACGCCGTCAATAAGATTTTGAAAGACATCATTATCCGCAGCAAAACCTTGGCAGGTTTTGATGCGCCCTACGTACCGGGTTGGGATTGCCACGGTCTTCCCATTGAAGTGATGGTGGAAAAACTACACGGCAAAGATATGCCCGCAGCCAAGTTCCGTGAACTGTGCCGCGAATATGCAGCCGAACAAATCGCCCGTCAGAAGCAGGACTTTATCCGTTTGGGCGTGATTGGCGACTGGGATAAACCCTATCTCACAATGGACTACCAAACCGAAGCCGACACCGTACGCACATTAGGTGAAATCTACAAGGCAGGTTATCTGTATCGCGGGGAGAAACCCGTGCAATACTGCTTGGACTGCGCCTCTTCTCTTGCAGAAGCGGAAGTAGAATACAAAGATAAGGTGTCGCATGCCATTGATGTGGCTTACCCCGTACAAGATATGGGTGCATTGGCAAAAGCATTCGGGCTGGCTGAAATCACAGGTGAAGCCTTTGCCGTGATTTGGACGACTACGCCTTGGACATTGCCTGCCAGCCAAGCTGTTTCCGTTGGTGCGGACATCGTGTATCAATTGGTTGATACCGATAGAGGTATGTTGATTGTAGCAAAAGATTTGGCAGAAAGCGTATTGGAGCGTTACGGTTGTTCAGGCAGCCCTGTTGTGGCTGAAACCAATGGGGCAAAACTGGAAAACCTGTTGTTGAAACACCCGTTTCTGGAGCGTGATATTCCTGTTTTGAACGGCGACCATGTTACTACTGATGCCGGTACGGGCTTGGTTCATACCGCGCCCGCACACGGTTTGGAAGACTATTTCGTATGTCTGCAATACGGTATTAAACTGATTAACCCTGTTGATGCCAAAGGACATTACTTCCCGTCCGTGGAACGTGTCGCAGGCATGAACGTATGGGAAGCCAATCCCGTCATCATCTCGTGGCTGGCTGAAAACGGACATCTGCTGTGCGAGAATAAAATTGAGCACAGCTATGCACACTGCTGGCGGCATAAGACGCCCCTGATTTACCGTGCCACGCCCCAATGGTTCATCGGCATGGACAAAGCAGGCGCAAAAGGACAGACTTTGCGTAACACCGCTTTGAAAGCGGTGGACGACACGGAGTTCTTCCCTGCATGGGGACGTGCCCGTTTGCAAGCCATGATTGAAGACCGTCCCGATTGGGTGGTGTCGCGCCAACGTTATTGGGGCACACCGATGACCTTCTTCGCGCACAAAGAAACAGGCGAACTGCATCCTGATTCTGCTGCGCTGTTGGAACAGGTGGCGCAAAGAATTGAGCAGGGCGGCATCAATGCGTGGTTTGAAATGGATAAAGCGGAATTGCTTTCTCCTGAAGACTGCGACCAATACGACAAACTGCCCGATACGATGGACGTATGGTTTGATTCAGGCAGCACGCATTTCTCCGTGTTGAAGCAACGTGAAGAATTGGCATGGCCTGCGGATTTGTATCTGGAAGGCAGCGACCAGCATCGTGGTTGGTTTCAATCGTCCATGCTGACGGGTTGCGCGACTTTGGGACGCGCACCCTATAAGCAATTGCTGACACACGGCTTTGTGGTAGACCAGAACGGACGTAAGATGTCCAAATCCGTTGGCAATGTGGTTGCCCCGCAAGAAGTGTACAACGAGTTTGGTGCGGACATTCTGCGCCTGTGGACGGCAGCGACCGATTACTCTGGCGAATTGGCGATTTCCAAAGAGATTTTGAAACGGGTTACAGAGTCCTATCGCCGTATCCGTAACACCTTGAGCTTCCTATTTGCCAATTTGACGGACTTCAACCCGATGGAACACGCCGTGCCGCAAGCAGACATGGTTGAGATTGACCGCTATGCGCTGGTGTTAGCGCGTAAGTTGCAGGAAAAAGTGGCGGGTGAATATTATCCCCGTTATGCCTTTCACTTGGCGGTGAAAGACATCGTGCATTTCTGTTCCGAAGACTTGGGTGCGTTCTATTTGGACATTCTCAAAGACCGTTTGTACACCACCAAGACAGATGGCCATGCACGTCGTTCCGCACAGACTGCTTTGTATCACATCACCCGCAGCTTGGTGCTGCTGATGTCGCCGATTCTGTGCTTCACTGCAGAAGAGGCGTGGGAACTGATTGGCGGTGGGTCTGAAGACAGTGTGCTGTACCATACATGGCATGACTTCCCGTCCATGCCTGCAGCAAGCGAAACCGAGTTGCTGAACAAATGGGCATTGATTCGGGAAGCGCGTGCGGTGGTAAATGCGGCGATTGAGCCTTTGCGTGCCGATAAAACCATCGGTTCGTCCCTGCAGGCCGAAGTCAGTCTCACTGCTCCCGAAGACATCTATGCTGCACTGCATTCACTGGGTGAGGAACTGAAATTTGTCATGTTGGTATCCAAACTCAACCTGAAAGCAGGTGCAGAGTTCCATGCTGAAACACGTGCGAGCGAAGAGCAAAAATGCGAACGCTGCTGGCATTACAGCAACAGCGTAGGCATAGTTCCCACCCGCTCCACTCTCTGCCAACGCTGCGCCGACAATATCGACGGCCAAGGCGAACACCGTCATTACGTATAATTACTCATTACGAATCTATTGCCCAACAGGCTGCCTGAAAAATTTCAGGCAGCCTGTTTAATTCAATAAAGATGATAGATATGGTGATTATAAATAATCACGGCATTGGCTCTACCAATCCTAACTGTCTTAATATAGTAGCAGCTACTGCCGGAAGCCTAGGGAATGTCATCATTTAGATATTTTCCATTTTAATGAATTAATTATAAAAAAATTATAAAAATAAGTCAGTCATTCCCGCGCAGGCGGTAGTCCACGTTGAAACCAAACCAATCATGAGAAAACACTGTTTGCCGACAAGTGGCGTCAGATTCCGGCCTGCGTGGAAGTGACAGCGAAGTGGTTTCTCTGTCAATTTGATAACACACCTTAGGATGCGTCATAATTTAAATTTTCTACTGAAAATTCAGTTTAATATAAAAATTCCGTCATTCCCGCGAATGCGGGAATCCATTGCCCGATAAGCTGCAAGCCATGTTTTATCAAGGTTTGCTTAAATTCGTTGTTGGATTCCCGCCTGCGCGGGAATGACGGTAGCGTATTTTTCAGCCAAATGATGACACGTCCTAGTGCAATATAAATTTGCAATTCTGAATGAACTTGGGATATTGTCTTTTTACTATTCAAAACTTCTTGATTTAGCAACATAACCATAAAATTTGACGCAACAATCCATTGATTCAAAAAATCATATCCCGTGCAAGCATATATCTCGCTTCATTCCCTCTGAGAAACCGATACGGGCAAACCATAAACAGAAGACATCACCTGAATCACTTGCCCCCGATATTTTTCCAACGTCGCCAATCCCTTACCGTCCAACTTCGGAGTCGGCAATGCAACCGATGCCGGATTGATATGCTGCCCGCCTATCCTGACCTCATAGTGTAAATGCGGCCCCGTCGAACGCCCCGTACTGCCTACCAAACCAATCGTGTCGCCGATATTCACGCGGCTGCCCACATCCACTCCGTCAATAAACGCACTCATATGGGCATACAGAGTTTCAATACCGTTGTCATGCCGCAGAATAACGGTATTGCCGTAGCCACCCTCTCTACCCCGATAAATCACTTGCCCTGCAGAGGCAGCCAAAATACGGGTGCCTTGGGGCGCGGCATAGTCAACGCCCGTATGCATTTTCAAAGTGCGTAGTATCGGATGGATACGGATGCCGTAGGGTGAAGAAATTCTGCTGTAATGTTCAATCGGTTCGCCAAACAAGCTGGTTCGCAGCGGCTCTCCGTTTCCATCGTAAAAATAGCCGTTGCCATCGGCATGTTCAATATAATAGGCATAATAAGTCTGCCCGGCAGAAGTGATTTCCGCAGCCAAAATATTACCGGTATCCACTTCTTGCCCGCGAAAATACAGGCTTTCATACAATATACGGATGCTGTCGCCTTCTTTCAGGCTGCCTGAATCCAATTTCTCGGTAAAAATTTCCTTCAGGCCGACCCGAATGGCAACAGGCACCCCCGCGCGTGCCAGCGCACCCGATACCGATGAAACCACCTGAACGGAACGCAAAGAGGGAAAAGTTTCCAAATCTGCCGCATCATGGTCTGTCTGCCATTGCCCGTTGGCGGCTTTACGCGCAGAAACCAAACCGCGCTCGCCATTGCCTTTATCATGGAAAAACTGAACCGCAGCAATATGCCCGCTTTCATCCATTTCCATGCTGATAATTTGCCCTGCACGCAAATAAATATTTTCGGTCTGAAACCAAGGGCTTTTCAACAGCATACCGGCTTCATTCTCATTGACACCGGCACGTTGCAAAACCCAAGCAAAAGTATCGCCCACCTGAACTTCTTCATCATGCCAATAACGTAACTCGGCTTGTCCGACGTGCGTTTCAGGCAGCCTGAATGTACGTGCAACAGGTTTGGACTCGGGCGCAGCATTCTCAAAGCCGCCTGAAAGCCACAATACCGAAACCAAGCATATTGCCGCCAACGGCCACTTGAAGTTAAATAAATTTTTCCTTCTATAAAACATCCGGACACCAATGGAATTTCATTCTTAGATATATCAATCTGACGAAACGGATTACGTACTTGACCAATCGTTTCATTCGAATGCCCAAAAGTAATCCGCCTTTAAAAATTAGCGGCACACCGCAAACCAAAACCGGCAAACTTTCCAGCTTGCCGGTTGGTAAAACTAAAATCTTTCGCATCCTGCCGGTGTATTCTGAGGAGGAGTATTTCCGCTGACATTAGCCCTGGGGCAACGAAGCACTTCACCGGTCGCATCCATATAAGCTGCAAAGCGATAACTGGTAATCCTAGGCACCGCCTGCATACGTACGGTAAACATTTTTCCCCTATTGCCAACTTGATAAACCGAACTGCTAACAAGATATTTTTGATTGATTCGGGCATCGGCATTAATAGCATTGACATGTCTGGCCAATTCGCTGACATATGCCGCCTGGGTGCTAAAACTGCGGGGCGCGGCTAATCGTGCCGCTTCCAACCATTGCCTCGCCTGAACCATTTCCTGTTTCACACGAGCCAAATAGGTTCTCTCCATATATCTTAAATACGAAGGATATCCTATCGCAGCCAAAATACCTATAATCGCCACAACCGTCATCAGTTCCAGCAATGTAACACCTGAATTGAGTTTACGATTCTTCATTATTGTCCTTAATATTCAACTTCAATATAAGTTTGCAGCAAAACATCGGTATCGGCATTATTACCACTGGCACGGGAAGTAATCCTGAAGTACTCATAGTTCTCGTTGTCAGTAGTCACTCGCCCGCCCAAATATTCAATAATATAACGGGCACCATCTTGCGTTACTCTGCAGGTAGGCTGCGTTCTTTGATGGCAACCTACATCCAATACTCCCGCTCTCTCCCATGCAGAGATAGTGGGCGGCTCCGCAGAGTCAAATTCAAAAGTCGGGGTTTTCTGGTCGGTGGTAAAGCTATCTTTAGTAGGCGAACAAAAACCATTGGCACAACTTCCACTGAAAACGGCCTGCCTACTACCGTTGCTGATAATATAGTCGTCCAATAAAGTCTGAATAATATGCTCACCGGCCCGCAAACCGTCTTCTGCTTTAGAAAGTGCAAATTTCCTATCCGCTTCATTAGTACTGATTCGCATCTCGGTACCTGATGACTGAACCGTTACAATTACCAGCAACGCAATCACAACCATCAGAATCATCACCATAATTAGAGAGAAGCCTCTCTGCTTAAAGTTATTGTTCATATTATCTATCCCTAATAATCAGTTACTTAGGCTTACCCAAAACTTGCATTTGAGCAGGAATTTGCACCGCACAGCCATTACCGCCACGAACAGATGCATTAATAATGTAGTCCGCACGATTGTTATCATAACCAATACGGAAACGAACGAGTGCGGGCAATTTAGGCTGATTTAAATCATGGGTAATCGTAAATTTTTCTGTATTTTGGCTGTCATTGTCATTAGTACAATCGGATACATAAACATAGTTGTATGACATAGAATTCACATTTTCTGCCAATAATTGGGGACCCACCCATTCGCCATTACCGCCAATTTCATAACGAAGCAACGATGGTGCTCCATTATTTCCAACCGTACCTAATACATAAGCAGCGGCATAGAAGCGGCTAAACCAGATTTCACCCGTTAAATTACTGGAACGTCCGACAATTCCTGTAAAGTCCAACCGTCCAGTAAATTGGAGCCTTACATTACCATTAACAATATTATATCTTGCCAATTTCCCCCAAATCGCATTGGCGCAATCACTAATAACCACATCACCTTTTCCTTCCAAAACTTGGCGGAATTCAGGATCATTGAATGCACTTCCCGATGCACTTAGAGTGAATTGCCGTGTAACGCCGGTTAGATTTTGCGCAATACTGCCGCCGCCTTTGCCGTACACGAAAACAATCATATTACTATTGGCAACAAATCCCGTAGCAAAGCTACTTACTTGATTTTGGGGTATTTCAAATATCCCAAATCCGTCATTTAATGTTCTATCTAACTTAATTTTTACGCTATCGTCCTTACCAGCGTTCGCAGTAACGTTTGTAAAACTAGCAAGATTCGTGGTAAATGACGCATTATGCGGAGAAGTATTAAAACAGCCAAACGTACCCGCATTGCGTGCGTCACGAGTAATCATAGAAGCAGCATTGCGCAAGTTTTGTTGAATATTCAAACGGCTTTGGGTTTGATTATTCAGCCGTTTAGTAATCAGATAAGTACTGCTCGCAGCCAAAATAATGACGGTAGCCAATCCCATTGCCACCAAAAATTCAATTAAGGTAAAACCCTTACTTCTATAATTAAAATTTTTCATCACACTTCACTCCCGATTGGAGAAATCAATTGCCAACCTGCAACATATAGGTATAAATCTCCGCATTATCGGCACTATTACCTCTGGGAGCACTCATTCTCCAGATTATCTTAATCATGTTTACTTCATCACCATTACAATTCGCCTGAATATTGCCAGCATTCAAAGTTGGCTGTGCCGGATTTGAGCGGTCTCTACATATCGCATATTGGATAGTATCCGCATTGGGGATTTGAGTATTAAGAATAGATTGAAACTCTGCAAGATGTATGGCTGCCAGCTGGGCTTTGGTTTGGTTCGCCGCATCGGCCATGTTCAGGTTACTGACATTACCGACAGATGACCCCGCGTTGAGATAATCCGTATAACGCCGATAAAAAATAGAACGCCCGTTAGTATTCACTCGAACCAAAGTAGAATTAATCTGCATATTTTCAGCCAAAGCTTCCGCCGCTTGCGCAACCACACTGCGATTTTCTGCTTCAGAGACACCGGATACGGAACGCACCTGCACCACCATCAACGCCAATACACCGAAAGTTAACAATAATACAGAAACCATCACCTCAATCAGTGTAGCACCCTGCTCCCGCTTCCAATATAACATCTTACGTTTTTGCATGATATTCATCTCAAATAATGATTATTGCTGCAACCACAATCTACACGCAGCTTAAATTAAACACACATGGCCGCTTTTTGGGTATCGCTAGTTCCGGGCATATGAACGGAATCACCCTGTCTGCACATTCCAACCGCCCCGCTGGGAGAAACCACTACAGAACGGCTAGACACATTATTTTGACCATTCGCACTTAATCTGATGCGCAGGTAATTCTGAGCCATACTCAAAGACGTGCGGAAATTGGCGGCGGTAGTATTCAATCGCGTTTTATGACCGAACAACCCGTTGGGAAGAAACACAAACTGGTTCGTTGCAGGATTGGCGGAGCAATCATTAGCCACTATCCCGCAGCCTGAAACGGCTATCGTAACTCGCTGGTTGCCCGCTTCATTAATCACGACACTGCGTAAAATCACCTCGTTGGGATTGCCATTGTCCCGCAAACCATTTCCATTACTGTCAACAAACGCCATCAACCCTTGATTCACAGAACCGTCATTAGTGCACGTTCCGCTACCACGGCCATCTGTGCGAACATCCGTTCCGCAGATAATAACAGGAAGCCCTCTTCGCACCGCTTCCATTTTGGCAAAACGAAACAAGTTGGCAATTTGCTCGGAACGGTTTACCAAACGCGAACCGGCAATGAAATTACCCATGCTGGGTACGGCAATAGCCGCCATAATACCCAAAATGGCAACTGTGACCAACAATTCAATCAGGGTAAAACCTTTAGAGAAATTTTTCCGCTTCATATTTGTCGTCCGACTGTAAAAATAATAATCTGGGCATTTATTCTTCTTGCACGGCGACATCAGGGATATATGCCGCATTTTCAAATTTCGTGAATTGTCCCAGAAATGTTAAAAACACCCGGCCTGTCGGGCCGTTACGGTGTTTACCGATAATACATTCCGCCAAACCTTTATACTGGCTTTTTTCTTTTGTGTAATACTCGTCACGGAACATAAACATAATCAAGTCGGCGTCCTGCTCGATTGCACCTGACTCGCGCAAATCCGACATCATCGGACGTTTATCGGGTCGCTGCTCCACATTTCGCGACAGTTGCGATAACACAATAAGCGGCACTTTAAGCTCTTTGGCCAACGCCTTCAGTGAGCGCGTAATCTCGCCCAATTCCATGACACGATTACCATTGCTGCGGCCACTGCCTATCATCATTTGCAGGTAATCAATCACAATCAAACCCAACTTGCCGTCAAACTTCTTCGCCAGTCGCCTGGCACGGGCACGAACCTCCAAAGCCGTCAGCATATTGGTATCGTCAACGTGAATGGGCGCATCAGAAAGGCTGGCCACCGCCTCATTCAGCCTTTCCCAATGCTCGTCCTGCAATCTGCCCGTTTTTAATACATTTTGGTCAATTCTGCCGACAGACGACAGCATCCGCATACCCAGCTGTTCTTTGCCCATCTCCAAAGAAAACACCGCTACAGGCAGCTTGCTCTGAATGGCAACATTTTCCGCAATATTGATAGCGAAAGACGTTTTACCCATGGAAGGACGGCCGGCAACCACAATCAAATCGCCGCTTTGCAAGCCTGATGTAATCTTATCCAAATCGACAAATCCCGTAGAAATACCGGTTACCTCGTCAGGATTGTCACGCGAATACAAAGCATCGATTTTTTCAATATTATGGCGCAGAATTTCACTGATTTCTACAAAACCCTGCCTGCCTTTTTCAGTACTTTCAGCGATTTGGAATATTTTACTTTCCGCTTCATCCAGCAATTGGTCAACACTGCGGCCTTGCGGATTATAAGCATTTCTAGCAATTTCCGTTCCAATTCCCGCCAATTGGCGCACGACAGAACGCTCCCGCACAATTTCGGCGTAACGGTAAATATTCGCCGCGGAAGGAATACTTTGGACCAAAGTAATCGCATATCCCGCCCCGCCTGCCATCTCCAACTGGTCGTTCCGCTCAAGAAATTCTTCTACCGTTACCGCATCAACCGGATAACCGCTGTTAATCAAGGTGGAAACGGCACGAAAAACCACACGGTGTTCGGGGCGGTAGAAATCTTCTTCTCCGACAATATCCGCCACTTTATCCCAAGCATCATTATCTTGCAGCAAGCCGCCCAAAAGGGATTGTTCCGCCTCAATAGAATGAGGAGGAATATTCAAGCCGCTTACTTCGGATTCTGCATTGAGCATATCTTCACGGTAATCCATTTATTTCCGTTTTCCTCGAAATACATACAAAGCCCGCCTTTCCCCAACACTCCGTATGACATTTTTTGGCACCAAACATTCTTAAATACCAAATCGTTATACTAACAGGCTGCCTGAAACGCCAAGCGAATCTTTCAGGCAGCCTGAACACGGGTTTCAGCAGTGCGGCCCAAGCCGGTTCAAATCGGCAGGCTACGAACTTTCGCGTTTAATCGCATACGTAAAACGCCGTTTTCCCATATCGACACGTGCAGCAATACTTTTCAGGCAGCCTGAAACCTTACAGCTTGCGCCAACGCTCTTGAGATTCGCGAATAACTGCTTTGGCTTCGTCGATGCCGCCCCAGTGCTCGACTTTGGTACTGCCTGTTTTCTTCAAATCTTTATAATGGTTAAAATGGAATTCGATTTGTTTAATCAACTGCTTGGGCAAGTCGTCTAAAGTTCTTACCGCATCGCCGCTGTGGCGGTCATCGGCAGGCACGACAACGATTTTATCGTCCACTTCGCCGTCATCCACAAATTTCATCACCCCGATTACCCGCGCCTCCAAATAAATACCGGTTGGCAACGGAGTATCGGTGATAATCAAAGCGTCCAATTCATCGCCATCCTCGTCCAGAGTTTGAGGAATAAAACCGTAATTGGTAGGTTTGGCAAACAACTGCGGCTCTACACGGTCCAATTTCATTACCGCTCTTTTACGGTCCCATTCGATTTTATGGTTAGAGCCTTGCGGAATCTCCACCACCACATTAATCACGCCGCCATCAACATCCCCGGCATCCAAAACTTGATTAAAATCAGACATCTTTAATTTTCCTATCAAAATTTATCCATGATTTGCAGCCGCATTCAAAATCATTTCAGGCTGCACACCCAAGCATACGGGATTATAACCAAAGGGCAAACAAACGGCACATTTTCCCAAAGTTTTTACACAATTACATTTGCTAACAAAAATAATTTGCATTAAGATATGAATCATGAAACATCAACCTTTTTTAAAGCCTGCCGTTATCGCTCTGGTTACATTCGTACACATGGGGCTAATCGCATTGGCCTGGCATCGCAGCCACCCCCAAGAAACAGTAGGTACAGACAATCTCACCTTTATAGATTTGGGTTCTCTCAACGGCGACAACCAACCTGCCGCCGAAAGTGCTGCTCCTCCTCCCCAGCCGTCGCCCAAACAAAAACCACAAATCAAACCGCCGCCCGAAAAACCGCGCATCAAGGCAGTAGTACGCGATGATGTCCCTGCAGATATCGCGCCGCCCAAACCCAAAGAACCTATTCCCGAGCCGCAACTCCAACCACCCAAGCCCGAACCTGTACCGCAGCAAGAAACGAAAGCCGTTTCTCCCGCCCCGAAAACCGATACGGGCCATCAGACAGACAATACTACAGGCAACACCAATGCTTCAGGCAGCCAAACGGGCGGACAGTCCGGCGCAACGGGAAGCGGAATGAAAGGAACCGGCAACGGCAGTAACGGCGGAGGCGGAGGCAGCACAGTTGATGGCGGCTATATCGAGCTACCTAATCCTCCTTATCCTCCGTTGGCACTGGAAAACGGAAACGAAGGCGTAGTCCGCCTGAGCGTAATCGTAGAACCCAACGGCCGTGTCTCCAATGTCAGCATCACCCGCAGCAGCCGCAACCGTTTATTGGACAAAGCTGCCGAAAATGCCGCCAAAAATGCACGTTACCAACCCAAAACCGTAGACGGGTATCCGGTACGTACCCGCTTCAATACTTCTTTCACATTCAAATTAAATTAACATACGGAATCCATTATGAACTTAGCTCTTGTTTTTCAAAGTGGCGATGCTGTTTTAATCGGCGTATTTTTATGTCTGGTCATCATGAGCATCACCACTTGGGTCATCATCATTCTGCGCAGCATCCAACATTTCCGTACCCGCAAAGCAAACCGCAATGCCATGGAAGCGATTTACGCCGCACCCGCAATAGATGCCGCCGAAGCACACGCCAAACGCTTCCCCTCTCCCGTCAGCCAATTGGTTTTAAACGCAATTGCCGCACACCGCCGCTTTCTGAACGCGCAACACAACTTTCAGGCAGCCAGTCTCCCTCACCCCGCTTATTTGGAACGCGAATTGCGCCACAGTATGAGCAAAATACTCAACCAATTCGAAAGCGGTATGACCGCATTGGCAACCATAGGCTCCACAGCACCGTTTATCGGACTACTCGGCACGGTTTGGGGTATTTATCATGCTCTCATCAACATCAGCCAAACCGGACAAATGAGCGTTGCCGCCGTCTCCGGACCTATCGGCGAAGCACTGGTTGCCACCGCTTTCGGCTTATTCGTAGCCATTCCCGCCGTATTGGCATACAACATTTTTATGCGCAGCAACAAAAATCTGTCTAAAGAATTACATCATCTTGCCCATGATGTACACGTTCAATTGATTCACACCGACAAGGAGTAAGCAATGGCTTTCGGTTCTCTTTACGAAGAGCAGCAAGACGCCCCCATGAGCGATATCAACGTTACCCCTTTGGTAGATGTTATGTTGGTATTGCTGATTGTATTTATGATTACCATGCCGGTACTCACCCATTCCATCCAAATGAACCTGCCGGTCGCCAATGAAACCAATTCACAGCTGCCTGAAAAAATCAAAGACCCTATCAATATCGCGATTGATATAAACGGTAACTATCTAATCGGTGCCGAAAGTACGGAACCGATTGACTTGGAAGCAGTAAAAATACGCTTGCAGCAAATCGCCGCCGAAAATAAAGATGCCGTTATCGCTATCAGCGCCGACAAAGATGCCGCGTATGACCATGTTATCAAGCTCTTGGAAACCACACGGGAAACCGGCTTAAGCAAAGTAGGATTTATGATGGAAGTAGAGAGCCTGCCTCAACAGCCCAACTAATGCCAAGAAGCCAATGAAACATTCATTTGTTTTTGCCAATTCAGTTCAAATACAGAATCAGGCTATCCTACAAATAGTATCTATATGATATTAATTAAATGAATAATATGATAATTCGCAAAATATAGAGCCTCTATCCCAAGCTCTTACATCAACAGACAGTAAAAAAGCCAAGCATTCCGCTTGGCTTTTTGGTTTGCTAAGTTATGCCGCAGCTTCTTGTTCAGACTGCTGATACATTGCCTCGAAGTTGATGGGAGCCAACAACACAGGCGGGAAGCCGGCACGTGTAATAGTAGAAGAAACCGCTTCGCGCGCATAAGGGAACAAAATATTCGGACAAGCGATCCCCAGCAGAATCTTAGTATCTTCTTCCGGAATACCTTCCAAACGGAAAATGCCCGCCTGGCTGACTTCATTCAAGAATAAAATACGCTCGCCAGAAAGCCTGGCAGTAATCGTTACGGTTACCACACATTCATAAAAACCGTCTTCCAACTGTTCACTACTGGTGCTGACGCGCATTTCCACTTCGGGCGCTTCCTGCTCCAGAAAAATCTTAGGCGCAAGAGGCACTTCTAAAGACAAATCTTTTACGTACAGTTTTTCTACGCTGAAAACCGGTTGTTCTTGCACTTTTTCTTCACTCATGATGTTCATCCTATCAATATGCTGCCTGAAAAGGTAAAAACCGGATTCCAAATCGTATCAGAATCCGGTTTCTTTTAATTGGAAACCTTAGTACACATTTCATGTGTCCTTAGGCCTCAAATCAGTATTAGCGTTTAGTAGTTACCAAAACTTGGCTTTCTACATCTACGCGGCGGTCAGGTTCGATACATGCAATCAGAGCAGAACGTTTTTTAGCTGCTGATACACGACCCAATTTAGCCACTTGTGCTTGGCACTCGGCAGTTTTTTGAGCTTGGCTTTCACCGGCGCCAACTGCTGAAATTTTAGAAGCAGGAACACCGCGTTGTACCAAGTAGTTGGCAACTGCGCTAGCGCGACGCTCAGACAGAGCTTGGTTGTATTTCTCGCTGCCCATGAAGTCGGTGTGGCCGATAACGCGAACTGATTCAACATCAGCGGAAGCCAAACGTTGAGCCAATTCGTTCAGCACAGCAGAAGCTTCAGGACGCAACATATCTTTGTCGAAACCGAACAAGAAGTTAGAACCGAAGCTATGACGGTCTTGACGATAAGTGGGACGTTGAGCAGGTTTAGCGGCAACCTCAGGAGCGCGGTCACCACACTCAACCAAACCTGCAGCGGCTTTGTTCAGATTGGTGTTTTCCCAGCATTCACCAAAGTTGTTGCGTACAACTTCACCGGATTGGCTGCTAACGGTGTAACCGTGAACGCCTTCAGCCAGTGCGCCGGCAGACAACAACAGAGCGGCAATCATTGCGCTTGCTTTAACTTGTTTAATCATTTTATTCCCTCATCAGATAAAGAATTAATGGCGGCACTACCGCCACGCGATAGATTCAGGCTGCTGCGCGAACAGTTTTATGCAAGCCTAAACTTAACCAGTGCTTACTATAAAAACACCAGTCTGTTCTGTCAATAGAAAAACGGTTCTACCGTTTTGCACAACCTGGAGTATATAATGCCCAAGTTTATGTTATTTGTCATATATTTTATAATCGCACTCACATCGACCCAGACAAGAAGTTGCATAAACACAACACAGCAAACAACTTTTCTTTACATCCGCATCTGCCATAGCAGCCAAACATAATTTTATTATTCTGAAATTAAATATGAAATTACAACAACTGCGCTACATACTGGAAGTTTCCCGCCACAATCTGAACATTTCCGAAGCGGCGGATGCCGTCTTCACTTCGCAACCGGGCGTATCCAAGCAAATCCGACTGCTTGAGGAGGAGCTGGGAATACAAATTTTCATCCGCAGCGGCAAACGCATTGTAGCCACTACGGCTGCGGGCGATGCGGTATTGTCTTCGGTGGAACGCATTTTCAAGGAAGTACGTCATATACAAAATATCGGCAGCGAGTTTTCAGGCAGCCTGAATACCCAGCTCACTCTTGCCACAACCCATGTTTTTGCAAGATACAGGCTGCCTGAAACTCTTGCCGCATTTATGAAACTCTCTCCCGATGCACGCATACGCATCAAACAGGGCACGCCGGCACAAATTGCAGAAATGGTACACAACGGCACGGCGGATTTAGCGGTGGGCGCCGCTTCTTTCAATACGCAATACGATATCAAACTCCTGCCCTGCGGTGCTTGGCAATATATCGTATGCGTTCCGCACGGACATCGCCTGGCAAGCCGAACGAGCCTAACGCTGCAAGACATTGCCGATTATCCTTTATTAACTTATCCTGCCGCCATGCAAAGCGGCGGCACTGTTGCCAACGCCTTTTTGCGTGCGGGTTTGGAACCTGATACCGCGCTGCTGTCCGATGACAGCGAACTACTCAAAACATATGCCGGACAGGGTTTGGGCATCGCGCTGCTAGACAACCACGCCTATCATCCCGAGCAAGACAACGGCCTGCACGCCATCGCCGCACACCATCTGTTTGAGTACAGCGAAAATGCCGTTATGTTGCGCCGCGACACTCTAATCCGCAGCGATATGTACACCCTTATCGCCCTACTCAATCCCGCCTTAACCCGCGACAAAGTCGACCAATTGATGCATACCCCCGCCATAGAGGATTTTTCCATTTGAAAACGCGCATACAACACCTTTGGCACACCCTATCAAGCTACAAAAGCTACGGATTTTGCCGTTTCGTTTTCCGCCGCTTCAGCGAAGTGGGCGTGCCGCAAGTGGCAGGCAGCCTGACTTTCACCACGCTGTTATCCCTCGTACCGCTGCTGACCGTCATGCTGGTTATGGTAACCGCCTTCCCCGTATTCGGAGACGTATCCGACTCGCTAAACCATTTCATCCAACGCACCATCGTGCCCAGCGGCGCATCCGCCATCGGCGAGTACCTCGACGAATTCAAAGTTCAGGCAGGCAGCCTCACCGCGGTCGGCATACTGATTATGATGCTCACCGCCCTGATGCTGATTCACACCATAGACGAAACCTTCAACCGTATCTGGCGCGTCCGCAGACAACGCTCCCTGTTAGTACGCCTGCCCGTGTATTGGGCATTGCTCACCATCGGACCCATCGCGATAGGCATCAGCCTTTCCGCCTCCGCCCAACTCATGCAGGCAGAACATTTCGGCCACTTTTCAGGCAGCCTGAAAACCCTGTCGCAAATCCTGCTCAACAGCCTTTTCCTCACCCTTCTATACCGCATCGTTCCCAACTGCCACGTACCCCTGCGCCACGCTCTCGCAGGAGCCTTGCTCACAGCCGTCCTGCTCGAAGGCGCAAAATGGGGCTTCGGACTCTATCTGCGCAACTTCAACAGCTACCGACTGATTTACGGCGCATTCGCCTTGATACCGATATTTCTCGTATGGCTGCACCTTTTATGGATGATAATCATCGGCGGCGCACTGCTCACCTCCTGTATCGGCTATTGGCAAAACCAAGCCTTCCGCCATGCCGACAAACCCCAAATTTTCGGCGACGCCCTCGCCCTACTGCTACTGCTTGCCCAAGCCCAAGAGCAAGGCAAAACCCTTAGCGTACAAGACATCAACCGCCGTCTCGGCATCGGTTTCGACCGCGCCGAAAACCTGCTCAGCCTGTTCGCACGCCACCGCTACGCCGAATACGGACAAAAAGGCTGGCTGCTGCGTACCGCCGCCGAACATATCCGCCTAAAAGAACTGTTCAACCAATTCGCCTGCCACCCCGAAAACCAACCGCTGATAGCAACACACATCCATATCGACGACCTGACACTCGCACAATTGCTTGAACACAAGCGGAATACTTTTCAGGCTGCCTGAAACATCCCATCAAGCATATATCCTGACAACAAATTACGTTAAAATACCCATCTTTCCAATTCCCGCATCTGCCCGTTAAACGGCAGATGCCCTTTTATTCAAATAACCGCCATGCAAAAAAACGCCTCCCAAATCACCGACACCGGCATCGCCGCCGTCCAAGCCGCCGCCGACCACCAAGCCCTCGAACAAGTCAAAGCCCAATATCTCGGCAAAAGCGGCGAACTCAACCTGCTGCTGAAACAACTCGGCCAAATGCCGCCCGAAGAACGCAAAACCGTAGGCGCGTTTATCAACGAATGCAAAACCCGCTTTCAGACAGCCTACCAAAACCGCCGCGATGCGCTGGACGAAGCCAAACTGCAAGCGCGTTTGGCGGCGGAGGCTTTGGACGTGAGCCTGCCCGCGCGCGAGCGCGGCGAAGGCGGTTTGCACCCCGTAACCCTGACTTTGCAGCGCGTGGTGGAGCTGTTTCACGGCATGGGTTTTGACGTGGCGGACGGCCCCGAAATCGAAGACGATTTTCACAATTTCCAAGCCCTGAACATTCCGCAAAACCACCCCGCCCGCGCCATGCAGGACACGTTTTATGTGGAAAACGGCGATGTTTTGCGTACCCACACTTCGCCGATTCAAATCCGCTACATGCTGGACAAAAAACAGCCGCCGATTCGCATCATCGCGCCCGGCCGCGTGTACCGCGTGGACAGTGACGCCACCCATTCGCCGATGTTCCATCAGGCGGAGGGCTTGTGGGTGGAACAGGACGTGAGTTTCGCCGACCTGAAAGCCGTGTTCACCGAATTTATCCGCCGCTTTTTTGAACGCGATGATTTGCAAGTGCGTTTCCGCCCCTCGTTTTTTCCGTTTACCGAACCTTCCGCCGAAATTGACATTATGGCGGACAACGGCAAATGGCTGGAAGTAGGCGGCTGCGGCATGGTGCATCCCAATGTTTTGCAAAATGTGAACATCGACCCCGAACAATACACCGGTTTCGCATTCGGCATCGGGCTGGACAGATTTGCCATGCTGCGCTACGGCGTGAACGATTTGCGCCTGTTTTTTGAGAACGATTTGGGCTTTTTGGCTCAGTTTCAGAAATAAACCGTTCAGGCTACCTGAAAATAATTGAAAGATAAATAAAATGGCAAAGATTTTTTCATTAACAGTCAATGGTTATAAATCCATTCGAGAGTTGCAGAATTTTCAGTTTCATAATCTAAATGTTTTGATTGGTGCAAACGGCGCCGGTAAAAGCAATTTTATTAGTCTGTTTCGTTTATTGAATGCGATATATGAACAACAATTGCAACTTTATGTGCAAAAACAAGGTGGCCCAGATGCTTTATTGCATTTCGGGAGAAAGGAAACAGAAAAAATTCATGTAGAATTTTATTTTAAAAATAATGGATATAAGTTTAAACTAATTCCTACCAATGATAATAGACTAATTTTTGAGAAAGAAACTGCTTATTATAAAAACAATACTCATCTTAAAAATTATGATAGAACTTTGGGCTACGGGCTCGAAGAATCTAAATTAAAAGAAGCACAGGATACTTTTTCTCCTTATATTCGTAATGCTCTAAAAAACTGGCGTGTTTACCATTTCCACGATACCAGTGAAACCGCCAAAGTGAAACAAAAACACGCAAGCAATGATAATCTGACCTTTAAACCTGATGCCGCTAATTTGGCTGCTTATTTGTATCGAATTTATTCAGACTATCCAGATGAATACAAACGGATTGTAGAAAGTATTCGTCTGGTTTTACCATTTTTTCATGATTTTGTTCATCGTGATGGAGAGCCAGAAACAATAGAATTGGAATGGACGCAAGTTGGCAAAACAGATACGCCTTTGAAGGCATATATGCTTTCAGACGGCAGTTTGCGATTTATCTGTTTAGTAACACTTTTATTACAACCGAGTAGCTTATTGCCTGATACGGTTTTAATTGATGAGCCTGAACTGGGGTTGCATCCTTATGCAATTACAGTTTTAGCCGATATTTTCAAACAAGTTACCGAAACAAAACAATTAATTGTATCTACGCAATCCGTTGAATTGGTGAATGAATTTAACCCCGAAGATGTGGTGGTTGTGAATCAAAAAAATGGTGCTTCTACATTTGAACGTTTATCCCAAGAAAAACTTGCTAATTGGCTGGAAGATTATTCTTTGGGAGAGTTATGGAAACAAAATGTTTTCGGAGGACGTCCATAGTGAAAACTGTCATCGTACTGGTAGAAGGGCAGTCAGAAGAAACATTTATTCGGGATGTGGTTGCACCTGCTTTTCATCATCTGGAAATTTATCTTCAACCGCGCTGTATTCCTACTTCTAAAAGTAGCAAAGGTGGTGCAGTTACTTTTGAACGATTTATGCATCATGCACGAAATACTTTGAATGAACGACAAGATACTTATGTTACGACTATGCTTGATTTGTATGGATTAGATAGTAATTTCCCTAATTATCAGGAAGCATCATCATATATTGATATTTATCGAAAAGCTGAAACATTAGAATTAGGTTTGGCGAATAAAGTTATTGAAACAATATCGTGCAGACCTGAACGCTTTATTCCTTATATTCAGCCTTATGAATTTGAAGGATTGTTATTTTCTGATGTAGAAAGATTGAGCCAGCAAGAACCCGATTGGAAAAAATCACTGAATATCTTACAGGGCATACGTTCACAATTTGATACGCCCGAACACATCAATAATAGTTATGAAACCAAACCATCTAAACGATTAGAAGATTGCTTATCGCCTAAATATCGAAAAACACGACACGGTCCATTAGCCGCAAAAAATATTACACTAGCAACTATTGAACGAGAATGTCATCATTTTCATGGTTGGTTAGAAAAATTAAGAATCTTAGAACCTTTATAATAAATAATTTCAGGCAGTCTGAAAGAAATTTTTAAATTTAAAAACAATGAGATTTTGAAAAATGCAATTCCCCCACTCTTGGCTAAAAACACAAGCCGACTTCGATTTACCCCCCGACCAACTCGCCCACCTGCTGACGATGGCAGGCTTGGAAGTGGAAGAAACCGCCCCCGCAGCCCCCGCATTTTCTGGCGTGGTGGTGGCGCAGGTGCAATCCGTTGAAAAACACCCTGATGCCGACCGCCTCAACATCACCCGCGTGGATGCAGGCACGGGCGAACTGCTGCAAATCGTCTGCGGTGCGCCGAATGTGCGCGCGGGCATGAAAGTGCCGTGCGCCTTGGCGGGCGCGGTGCTGCCCGGCGATTTCAAAATCAAGCCCACCAAAATGCGCGGGCAAGCGTCCAACGGCATGCTCTGTTCCGCCAAAGAATTGGGGCTGCCTGAAACCGGCGCGGACGGCTTGCTGGAACTGCCCGCCGATGCGCCCGTAGGCACGAAGCTGCGCGACTATCTGGATTTGGACGACACCGTTTTCACCTTAAAAATCACGCCTAACCGCGCCGATTGTTTGAGCATCAAAGGCTTGGCGCGGGAAGTGGCAGCGTTGGCGCAATGTGCGTTTGCCGCGCCCGACATTCCCGCCGTCCCCACCGCGAGAGATGCCGCCGTCCCCGTCCGCATTGACACGCCCGCCGACTGCGGTCGTTTTATCAGCCGTCCGATTCGCGGCGTGAACGCCCGTGCCGCTTCGCCCGCGTGGTTGGTGCGCCGTTTGGAACGTTGCGGCGTGCGCAGCATTTCCGCGCTGGTGGACATCGGCAACTATGTCATGCTGGAACTCGGTCAGCCGATGCACGTTTTTGATGCCGACAAACTTTCAGGCAGCCTGCACGTGCGCCGCGCCCGCAACGGCGAAACGCTGGCGTGTCTGAACGGAAAAACCGTTACCTTGCAAGATGATACGCTGGTGGTGGCGGACGAAGCGGGCGCGTTGAGCATGGCGGGTTTGATGGGCGGCGAAGCCAGCGCGGTCGGCGACGACACGCAAAACATCGTCTTGGAATCGGCGTGGTTTGCGCCCGACATCATCGCCGGCAAATCGCGCCAATACGGCTTCGGCTCGGATTCGTCCTTCCGATTTGAACGCGGCGTGGACTTCGCCATCACCCGCGAAGCGGTAGAGCGTGCCACTGCGCTGGTGCTGGAAATTTGCGGCGGCGAAGCGGGACAGGTTTTTGAAGCAACGGGCGAATTGCCCGAATGCGCCGCAGTATCCGTGCGTACGGCGCGGGTAGAAAAAGTGTTGGGCGTGGCGGTGTCCGCCGAACGCATCGGACGGATTTTGGCGGATTTGGGCTTGCAGCCGCAGCAAACGGCGGACGGTTTTAGCGTGTGCGTGCCGCCGTTCCGCTTTGATTTGGTCTTGGAAGCGGATTTGATTGAAGAAATCGCCCGCGTTTATGGTTATGAAAACATTCCCGATGATGCGCCGCACGGACGTTTGGCGATGCTCGCGCTGCCTGAAAACCGCCGTCCGCGCTTTGACATTTACCGCCACATGGCGGGGCGCGGTTTCCGCGAAATCGTCAGCTACGCCTTTACCGATGAGGCGTGGGAGCGCGATTTTGCCGCGAATGGCGACCCGATTCGTCTGCAAAACCCGCTTGCCGCGCAATACGGCGTGATGCGTTCCACCTTGATTGGCAGCTTGATTCAGGTTTTGAAACATAATCTTAACCGCAAACACAGCCGCGTGCGCCTGTTTGAAATCGCCCGCGTGTTCGCCAAAAACGCGGACGGCAGCTTCCGCCAGCACGAGCGCGTGGGCGCGTTGGCATACGGCGCGGCCTTGCCCGAACAGTGGGGCGAAACGGCGCGGCCGGTGGATTTTTACGACTTGAAAGCGGACGCGGAAAGCCTGTTGGCGGGACAGGGCGCGGAATTTGTCGCGGCGGCGCACCCCGCGCTGCACCCCGGACGCAGCGCGAACATCGTGGTCGGCGGCGAAACGGTGGGCTTTATCGGCGAATTGCACCCGAAATGGCTGCAACAATATGATTTGCCGAACGCGCCTTTGCTGTTTGAACTGGATATGGCGGCGGTGTCGGCGCGGGACAAAACCGTTTACCGTCCCGTGTCCAAGTTTCAGGCGGTGCGCCGCGATTTGGCGTTTGTGTTGCCCGAAAGCACGGCTTACGCCGAATTGGAACAGGCATTGTGCAGCGTAAACAGTCCTTTAATCCGTGAAATCGCGCTGTTTGACCTCTATCGCGGCGCGGGGCTGCCTGAAAACATGAAAAGCATGGCGGTGAAAATCCTGCTGCAGGACGACCACTCCACGCTCACCGATGAGGCGGTGGAAGCGATAGTCAATGAATTGATTGAAGCGGCCGGGAAACTCGGAGCCCAACTTCGTTGATGACATAATAAATGATTGGGTTCCGTGCCTATATCAGCAATATAAAAACTTCATTCAGGCTGCCTGAAAAGCTTACAATGTGCTTTCAGGCAGCCTGAATGCTGAATTCCAAAGGAAATTTACCTAATAACGGTCGCTTTCTACAGGATTCATACCGTCAGAGTAGTCTGGCTGATTACTGTAGAAAATATCTGATACTCTTAAAATCTAAGGGAACACTTGGGATATTTACAGAGAAACTCTGAAAAAATTCCAAGTACTTCCATATCAAAGGCATTTAGTAACAATAGACGACATATGAGCCAAGTGTATTGACAACTGTCTGAAGGCTGCTCTTCCTGCTTAATAAACCCGTGTGGTGCTGACGATATTTAAGGCATAGTCTTAATTACCGCTGCACCCTAATTCTTTAATTGCTTCATCAGCTTCGCTGAATTTGCGGGCAACGGTTTTTGTTGCTTCGCTATCTCCCGATTATGTGTGCTGCAGCCAGCACTTTTTATGTTACGGTTTTATTGTTTTCTGCTTGCACCAGCATCCCACCGAAGACTTTCGAGAGAAGGATTCAGCAACTTATTATTAAATTAATTAGAGACTGTAGTAGATTGCCCCTAAGTATTTCATCTTAAAACAGCATCCCCTACAGCACATAAAACAGCAAACACAAAAATCGGCTTTCTGTTCTGCGCGTGTCCCGCAAAGGAGCCAATCAGAGTTAACGTTCATATATTCACGACTTAGTCGCAACCTTCCAAGTCGATATCCCCCCCCAGCGCGATTGGAATGAACGTTTTGCATTCTCAACCTGAAACAAGGTCAGCGTTTTTAAAGTTTGGATAAGACCAAGCTCAGTTATCAATTCCGAAAACATCGAACACTTCGCACGATTTGGCATTATTCAAGATTTGTTGCCCAAAATCGACTGTTGCTTCATCACAAGCATTCTATCTAAAACTTACAAACCAAAGATAATCAAAAAGAAAACTCTGTTCCATTTACTAAATCCGTCCTTTGGTCTATCGCATGGCATATACTATTACCGTAATCCGTTTGACCGAAAATAGAATGAACAGACTTTGTTAAAATAAGCAGACTACCTGCCGCAATGACAGGCAAAATAATCAGATTTCAGACGTAGAAATAATAAAAAAATCCCTAGAATAATTTTCTAAGGATTTTTTACTTGGTGGAGGTAAGCGGGATCGAACCGCTGACCTCTTGCATGCCATGCAAGCGCTCTACCAACTGAGCTATACCCCCGAAATATGGTGGCGAATCAGGGATTCGAACCCCGGACACAAGGATTATGATTCCTCTGCTCTAACCGACTGAGCTAATTCGCCATTGCGTCTTGCGAAACGCGAACTATACCGATAGTGCCCGAAGCTGTCAAACCCAATCGGAAACTTTATTATTTAACAATATGATATTCAATAAAATTAAATTAGTTCGGGTAATAATTTCCCAGGATTCATAATACCGTTTGGATCCAGCTGTTTTTTCACGGCACTCATCAACGCCAGCTCTTCGGAATTCCGTACCAACGGCAACAAATTTCTTTTCAGGCAGCCTATACCGTGTTCGGCAGCAATCGTGCCGCCTTGCTGTAAAACATGGCGGTACACTATTTCATTGATTGCTTCTTCATAAGCATAAACACCGTTATCACACACATCAGGCAAAAACGTATTGTAATGCAGCGAACCATCGCCCAAATGCCCGAAAACCACGATACGGATGTCAGAATAACGCTGCCTCAGTACCGTGCCGCAAGAAGTGACAAATTCAGCCACACGCGCGATGGGTAACGCAATATCGTGCTTGATACTCACGCCCAAACGGCTTTGCGCAGCCGAAATATTTTCACGCAATGTCCACAGCTCGTGCCGCTCCTGACCGGTTTGTGCTATGACTGCGTTATGGAATCCCTGCTCATAAAGAAAATCAGCCAGACAGGAAGATAAATTCTCATCAGGCAGGCTGTCGGTAAGCTCCAGCAAAATATGCCAAGACGCGTCCAGCGGCGGCGTTAAATTGCTGTATTCCAACGAAAGCGACAAGGCGAACCGGCTGACCAGCTCAAAACTGCACACCCTTTCGGCAAAACGGTTGCGTATTGCCGATAACAATCCGACTGCCTGCTCTACACTTTCAACACCTATCCAGGCCGTTTCAACGGTTTGCGCGGGAGCAAACAGTTTTAAGGTAGCCGCCGTGATGATGCCAAGCGTCCCTTCGCTGCCGATAAACAAATGTTTGAGTTCATAGCCGCTGGTATTTTTATGCAAGGGCTGCAGATGGGAAATCAGTTCCCCATTGGGCAGCACCACTTCCAAACCCAGCACCAAATCGCGCATCGTACCATAGCGCAACACATTCAAACCGCCCGCATTGCAGGCGATATTACCCCCGATTTGGCAACTGCCTTCACTGGCCAAGCTCAAAGGGAAGAAACGCCCCGCCTCTGATGCGGCTGCCTGAACGTTTTGCAAAATACAACCCGCCTCTACGGTAATGGTATTGTCGGCAATGTTGATATCGCGAATAGCGTTTAAGCGCGACAGATTGACAATAATGCCGCCTTGCGCCGTACTGCCTCCCACCAAACCCGTGTTGCCTCCTTGCGGTGTAACGGCAATACCGTGTTGCGAACACAGGCGCATCAGATTTCGGACGGATTGAACACTTTTAGGCTGCACCACTGTAACGTTTTCGCTCAGATAGCGGCGACGCCGGTCCAGCAAATAAGCCGACGGGTCGGCACAAATTTCATCTTGCGAAAGAACGGTATAGAGTTGCGAAAACATATTCAGGCTGCCTGAAAGGAAACAATATTTTGTTTGATAATGTCAATAAAAAAGCCTTAGTTCCAAAACTAAGGCTTTGAATTCTTTGGTCGGAGTGAAAGGATTCGAACCTTCGACCCCTTGCACCCCATGCAAGTGCGCTACCAGACTGCGCCACACTCCGACTCAAGTAAAACGCGGATTGTAATAGTTTGCCGACTACTTGGCAAGCTCCTCGCTGATATTAACCAAGATTGCGTTCAATTGCACTCTCAATTCGTCAAAACCTATTGCAGGCTCGCCATTTGCATCGAATGTCAAAGGAGCAGCATAATTGGAGATACCATGATGCAATTGACGCAATCGGATAAGATCCAGCCTGGAAAACACCCGACTGCCTTTCCGAATCAGCTTGCCCTCCTGCCGCTGCCATTCCGTCAATTGTTCGGGTTCAATCCCCGCGAAATAACATACCTCCGCCATGCTGAAATAGCGTTGCGGAGGAATATTCGGTAAAGGCGTGGTACGCATTAACGGTTTACCATGCTCTTCAGTTTTTGGCTTGCATGGAAAGTAACAACACGGCGTGCGGTAATAGGCACTTCCTCTCCTGTTTTGGGATTACGTCCGGGACGTTGCGGTTTATCACGCAACTGGAAATTGCCAAAACCGGAAATCTTGATTTCTTCGCCTCTTTCCAAAGTAGTACGGATTTCCTCAAAAAACAATTCCACAATTTCTTTGGCATCATGTTTGTTGATACGGCTGACTTTCTCAACCAAAATATCGGCCAACTCTGCTTTCGTCAGTGTCATCTTGAAATAACCTCGCTTGGTAAATTGGGCGATTATCCCTAATTGTTTTTTAAAAATCAAGCCAATAGTAGGGAAAATCTTTTTATTCCGAATAAAAGGATTGATTTTATAAAGAGTTGGCCGTCCGCAAAGATACCATCCTATTACCACCAATGCCGTCAAGCACTCTCTTAATGCAGAATAACAGGTTGTTTATCCAAAACATTTCCAATATTAAAACCCAATCAATTCTTACGCAGACCAAAAATTCCAAAACCAAAACCGTACCACAGTTCCGCCCATCTCAGCACCAATGCCCCGCAATCGAATCAGTTATAATCCGTCTCCACATACCGCTCCGGATAAAACCTACCTTTTATATTCGATAAGCCTATGTTTTCCGAACAAGACACTATCTATATGCAACGCGCTTTGGCATTGGCATGGCAAGGGCGTTTTTCCACTTCTCCCAATCCGCGGGTCGGTTGCGTGATTGCACGCGGCGGGCAAATTATCGGCGAAGGATTCCATATTCAGGCAGGCGGCCCGCATGCGGAAGTTCATGCTTTGCGTCAGGCGGGCGGCTTGGCACGTGGTGCAACCGCCTATGTAAGCCTGGAGCCCTGCGCCCACCACGGCCGCACTCCGCCTTGCGCGCAGGCTTTGATTGACGCAGGCATCGGCCGTGTGGTGGCCGCTATGCGCGACCCCAATCCTTTGGTGGCAGGCAAGGGCCTGACCATGCTGAACAACGCAGGTATTGAAACGGCATCGGGATTGTGTGAAGCACAAGCGCGGCAATTAAATCGGGGGTTTTTATCGCGTATCGAACGCGGCAGGCCGTTCGTGAAATTGAAGACGGCGTTTTCTTTGGACGGCAAAACGGCATTGTCGGACGGCCGCAGCCAATGGATTACCGGAAAAGAGGCCCGCGCAGACGTGCAGATTGTGCGTGCGGAAAGTTGCGGCATTCTCACCGGCATCGACACGGTATTGCATGACAATCCGCAATTGAACGTGCGCGACTTCCCTACCCTGCGCCAACCCGTCCGTATTGTAGCGGACAGCCGTTTCAGGCTGCCTGAACACAGCCGCCTGATACAGGACGGACAGCCCGTTTGGATTATGACCTGCAAGGCAGACAGCCAACGTTTTGCCGCTTATCCCCATGTCCGCGTATTCCGAGTGGCCGCCGATGAACACGGACGCATCAGGCTGCCTGAAATGTTGGCGGTTTTGGCTCGGGAGGGCATCGGAGAATTAATGGTAGAAGCCGGGGCAACCCTGCAAAGCGCCTTGCTGCAACAGCAATTGGTAGATGAAATCATTTGTTACCAATCGCCCAAACTGCTCGGCGGCAACGCACGCAATGCGTTTACGCTGCCTGAAAATCCCGTTGCACTGCAATCCGAACCGCAATGGCAGACACAGAAAGTGGATATTTTGGGACAGGACATCAAGTGGGTATTGGCAATTGCGTGAAACGGAAAAATGGCGGCAGCCTGATGCGTCCGTATTCATCGGCGGCGATTTGAAAGATGCGGACATGCGGATAGGCGGCAAAACGTTGGCTGTCCGCCTTGCAGGTCATAATCCAAACGGGCTGTCCACCCTGTATCAGGCGGCTTTCAGGCAGCCTGAAAACCAAACCGCCACCGAAACCGCCCTGTATCAGGCGGCTTTCAGGCTGCCTGAAACGGCTGTCTGCTACAATGCGGACGGTTGGTGCAAATCGCCGAATATGCCTTTAACCGGTAAGGTTGCGGGCAAGACGGAAAGGCTGACGCAATCATCTGACAAAACATGATACAGATGAAGAAATTGGTCTGGGCTGATTACGTTGCCATATTGGAATGTTCGCGGATAAAACCGATATCAGGCTGCCTGAAACTTTCAGACGCCTGTTTTCACATTTTTGTACAATATTTCCAAGTTGTTATTTCTGTTTTTGTTCCATTTCTTCTTTGATTTTATTCTTTACCTATTGCGTGAAATTATCAATGGTTTGAACGTAATCCCACAAATCGCTTTCTTTTTCGTTAAAAGCGATGAACTTTTTCCTTAAACTGTCGCGGTAGCGTTTGTCTGCTGCCTTTTGCGCTTGAGAGCGGGACGGTTTGTTTTTGGCAGTTTCCATTTTTTATCCTTTCTTCGTTAAATCGGCTTGCTGTAATAGGCTGACAACCGCATCGGCGGTTTGCTGCAACAGGTTTAAATCGGGCGGGCTGCTTGCACTGTACTTATCCAGCAGTTGAATATCCAGTAAGGCAATTCCGCTCGGATGGGTATAGTGGAAAGCCTTTTGCGCCTGACGGATTTCGACTGCTTCCGTTTCAGGTGGTTCTTGCCGAGTTTTTTATCAAGGGAATAATTGGAAGTAGATTTCGACCGTTTCCGCTTCAAGCGGTTCTTGCCGTTCGACTTTAGCCAAAAAGCGGGGAAAGCGGTTGTGCAGGATATATGCGCCGCCTTCTTAAGGGTCTCTTGCAAACAAGAACTGCGGGAAACGGTTTAACTGTACGTTTAATTTCATGGAAAGGATGCCTTTTAGTCTAAAAAGTTCAAATAAATGGTGTTGACTTGCCGCTTTACTTTTAAAATCAAACATATCAACTATAGTTGTTGCAGGCGTAAAAGTATGCAGGCAGTCCGTTTTGTCAAGAAGGGAAACAATGTATTGCTGAGAAATCAAACTTCCATAAAGACGAAAAGCATGAATATAGAACGACTTGTCTTATAAAACGAAAAAGGCTGCCTTGTATATTGCAGGCTCCCGTTAGGAAATGATATAAGCAAAAACCTTAAAATACGGCAAGCCGCTTAAACATTCATCATGTTTAAGCGGCTTTTCTCACGAATATTAACGTTTTCAATCGTCTTAAAGAATTGGCTTTAGCCGTTCAAAAGCTGCCTGAAAACGTTCAGGCAGCCTTAACACGGCATGGCGGAAAACTTATTTTTTACATTTCCCAGCCGCTTTAGATAAAGCATTGCAGTTGGCCGAACCTGTTGCGGAACCTGCCCCCGAACAAATGGCGTCCGAAGAAATCACGCCGTACACTGTCGTGATATAGCATTGATGCGAACGTCCGCGTGTGGTGGCGACAAATTTCACCGAATCAATATCACCTCTGCGGTTGGAAATTTTCACTTTGTCGGCAGTGGTATCCAACGCGAAAGCTGCTTTTTCTTGCAAAGATGCGTCAGAAATCACGGCATTGCCTACAGTTCCGCAAGCTGCTAACGCAAATACCGATGAAATAAGCAATAATTTTTTCATAAGACCAATCTCCTATCTTTTAGTGCGAATTCACGATAATTCACACATCTTAATGCAGACCGCACAGTAATGCAACTTTATGCAGCTTGCATTTTCAGGCTGCCTGAAAACTTTTCCCAATTCAATTTCAAGGCACATCCGATATGTACCGACTGCGATTGCCTGAAAACATGAATATTCGCATTTGTTTGCATAGGCGGACTATATGTACCTGTATTTCAGGCAGCCTGAAAAGGTAATACGTTTGCTTCCGTTTTTTGCAAAGGCTCTGTTTTTAAATAAGACTGATGCCGCAATTCGATTTAATCAAAATACCTATTCTCCAACAGGTTGCCGCAAACCCGCATTGTAAAGAAAACGTTTCACACAATCTGTTTATAGCCATATCAATCCAATCTTACAACACGGCTTTTGTAAAACTATATGCCGCCTGCATTTCAGGCAGCCTGAAAACCATTGCTAATTTATCGGATGGTCGAACACGCCGATGGCTTCGATGTGCGCGGTATGCGGAAACAGGTTCATGATACCGGCGGCGGTGAAGCGGTAGCCTTTTTGCACCAATACTGCTGCATCGCGCGCCAATGTGGCGGGATTGCAGGAAATATAAACGATTTTCTGCGGCAAATAAGGCGCGTGCAGAGCCTGCACCAAGGCATACGCACCCGCGCGGGGCGGGTCCAGCAGCATTTTGTCGAATTTGCCCCATGAGGCTACGGTTTGCGCTGTGGTCTCAAACAAATCGGCTGTTTGGAATACGGCATGGCGAATACCGTTTAAGCGGGCATTGTCGGCCGCACGCCGCACCAATTGCGGCGAACCTTCCATACCTGTCGTGTGTGCACCGCTGCGTGCGAGCGGCAGCGTAAAGTTGCCTAAACCGCAAAACAAGTCGGCAATGCGTTCATCGGGCTGCGGATTTAAAAGGCGCACCGCACGGCCGACCATGATTTCATTAACCCCATGATTGATTTGGGTGAAATCTCCCGGACGGAACGGCATGGTCAAATCAAATTCGGGCAGCGTGTAGCAAAGCTCCGATGCGTTGCCGATAAGGCATTGTACGGTTTGGCCTTGTTGCTGCCAGATTTGCCATGTGTCAGACGAACGGCGGTTTAAACGCTCGGCAAACAGGGCAAGCTGTTTTTCAGGCAGCCTGTATTTGCCGATGAAGTTGAGTGCTGCGATTTGCCGGCCGCAACATATTTCGATTTCATAAGTGTTGTTGCCCGTAATATTTTTCTGCATGTGATTCAGGAAGTCGCGTATTTCAGGCAGCTTTTCGGAAACGGCTTGCGGCAAAATGCGGCACTCGCTGACAGGAATGATGTTGTGGCTGCGCTTGCCGCGATAGCCCAGTTGCCCGCGTGCAAAAGCCAAACGGGTACGGCTGCGGTAATGCAGGGCGGCACCGTAAACAGGCGGCAACATCTGTTCGGGAAACACTTTGCCGATACGGCGCATTTGTTCTTCAAAAATACGTTGTTTAACGGCTACTTGAGCCGAAAATTCCAGATGCTGCAATGCGCAACCGCCGCACTCGCGGTAATGGGGACAAAACGGTTCGCGGCGGTAAGCCGATGGGTGTAATACGGCGGTTGTTTGCGCTTCGTCAAACGCAGCTTTGCTGCGCGTGATGTGCACCGATACGGTTTCCAAAGGCAATGCGCCGTGTACGAAAACGGTTTTGCCGTCGCAACGGGCTACGCCGCGTCCTTCGTAATCTAGGGAAGAGATATTCAGTTGCATACGTCAATCTGTGTTTATTCAATATAGTAGATATGAGAGATTTGATTGTGCAGGGCTGTCTTGATTTACCGAATCAATTAAAACGGGAAATGATTTATTTTCAATATAATAGCTTGCATATCAGACAAATAGGCAACCGGTACAACGGTACCGGCTAAAAAGTATCAACAATATATTTATTGCGGCTGAAATATCGAATGAAACGGTCTGCCAATACTTTGATATTACGATTAATCATTTTCTCCGCTATTACAACCTATATGGCGTAATCATTCAATTCATGAATTTCCCATTTAGTCATCAGAGCATTCCATACTTTGCAATATGATAACAAAACGCATATTAAGCTGCCTGAAACCTTTTCAAACAATCCGGCATATGAACATATAAATCCATGAATACAAAATTTTTACATCCCAATGATGCCATGTAAATCTTTGCCGATTTGATAGTATCTGCATGAGCCGTGCGGTATGATTCATGTCGGTGTCATTTACCGTTGTTGTCCCTGTAAAATAAACTGAATCAAATAGGAAATGTTTATGGCCACCGCATTTTTGATTTTATGCGACAGACCGCACAAACATTTGTTTTTATGGGCTCAATCTGAACCTAACGCGCGATTTTATATACATTATGACGCCAAAAACGATATAGACGAACTGGATTTCCTGAACGGGCTGAATAATGTGTTCATATTAAATGACAGGCATTCGGTATATTGGGGAGGCTTCAGTCAGGTTTCTGCCATATTAAAGTTGTTTCAGGCAGCTTTAAGCGATAAAGATAATGTTTATTTCCATTTGGTTAGCGGCGAATGTGTTCCTTTGCAACGTGTCGAAATGCTTGAGCGCGAATGGGTGGGTTTACCGGAAGGAACGATTTTTCTGGAAAGCAATGATTGCAAGAGATTGAGATATCGGGTCCGCTTTAATGCACCTCATGCAGATACCGTTTGGCAGCGCCATTTTTTCGGCAAAGTATGTACAAAAATTTTACAATTTGCAGATAAAGTCATTCCAAGCCGTATGCCGTGTTATACAGGCAGCACATGGTTTTCTACGGATCGCGGTGCGGCTTTGGCTATGATTGAACAAGTCTCAGGTCTCAGGTCTCAGGTCTCAGGTCTCAGGTCTCAGGTCTCAGGTCTCA
>JASBYJ010000009.1 GCA_029984035.1 Conchiformibius sp.
AACTGATTGCGCCGATTGCGATGGAAAACGGTTTGCGCTTTGCGATTCGCGAGGGCGGCCGTACCGTCGGCGCGGGCGTGGTTGCTAATGTGATCGCTTAATTCAAATTAGAGGCCAGTAGCTCAATTGGTAGAGTATCGGTCTCCAAAACCGAGGGTTGGGGGTTCGAGACCCTCCTGGCCTGCCAAATAAAAAACTAACCGGTCTTTATTTTAAGACGGTTAGTTTTTCTTATATTAAAGATAATGGGTGTATTATGACTCAGCATATACATGAGAATCACCAAGATAAATTTAACTTATTTAGATATATCAAAGAATCTATCCTTGAATTTAAAAAAGTTGTCTGGCCAAAACGACATGATGCCGTCAAGATGACAAGTTTTGTTTTAATATTTGTGGTTATTTTTACTGCAATTATTTATGGGATAGATATGACTATCGGTTTATTGCTCAGTGTACTTACGATGAAGGGATAAATATGGCTAAGCGTTGGTATGTAGTGCAAGCTTATTCTGGTTTTGAAAAAAATGTTCAAAAAAATTTAAAAGACCGAATTTCTCGTGAAGGGATGGAAGAATATTTTGGGGAAATATTAGTACCTACGGAAGAAGTCATTGACATTAAAAATGGCCGTAAAACAGTTGGTGAACGTAAATTTTTTCCGGGTTATGTCTTAATTGAGATGGAAATGACTGATAGTTCATGGCATCTAGTCAAAAGTACCCCCCGTATTAACGGATTCGTTGGTGGAACAACTCATCATCCATTACCTATTACCCAAAAGGAAGTGGATGCGATTAAGGAACAGATTGGTTGTGGTCAAGATATAGGACATCGCAAGCCTAAGCCTAGAATGGTTTTTGAAGTTGGTCAGCAAATAAGAGTTATTGAAGGCCCGTTTTCTGATTTTAACGGGGATGTAGAATTAGTTGATTATGAACGGAATAAACTTAAAGTAACTGTTCAAATTTTCGGAAGAGAAACGCCTGTCGAATTAGATTTTGGGCAAGTTGAAAAAGTTATTTAATATTTATACTAAATTAAGTATAAGTTCTTTCTTGTCTAAATTTTAAATATCTGTTAAACTAACAAGCTTAATTTTGGGGAGCAGGTTACCCCTGCGTGATACCCGTTTAGGAGTTTAATAAAATGGCAAAAAAAGTTGTCGGCTATATCAAACTGCAAATTCCTGCAGGTAAAGCCAATCCTTCTCCACCTGTTGGTCCTGCTTTAGGTCAGCGCGGTTTAAATATTATGGAATTTTGTAAGGCATTTAATGCGGCTACGCAATCTATGGAGCCGGGTTTGCCAATTCCAGTGGTAATTACAGCTTATGCGGATAAATCATTTACTTTTGTGATGAAAACTCCGCCTGCAACTATTTTACTGAAAAAAGCAACTGGTCTGCAAAAGGGTAGTTCTAATCCTTTGACTAATAAAGTTGGTACTGTTACCCGTGCACAACTTGAAGAAATTGCTAAAACAAAAGAACCTGATTTGACAGCTGCGGATTTAGATGCGGCAGTGCGTACTATTGCAGGTTCCGCCCGTTCTATGGGTTTGAATGTGGAGGGCGTGTAAATGGCTAAAATTTCAAAACGTTTGAAAGAATTGCGTGCTATTGTTGAGCCTAATAAATTGTATCCGATTGATGAAGCAATTCTTTTAGTAAAAAAAGCAGCAACAGCAAAATTTGATGAGTCAGTTGATGTATCTTTTAATTTGGGCGTAGATCCTCGTAAATCTGACCAAGTAATTCGTGGTTCAGTTGTTTTGCCTAAAGGTACTGGTAAAACTACCCGTGTTGCTGTATTCACTCAAGGTGCTAATGCCGAAGCCGCTAGAGCAGCAGGTGCTGATGTCGTTGGTTTTGAAGATTTGGCTGAAGAAGTCAAAAAAGGAAATTTGGATTTTGATGTTGTGATTGCATCTCCTGATGCAATGCGCATTGTTGGTCAATTGGGTACCATTTTGGGTCCGCGCGGTTTGATGCCAAATCCTAAGGTTGGTACCGTTACTCCTAATATTGCGGAAGCAGTAAAAAATGCTAAAGCAGGTCAGGTTCAATACCGTACTGATAAAGCCGGTATTGTTCATGCCACTATTGGTCGTGCTTCATTTTCTGAGGTTGATTTGAAAGAAAACTTTGATGCTTTGCTAGATGCTTTAGTAAAAGCAAAACCGGCAGCAGCAAAAGGCCAATATATGAAGAAAATTGCAGTTAGCAGCACTATGGGTTTGGGTGTGCGTGTTGATGTTTCTAGCGTA
The DNA here is from genome assembly GCA_029984035.1 of Conchiformibius sp. GTDB lineage: Bacteria > Pseudomonadota > Gammaproteobacteria > Burkholderiales > Neisseriaceae > JASBYJ01. The sequence continues at coordinate 2,271 of JASBYJ010000009.1, forward strand.
ACTGCAAAATAAGATTCAGGCTACCTGAAAAATATTTCATTTTTCCAGGCGGTTTGAAAAACGGACTACTTAATTCAATTTAAGTAGGTGTCCAAGACCGTAGGGAACGTTAAGTTTTAATAATCCATACCCTACGCAGACGGTAGTCCTGAAGTAAAGTTTATTTAGTGTGGGTTTAGTTACTTGCAAAATGTCTTGAATCAGGTTGCCGCGCTGGTGGAATGTGGTTCATAACCATATTCTTTTGATAAACAGTGGGAGGTAGACCTTGAGTCTCAATATTGAAACCAAGAAAGCAGCCGTAGAAGAGATTAGTGCAGCGATTGCTAATGCTCAAACTATGGTCATTGCTGAATATCGCGGTATCAGTGTTGCCAGCATGACCGAACTGCGTGCCAATGCGAGAAAAGAAGGTGTTTATTTACGCGTTCTGAAAAACACTTTGGCCCGTCGTGCGGTAGAAGGAACTTCATTTGCCGAACTGGCCAACCAAATGGTTGGTCCTTTGGTGTATGCTGCATCTGAAGATGCAGTTACCGCGGCAAAAGTGCTGCATCAATTCGCGAAAAAAGACGACAAAATCATTTTAAAGGCAGGTTCTTATAATGGCGAAGTATTGGATGTAGCCAAAGTAACTGAATTGGCATCCATTCCGAGTCGTGATGAACTGTTGTCCAAACTGTTGTTTGTTATGCAAGCACCTGTTTCGGGCTTTGCACGCGGTTTGGCCGCATTGGCTGAAAAAAAAGAAGCTGAAGCAGCTTAATTATCTGCAGTTTCCTTTAAGATTTTGTTTTAATATATTTTAATATTTTAGGAGTTTGATAGCATGGCTATTACTAAAGAAGACATTTTGGAAGCGGTAAGCAACTTAACCGTAATGGAATTAAACGAGCTGGTTAAAGCTTTTGAAGAAAAATTTGGTGTTTCTGCAGCGGCAGTTGCAGTGGCTGCTGGTCCTGCTGTTGGTACAGCGACATCTGAAGCCAAAACTGAATTTGATGTTATTTTGGCCTCTGCTGGCGAGCAAAAAGTTGGCGTGATTAAAGTTGTACGCGCTATCACAGGTTTGGGTCTGAAAGAAGCCAAAGATTTGGTAGACGGTGCGCCTAAAACATTGAAAGAAGGCGTGTCTCAAGCTGAAGCTGATGATATTAAAAAACAACTGGAAGAAGCTGGCGCGAAAGTGGAAATCAAATAATCCATTCAGGGGTAAACTTCTCCAGACAATTTAGCGCAGAGGGCTGGCAGTTATACTGCCAGCCTTATTGCGCTTCAAATACGCAGAAAAGTGTAAATTTACAAAAATTTACCTTTAATTCTTCCTGGTCGGGTAAATTTTTGTAAATTCATGCTTATATTCGTGAAGTTGTTTTTGATTATTTATTTTATGCGGGATTTTCAGATATGAAAAATTTATGGCTTTGTATTATTGCGCTAATCATTGCAGCTTGTCATCAAGAAACGGCTGGTGGAATTTCTTCTAATCCAGACACTGTGCCGGCCATTGTTTCCAATTCGGAAAATGTCGGCATGCCGACATATAAAGTATCTTCATATTCGTATATCCCCTTTGTCGTTCTCAACGATCATGGCGGCGTAGATGGTTTTGAAACAGAAATTCTAAATGCAATAGCTCAAAATCAAAAAGTCCGTTTCGAATACTTACCTATGTATACAGATTGGGATTTTTTATTTAAAAGTATCGAAACGGGGATATCGGATTTACTTTCTGCAGGTATGTATGCTAATCCGGAAAGAGGGCAGAGATTTGAACTTAGTGAGCCATACATGGAGACTCAGTTTGTGTTGATGTCCGGGCCGAATGTCAAGATAACGAATGGCCTAACTGATTTGAAAGGCAAACGTGTCGCCGTATTCAAAAATACTATGGCGGACCGTGAAATACGCTCCCTACCGTATGCAGACCAATTTACTGTTGTACATGTGGACAGTGTATATGAAGGTGTAAAATCGGTTATAGCGGGTCGGGCTGATGTATTTTATAGTGATAAAGTGGTATTGAGCTATTATGTCAACCAATTCAAAGATGAAGGATTGACTATTTATGCCGACAACAATGCCGAAAAACACCAATTTGTATTTCTAATCACAAAAGGCAATACCGAACTGCTGAAAATTATAAACGATGGCCTTAAAAATATTAAAGAAGATGGTACCTTAAACCGTATTAAGCAAAAGTGGCTGGGTAATATAGCCAATGATGGCAAATAATTTCGAGTTGTTAACTGCATGAAGTTTTCAAGCATTTTTCCAGGGGTTTAAACATGAGCTACACTTTTACCGAAAAAAAACGTATCCGCAAAAGTTTTGCCAAACGGGATACTGTTTTAGATGTACCGTATCTATTGGATACGCAGCTGGAATCCTACCGTAAATTCCTGCAACAAAATTGCAGCGCGGATAAACGTATCAGCGAAGGTCTTCAGGCAGCCTTTCAGTCGATTTTTCCTATTGTCAGCAATAATGGTTACGCGGAATTGCAATTTGACCAATATGTGCTGGGCGAACCCGAATTTGATATTGCCGAATGCCAGTTGCGCGGTATCACCTATGCCGCACCTTTGCGTGCCAAAATCAAATTGGCGATTTTCAACCGTGACGGTTCGAACAAACCTGACGAACGTGAAATCAAAGAAGTTCGTGCCAACGATGTTTATATGGGTGAAATCCCGTTGATGACACCGAGTGGCTCTTTTGTGATTAACGGTACCGAGCGTGTGATTGTGTCGCAGCTGCACCGTTCTCCCGGTGTCTTTTTCGAACATGACCGGGGTAAAACCCATGCTTCGGGTAAATTGTTATTTTCTGCCCGTATTATCCCCTACCGCGGTTCTTGGCTGGATTTTGAGTTTGACCCCAAAGATTTGCTGTATTTCCGTATCGACCGCCGCCGTAAAATGCCGGTAACGATTTTGCTGCGTGCTTTGGGCTATAGCAACGAGCAAATGTTGGACATGTTTTTTGACAAGGAAACCTATTACTTGTCTAAAGACGGCGTGCAAACCGATTTGCAGCCCGAACGCTTGAAGGGCGAAGTGCTCAAATTCGATATTGCGGACAATGACGGCAACGTATTGGTTGCGGCAGGCAAGCGTGTCAATGCCAAAAATATCGCTCAAATTCAGGCAGCCGGTTTGACCCGCATTTATGCGGAAACCGACAGTTTAATCGGTAAAATTCTTGCCCGTGATGTGGTGGCTGGCGATACCGGCGAAGTATTGGCGGCTGCGAATGATGAAATTACCGAAGAACTGTTGGCTCAATTTGATATTAACGGCATTACCGAAATTCAGACTTTGTTTGTCAGCGAAACCGAATCGGGTGCTTATATTTCTGCCACTTTGCGTACTGATGAAACGGTTGACCAGCAGTCTGCAAAAATCGCTATCTACCGCATGATGCGCCCGGGTGAACCGCCTACCGAGGATGCAGTGGAATCCTTGTTCAAGCGTTTGTTCTTCCAAGAAGAAAACTATGATTTGTCGCGTGTCGGACGAATGAAGTTTAACACCCGTACATACCAACAAAAACTGCTGCCTGAACAAGAAAACAACTGGTACGGCCGTTTGTTGAACCAAACTTTTGCCAATGTGGGAGAAGCGGAAACCAAGCTTCATATTCTCAGCGTGGAAGATATCGTTGTAACGATTGCCACTTTGGTTGAATTGCGCAACGGCCACGGAGAAGTGGACGATATCGACCATTTGGGCAACCGACGTGTACGCTCTGTAGGCGAATTGGTGGAAAATCAATTCCGCAGCGGTTTGGCGCGTGTCGAGCGGGCGGTGAAAGAACGCTTGAATCAAGCCGAAAGCGAAGGTTTGATGCCTACCGATTTGATTAACGCCAAACCCGTTTCCGCCGCGATTAAAGAATTTTTCGGTTCCAGCCAGCTTTCGCAGTTTATGGACCAAACCAACCCGCTTTCGGAAATCACCCACAAACGCCGCGTATCTGCGCTCGGTCCGGGCGGTTTGACCCGCGAGCGTGCGGGCTTTGAAGTGCGGGACGTACACCCTACCCATTACGGCCGTGTTTGCCCGATTGAAACGCCCGAAGGTCCGAATATCGGTTTGATTAACTCGTTGTCGGTTTATGCCCGAACCAATGATTACGGCTTTTTGGAAACACCCTACCGCAAAGTTGTGGACGGCAAAGTAACCGATGAAATCGATTATCTATCTGCCATCGAAGAAGGCCGCTATGTGATTGCGCAGGCCAACTCCGAAGTGGACGCAAAAGGCTGCCTGAAAGACGAAATCGTAGTCTGCCGCGAAAAAGGCGAAACCATTTTGACCACGCCCGACCGTGTACAATATATGGACGTAGCAACCGGTCAGGTGGTGTCGGTGGCCGCTTCATTGATTCCTTTCTTGGAACACGATGACGCGAACCGTGCCTTGATGGGTGCGAACATGCAACGTCAGGCCGTGCCTTGTCTGCGAGCCGAAAAACCGATGGTGGGTACCGGCATCGAGCGTTCCGTAGCGGTGGACAGTGCCACCGCGATTGTGGCTCGCCGCGGCGGCGTGGTGGAATACGTGGATGCCAACCGTATCGTTGTACGCGTACACGATGATGAAGCTACCGCAGCCGAGGGCGGTGTGGATATTTATACGTTGGTGAAATTCACCCGTTCCAACCAATCCACCAATATCAACCAACGTCCGGCAGTGAAAGCCGGCGATGTGCTGCAGCGCGGCGATTTGATTGCAGACGGTGCGTCCACCGACTTGGGCGAACTCGCGCTCGGACAAAACATGACCATCGCCTTTATGCCTTGGAACGGCTACAACTACGAAGACTCCATTCTGATTTCGGAAAAAGTCGCCGCAGACGACCGCTACACCTCCATTCACATTGAAGAGCTGAACGTGGTGGCACGCGATACCAAACTCGGCGCGGAAGACATCACCCGCGACATTCCAAACCTGTCTGAAAAGATGCAAAACCGTTTGGACGAATCGGGCATCGTCTACATCGGCGCGGAAGTAGAAGCGGGCGACGTGCTGGTCGGCAAGGTTACCCCCAAAGGCGAGACCCAGCTTACTCCCGAAGAAAAACTGCTGCGGGCGATTTTCGGCGAAAAGGCTTCGGACGTGAAAGACACCTCCCTGCGTATGCCTACCGGCATGAGCGGCACGGTGATTGACGTGCAGGTGTTTACCCGCGAAGGCATTCAGCGTGACAAACGCGCCCAGTCCATCATTGATGCCGAATTGAAGCGTTACCGCCAAGATTTGAACGACCAAATCCGTATTTTCGACAATGATGCTTTCGACCGTATCGAGCGCATGATTGTCGGCGAAAAAGCCAACGGCGGCCCGTTGAAATTGGCAAAAGGCAAGGAAATCACCGCCGAATATCTGCACAGTCTGCCCAGCCGCCACGACTGGTTCGACGTGCGGGTAGCCGATGAGGATATAGCCAAACAGCTTGAACTGATTAAGCTTTCTTTGCAACAAAAACGCGAAGAAGCAGAATTGATGTACGAGGTCAAGAAGAAGAAAATGACCCAAGGCGATGAATTGCCGCCGGGCGTACAAAAAATGGTGAAAGTGTTTATCGCTATCAAACGCCGCTTGCAGGCAGGCGATAAAATGGCGGGCCGCCACGGTAACAAAGGCGTGGTGTCGCGTATTCTGCCCGTGGAAGACATGCCCTATATGGCGGACGGCCGCCCTGTGGACATCGTGTTAAACCCCTTGGGCGTACCCTCGCGTATGAATATCGGTCAGATTTTGGAAGTGCATTTGGGTTGGGCGGCAAAAGGTATCGGCGAGCGTATCGACCGTATGCTGCAAGAGCAACGCAAAGTCAGCGAAATCCGCGCCTTCTTGGACAAACTGTACAACGGCAGCGGCAAACAGGAAGATTTGGCTTCATTGTCCGATGAAGAAATTCTTGCTTTGGCAGGAAACCTGCGACAAGGCGCTACGTTTGCTTCGCCCGTATTTGACGGTGCCCAAGAGCAGGAAATCTACAATATGCTCGATTTGGCCTATCCGAGCGATGACCCCGAAGTGCAAAAATTGGGCTTTAACGAAAGAAAAACCCAAATCACCCTGTATGACGGCCGTTCCGGCGAAGCGTTCGACCGCCGCGTTACCGTGGGCGTGATGCACTATCTGAAGCTGCACCACTTGGTGGACGAGAAAATGCACGCGCGTTCCACCGGCCCCTATTCGCTGGTTACGCAACAGCCGCTCGGCGGCAAGGCGCAGTTCGGCGGCCAGCGTTTCGGCGAAATGGAGGTGTGGGCGTTGGAAGCCTACGGCGCGGCGTACACCTTGCAGGAAATGCTGACGGTGAAATCGGACGACGTTACCGGCCGTACCAAAATGTATGAAAACATCGTTAAGGGCGAACACAAAATCGATGCGGGCATGCCCGAATCGTTTAATGTGATTGTGAAGGAAATCCGTTCGCTGGGCTTGGATATCGATTTGGAACAGAATTGATGTCCGCAGGCTGCCTGAAAGAGATTTTAGGCTTTCAGGCAGCCTGAAAATGCTTTTTTGGAGAAAAGGCGGGCCAACGCCAAAATAGGCAAAACAAGAAATCCGCAGTAAAAGTCCAATCAAATTGATTGTTGCGGTGTTTTCAGTCTGTCGGTTTTACTTGGGTTGCGCCAGCCGGCAAACAACCTGAACCTATCGGTTTGAAGGGATTGTGCGGCTTTGCCCGTGTGGTGGCGATGGCCGGTTTTAGGAAACGGTAACGGATATTGCATTCAGCTGCTTCGGAGAAGTGTAGAGAGCATTTCGGGTTGGCAATGCGGCGAATTTGGCGTATTCGCCGTGATTTTGGCAGTGATTGCAACGATGCCGGTTTGAGGCTTTTCCTATCAATGAGGCCGTATGGATTAGGCTGCCTGAAGCCGTTGCTTGCTGTTGTGCTTGTTGTATGAAACGGATAGTTTTCGAATTGAAAGGAAATGAAAATGCAAATTTTCTATCAAACCCGTGCGACTGCGCGCGGCGGACGTTCCGGCCGCACCCAAATTGATGACGGCTCCATCGGTTTTGATTTGGTGCATTTTCGGGACAGCCGCAGCGGTACCAATCCCGAGCAATTGTTTGCAATGGGTTATGCCGCCTGTTTCGACAGTGCGCTGCAACATGTTGCCCAAAGCATGGAATGGCAAGTCAGCTCACAATGTTCCTGTGAGGTAGGCATCGGTCAGGACAGCGATGGCGGTTTTGGTTTGGATATTGGTTTGACGGTGGAATTGCGCGGCATATCGGGAGAACAGGCGCGTATTTTGGTGGAAAAAGCCCATCAGGTTTGCCCTTATTCCCGCGCTACCCGAAATAATGTGGATGTGCGTATCAAAGTGGTGGTGGTTAAACAGGAAGAATTTGATTTGTAAATCAACAGTATGAATGCTTCAAACGGGAAGCAGCTTGGTTTTCGTGTGATTGGTTTATTATCGGTTTATCCGAATACTTTGACCGAATCCGGTTTGTTCGCGAACGGATTTGAAGTTTTTCAGGCAGCCTGCAATCGTCATGACATGATTTTTTAGGAATCCGATGATGAAGTTTAAAACCGTTTTGTTTGTCGCTTTGTTTGCCATCAGTACCGCCCGGGCCATGCCGTCAGACAGCGAGCGTATTGCCGATTTGGAGCGTCAAGTGGCGCGTTTGACCGAGCAGGTGAATATTTTGCTGGCAGAACGTTCAAGCGGCAAACGCGTTGAAAACGAAGCCGTTTATGTATGCAGCCTGAATGTATTCACCAGCCATTTCCGTGCCGAAAACGGCAACCGTGGCCGCGCACGCTTGGATGTGTTGAAACAGTGCCGCAACAAGCATGACGGTATGTTTTGTAAAAACGAAGATGTGCGTTGCGAGGTTTACCGTTAACCGTTTGGCAGGCGGCGGAAGCGCGGTGTTTGGTTTCAGGCTGCCTGAAAACGGACAAATCCTACCTGTTTGGATAAGAAAGAATAAAATAAACAGGGAAATATATCAGGATTATTTTATGTAAGCGTAGTTTGACGAACATAATTAATATGAGGAGTGGGATATGAATACCGTTAAGATAGGTTTGCTGTTTACTTTGTTTTTGGCGGTATCCGCTTGTTCGGAAAACTCGTCTTCTGCGTCTTCCGAAACGGTTTCGTCCGGGACGGATGGTATGCCGGTTTACCGTGTGGTCAGGGATTTTGTTTACCCTCCTTATCTGTTGATGCCGCAAGGTAAAACAAATCAAGGGTTGGAAATAGATATTTTGGAAGCAATCGGCAAGCGGCAGGGATTTCGGTTGGAATATGTCCACGAACCGTGGGAAAAATTATTTAAGGATTTGTCCGAACGGGATATCAGTATTACTTTGGGAGGTACTTCCATCGAAGATGTGGAGCAAGAAGTTTCGACTCCTGCGCGGCCTTATATCGTTTCGATGGATTGTCTCGCTGCTGCGAATGAAGCCGATTTGGATAATTGGCAGCAAAAAAATATAACGACTTTGAATTCGGGTGATTGGGCGGAAGATTTGTCTGAAGAATATGGAATTTCAAATAAGAAAATCAAATTGGTGGATACCCATTACCAGGTTTTATCGGGAATTTTGCAAAAAAATACCGAAATCGGCGTAGGGGATTGCGTTTCTCTGCGCTATAACGCCGACAGCGAAACGTTTGCCAAACATTCTTTTGCTATTAAGGAATTACCGGATTCAGAGGAAGACGACAGCACCCGAATTGTGTTTTCCGTGCGCAAAGACCAAACCGAATTGTTGGCCAAAATCAATGCAGGCTTGGCAGATTTAGAGAAAAGCGGCGAATTGGAAGCGATTAAAAAGCGTTGGGGGCAATAATTTTTTCGTTTTCAGGCAGCCTGAAAACGGTTGGTTTAATCTTTTGATTAGTCTGATGAGAGTAAGCAAGATGAATATTGCAAAATTTGGATTATTGTTGGGAGTGTTTTTTATTGCCGCCTGTTCGGAAAACGGCAGTATGACTTCGGTTCAGGAGGCATCTGCGCCTGAAGTTGATGACCGACCTGTATATCGTGCAGTACGCGATGTTACTTATCCTCCTTATTTGTTAACGGTGCATAGCGGCGAACATGCCGGTTTGGAAGTGGATATTTTAAATGCGGTTGCCAAGCAGCAAGGTTTTAAAATCGAATATATTGTCCAACCGTGGGATAAATTATTTACCAATTTGAAAGAACTCGACATACATATATCATTAGGCGGTACTTCTATAGAAGATGTGAATCAGGAAGTTTCCATACCGACCCGACCGTATGTGGTTTCTTTGGATTGCCTGATAGGTCGAAGTAAAGAGGATTTACATCATTGGTGGAAGAAAAAGATAGCTATCACTGAATTTGGCGAGTGGAAAGATACTCTGATACAAGACTACGGCATGAAGGTAGAAAATATAAGAACGGTCGATACCCACTATCAAGTGATGACCGAAGTGTTGAAGAAAAATGCCGAAATCGGGTTGGGCGATTGTGTGGCTATGCGCTACCACATAGCCAGCGAAACTTTCGACGATACCCCCTTGCTATTGCAGGCCGTGCCGGGCATGGAAGAAGATGACAGCACCCGTATTGTATTTTCCGTCCGCAAAGACGAGCCCGAGCTTTTGGCTAAAATCAATGCCGGTTTGGAAGCTTTGCAGAAAAACGGAGAATTAGATGCCATTAAGGCGCGCTGGAAGCAGTAATTTCCGGTTTCAGGCAGCCTGAAAACTTTGCCTATAGATACAGGAATCAGGCTGTATGAGATTATTTTGATTAAGTATATTGACCGGCATCGTAAGAAATTGGTGAGATTGAGCAGTATATTTTGAGCAGAGAACGATGCATGCAAAATCTTCAGGCAGCCAAAAGTATGCTGCCGCAAAAATAATTTTTAAAACACGGGTTTGACCCTTATCAGGAGCAATCAATGAACTTAACCGATTTGTTCAATCCCCTGCAGCAGGCAGGTTCGGAAGAATTTGACGCCATCAAAATCGGCATCGCTTCGCCGGAAACCATCCGTTCATGGTCTTACGGCGAAGTGAAAAAACCGGAAACCATCAACTACCGTACTTTCAAACCCGAACGCGACGGCTTGTTCTGCGCGAAAATTTTCGGACCGGTAAAAGATTACGAATGCTTGTGCGGCAAATACAAACGTTTGAAATTCAAAGGTGTTACTTGTGAAAAATGCGGAGTGGAAGTAACGCTTACCAAAGTGCGCCGCGAACGCATGGGACATATCGAGCTGGCCGCTCCCGTAGCGCATATTTGGTTTTTGAAATCGCTGCCCTCGCGTTTGGGTATGGTGTTGGACATGACCCTGCGCGACATCGAGCGTGTATTGTATTTTGAGGCTTTCGTGGTAACCGACCCGGGCTTAACTTCCCTGCAACGCCGCCAATTGTTGAGCGAAGAGGATTATTACGCCAAATTGGACGAGTTCGGCGAAGAATTTGATGCCTATATGGGTGCGGAAGGTATCCGCGAACTGTTGCGTACTTTGGATGTGGCTTCGGAAATCGAATTGTTGCGTCAAGAACTGCAAAGCACGGGTTCCGACACTAAAATCAAAAAACTGGCCAAACGTTTGAAAGTATTGGAGGCCTTCCAGCGCAGCGGCATGAAGCTGGAATGGATGATTATGGACGTATTGCCGGTGCTGCCGCCCGATTTGCGTCCGTTGGTACCCTTGGACGGCGGCCGTTTCGCTACGTCCGATTTGAATGATTTGTACCGCCGCGTGATTAACCGCAACAACCGCTTGAAGCGTTTGTTGGAACTGCATGCTCCTGAAATTATTGTCCGTAATGAAAAGCGCATGTTGCAGGAAGCTGTGGACAGTCTGCTTGACAACGGCCGCCGCGGCAAGGCGATGACCGGAGCTAATAAGCGTCCGCTGAAATCTTTGGCGGATATGATTAAAGGTAAAGGCGGCCGTTTCCGTCAGAACCTGTTGGGTAAACGTGTCGATTATTCCGGCCGTTCGGTGATTACGGTAGGCCCTTACCTGCGTTTGCACCAATGCGGTTTGCCGAAAAAAATGGCGTTGGAATTGTTCAAACCGTTTATTTTCCATAAATTGGAACAGCGCGGTCTCGCAACAACCGTTAAGGCAGCCAAAAAATTGGTGGAACAGGAAGTACCTGAAGTTTGGGATATCTTGGAAGAAGTGATTCGCGAACACCCGATTTTGCTCAACCGTGCGCCGACCCTGCACCGTTTGGGCATTCAGGCGTTTGAGCCGATTTTGATTGAAGGCAAGGCGATTCAGCTCCACCCGCTGGTGTGCGCCGCGTTCAACGCCGACTTTGACGGCGACCAAATGGCGGTACACGTTCCCTTAAGCTTGGAAGCGCAAATGGAAGCGCGTACCCTGATGCTGGCTTCCAACAACGTACTTGCGCCAGCCAACGGCGACCCGATTATCGTGCCGTCTCAGGACATCGTATTGGGCTTGTATTACATGACCCGCGAACGTATCAATGGCAAAGGCGAAGGTTCTTTGTTTGCCGATGTAAAAGAGGTACACCGTGCTTACCATACCCAGCAGGTGGAATTGGGTAGCAAAATCACCGTGCGTATCAAAGAATGGGTGAAAAACGGGCAGGGTGAATTCGAGCCGGTGGTTAACCGCTATGAAACAACGGTTGGCCGTGCGTTGCTGTCTGAAATCATGCCGAAAGGCCTGCCATTTGAGTATGTCAATAAGGCGTTGAAGAAAAAAGCTATTTCTCAGCTGATTAATGCATCGTTCCGTTTGTGCGGCCTGCGCGATACGGTAATTTTTGCCGACCATCTGATGTATACCGGTTTTGCTCTGGCAGCCAAGGGCGGTATTTCCATCTGCGTGGACGACATGGAAATACCGAAAGAAAAAGCCGCCCTGCTGGCTGAAGCCAATGCCGAAGTGAAAGATATCGAAGGGCAATACCGTCAAGGTTTGGTAACCAACGGTGAGCGTTACAACAAAGTGGTGGATATTTGGGGTAAGGCGGGCGATAAAATCGCTAAAGCGATGATGGATCACTTGTCTAAAGAAAAAGTAATCGACCGGGACGGTAAAGAAGTTGAGCAAGAGTCGTTCAACTCTATCTATATGATGGCCGATTCGGGCGCCCGCGGTTCTGCGGCGCAAATCAAACAGCTTTCCGGTATGCGCGGATTGATGGCCAAACCGGACGGCTCAATTATCGAAACCCCGATTACGGCGAATTTCCGCGAAGGTTTGACGGTATTGCAATACTTTATTGCGACTCACGGTGCGCGCAAAGGTTTGGCGGATACGGCTTTGAAAACCGCGAACTCCGGTTATCTGACCCGCCGTTTGGTGGACGTAACACAAGATTTGGTGGTGGTGGAAGACGACTGCGGTACCGAAGAAGGCTTTTTCATGAAAGCGGTGGTACAGGGCGGCGATATTATCGAGCCGTTGCGCGACCGTATTTTGGGACGGGTTACTGCTTCTGACGTGGTTGACCCCAATACCGGTGCGACTTTGATTGAAGCGGGCACTCTGCTGGATGAGAAGCTGGTAGACATGATTGATGCATCAGGTGTGGACGAAGTGAAAGTCCGCACACCGATTACCTGCCAAACCCGTTACGGCCTGTGCGCCAAATGCTACGGCCGCGATTTGGCACGCGGCAAACTGGTGAATGCAGGTGAAGCGGTAGGTGTGATTGCCGCGCAATCTATCGGTGAACCGGGTACTCAGCTGACCATGCGTACTTTCCACATCGGTGGTGCAGCATCGCGTGCGGCGGCAGCCAGCCAAGTGGAGGCCAAATCCAACGGTACCGTCCGCTTCAACAGCCAAATGCGCTATATCGCCAATAATAAGGGTGAGTTGATTGTTATCGGGCGCTCTTGCGAAATCATGATTTTGGATGCCTCCGGTCGTGAGCGCGAATTGCACAAAGTACCTTACGGCGCGACATTGCGCGTACAGGACGGCGAAATGTTGAAAGCAGGCCAGACTTTGGCCACTTGGGATCCGCATACCCACCCGATGATTACCGAATATGCCGGCCGCATCGAATTTGAAAATGTGGAGGAAGGCGTAACCGTTACCAAACAAACCGACGATATTACCGGCTTGTCCACTTTGGTGGTGATTGACGGTAAACGCCGCGGCAGCACCAGCAAATTATTGCGTCCGACTGCCCGTCTGTTGGATGAAAACGGCGAACCGGTGAAAATTCCCGGAACGGACACACCCGTTACCATGGCTTTCCAAGTAGGTGCCATTATTCAGGTACGCGAAGGTCAGGAAGTGGGTAAAGGCGATGTGTTGGCACGTATTCCTCAGGCTACTACCAAAACCCGCGACATTACCGGCGGTCTGCCGCGCGTGGCGGAACTGTTTGAAGCCCGCGTTCCCAAAGATGCCGGTATGCTGGCTGAAGTAACCGGTATGGTGTCGTTCGGCAAAGAAACCAAAGGCAAACAGCGTTTGGTGATTACCGATTTGGACGGTATAGCTCATGAAACATTGATTTCGAAAGAAAAACAACTGTTGGTGCACGACGGTCAGGTTGTGAATCGCGGCGAAACCGTAGTGGACGGGTCGGTAGATCCGCATGATATCCTGCGCTTGAAAGGTATTGAAGAATTAGCGCGTTACATTGTCCAAGAAGTTCAGGAAGTGTACCGTTTGCAAGGCGTGAAAATTTCCGACAAGCATATCGAGGTGATTATCCGCCAGATGCTGCGCCGCGTGAGCATTGTCGACCCGGGCGATACCCACTTCATTACCGGCGAACAAGTGGAGCGTGCTGATGTGATGATTGCCAACGAAAAGGCTTTGGCCGAAGGTAAAGAGCCTGCGCGTTTTGACAACGTTCTGCTCGGCATTACCAAAGCTTCGCTTTCTACCGACAGCTTCATTTCCGCCGCATCTTTCCAAGAAACCACCCGCGTGTTGACCGAAGCGGCGATTATGGGACGCAGAGACGAATTGCGCGGCTTGAAAGAAAACGTTGTAGTAGGCCGTTTGATTCCTGCCGGTACAGGTTTGAGCTACCACCGCAGCCGCCGTGCCGCTTGGGCGGCTGCACACAATCCCGCCGAAGTGGTCGCAGCGGAGGACGAAGCCGAACCGCTTGAAGAAGCATAATCCGTACGATACGTACAGCCGAACGGTAAACGATATATGCTTCTGATATAGGCAATCAACACGGCATGATGGATAGGCAGCATTTTGAGGCCCGACATCATGCCGTGTTTTATGATGACTTTTGTGATTGGATGCGTCTTCTGCACCAATCAATATTCAAGTGCTTAGTCGAACCGGTTATCTGCCGATACAAAGATGGATAAAGGCTGCCTGAAAAGTTTCAGGCAGCCTTTTGATGGTATGAAAGTGCGCCATACCGTTTGGGATGTGACGGATTACCGATTGGTTTTAACGTTTATCTTTACTTTTTTGAATATCCATTTCCCGATATTGGTTCCCGTCTAGGCATTTGAACATCATCGAATGGTTTGATGTATTGCAATAAGCTGCCGGTATCTATACCGCGCCCATGTTCTGTCTTTCAGGATTTTAAACAGCCGGCGAGTGCAGAGTGTTTGTTAAGGTGATGTACTCTTGTTTTTTTAGGAAAATAAGCGTTTTTTCCGCTCTTGAACCGTAAAATCCCATATCTTTTATGGGGTTGGATGGTTTCCAATCGGCCAAATGTGGTTTGGGTTCCACTTCTCGTCAAGCGGTTTTATTTTGGCGGAGATTTGAAGATGGGCGTGTGTTTGGGTTGCGGTACGGTTTTTTTACGTTGTTTAAGATGTCGGAATAATACAGGCACAGGTTTGATGACTTCGGATGGCCGATACATCAAGAATCCCGGCGAAAGCGGCACAGCCGATAAAACGGTCGGGAATATGCTAAGGAGCAGATGTGTTTAGAAATATTCGGCATGGGATATTCCCGTTGGTTTTCGGCATTTTGTTGGAATTTGTGATTGATTTACAGTTGCTGATTCTCCAACAGGCGGAATTGCACGCGGATAAATTCATCCAACACGGCTTGCTGGATTTCCAAGCGTTTGGTTAAAGGGGAGGCGAAACGGACAACCAAGCGGTAATTTTTATCGCAGTCGGGAACACGGCTGATGCGAAAGCGGGCGGCAGGAGTGATAAACAATTTCTGCACCTGTACCAATTCCAGATAAGTGGCAATGGCGTCGGCGAACGGGGCGCAATGTTGCTCCAATACGGCGGCCAATTTGGGAACGATGGCATCGGAATCCAAATGAATGGGAACGGGAATATCGAAAGTATGCACCACATATGCGCCCAGTATGCTGTCGCGGCGCACGGAATAATTGAGCAGCAGGCTGTTGGGAAAAGATACGGTTTTGCCCGACAGTTGTCCGATGGACGGGTCGGGGCCGATTTCCATCATCAGGGTGTTGAGCAGGTTGATGTCGATTACTCTGCCGCGCATATGGTTGATTTCTATGTAATCGCCTACCGAATATTGTTGCGTGGCGATGCGCAACAGGCTGCCTGAAAGGCACATAATCAATTCTTTGGTGGCCAACACGGTGGCTGCTGCCAATGCCACCATAGACAAGGCAAAAGTGTGTATCTGGCTCGACCAAACGGTAAACAGTCCCAAAACGCAGAGCAGTAGCGACACGTTGCGGCTGACAACCGCGGCACGGCGTTTGGCTTCGATTTCCAAAGCGGGGTGGCGGGAAAAATGGAGTTTCAACCCGATGCCGCGCAGCAGCCAGACTGCAGGTATCCAGATAAGGGAAAGCAGCCATTCTTTGGGAATGTGCAGATTGGCCAGCCAGTAGCCGGCGGTTTCCAATAGCGTATTCATGTCATGGAGATGATGGTTGGGTGTAAAAGAGTGGCGGTGCAAAGTAACGGCCGAATCGCAGGGCGGCGCGACAGGTTCGCCGTAGCGGGAGAGGCCGATGGATTGCCAAGCCTTGCGGGCTGCCGAATATGGTTCATGCAATCCGTATCAAACGGAATATGTTGATATCCATGCCATATGCCGGATGAAATTCGGCGACAGGCTGCCTGAAAGGTTTTCAGGCAGCGTGGTGGCCGGTATGGTCTTTGGCTTCCACCGTTTCTTTATTGCCTTTGCGCGGCGCGGGCGGAACGGGTTCGGGCGGCAGATTGTGCGGCAGAAACAAACTCAAAGGACGCTCCCGAGCGATTTGCAGCACGCATAGGAAAATATTCCAACCGCTTTGGATATGCGTACCGCGCGAACGCAACGCCACCCATAAAGTGATAGCGAAGCTCACCGCCAGATTGACCACGCCAATCAGCAGCACAAACAACATACTCTGTACGAACAGCCAAAATCCGATGCTGCCTGAAACCGCCGCATAGCCGACATTGGCGGAAGAAAAGGCAATATGGCGGATATCCAGCGGCAAACCGGTAGCGTGGCCGATAAATCCCGTCATCGCCAACAACATGCCAAAGCAGAGATTGCCCATCAAAGAGCCGTAGTTATCGTGCATATAATCGGCAAACCGGGCGCGCAGTTTTTCAGGCAGCAAACGTTTCAAAACAGGATGGTGGCGCAAACGCATCCGCAGATTGAGATAATCGCAGCGGTTGTCGAAAAAGCCCGAAATAATCCCCGAACAAAACAGCCAAACGCCTGCAATGGCGGCATACAGCAAGGTCGGCTTCCAAGGGTCGACAGCCGCCAGTTGGGCGTTGACCTGCGCTTTATTCAGAATCGGAAAATCCCGAAACGCCATCCACAAAGCCGCAATCACCATCGCCGTTGCCGTTGCCGTCAGCACATTGCCCGCCACTGCCGCCATTTGCGAGCGCAGTACATCGACCAGCAATTGCGCCAACTTCATATCGACGGCCACGCCTTTGTCGTTGCCCTCTGCCGCAGCGGCAAAATGCGAAGCGGTCATGGCAGGCTGTTTGGTGGCCACCGTGCCGCCGAGCATGAAAATCAGGGCAAAACCGATGCCGTAATTCAGGCCGGAAACCAGGCTGTATAAAAAATAATTGTCTATGGTTTTACCGAAATGGATTTTCAGCAGCGACATTAAAGCAATCAGCACGCCGCCCGCAGCTGCCGAATAAAACATACCCAAATATTCTTTTTTATTGCGGGTGATGTAGTGTTCGCCATGGTCGCCCGTGTTTTGGGTGATGCTGCGCGAGAGCATGCGTACGCTGCGCTTCCAAAGCGGTGCCACGCCGTGTTGTTCTGCCGCTGCGCTTGCCAAAGTGCCGGTGAGTTTCAACATATCACGCGGCGGAATCACTTCGGGTGCGAACACATCCAAAAGCAGCACCATGCGGTCAAAGGTTTGGTCCAAACGTTCCAACAGGTGCGCTACGCCCAAAGAAGAACCTGCCCCCGCCCCCGTTCCTTTTTTACGCAGCGTTTCCACTTGTTTGCGGCATTGGTCGAGCATCACATACAGATGGCTGTCGTCAAATTCATCGCTGCTTGCTTTCGCACGCAGCCAATAGCTCACCTCGCGTTTTAAGGCGACAAAAGGCGAATCTCTGTCCAACAGTTTCGGGTCGAGACGGATTAAATCAGGTTCCAACGCCTCCGCCGCCACCCAAATCGACAGCATTTCCACCGCATGCAAACCTTCTTGGCGCAGATAATCGTGCAGCGTTTTTCTGTCGCCTTCGGGTGTATGCCGCGACAGCAGGGAAAACAGCTTCAACCATAGAGCGGCAGGCACCGATTCCAACCAATGGCGGTCGTTTTCACGGTAAAAAAGTTGCGAGAAAACATCGCGCAAATCGCTGCCGTCTTTGTAGGAAGGATTGATTTTTTCATACAGCCGCGCCGTCATTTCGCGGCGGAATCCCTCGCGTGCGAAAATCCCCGCACTAATCAGCAAAGGATACAGCCGCACCTTGCGCAGCCAGCGGTTGAGCAATATTCCCGCCTGTGCGCACAATTCCCCGTTTTCCAGCAAAACATCCGTTAAAACCGCCAAACGTTCCGCCGCATATTTTCCCTTGCTCTGGCGCAACCAATCGGCAATGCCGCACAACAACGCCCAAGCCCGGTTTTCCTGCACTTGCAGGCGGATAAATTCACTCAGATTTTTCTCGTTTACGCGCGACACCTTGCACTCCGAAACCTATTGCGCCCATACCTTCAGGCAGCCTGAAACCGAAACATTATAGATACCGACCTTTGTCCCCGCAAGTTGGGTTTTTATTCGGGAAACAAGCCGCAAATATTCCGCAAACACCCGACAAGACATATCGGCGCAACGGAATAAGGCAAGCCGCGTGCCGTATCGGTATGCGTTGGGAATCCGATTGCCGGATAATCGCGCAGCGTTTTTTTGCGGCTTTCAGATGCATGCCGTACCGGCGGCGAAACGGTTTTAACCCTATTGGCCGGGTATCTATTTCGGCCGGGAGCGGCTGCCTGCGCTGTGCGGCGGAGTAAAATCTTGACGTTTGGCCGATGG
The DNA here is from genome assembly GCA_029984035.1 of Conchiformibius sp. Taxonomy (GTDB): domain Bacteria; phylum Pseudomonadota; class Gammaproteobacteria; order Burkholderiales; family Neisseriaceae; genus JASBYJ01. Next base: position 20,725 of record JASBYJ010000009.1, read on the forward strand.
TATATGGATACCTGACAGCTTGTTTCAGATATATGGCAGGCTGCCTGAAAATGTTCAGGCAGCCTGAAAGAAAGCCGATACCGCTTATTCGTTTGAAAATCGTCGGATACCCGCCTGTTTTCTTGACGTTATTTTAGAAAGGCCGCACCGTTGCAGGCTCGGTAAACATTTTTTCTCCGGTTCTTGTACGGTAATCTGTCTTTAAATCGGTTACTGCACGCGTACGGCAGGGTGTTGACGAAACGTTTCATGATGAAAATCCTGTCGGATGGCAACCGCCGATAACCTGAAATACGGGCAAAACCTTGCTTCGGATGCCGTACAAAATGCGGCTTCCAATTGCTTTAAGTCTGTTTTTCGGCATACAATCCGACCGTCCGCGTGTGTTAACTGGTGTTAAAACCGGTTTTCGTATGTTAAAACCGGTTTCCGTGCGAGGACTGAAGAAAAAATGTTTACAACCCGCAAAGGATTTTCATCATGAAACGTTTCATTAACGCCCTACTCGGCGCAACATTGTGTTCTTTACTGATAGCTTGCGGCGGCGGCGCGTCCACGCCCGAAGATGCCGCGAAAACATTTATTGAAAAAATGTATCAAGGCAAAGCCGATGATGTTGTTGCCATGATTCATATTCCGGATGATCAAAAAGACCAAGCCGGCTTGAAAGAAATGGTCTCGGGCAAAATTAAAGCCGATGTCGCTAAAACCAAAGCCAGAGCTGAAGCCAACGGCGGTGTGGATAAAATAGTCGCACAGCCTTTCAAGCCTTTTGAAAAGGATGAGAAGTATGGCAAGGTAAAAGTAGAAACCGTGTTTAAAAACGGCAAAACCGAGACCGACAGTGTCAAAGTCATCCATACCGATGACGGTTGGAAAATTGGTTTATAAAATCCTGTTTTTTGCCGACACTCAAATGAAAAAACACCTTTTTCGTTTGGGTGTTTTCTTTGTCTGCCTGTTTGTTCTGAGGCAAGACAGCCTGCCTGTTGCCGCACCTGTGTATTTGCCGCCGCATATCGACGTTCAGGCGGGCGACTGGATTTTACGCAGCGGCACGGCCGCCGAAAGCCGTATTATCGGGCATCTCAGCCAAAGTTCTTTTTCGCATATCGGCATGATTGTCGCAACCGCCCCCGACATTCTCGTCGCCCACGCCACCACCGATGACGATGCCGACCATCCTGACCAAGTATTGCTCAGCCCGATTGCATCTTTTCTTGCTGCCGATAAAGCCGAAGCGTTCGCCCTTGTCCGCCCGCGTTTTCTCAATTCGGGCCAACGCGCCCAAACGGCCCGTTATGCCTTCAAGCAAGTCGGAAAACCTTTTGTTTTAGACCGAAAATCAGAGCCGCACTTTTACTGCACCACCTTGATATTGGATGCCGTCCGCACCGAATATCCTGCTTTCCAACCGCGTTGGCAATATTTGGATACTGTTGTTCTAAAAGGATATTATTTATTTCCCCAAGCCTTTCTTCAAGAAGATGTCGAATGGCTCTACGACAGCCGTTCCGATAGCGGAAACCGCCCCGCACAAAGGCATTCTGTCCGATAAACACAAGCGGGTTGTGTGATAAGGCCGTTGTCCGTGTATCTATCCGTTATTCCTTAGGACGATACGCATCAGGTTGCCTGAAAGCGGCGGAAAATGGTTGAAACGGATATGAACAATGCCGCTTTAGGGCTTTCGGAAGCCCGAATTTTTCAGAAGGCTGTGTTGTAAGATTTGATGGATATGACGGTAAACAGATTGCGTGAAAACATTTTCTTTAATGGGGATTTGCAATAAGCTATTGAAGAATATTTATTTTGATTAAATCATATTGCAGCATCAAGCTCATTTGGAAACAGAGACTCTCCGGAAACAGTCGGTTTAAACCGAATCGGTTCGGTATGGTCGGAATATCAATCGGTTTGAAACAGAATAAACGGCAAAACGCTCATGCATGGTTTGCAAAACATTCAGGCAGGCGGATTGTGTGCGGAGCTGTATTGGTATCCGACAACCGGCGTGTGTTACACCTGACCGCCGCCGAGCAGGGTGTGTACGCCGCCGTGTAGTATCCGACAACGCGCAAAGCCGGGATATGCCCGAATACACTGCTTCATTTCATTGACGGGGAAGACGGTTTTCTGCGTTCGGCAGGCTCGGGGTCGGCGGTTGGGAAAGACGGGAGATGTTCATGCACTGTGGGTATTGGGCATCAACGTTTATAGCGGTATGAGGAAATTCGGGATACGGTTCCGCCGTTGGACACAAATCGGACACGCCTTCAGGCAGCCTGAAAAAGAAAAACCCTCTAAACGATTGTTTAGAGGGTTTGAAATTGGTGGGTCGTGAGCGATTCGAACGCTCGACCAACGGATTAAAAGTCCGCTGCTCTACCAACTGAGCTAACGACCCGAAAGGCGGAATTTTAGATTGGGCGCACGATGATGTCAAGTATATTTTGCCATGGATTCGGCAATCCAATCGGCGGTTTGATGTGCGGCTCCGCGATGCGCCGCGACCAAAGCCAAGCCGTTGGCGGCAAGCCCGGCAACGGTTTCGGGTCGGTTGAGCCATGATTGGGCAAGTGCGGCGAGTTCTGCGGCGTTGTTTACCTGCACTGCTGCCCGTGCCTCGAGTGCGCTGTCGCAGGCTGCCTGAAAATTGTATGTGGAGCTTCCGAAGGCTACCGCTTTGCCGCAGGACAGCGGTTCGATGATGTTCTGGCAGCCGCTGTCTACGAGGCTGCCGCCGACAAATACGGCATCGGCGGCCTGATAATAGGCAAACATTTCGCCCATGCTGTCGCCTATCCATACTTGGGTTTCGGGCAGCACGGGGCTGTTGCCGCTGCGTTTTTGCACCTTCAGTCCGAGCTTTTGCGCGTGTTCGAAGGCTGCCTGAAAGCGTTCGGGATGGCGCGGTACGATAATCAGCAAAACATCTTGGTCAAACTGCTGCTGTTGCCAGGCATCTAAAATCAGAGCGGATTCGTCATCGCCTTGACGGCAGCGCGTACTGGCGGCCAGGAAAACGCGCCGTTTGCCGATAAGCTGCCTGAAACGTGCGGCCGTGTGTGCGGACTCTGTAGGCGGAGTAATGTCGTATTTGGTATTGCCGCATACGCGGACGGGATTTGCGCCTAAATCGGACAGGCGTTGGGCGTCTGCCGGAGTTTGGGCGCAGCAGCCGGCAAGTGTTTGCATGGCGGGGCGGATAAGACTGCGGATGCGGCTGTAGGCGCGGGCGGAGCGGTCGGACAGGCGGGCATTGGCGAGAAACAGGGGAATGCGGCGGGCTTGGCAGGCATGCATCAGGTTGGGCCAGATTTCGGTTTCCATCAGTACGCCGAACAGAGGGCGGTGGTCGTTTAGAAACTGTTCCGCCCATTGTTTTTTATCGTAGGGCAGATAGCGGCATTGTGCATCGGGATAGAGCGTTTGAGCGGTTGCGCGGCCTGTGGGAGTCATTTGGGTAAGCAGCAGCGGTGTTTGGGGAAAGTGTTGCCTTAACGCACGGATTAAAGGTTCGGCGGCGCGGGTTTCGCCGACCGATACGGCATGTATCCATATCGCGCCTTGCACGGCTTCGGTATAGGGTTTGCCGAAACGTTCATCATGATGTTCGGCATAAGCGGGGTGGTTGCGGGCGCGTTTGGCCAGATAACGGCGCAGCAGTGGCGCGGCAAGATGCCATAGCGCATTGTAAACGGTGTGTAACATGGTTTTGACCTAATGAATAAGGCTGCCTGAAAGGTTTCAGGCAGCCTTAATTATAAGGTTCGCTTAAGCGGGCGGACAATTAGTCAACCACTTTAACCGCACCTTTCATCATGGCATAGTGGCCGGGGAAAGTGCAGAAGAATTCGTAAGCTTCGCCTTTAGCCAGTTTGGCGGTTTCGAAAGTTACGCTGGTTTCTTCGCCGCCGCCAATCATGGCAGTGTGGGCGATAACGCGCGCGTCATCAACGGTGATGAACTCGGGAGCCGCTTTGGCAGAATCGGCTACTACGCCTGCAACGTCTGCTGCTTTGGCGATAACAACGTTATGACCCATAGCGGTTTTGGGTGCTTTGCCGACGTGTTTCAGAGTAACGGTGTATTTGCCGCAAGCTGAGCTTACAGTCAATTCTTTGGTGTTGAACTGCATGGCATCGTTTGCTTCGATAACGGCAGAGCAGCCTTCTGCGGGTGCTGCGGCTTGCTCGGCAGGTGCTGCGGCTTCAGCTTCGGCAGCGGGTTGTTCCGCAGGAGCGGGAGCTTCGGCAGCAGGTTGCTCAGGTGCGGGTGCCGGTGCTTGGGCAGCTTGTTCGCCGCAGGCAGCCAAAGACAGAGCGGCGGCAGCAATCAGACTCAGATACAGTTTCATAATTTTTCCTTTGATGTAACAAGGGTTCCGCTTAAGCGGAAGGTGGATAAAATCTCTGCGGATGCAGAGATGTCTTTACAAACAATCGCGTATTATGCAGTAAATTTACAGTTCGTGGTGTTGATACATATCAATGCGTAGGTAAAATTTTGTTAATCAGAATAATTTTGAGTGAAGATTTTGCGGTCGCGAGCAAGGGGGAGAGCGGGTATGCTCGGAAATAGCGGAGACGGTGTTTGCTTCGGGTTTGTTGTTTGGGCGTTATATTTTTGCCGTGTGTCAATTTTATACGGTTCGGGTGCGGGTTCAGGCAGCCTGAAGTTCGGAGCCGGATGCCGATATGAAATGTGTCGCCGGCAGGGAGACAACAGTATAGCGGGTGCGGGCGGCTTATTCTTTGTCGGTATTTAAATGATGGTGCGCCAGGCACCGCATCGCGGCAGCCAAATCGGGATGGTGGGCCAGACGGTCGGCTGTGTCGAGAAAGTGTTCGGCGGCACGGGGGCTGATGCGGAAGTTTTTTTGACGGGCTGCGGGTTTTTGCTGTGGTCGGACTTTAATGCGTATGGTGCGGATATGGCTGTATTTTTGCTGCAAACCGCTTAACAGGGCGGGCAGCAGCATTTTCAGGCGGGTGGCGGCCATCGGGGCGTAGGCGTAGAGTATGAGTGCGCCGTTTTCGTCTATGCAGACGGCTTTGCAGTAGCCGTGCAGGTTTTCAGGCAGCCTGGTTTTGACTTCGGCATCGAGCATTTGCCAGAGTTTGGATTGTTGCAGCAGTCCGGTTAGCGGGCTGCCTGAAGGGAACAGGCGGTGGATTTCCATACGGATAAGCGGTGTGTTGTTTTCAGGCGGCTTTTGTGTATTGGGCAGGCTGCCTGAAAAAGGTTCGGATGGGATTTATATCGGCGCTTTTTCGGGTGTCGGGTTTGGGCATACGGCGTCAAAGAGGGCTTGTGCGCCTGTGGCCGGTTGGATGGGCGTGAAGCGGGTTTCGCCGTTTTCGTAGCGGTGCAGCAGAATGTGTTTGTTTTTGCCGACAAAGCGCATCGACAGCAGTCGGTAGGTGCGCTCGGAGCAGTTCAACAGCCATTCGCCGGTGGCGGTTTTGTATTCGGGCGTGTCGCGGAATACGGTTTTTTCGGGATGGGCGATGGTTTTGCGGTCGTAAACGCGTATGTGTCCGTTGTCCAAACGGACGACGTTGTTGCTGTCGTAGGACAATTCGATATTGCCGCCGCCGAGATAGCCGAGCTGTTTCCATTTGGCATTGGGGGCGGTGTTGTGCGCGGGGGTTTGCGTATTGCCGCCCGATGCGCAGGCAGCCAGGAACAGTGCAGTGATGCCGGTTATCCAAACGTTTTTCATAAATGTTTCCTGCTAAAATGGCGATTTTGCCACGTTCATGCTGTAAGGTATAGCCGTTATGTCCGATTTATCCCGACAAATTTTGCACGATGTGTTCGGCTACCCCGATTTTCGGGGGCGGCAGGGGGAAATCGTGGACACGGTGGCGCAAGGCGGCAATGCGCTGGTGTTGATGCCTACGGGCGGCGGTAAGTCTTTGTGTTATCAGATACCTGCTTTGATGCGTGAAGGCGTGGCGGTGGTGGTGTCGCCGCTGATTGCGTTGATGGACGACCAAGTGTCGGCGTTGAAAGCGGCGGGCGTCCGGGCGGCGGCGGTACACAGCGGCACGCCGCCCGAAACGGTGCGCGAGATTGCGGACGATATTGTTTCAGGCAGCCTGAAACTGCTGTATGTCGCCCCCGAGCGCATGGTAACGGAAAAATTCTTGCGTTTTCTGGACAGCCACCGTGTTTCCCTGTTTGCGATTGACGAAGCACACTGCGTCAGCCAATGGGGGCATGATTTCCGACCAGAATACAGGCAGTTGGGTTTTTTGGCGGAGCGTTATCCGCAGGTGCCGCGTATTGCGCTCACGGCAACGGCGGACGCGCAAACCCGCGCCGATATCAAACATTTTCTGCGTTTAAACGAAGCGGCGGAATTTATCGCCAGTTTCGACCGTCCCAACATCTATTACCAAGTGGTGGAAAAAAACTACGGTAAAAAGCAACTCTTGGATTTTATTCAAAAACAAATGCACGGCGGCAGCGGTATCGTGTATTGTCTGAGCCGAAAAAGCGTGGAGGACGTGAGTGCGTTTTTGTGTGAAAACGGCTTGAACGCCCTGCCCTACCATGCCGGTTTGCCGATGGACGTCCGCGCGGCACACCAGCAGCGTTTTACCCGTGAAGACAACATCATTGTCGTGGCCACGGTAGCTTTCGGCATGGGCATCGACAAACCCGACGTGCGTTTTGTCGCCCATCTGGACATGCCGCAAAGCATCGAGCATTTTTATCAGGAAAGCGGGCGTGCGGGGCGGGACGGGCTGCCTGCAACCAGTTGGCTGTGCTACGGCATGAACAATCTGATGCTGCTGCGCGAGCGCATTCAGGAAAGCGGTGCCGATGATTTTCAAAAAAACATCGAATTGCAAAAACTCAATGCCATGTTTGACGTGTGCGAAACCGCAGGCTGCCGCCGCGTACCGCTGCTGCGCCATTTCGGCGAAACCTCCGAACCCTGCGGCAATTGTGACAACTGCCTGCATCCGCCCAGCCGTTTTGATGCCACCGAAACCGTACAAAAACTGCTCAGCTGCGTTTACCGCGTGGGGCAGCGTTTCGCGGCAGGCTATGTGATTAATGTTTTGCGCGGCAAAGACGACGACTGGATACGCCGCAACGGACACGACAAATTGTCCACTTTCGGCATCGCCGCTGAAATCAGCGATAAAAACTGGCGCAATATCGTCCGCCAATGCATCGGTTTAGGGCTGCTTGCCAACGATATGAACAACCATCAAGCCCTGTTGCTGGCACCGCCCGCCCGAGCCGTACTCAAAGGCGAAACCCCCGTATGGTTGCGTCCCCTCAAACGCGACAAAGCCGCCGTTAAGACCCCGAAAACCGAATGGCTGCGTACCGAGCGCGAAGAACGCCTGTGGCAGGCGTTGCGGAAATGGCGCATCGAACGCGCCAAAGCGGGCAACGTGCCGGCCTATGTGGTTTGCGGCGACCGAACTTTGCAGGACATCGTCCGACAGCTGCCCGAACGACTCGAACAGTTATCCGATATCTACGGATTGGGTGCGGCAAAAATCGAAGAATTCGGCGGAGAGATTTTGGCGGTGTGTGCCGAGTTTGCGGCAGACGGATAAATGTTTCAGGCAGCCTGAAACCGAATACACCGAAGCCCGACCAATGCGACACATCCATCGCATCAATCCGTGCGGTATCGGCATAGTGTCGGTATGGTCTGCAAATAAAAATGCCGTGCCGTCAATATGGCGGCTTGCCGCACGCCCCATTTTCCGGTCTGCCCGCGGGAAAAAAATTAATGGATTTCCGAATGAAAAACCGCCCGTTTAAGGGCGGTCTTTTCAATCGGGTATGCAGGATGCGATAAACGGGCTGTTCGCCACCGCCGCTGTTTTCTGATGTTTGCCGATAAGAGGGGCGGTGGCGAAACCGTTGCATGCGATTTCATGCCATCAACGTTTGCCGCGGTAATCTGTTTTGACTGGCGGGTTCTTTTGTTTTTCTGCCGGCTCATTGTGTTTGGAGCCGCTTGTGCATTCCATCGGCTCACAGACGGTTGCAATCTTTAATATTCCGTTTCCATCCGCCGCATTCATTTGCGGCTGTTGGTTCCAAGCTGCCGTTGCCGTTTCAGGCAGCCAAACTATGTCTGATGGTGCGTCATAAGCCGTTTGCGCGGTCGGGTGGTTTGGGCGGGTATGTGCGGTACGCTTAATCTGCCGTATGACACCGGCTTTTGCGGTTTTCTTTACTCACGGATTAGCCCTTGAATGTTTCAGGCAGCCTGAACAAGACAGTCGGCATGCAAGCGGTCGGGTATTTAGAACAAGGCTTGATAGTGCATACGCCAGTGCCGCCGGTTTGGCGGCAATTCGGCAGCGTCCATGCCGCGGTAAAGGCAGGCTGCCAGCGCAAAGGCTTCGCTTCTTTCGGACGAATGCAGCAGGTTTAGGGTGAGTTCGTGCACTTTCAGGCTGCCCGAACGGAAGGTGAAGGGCAGCATGGTGTGTAAAACCAAGGGATTGCCGCCGTAAGAGCGGATTTCCAAGATGAAAGCGTCCAGCCGCTCTTGCGGGAGGTTGGCATAACCTTCGTAGAGGAAAATCTGGGCGGTGTGGCGGTGCGGATTGGTATCGAGCAGGGCGAAGCCTTCGGACAGGGCTTGTTCGGTTTCGGGCAAATCCATTTGCAGGCCGTACCATTCTCCGTCTTCGGCCAGGCTGTAGAGTACGGGCAGGGGGATAGTGTGCGGTTCTGCTTGTTTGCGGTACAGGGCGGCGGCGGCCAAACTGCCTGCCTGAAAGAGCAGGCCTTGCAGGTTTTCGGCGATATTGTCGGCTCCGAATTCGTTGGGTTTGACGGCGTACAGGTTGCCTGTGTGGTGTTGTGCCATCATGCGGGCGAAGTCGGTGCAGCTTTCGGGCTGTTCGTCAAACAAAGTGCCGCCTATTCTGCCGATGGGGAAGAAAATCTGCCGTCCGATACGGGCCGCATAGGTGCTGTACCAATCGCAGGGAAGGTCGGGCATTTGGCGGCGTATTTCTTCATAACTCAACATTTTCAGGGTGTTGTTCGTGTTGAGGGCAACGGTTTTGGCCAGATAACAGGCGCAGAAGTGGAGAAATTGTTGGTTGGCGCTGTCGCGGATAAAGGTTTCGAAATCGGGGCGGCTGTTGCGGATGCTGTAGAGCAGTTCGTCCAGGCGTTGCAGGCTGTCCATGCTGTAATCGGGTGTTAAGGCGCGCAGCTCTTTGAGATAGGAGGGGTCGGTCAGGCGGCTGCCGTCCCGTGTGCGGCCGTGTATGACGTGGTCGGTGATGCGTGCGGCGAGTTGGTCGGGATTGATTTCTTCGGGAGATACGGTGTGGGTGCGGGGCTGTTTCAGGCAGCTTTCCCATTGCGATACGGGCATTCCTCTGCCGTCCAATACGGCGCAGAGCATCGCGATTGGGGCGGTGATGCCGTCTTCGGTGTACAGTGCGGCGTGTTCGGCAAGACTGTTGTTCAGGCTGCCCGTGGTTTCGGAGATTTGGCGGCGGTTGAGCCATTGATGGGATTTGCCTGCGTGGAGGCAGGCGGTTTCGGCGCAATAGAAGGCAAGCAGGAAAATCAGGTTGCGTTTGGGTTGGGTGTCTGCGTGAAGAATGCCGTCATCGTGTTGGCGGATGTGTTCCAAAAAGGCATCAATACGGCGCAAGCTGGAGTGGCTGCCGTCAAAGTCGATGGCGTGCAGGGCATCGGCATGCGCCAAGCCGCCGGGAAGGGTGCGGTGTCGGCGGTAGTAATCTTGGACGTAGCGGCTCATGGCGTTGCAGTCGGCCGAGTGGGAATGGCTGAACAGTTGCCAAACGAGGTTGTCCAAACGGATGGGTGCGGCGGTTTTCAGGCAGCTTTCCACCAGGTCGGTCGGGTTGAAGGCGCATACGTCAAAACTGAAGCGTCCGTGTGTTGTCCAGCGTCCGTTTACGCCGGTAAGGCGCACGACATATTCCGCCAAATAGGCGGCAAGGGTAAGCAGGAAGTTTTCTGCGCCGCTGCGGTTTTCCCAGCCCTGCGGCATGGAGCGCATCTGTGACAACAGACGGTTGATGCGTTTGATGCTGTCGGCGGTGTAGTCGGGCTGTAGTTTGTCCCACACCCCGATAGGGGTTTTGCCCTTGGGTTCGGCAAGGTAGCGGTGCAGGTTTTCGAGCAGCTTGGCTTGGCGTTCGGGCGTGGTTTGCATGGCGGTCTCTGCGGATACGGGAGCTTTCAGGCTGCCTGAAAGCGTTTTAGGCAGTTATTCGGATTGTGAACATTATAAACGATTGAACGGGCAGACGTTTAAAACCGTTACATCACGGCAAAGGGCGGTGTTGTAACGGTTGGCGGTTGCTGCTGTCAAAGGCGTGATTATGGTGCTATCCGAATGCTGTTTCAGGCAGCCTGATAGATGCGGATAGCCGCTATCTCGGCGGCATGGGCTGCAAATCCAATTTTGCCATCAGCTGCGTATCGCTGTCGGTGTCGGGATTTTGAGCCGTCAGCAGCGTGTCGCCGCAAAAAACGGAATTGGCACCGGCCAGAAAACACATGGCCTGAACCGATTCGGGCATGTCGGCGCGGCCTGCCGAAAGGCGTACGTAGCTGGCAGGCATGGTGATTCTGGCTACGGCAACGGTACGGACGAATTCCGTCCAATCCAAATCTTCGGCGTCTGCCAAAGGCGTGCCGGGAGTTTTGATTAACCGGTTGATGGGTACGCTTTCAGGCTGCGGATGGAGATTGGCCAATGCCGCAATCAAACCCGCCCGCTGCTCGCGGCTTTCGTTCATGCCGACAATGCCGCCGCAGCATATTTTCAAACCGGCCCGGCGTACTTTGCCCAAAGTATCCATACGGTCTTCATGGCGGCGCGTGTGGATGATGTCGTTGTAACGTTCGGGGTCGGTATCGATATTGTGGTTGTAGTAGTCCAAGCCGGCCTGTTTCAAATCTTCCGCCATGCCGTCTTCCAGCATGCCGAAGGTGCCGCAGGTTTCCAAACCCAAGGCTTTCACCGCAGCAATCATTTCCGATACCGTTTCAACGTCTTGGGGTTTGGGGCCGCGCCACGCCGCGCCCATGCAAAAACGGCTCGCGCCGCGCGATTGGGCGATTTTGGCTTTTGCCACGACTTCTTCAACCGTCAATACCGCCGATTGGGTTATGCCCGTATCGTAATGCGCCGATTGCGGGCAATATTCGCAATCTTCGGGGCAGCCGCCTGTTTTCACCGACAATAAGGCCGACAATTGGATTTGTTGCGGGTCGAAATGCTCCCGGTGTACGGCTGCCGCACGGTACACCAGTTCCAGAAAAGGCAAATCGAACAATTCCTTCACTTGGCATTTGCGCCAATATTGGGCAACGGGGTGCGGCGTCGGCGGCGAAGAGCGGCGCAACGCAACGGGTTTGAGCTTAGACATAGAGTTTCCTTATAAAGTTCGCAGCGGCGCAATGACGCTGACACACTGCACCCCGGCGCCATGCCGGACAGCGTTTTGGGGATAAATGAAATCAGTATAACTTTTTTGTTCTATCTATTTCGGTAGCGCATGGAAACTGCAAACCGCACTAGATTGTGTTTCATGTGATATACACACTGTATGTGTATGGTATTGCTTTTTGATAAGGCATGGGATATATCATGCAAGCGTTTTTTAAATTTTTTCTTCTTCCATCATCTCACGCAGCAAATCTTTGATACGCTGGGAAAAATTAGGCATTCTGCTGATAAATTCCAATAAATCCGCCTCTTCTTCCGTTTTAAAATCAATACCTTTTCTGGTAATTTTCTTTTTATAACGCTGGTCGGCGCGGCGGTGCGCATCGCTGCGTTTACTGTTTTTCAGCGGGCTTTGCTGTTCCATTTTCACTCACTTTCTTTGATGCCTGCCTGTAAAATCAATTCTACACATTCATTTGCCGTTTTCAGTATTTCTTCCAGCGGGGGCGGGCTGTCTGCGCGGTATGTATCCAGCAGTAACATATCCGCAAACCGCAAACCACAAACAGGATTGCAGTATTCATACCGGTATTTTTCGCAAATTAAGGCTTTGGTTTTATCAATACTTCAAACAGGATTGCAGTATTCATACCGGTATTTTTCGATGCTGTTTCCGATAGTTGCGCCCGCACCGTCCGCCTGTTTCGGACAGGTTTCGACTACGGCGAAAAAACGGGGGAAGCGGTTGTGTACAATAACCGTTTTACCGGTTTCCAATTCCTTACCGAAAATCAATCTCGGCATCCGGTTAAATTTTGTATTCAATCTAGACATAATATTTTCCTAAGTTATTTTAAGCTAAGGAGAGACAATCGCCAGAAAGTACGGCTTACTGTTACGGTTTAAATTCTCTTTAACGATTTTCTTCACTTCTTTCAAAGCAGCGGCTGGGTTTGAAATAACCAAAACCATTATTCCGATTGCTTTAAACCGTTTTCAGGCAGCCTTTCCCGCTGCAAATTCAGCTCCTTTAGAGCAAATATTGTCTGCCGCAGTATCAATAGTATCGAAGGAGTTGTATTCAGTTTCCGAACAAACGCCCTTGCGCCAACACGTCGCGCACTGGGGCGAATGCCGCGCGGTGTTCGGGCAGCGCGCCGTATTGCCGCAACGCCGCCAGATGTTCCGCCGTGCCGTAGCCTTTGTGGCGGTTGAAGCCGTATTGCGGATAACGCTCGTGCAGGGCATACATTTCTGCATCGCGTGCGGTTTTCGCCAATATCGAAGCCGCTGCGATTTGGGCGATTTTGGTATCGCCTTTCACCACCGCCTCCGCCGCCACCGTCAGACCCTGCGGTATGCGGTTGCCGTCTATCCACACTTTTTCAGGCAGCCTGTCCAAGCCTTCCACCGCCCGGCGCATCGCCAACATCGTGGCGTGCAGAATGTTGAGCGACAAAATTTCTTTTGCCGAGGCCGAAGCCACACACCAAGCCGTTGCCTGCTCTTTAATCGCTGCGGCCAATTCGTCCCGTTTTTTTTCGCTCAACTTTTTGGAATCGTCCAAACCTGTCAGACAATAATCTTCGGGCAGCATCACCGCCGCGGCGAACACGCTGCCTACCAGAGGCCCGCGTCCCGCTTCGTCCACGCCCGCATGAGCGGCGGCAAAAGGATAGAGGGTTGTCATAGTTCGTCTTCCTCGCAGGCGGGTATGGCAAAAGAGCCGTCCGCCCAGCTGCCTAAATCGGCCAATCGGCAACGTTCGCTGCAAAACGGGCGGTAGGGGTTTTCAGGCAGCCAAGCCACCTTGCGGCGGCAGGTCGGGCAGGCAACGGTAACGGCGTTCTCACTCATCGGGCTTCATGCAATCAAAAAACCGCATGGTAACACAGCGGCTTGCAAAATAACGCTTTCTGCCTTATATAGGCGGCTGGATTTTTTCAGGCAGCACAGCATGAGTGCACACATCCGCGACTATCTGCAAACACAAGGTTTGAACCTCAATCCCGAAACCGTATATATCGCCCAAGCGGCCGCCCAAGCGGTACTCGGCCATACCGTTGCCGACCATCCGCAATTATGGTGGCATGACAAGGCAGACGGTGCGTTGTGCGATTATTTCGCGGATACTGCCGAGCGCCGCAAGCTGCTTCAATCCATATTCGCCGCCGTAGATGCCGCCTGTTCGCGCCTGCAGCCGCACAGTGCCACGCTTTACGCGTGGCTGCCTGAAAACAGCTTGTTGGTGCGGTTGGCACATATCGGCGGTGCAACGGAAAATCTGCTTCGCGCCGATGAAGAAGGCTGCCTGAAATATCTGGCGGCACGCACCGCCCAATCCGGCTGGCTGAATTTGGCCGACAATATTCCGCAATGGCTGGCGCAAAACCATCTTCACGGTATGCACAACCGGCGTTCAGGCAGCCAAATCAGCCTGCCGCTGTGCGCCGAAAACGGCCGGGTAGCCGGCGTATTGCACGTTGAATATCTGGAAAACGCACCGGACGAAGACGCGCAGGCCGCATGGGTGGGTTTGGTTTTGGCTCTGCTGGCTCCGTTGCAGCTATTTCTGTCTTCCGACCTTTCACAACACACACAAGAAGAAACACAATGAACAATCCCCTTATCCGCCAATCTTCCTGCCGCCTGCCAACCGAATACGGCATTTTCACGCTATACGGATTTGAAGACACCCGCAACGGTCAAGAACACGTTGCCCTGGTGATGGGCGACATCACCGGTGAAGTGCCCGTATTGTCGCGCATTCATTCCGAATGTCTTACCGGCGATGCCCTGTTTTCGAAAAAATGCGACTGCGGCCCCCAGCTTCAGGCAGCCATGCAGGCCGTTCAGGCCGAACAGCGCGGCATTATCGTGTATTTGCGTCAAGAAGGGCGCGGCATAGGCCTGCTCAACAAAATCCGCGCCTATGCCCTGCAAGATACCGGCATGGATACGGTGGAAGCCAATCTGGCATTGCAGCTGCCCGTGGATGCGCGCGATTTTTCCATCGCCAAACACATCTACGACCTTTTGGGCGTGCAATCCGTCAAACTGCTCACCAACAATCCCGAAAAAGTGCAAACCCTGCGCGATTGCGGCATCACCGTTGCCGAACGCATTGCCCTGCACGTGGGACGCAACCCCGAAAACCAAGGCTATCTGGATACAAAAGCCAACAAGCTCAAGCACATGATGTAAAGCTGAGGCTGCCTGAAACCTTTTCTTTTTCTGCCAACCATACGGAAAACATCATGACCACCTTCCACGATTATCTGCAACAGCAGCGCGAACAACACCATCTTTGTCCGCAATTGACCGCCACCGTCCAAAGTATCGCCGATGCCTGCATACGCATCAGCGAAAAAGTGCGTTTGGGTGCGCTTTCGGGCGTTCTCGGCGAAGCGGGCAGCGGCAATATCCAAGGCGAAGACCAGAAAAAACTGGATGTGATTGCCAACAACCTGCTCATCGAAGCCCTGCGCCGTCAAAGCGCGGTGGCGGGCATTGCCAGCGAAGAAGAAGACAGCTTTGTCGCCACCGATGAAAACGGACGCTATCTGGTGTTGTTCGACCCCTTGGACGGCTCGTCCAATATCGATGTCAATATTTCCATCGGCACGATTTTTTCGGTATTGGAAAAACCTTCAGGCAGCCTGAACACCGAAAGTTTCCTGCAAAAAGGCAGCCGGCAGCTTGCCGCGGGCTATGTGCTGTATGGCCCGCAAACCTTGCTGGTCATCACCTTCAAACACGGCGTGGATGTGTTCACGCTCAATCAAAACGGCGAATTCGTTTTAACCCAAGCTTCTCCCAAAGTACCCGGGCAGACCAAAGAATTTGCCATCAATATGTCCAACCAGCGTCATTGGGAAGCACCCGTGCGGCAATACGTTGCCGAACTTTTGGCGGGGGAAACCGGCGTGCGCGGCAAAAACTACAATATGCGCTGGGTGGCCAGCATGGTGGCGGAAGTGCACCGCATACTCATGCGCGGCGGCGTGTTTCTCTATCCCAAAGATGCCCGCGACCCGTCCAAACCGGGCAAACTGCGTTTGATGTATGAAGCCAATCCTTTGAGTCTCGTGCTGCAACAGGCGGGAGGCGCATCGTGCAATGCGGTTGAGGATATGCTGTCGATAGAGCCGGCCGGCCTGCATCAGCGCGTTGCCGTTGTGTTGGGCAGCAAAGAAGAAGTGGAATACGTCCGCCGTTTGCACGGGTAATTTGGCCGCATCGGGGCGCAGGCGGTGCCGAACCCCGCTTGGCAGCGTTCGGGCGGTTTTGCCCCGCTCGAAATTGGCCGCTCTGTCGGCGTCAAACCGTTGAACCATGCCTTAAGCGGCATGGTTTTTTGTATGGGGGCAGGGATAAGCTGCCTGAAAATATCGGAATGAATACCGGCCACGATTGCCCGCGTGTTGGGTGTTTGCGGTGAAATGAAAATATCGCGATGAATCTTGTAAGCCGATGAGAGTTGGTGGCCGCGGCAAACTGTCGGCGTTCGGCGTGTATGGGCTTGTCATGGCGAGAGCCCGCTATCGCGGCGGTGATATGGTTGATGGAATTGGTTTTTCATACCAGGCGGCAAGCCTCAGACGGTATGGGAAAATACGGCCATACAAGCCAAGTTTGTATCGAAAATCAAGCATATTACGGGCGGAAGGCTGCCTGAAAAGCGGCAGCCTCGGCGTTTGGGATATATCTGATGAACGTTTTCGGCTGAAAATGCTATCTTGCGGCATATTGGCGCTTTTCCGCCAACGGGCAGGCTGCCTGAAAAAGATGTGCCGCGAGTATGCCGATGCATGGTTGCAACGCCGACCCGAAGACGCACAACTGCTTAGCTGTCTGGATATTTTGTGTGCCGACGACAGCTTCGGGACAAAGCCAAAGGCTATTGGAGGCTTCACTGAACATGGGGACATTGCACACGGCTGCTTTGGAATATGCCGGCTGCGTATTGCTTTGCGTTTTCAGGCAGCCTGAAACGTTTCAAGCCGATAGGCCATCAAGAGCGGTTTGCTGTTGCCGAAGAGCGGGGTGGCAATATCCGATGCTGCCTGAAAACGGTTTGGCCGTTATCCGTTTTGCCCATCATGACATACCGATAAGTGTCTGTTTTTTTGTAATAAGTTCCGGTATGTGTCTGTCGGATATTTCGCCTTTGCCCCTTGCAATCAGCCGATGCGCCGTTTTTCTGTCGGCGTGAATTCGGCAATGGCCAAACCGTAGCCGAAGCGGCAGAGAATCAAAAGGCTGCCTGAAATGTTTCAGGCAGCCTTTTGATTGTCGGGTAATATGCTTTAAACGGAACGTTTGAACATATTGCCGTATTTTTGGTTGAATTTGTCCACGCGGCCGGCGGTGTCAACGATTTTTTGTTTACCGGTGTAGAAAGGGTGGCACAAGGAGCAAACCTCGATATTGAAGTTTTCTTTTGCCATAGCGGATTTGGTAACAAATTGGTTGCCGCAGGAGCAGGTAACGTTTACATCGTGGTAATCGGGATGGATATCGGATTTCATGGTTTTTCCTTAAAAAGCGGGTACAGGGGGTGTGCCTGCACTTCAGTTAAGCCAAAGCCGGCTTTGGCGCGAAACTGTGCATTATGCTGATATTTTTCGGTTTTGGCAAGCGCGTGCGTATGTTCGGCAGGTAGGGGCGGGGTGCGGCGGCGGTGTTTTCTGCTTGGAGGACGGCGGCTTATAGTACAATCGCGGCTTGATTGTTGTTCAGGCTGCCTGAAAAATTATGAGATTCCTTGCTTATGCGTGTTTGGCGCTCGCCGTCGTGATAGCCGACCAAATGACGAAATTTGCGGTATTGAGCCGTTTTGAATATGCGGAACGTTTAAACGTTATCCCCCGTTTTTTTGATTTGACTTTGGTTTACAACCCGGGTGCGGCGTTCAGCTTCGGGGCGGGCATGGGCGGCGTTCAGAAGTATGTTTTGATTGTTTTGGCGTTTGCCATCAGCCTGTGGCTGGTTCGCGGCGTGGTAAAAGGCGAATTCGGCCAATGGGGCAATTGGGCGGCGGCCATGGTGGTGGGCGGTGCGATGGGTAATGTGATAGACCGCTTTATCCACGGACAGGTGGTGGATTTTCTGCTGTTTTATTGGCGGCAATGGTATTACCCCGCTTTTAATGTTGCCGACAGTTTTATTTGCGTCGGTGTGTTTTTGTTGATTGTGGACGGCGTTTTGCAGAGTAAAAAGCAAAAGGCTGCCTGAAAACCGTTTTCTGTTTCGGTTTTTTGATTTTCGGGGAAATGATGTCCGCCAAAACGATTATTCTTGCCAATCCGCGCGGCTTTTGTGCGGGTGTGGACCGCGCAATCAGTATTGTAGAGCGCGCTTTGGTGCAGTTTGGTGCGCCGGTGTATGTGCGGCACGAGGTGGTGCACAATAAATTTGTCGTGGACAATCTGCGCGCCAAAGGTGCGGTATTTATCGAAGATTTGTCGGATGTGCCGACCGGCTCGGTGCTGGTGTATTCCGCGCACGGCGTATCCAAGGCGGTGCAGGAAGAGGCGGCGCAGCGCGGTTTTCATGTTTTTGACGCCACTTGTCCGCTGGTTACCAAGGTGCATAAGGAAGTAACCCGGCTGCATGAACAGGGCTACCGTTTGATTATGATTGGCCATGCCGGGCACCCCGAAGTGGAAGGTACGATGGGGCAGCTTGAAAAAGGCATGATGCTGTTGGTGGAAACGGTGGAAGATGTAGCCAAGCTGGATATTGCGCCTACCGAAAAATTGGCGCATGTGAGCCAAACCACGCTTTCGGTGGACGAAACCAAAGACATTATCGCGGCTTTGCAGGCGCGTTTTCCCCATATCCGCAGCCCGCATAAGGAAGACATTTGTTATGCCACAACCAACCGTCAGGAAGCGGTAAAAGATTTGGCGGCGCAATGCGATGTGGTGATTGTGGTGGGTTCGCCCAATTCGTCCAACAGCAACCGTTTGCGCGAAGTGGCGGCGTTGCGCGGCATTGATTCGTATATGGTGGACAACGCCGGACAGCTTCAGCCGCAATGGTTTGAAGGTAAACGGTGTGTCGGCGTAACGGCAGGTGCGTCCGCGCCCGAAGTGTTGGTTCGCGAAGTCATCGCACGTTTGCAGCAATGGGGCGCGGATACGGTGAAACAGGGGCGGGGAGCCGAAGAAAATATAGTGTTTGTTCTGCCTAAGGAATTAAGGGATTAGGCAGCAAGGATAACCATATTTTTACTAACCGAGCAAAAAGGAAAACCTATGGCGACTTTGATGGAAAAAGAAAGCCTGATTAGCGCGCTTGCTTATCCAAGTTCGATTGTGCTGTTGCGATTGGAAGAAGATAGTGCGGAATTTCAAGAAAATTTAGACCTTCTCTCAAACAAGCGAAATTATTTTTACGATACGCCACCAGAAGAAATACGCTTCAAACACGAAGCCGCCGAAATCAAAGCCTTGATTGCCAAATACGAGCATCTGCCGATTTTGCCTAATTACCAACAATAGGGATTTCAAAAATACCGAAAACCAACTATGACCTCCAAGCGGATTTAGATGAGAAATTTTCCATCATTTGGGAAAATCCAACCAATAATTCACCGTTCCAATCCGTGCAAAATCCTGTCCGCAACTCTTTTGGGCGGATAGCCTGGCGCAGGTAAATCTTTCGGAACGGAAAGAAGAAGAGAACGTTTGAACGGAAATGTAGTTACCGTCACAGCGATGAGTTCAGGCCATATCATGAAAGATATGAAGAAATCTGCAAGAAGTACGGCAAAGATGCTACGCGGCACACTTCGGATTTTTCAAATGCAATGATGGCGCGTTAGAGGCGAAGCCCTCAAAAACAAGTTCATGTCATTATCGAAGGTATGTTCAGCGATACTGCCGTTTCATTAAACAAGCCGAGAATTGAAAGATACGTTTCAGGCTGCCTGAACATCAGATATTTCCCCTTTATCAAGGGTGGCGCATATTATGAAAACTTTACTCGTCCGCCTGTCCAGCATGGGCGACCTTATCCATACCCTGCCTGCCGTGTCCGATTTGGCGCGGCACCGCCCCGATATCGAGCTGCATTGGCTGTGCGAAGCGGCTTTTGCCGATATCGCCCGCCTGCATCCGTTTGTGGCCAAGGTGTATCCGATGCGGTGGCGGCAGTGGCGCAAACGTTTGTTTCAGGCAGCCGTGCGGCAGGAAATGGCCGCGCTTTACCGCAATTTGCGGTATGAAGCTTACGGGCAGGTTCTGGATAGCCAAAGTTTGTTGAAGTCTGCCGTGTTTGCCCGTTTCGCGGGCGTACCCGTGATGGGTCTGGATAAAAACAGCGCACGCGAGCGTTTGGCGGCATGTTTTTACGGGCGCACGTTTGCCGTAGAAAAAGGACGGAATGCCGTATGGCGCAACCGCAGGCTGTTTGCCCAGGCGTTCGGCTATCAGGAAAGCGGCCGTGCCGATTTCGGTATCGCCGTACCCGAAATGGGCAGGCTGCCTGAAAAACCGCCCGCTTATTTTGTGGCATTGCACGCTACCAGCCGCGACAGCAAATTGTGGGCCTTGCATTATTGGTTGGCATTTTTGCAGCAGCTTTACGATACCTACCGTCTGCCTGTTTTATTGCCATGGGGCAGCATTGAAGAACGGCAGCGTGCGGAAAAAATAGCCGGACAGCTTCCGTTTGTACAGGTTTGCCCGAAATTGGATTTGCTTCAGGCTGCCGATGTGTTGCAACATGCGCGCGCCGTGATTGGCGTGGATACGGGTTTGCTGCATTTGGCCGATGCCGCAGATGTGCCTTTGGTCGGCATTTACACCGACAGCGACCCCGACAAAACAGGCGTGCAACCTTCCGAACGCGCCCGCAATCTCGGCGGCATCGGCCAGATGCCCGAGCCTGCACAAGTTTGGCAGGCGTTGGGAGAAGTGTTGGCAAACGGTTAGTATTAAGGGTTGGATTTATCACGTATAATATTGTTTAATAGGTAAATATTTCTGTTGTGCGGGATATTCGTACCGTTTTGATTCTGTGTCCGTTGCCTGTGTTTTTTATTAATTGATTGGTAGGTAATAGTCAAAAAAGGCTGCCTGAAGCGTTTCAGGCAGCCTTTGGGCTTTTAAACGGTAAAACAATTAACTGCTCACGGGAATAATGCCGATTTTCGCCTGCCACTTGCGCGGGGCAACGGCGTGGACGGACTGACCTTGGCTGTCCACCGCCACCGTAACCGGCATGTCTTTTACTTCAAACTCGTAAATCGCTTCCATGCCCAAATCGGCAAACGCCACCACTTTCGCCTGTTTGATGGCTTTGGCAACCAGATACGCCGAACCGCCCACCGCCATCAGATACACCGCGCCGTGTTCGGCAATCGCTTCGCAGGCAGCCTCGCCGCGCTCGGATTTGCCAATCATGCCCAGCAATCCCGTTTCCTGCAGCATTTGGCGGGTAAATTTGTCCATGCGCGTGGCGGTGGTGGGACCGGCGGGGCCGACCACTTCATCGCGCACGGGGTCAACCGGCCCGACGTAGTAAATCATCTTGTTTGTAAAATCCACAGGCAAAGGCTCGCCCTTGTTGAGCATGTCCACCATGCGTTTGTGCGCGGCATCGCGGCCGGTGTAAATTTTGCCGTTGAGCAGCAGCACGTCGCCCATTTTCCATTGCGCCACGTCTGCTTTGGTGAGCGTGTCCAGATTCACACGGATACCGTTTTCGGCGTGGTAGGTGATGTCGGGCCAATCGTCCAAAGACGGCGCTTCCAGTTGCGCCGCGCCGCTTCCGTCCAATTCAAATTCCACATGGCGGGTGGCGGCGCAGTTGGGAATCATGGCCACGGGTTTGGAGGCGGCGTGGGTGGGGTAATCCAAAATTTTCACGTCCAAAACGGTGGTCAAACCGCCCAAACCTTGTGCGCCGATGCCCAAAGCGTTTACTTTTTCAAACAGTTCCAAACGCAGTTTTTCTACGGTGGACAGCTCCGCGCCCGAAGCGGCTTTGTCTTGCAAATCGTGAATGTCAATGTGGTCCATCAGCGATTCTTTCGCCAGCAACGCGGCTTTTTCGGGCGTGCCGCCGATGCCGATGCCCAAAATGCCGGGCGGACACCAGCCCGCACCCATGGTCGGCACGGTTTTCAGCACCCAATCCACGATGCTGTCCGAAGGGTTGAGCATCGCCATTTTGGATTTATTTTCCGAGCCGCCGCCCTTGGCCGCGCAGGTAACGTGAATGCGGTCGCCTTTGACGACTTCCATATGGACGACTGCGGGGGTGTTGTCTTTGGTGTTCAAGCGTTTGCCCGCAGGGTCGGCGAGTACCGAAGCGCGCAGTTTGTTGTCTTCCCAAGTGTAGGCACGGCGCACGCCTTCGTCCACCATTTCCTGCACACTCATATCGCTGTCCCAACGCACGTCCATGCCGATTTTCAAAAACACGGTGGCGATGCCCGTGTCTTGGCAGATGGGACGACGACCTTCGGCGCACATGCGGCTGTTGGCAAGGATTTGCGTCATCGCATCGCGGGCGGCGGGGTTTTCCTCGCGCTCCAAGGCCTTGCTCAAGGCTTGAATATAGTCTTTGGGGTGGTAGTAGCTGATGAATTGGAAAGCATCGGCAATGCTTTGGATAAAGTCTTCTTTTTTGATGATGGTCATGGTTTGGGTTCCTTGTTGGGTTTATGGCGGCAAACAGGCTGCCTGAAAAATGATGGTTTTGTAGGGTTGATGCCGTCAATGCGGGTAATCGGCAAACCCCAAAGCGGCAATACGATGCATATTATCTATTAACGCATTGATAGGAAAGTGTGCATATCAATTCTATGATAGCAAAAAGTGTTTATCAAAACCAAACGCGGAATATTTTCAGGCAGCCTGAGACAACGTGCTGCCTGAAAATATGACGGTATGGGCGCAAAGTAGGGTGTTGATTTGGTTTAATGAAAACCGACTACTGGTTCAGACCGCTTTTTCCCGATGCCGTTTTCTCAATGATTTTCTCTACCAGCCTGTCGGTTGCATGAGCGACATTGTCTTCTTTGCCGTCCGGGGGTGCCATAAATTGGTATTGCAACAATTTGTCGCGGATTTTGCCGAAGGTCTCCTGAACGTATTCGGCGGATTTGTGAGGGTCGTTCAAATGGGCGGCGGCGTGTTGCGAAGCCTTGAGCAGGCCGCTATACAATTCGACTTGATGCTTGGCGGCGGAAAAATGGCGAACTTCGTCCAAAAACTTTTTATGATGGCGCAGCAGTGTGGTTGCCAGGATTAAAATCAGCAGCACTGGAAAGGAGTATGTGGCAAACGACCAATTCAATGCTTTGCCGTCTCCGCCAATATTTTCACCCAGCCAATGGGTGCAGATGAAGAAAATAATTAACACAAAATCAATACAAATCAGCGCCCATGCGAATAACCAAATATGGCGTGCAGATTCTCTGTATTCATCAATTTGCGTTTGCATTCCGTCTTTGAAAATATCTGATAAGGCTTGTTGGGCTTTGTCGATTTCTTTTGACAAATGGACCTTGGCAGTGTCTTTGATTTGCTGCAATTCGGCTTGGGTTTCGGCTTTTTCCTTTTTCACTTGTTCCAATTCTGTTTGCAGGCGTTCTTTTTCTTCCGAATCGGTGGAGGCTTGCGCCAATGCTTTTTGCAATTGGCCGATTTGCCGGGATTGCGTCTTGATTTGTTGTTCCAAATCGAAGCCGGGCAGATTGATGAATGGCGGTAAGCCTAAAGCCTGTTGCCAATGGTATGCGGATTGAATGGCATCGGTTGCATATAGTGCATTTTGAAGGTCTGCTCCTAGAAGGTCTGCTCCTAGAAGGTCTGCTCCTAGAAGGTCTGCTCCTCGAAGGTCTGCTCCTCGAAGGTCTGCTCCTCGAAGGTCTGCTCCTCGAAGGTTTGCTTTTGGAAGGCCTACTCCTCGAAGGTTTGCTTCTTGAAGGTTTGCTGTTAGAAGGTTTGCTGTTAGAAGGTTTGCATTTTCAAAATTTAGTCCTATCAATATCTGTCCCGACAAATCTGCCCGTTTTCCTTTTGTGCCGTCGCTTTCCAACCACAGGTTATGCTGCCGCACTATTTCGTCCAGCTGTTCTTGTGTCAGAGTATTGTCTTTGTATGGCATCGTATTTATCCTCGGCAAATAACCGTTTTGATATTCAAAGCGGTTATGACACAAAATCTTGCAGGCGGCAAGTTGTGATAGAAAAGTTTGAGCCTGTTGTTTTACCGGGCTTTGCCGCTCTATGGTCGGCAGCTTGCCGTATAATCCGCTTTTTATTGTTATCCGGCCGCTCAATCTGCCCTGCGGCTTTTTTCAGGCAGCCTGAAACCATGCAGAAGCATTATCAAAAAGCTCTGGAGAGCATTATTCCTGCCGCTTTGTATGTGGTGGCGACCCCTATCGGCAATTTGTCCGACATCACTTTACGCGCTTTGGCGGTGTTGCAGCGTGCGGATTTGGTGTGCGCGGAAGATACGCGCGTATCGGCGCAGCTGCTCAGTGCCTACGGCATCACGGCCAAACTGGTGAGCGTGCGCGAACACAACGAGCAGCAAATGGCCGACAAAATCATTGCGGCGCTGCAAAGCGGGCAAACGGTTGCCCAGATTTCCGATGCGGGCACGCCTGCGGTGTGCGACCCGGGCGCGAAACTGGCGGCGCGGGTGCGCGAGGCGGGATTTAAGGTGGTGCCTGTGGTGGGTGCTTCGGCGGTGATGGCGGCTTTGAGCGTGGCAGGCATTACCGGGCCGCATTTTTATTTCCACGGTTTTCTGCCGCCCAAATCGGGAGAGCGGCAAAAGTTGTTCGAGCGGTTTCAGGCAGCCGATTATCCCGTTATCGCCTTTGAAACGCCGCACCGCATCGCGGCGGCTTTGGAGGATATGGCGGCGTGTTTCCCGCAGAGAAGAATCATGCTGGCGCGGGAAATCACGAAAACTTTTGAAACGTTTCTGCACGGCACGGTCGGCGACGTTCAGGCAGCCTTACGTTCGGACGGCAACCAAATGCGCGGCGAGATGGTGTTGGTGCTGTATCCCGAACAGAAAGAAAAAACCGACAGCCTGCCCGAAGAGGCGCAAAGGGTGATGAAAATCCTATCCGTACAGCTGCCGACCAAGCAGGCGGCTGAATTGGCGGCGCAAATCAGCGGCGGGAATAAAAAAGCGTTGTATGATTTGGCTTTAACTTGGAAAAACAAAGATTAAACGTTTTTCAGGCTGCCTGAATGCTTTCGGTATCGCGGCAAGCCGTTGTTTATCGGGTTGTCAGACAGCATATTGCAAAGCAACAGGAAGAGACAAAGCATTTTGTATCTTCCTGTTTTGATTTCTTGAAAAGTTTTACACATTCTGCAAGATAGAATGATGCACGTGGGCGTTTTATCCATGCCTGTTTTAACTGCTTTGGAAGACTGGGGTATTCTGCCTCAGTCTGCGGTAATCAGCATGGGCGATGTGGACATTACCCATGCCTTGCGGATAGGCAAACAAGAACGCGGTCAAGCCATGCCTGCGGCGTTTGTCCGAAACATACCAGAATTGCTGTTAAAACCTGACGCCGTTTATTTGCAGGCGGATAAAATTAAACCGATGCTATGGTTTGTGTACGAAACAGACAAAGGGAAGTTTCTTTTGCAAATTGATAAAACAGATAAAAAGAGTAAAGAAAAAATGAATATTATTAGAACAGCAGGGAAAATCTTTAACTGGAATAGCTCTCTTAAGCAACACATCCTGCTTTGGGGGAAAGAATTAGCAGAACGGGACTACTAGAAGCGTTGGGATTCGAACCCACATAATACTAACATACAAAATATGCCGTAACCCTTACCAGTTGGAAACTACTTCAGGTAGCCCGTTTTTTTATTATACAAGATAAATATAGAAATCAACACTCTAGATTTGGGAAGCAACCTTAACCGGCTTGCCCAAAAACCGGACAACCGCCGCCATTTGACGGCCAACTTGTCCCGCACCCTGTACAACGCCGTTTTGGACAATTTCGATGCAGAAGGGCGGCCGAAGTGGCAGCCGCGCCAATCATCGGAAGGCGACAAAGGCCACAAGCTCTTACAGGCTAAAAGCCCGCTACGGTTTGGGTAAGCGGCACTGATGTTTTCTCTGCCATTTCTGTTTGTTCTGCAATTTTTTCTTTTTAAATCATTAAATGATTTAATTTCCGTAATTGGGATTGTAACCTTGCCCTTTGCCGTGAAGGTGAAAAGGTAATGCGGCAAACTTGCTCATAAAGGCAGCCTTTTGTGTATTGGCTTGGTGCGGATTTTTGAATCATTCGGTGCTGGGGTCTTGAAAATCTGGGAGGCAGTAGGCGGCGAAGCGGACAGGAGAACAGACGGCACTGCCGCCTGTTTAATTTTCGCTCCGAATGCCGTCTTGTCGGTAAGGGGGCGGGTATAGACCCAAACCCGCGTTTTGAAAGCAAACGCGGGTTTTTCAGGCAGCCTGAATGGTTGCAGAGCGAATGAATGTCCGTATTCACGCAGCGTTGGAATGGGAATCGGGTATTAATGACCCGATGGCGATTTTGCCGGTAACGATTTTTATCAGTTTGCTTATGCAGCCTGAACAAACTGCTGCCTTTCCGATTAATCGGTTTGATGCGGCAGTTGGACATGAGCGGTGAAACATTTCTTAAATCATGTTTGGGCAAATGTTGCGGGTTTGGTGTTTCGGGTGGCGGCGGTTAAGGGGCGGAGAGATGGGGTGTAGATTGTTTCCAAGAAAATCCGCACGGCAATCGGGAGCGGCGGTCTTTTCGGATGAGTTGCGGGCGGTTTTGTTATAGGGCGGTAAAGTGCGGCAATCGTGTAATCGGTTGGCAATCTGTTGTATAGGCGGGCAACCGTATTGCCGTTAAGTGGATATACGGGAAACCGTTTCATTAAAAAGCCCTTGCGTTGTGCAGGGGTTTGTTCCGATTGGCATTATCCGTTTTCGGCGCGGCTGCCTGAAGGCTGTTGTGTGGCGGCGTATTGTTGCGGTTTTATCGTCATCGGCGTTGCAGTATGCTCTGTGCGTTCAAACCGCCGCTGCGGTGTTGCTGATTGCCTGCGCGGGATACGCCCTTATGCCGCGGCGCATATTCCGAGTGCAAACAGCAAATTCACATGCATATGCAGTTTTACCGCATCGACTAATTCCCTGCCCGCCGCAACGGTGTCCTCCGCCGCAACGATACGGCGCAGATAGCGGGATATCCGCGGCAGCAACACCAGCCACAGCAAAGAGGCCGGCTGGACGCAACCGTAAGCCAGATAACACGACAAACCCGCAATATTCAGCCCAATATGCAGTTTTTTGCTGCCTGAAAAGCCGAAATGCCCTGCCAAAGTGCGTTTGCCTGCGGCGGCATCGCTGTTTAAATCGCGCATATTGTTGGTATGCAGCACGGCGGCGGCGAGCAGTCCGCAACCGTTGGCAGGCAGCAGAACGGCGGCGTTCAGGCTACCTGTGTGCAGATAATGGCTGCCTGAAACCGCCAGCAGGCCGAAAAACAACCACACGGCGGCTTCTCCCCAGCCGTAGTAGCCGTAGCCTTTGGGAAAGCCGAGCGTATAGGACACGGCGGCAAGGACGGACAGCGCGCCCAGCAACATAAACAGCAGCCGTACGGCGTTGTCCTGTATGCCCAGTTGCAACAGCGCCCAACCGCTGCATAGGGCGAACGCGATGGCGGCATACAGGCAGCGGCGGATTTGTTGCGGTTTCAGGCTGCCTGAAGCGGATACGCGCGCGGGTGCGGTGGCATCGCGGTACCGGTCGGCGCCCAGCAGGGTGTCGCCGTAGTCGTTAGCGATATTGGACACGATTTGCAGGGCGAGTGCTGTGGCGAGCGAAAGCGGCAATACCGTCGATTTCAGGCTGCCTGAAGCGTATGCGGCGGCGGTGCCCGCGAGTATGGCGCATACCGAGAGCGGCAGGGTGTGCGGGCGCAGCAGTTGCAGATAGGGGTTGCCGGACAGCACCTTAATGCGCCCCCTCCCAGTCGCGGCCGATGCCTACTTCCGCCAAAAGCGGCACGTTCAACACGTCTTCCCCCACTTGCGCCATGATTTCGGGCAGTCGGGCGCGGACGGTCTCGGTTTCGTGCTCGGGCACTTCCAATACCAATTCGTCATGCACCTGCATAATCAAACGGCTTTTCAGGCTGCCTGAAAGCAAATCATCGCGCACGGCAATCATCGCGCGTTTGATTAAATCGGAAGCGGTGCCCTGCATCGGCGCATTGATGGCGGCGCGTTCGGCGGCAGCGCGGATATTGCCGTTGCCGGAGCGGATGTCGGGCAGATACAGGCGGCGGCCGAACAGAGTTTCCACATAGCCTTGCGCGGCGGCCAGCTCTTTGGTGCGCTGCATATAGTCCGCCACACCGGGATAGCGGGCGAAATAACGCTGGATAAACATTTTCGCCGATACCGCATCGATGCCCAACGATTTGGCCAAACCGTATTCGCCCATGCCGTAAATCAAACCGAAATTGATGGTTTTGGCATAGCGGCGCTGTTCGGAGCTGACGGCTTCAGGCGGAATGCCGAACACTTCGGCGGCGGTGCGGCGGTGTACGTCTTCGCCGTTGCGGAAGGCTTCGCTCAAAGTTTTGTCGCCGCTCAAATGCGCCATAATCCGCAGCTCGATTTGCGAATAGTCGGCGGAAACCATACGGCTGCCTGAAGGCGCGGTGAATGCGCAACGGATTTTTCTGCCTTCGGCGGTGCGGATGGGAATGTTTTGCAGATTGGGATTGCTGCTGGCCAAACGTCCCGTAATGGCTACGGCTTGGGCATAGGTGGTGTGTACGCGCCCTGTGGCGGGATTCACCATTTCAGGCAGCTTGTCGGTATAAGTGGATTTGAGTTTGGACAGGCTGCGGTTTTGCAGAATAATTTTCGGCAGCGGATAATCGGCGGCGAGTTGCTCCAAAACCGCTTCATTGGTCGATACGCCGCCCGAAGCCGTTTTTTTCAAACCTTTGGTCGGAATCCCCATCTTGCCGAACAGGATTTCCTGCAGCTGTTTGGGAGAGTTGAGATTAAACGGCTGCCCTGCCAAATCATAGGCTTGCTGTTCCAAATCAATCAGCTGCCTGCCCAGCTCCAAGCTTTGCCGCGACAGTTCGGCGGTATCGATGTGTACGCCGCAACGCTCCATTTCAAACAGCACTTGTGCAACGGGCAGCTCCATCTGTTCGTACATATCGCGCTGGCGTCCGTCCATTTGTGCTTTCAGATGGGTTTCAATCCGCAGGGCGAAATCGGCATCTTGGCAGGCATATTCGGCTGCCTGAACCAGTGGCACATCGGCAAACGAAATCTGTTTCGCTCCTTTGCCGCACAGTGCTTCGTATTGAATGGTGGACAAACCCAGCCAGCGTTCCGCCAATTCGTCCAAGCCGTGCCCTTTGTGGCTTTCCACGATATAGGAAGCCAGCATGGCATCGCCCGCAATGCCTTGCAGACGGATGTTGTGGTTGGCGAAAACGTGTTGGTCGTATTTCAGGTTTTGCCCGATTTTTTTCAGGTTCGGGTTTTCCAAATGGCTTTTCAGGCAGCCTGAAACGGTTTCCCAATCCAACTGCTCCGCAAATGTGTGCCCAACGGGAATGTACGCGGCATCGCCTGCGGCAAACGCGATGCTGATGCCGACCAAGCGTGCCGACATCGCGTCCAGAGAAGTGGTTTCGGTATCCAGTCCGACGGTTTCGGCTTCAGACAGCCTGCGGCATAAAGCATCCAATTGTTCTCGGGTGGTAACGGTTTGGTAGCGGAGGCTTTCGGGTTGTTGCGCCAATACGGGCTGTATTTCTTCAGCAGCCGAAGCGGCGCGTTCGCCGATATCGGCCGCCGGAAAAAGTTCGGCCGTTGCGCCGCTGTTCATCTGGTTTTCCGCTTCTTTGAGCCAAGTTTTAAAACCCAATTCGCGAAAATGTACCGCCAATTGCGGCCAATCGGGCGTATTCCGCCGCAGGCTGCCGATGCCTTCGGGCAGCTCGTGATACAAATCCACGTCGGTTTTAATCGTTACCAATTCGTAAGACAGCGGCAGTTGCGGCAGCGCGGCGCGGAGATTCTCGCCGATTTTCCCTTTAAACTCGCCGGCTCTTTCCATGATGTTGGCTAAGGAACCGTATTCGGCCAGCCATTTGGCAGCGGTTTTTTCGCCGCATTTTTCCACGCCGGGCACGTTGTCCACTTTGTCGCCCATCAGTGCGAGAAAATCTCGGATTTGTTCGGGGCGTACGCCGAATTTTGCCGCCACGCCTTCGCTGTCGAGCGTTTCGTTTTTCATGGTGTTCACCAGTGTGATTTGGCTGTTGACCAGCTGCGCCATATCCTTGTCGCCTGTGGAAATCACCACGTTCATGCCTTGTTCTGCCGCCTGAACCGCCAAAGTGCCGATAACGTCGTCGGCCTCCACGTTGTCCACTTTCAATACTTTCCAGCCCATCAGTCCGACCAATTCGGGCAGCATGTCCGCCTGCGGGCGCAAATCGTCCGGCATCGGCGGGCGCGTGGCTTTGTAGTTGGGATAGAGTGTGTGGCGGAAGTTTTTGCCTTTGGCGTCAAACACGCAGGCGCAGTAATCGTGCGGCTGTTCGGCCCGCAGCCGCCGCAACATATTCAATACGCCGTACACCGCATTGGTGGGCGTGCCGTCGGGTGCCGACAGGTGGGTCATCGCGTAAAACGCGCGGTAGAGATAGGACGAACCGTCCACCAACAGCAAAGTTTGCTTACTCATTCTTCAGGCTGCCTGAAACAGTGGAAAACGGGGCGATTATACGCAAAAAAACCGCCCCTGCTCGGCGGATGCGGATTAAGGTTCAAACTGTTATAATTTCACTCTCGACTTTCCGCTCCCGTTTTTGCCATGCTGCGTCAAATTCCCTATTTCCAAACCCATTTGGCTGACGATTTGTCCCGTGTCGATGCCGTTATCCGCCGTGCCGTAGAGTCTGATGTCGCCCTGATTTCTCAAATCGGCAGTTATATCGTCAGCGCGGGCGGCAAGCGTTTGCGCCCCATTATCACGATTTTGGCCGGCAAAACTTTGGGCTGCGACCGCGACCAACTCTATTCCCTTGCCGCCATGGTGGAATTTATCCACACATCTACGCTGTTGCATGACGATGTAGTCGATGAAAGCGAGTTGCGGCGCGGCAAAAAAACCGCCAACAATCTTTTCGGCAACGCCGCCGCCGTATTGGTGGGCGATTTTCTCTATACGCGGGCGTTTCAGCTGATGGTCGGTTCGGGCAGCCTGAAAATTCTGGAGGTTATGGCCGACGCCACCAACATCATCGCCGAAGGCGAAGTAATGCAGCTGATGAACATCGGCAATACCGACATCAGCGAAAGCGAATATCTGCAAGTTATCCAATACAAAACCGCCAAACTGTTTGAAGCGGCGGCGCAAGTCGGTGCAATATTGGCAGGTGCGACGCCCGAGCAGGAACAGGCCTTGAAAGATTACGGCATGTATGTCGGCACGGCGTTCCAAATTATTGACGATGTGTTGGATTATTCGGGCAGCCCCGAACAAATCGGCAAAAACGTCGGCGACGATTTGGCCGAAGGCAAGCCTACGCTGCCGCTGATTTACCTGATGCGCCGAGGTTCGCCGCAAGCCGCCGCCGATGTGGAAGCCGCACTGAAACACGCCGACCGCAGTTATTTCGAAACCATCCACCGCCATGTTACGGAATCCGATGCGCTTCAATATTGCGCCGCCCAAGCGCAGGCCGCCATCGACAATGCCGTTGCCTGTTTGGACAGGCTGCCTGAAAACGAAGCAGGCCGCGCCTTGCGCGATTTGGCGGTATTGTCCGCCGCACGTATGTCCTGAGCCTTTCAGGCAGCCTGAATATCGGGCAGCCTGAATGCACGATATGAAAACAACCCGTTTTGCGCCAGTTTCCGCAAGACGGGTTGTTTTTTGCCGGTTGGCCGGAAGATGATTTCGGCGGAGTTAAAACGGCCGTCCGCTGCGGAGATTTTCGGCAGAACGGCCGGCTATTGTCTCTGTTAGGTTTCTGTTGTCTAAATCGCGCGGCATCCAAGCGTTACCCTATCCAAGCCTGCCAAATCGGTCAGCGTTTCCACTTTGCCGAAACCTGCCTGCCGCATCAGCCTGCGCACTGCCGGGCCTTGCTCGTAACCGTGTTCCAACAGCAGCCAGCCGCCGTGTTTCAACAAGTCGGGCGCTTGGGCGGTGAGCGTGCGGATGTGCTGCAAACCGTCACTGAAGTCGGTTAATGCCTGCGGCGGCTCGAAGCGTAAATCCCCTTGTTGCAGATGTTTGTCGCCGGAGGCGATATAGGGCGGATTGGAAACCAATACGTCAAAACGGTTTTCAGGCAGCCTGAAATCTTTGCGGCCGCCAAATACGGCATCAAACCAAGAGCCTTCCCCCCAAATAATCTCAGCCCCCAAATTGGCCGCATTATGTCGGGCAACCGCCAATGCCGCCGCGGAGATGTCCGAAGCATACACTTCGGCATCGGGGCGTTCCAATTTGGCGGAAACCGCCACAATGCCGCTGCCGGTTCCCAAATCCCACAAACGTCCGTTTTCAGGCAGCCTGAACAATGCGGCTTCCAAAAGATGTTCGGTTTCGGGGCGCGGAATCAATACGTCGGGGCTGACGGAAAACGCTCTGCCGTAAAAATCGCGTTGCCCGAGAAGGTAGGCTATCGGTTCGCCTTCCGAACGGCGGCGGCACAATTCCTGCAAGGCGGTGATTTCGGCTTCGCGGAGCAGGCGGTCGTCATGGGCAATCAGGGCGCTGTGCGACAAACCGCTGACGTGCTGCAGCAACAGCCTTCCTTCCAAACGCGGCAGCGGACAACCGGCCAACCATTGTGCGATGGTGATACTCATTCGGTGCAATATCCAAGCAAAAACAGTCGTCATCATAAAAACAAAAACCGTCTGTATGCAAGGCACTTGGCTAGCAACATAGGCAGTTTGTGATAAAATCCAGCGTTATTACCGGTCTGCACGAGCAGCTATAAAGAGGACGACATGAACATTACCATACTCGGTACAGGCGCATGGGGGACTGCATTGGGCATCCATTTCGCCCTGCACGGACACCAAGTCAATATGTGGTCGCATAACGCCGCCCATGCCGAAACCATACGGGAAGCCCGCGAAAACGAACGCTATCTGCCCGGTTTCAGGCTGCCTGAAAAGTTGAATGCGTTTAGCGACTTGGGCGAAGCTTTGCAAGGTTGCGGGTTGGTATTGGCGGTAACGCCCGTTGCCGGATTGCGTGCCAGTATCGAGCTGCTCAAGCAGCATAACGCGGGACATCTTCCCGTTCTCACGGCCTGCAAAGGTTTTGAATTGGATACGGGACTGCTGACTTTCCAAGTGGTCAAAGAAGTGCTGCCTGAAAACCAGACCATAGGCGTGCTTTCGGGTCCGAGTTTTGCGCAGGAATTGGCGCAACAGCTGCCGTGCGCCCTGTGCCTGGCTTCGGAAAACGCCGAATGGGCAGCCGGATTGGCGCGTGAGCTTAATACCGGCATCATGCGCGTGTATGCCAACGAAGACGTTGTCGGCGTATCGGTCGGCGGTGCCGTGAAAAACGTGATGGCGATTGCCACGGGTTTGTCGGACGGCTTGGGATACGGCTTGAATGCCCGTGCGGCCTTAGTTACGCGCGGATTGGCGGAAATCACCCGTTTGGCGGTTGCCATGGGTGCTCAGCAAAAAACCATGATGGGTTTGGCAGGTATGGGCGATTTGATTCTGACCTGCACGGGTGCTTTGTCGCGCAACCGCAAAGTCGGACTCGGTTTGGCGGAAGGCAAAACCCTGCATCAAGTTCTGAAGGAAATCGGACACGTTGCCGAAGGCATTCCCACTATAGAAGAAGTACACAATGCCGCCGCACGCCATCAAATCGATATGCCTATAACCGATATGCTGTTCCAGCTCGTGCGCAACGAATTGGCGGCAAGCGATGTGATGGAACGCCTGATGCAGCGCGAACCCAAAAGCGAATAAGCCAAGCTGCCTGAAACCTTTCATACCCAGCCGAGAAAACCATGAATACCGGACAAGCATTAGACCAATTGGAAGACCGCATAAGGCATCTGATTGCCGGACTTCACCGCCTTCAACACGACAAACAGCAATTGAGCAAACAGTTGTTTGATACCCGTAATGCTTTCAAACAGCAACAGCAACTTTTGGAAGGGGAGCGCGAGCAATACAGGCAGGCACTCAAAAAAGCAGAAAAACAACACAATCCCGAAGCAGGCCGCCTTCAAGAGCAGCAAATCCAATTGCTGGAAAAAGAAAGGCAAAATTTGCGGGATCAAATCGTTTTGCTGCAAAACAACACCCAAAACAAAGAAAGCGGCTGGCAGGTCAAGCTGAACGAAGCGCAAACCCAGTGGGAACAGCAGAAAAAACAATACATTCAAGAAAACAATCATCTGCAAGAAAAGCTCAGCCTGCTTGAGCAGCAGATGAAGAGCGACAAAGAAACATTCGAGCAGCAGGAACAATCCTTTGCCCTATATCGCAGCCAACAATCTGAAACAGAGCAGAAGTTTCAGGCAGCCTATCAGCTTGCGCAAACCAAACTTACCGAAACAGAAGAACAATTAAACGCAATCACCGGCAGCCTGAAAGACCTTCAAGAGCAAAATGTCCGCCTTACCCAAGAATTGGAACAGGCAAACGCCGATAATGCATCCCGTCAGGCCCGATTCGATGCCCAATTGACTGAACTTCAAGAGCAATTGCATCTCCAATCCGAACAATTGGCGCAGGAACACAACCGTGAACTTGCCCGCATGCAGCAGGCCCAGAGCATTGCAATGGAGCAACTTGAACAGGAGCGGAATGTTCTGTTGGAGCAAGTTCAAGTATTGGGCGATAAAAACAACCATTACCGCAACCTGTTGCAAAGCAGCGCCGACAGTATCAGAGAATTACTGGGCAGGCTGCCCGTTGAAGACGATACGGAATAAAGGATGGTTTCATGAATACCGAACAAATCAGTGTAGAAATTCTGAACCGCCGTTTTACCATCGGCACCCCCGAAAGCGAGCGGCAAACTTTGTTAAAAGCCGTTGATTTGCTGAATCAGAAAATTCGTGCCATACAGAGTGCGGGCCGTAATATGGAAACGGAAAAAGTGATTATCATGGCAGCGCTCAATCTCACCCATGACCTATTGAGAAATAATCAGGACAATAAAAAACCGTTGTCAAACGAGGCCGACAGCCGTAGAATAATGAGCATAATTGAGTTGTGCGAAAACGCATTGAAAACCAATTAAATACAGTCTAAATATCCCTGCAGTGTCCGCGAAGGCATATATTTCCTTGAACCAATAAAGTTTGCTTCGGCTGTCGGGAGCGTGGCGGGAGCGAGCACTCCCTATCGAGGAATGCACCCGAAGCCACCCGAGACGGCCACCTTGTTTACAAGGTTCAAGCGGACTCAGCCCAAACGGCATTTGCGGGGATTCCATCTAACCACCCGGTTATATCGGGTGGTTTCGTTTTCAGTCGCCTAACGCAAATACGCATTTTAGTATTTTAAGTTCTATAAGGCATTAATAATCAATTAGATGGTAGATGGAAGGTTATTAACGTTTCTTTGGCAGCAAAGATAATTTCTTCCCTTTGTTTATATTCTCATGGCGGCAGGCAGCCTGAAAAAATGTAACCACCTTAGTGCATGGCTGGATTCAATACCGGAGTAATTATTATAAAAACATGCTGCAAATTGGGATATGTGCGAAATTGACACGATAAAAAAAAGAAAATAAAATAGATGGTTTCCTATTATCTAGATTTTTTATTGGATTATCTTATGAAAACCTTCTCTGCAAAACCGCATGAGGTGCAGCGCGAATGGTTTGTCGTAGACGCCGAGGGCAAAGTGCTCGGCCGTTTGGCAGCCGAAATCGCCCGCCGTCTGCGTGGCAAACACAAGCCTGAATATACTCCGCACGTTGATACCGGTGATTACATTATTGTTATCAATGCCGATAAATTGCGTGTAACAGGTAATAAAAACGAAGACAAAAAATATTTCCGTCATTCAGGTTTCCCCGGCGGTATTTACGAGCGTACCTTCCGTGAAATGCAAGACCAATTCCCGGGCCGTGCATTGGAGAAAGCTGTGAAAGGCATGTTGCCCAAAGGCCCTTTGGGTTATGCCATGATTAAAAAACTGAAAGTGTATGCCGGTGCCGAACACCAGCACGCAGCACAACAGCCTAAAGTTTTGGAAATCTAAGGACGCGATATGAACGGTAAATATTACTACGGCACCGGTCGCCGTAAAAGCTCTGTAGCCCGCGTGTTCCTGCAAAAAGGCAGCGGCCAGATTATTGTAAACGAACGCCCCGTTGACGAATTTTTCTCGCGAGAAACCAGCCGCATGGTTGTGCGTCAGCCTTTGGTCTTGACTGAAAACTTGGAAGCATTTGATGTTAAAGTCAATGTAACAGGTGGCGGTGAAACTGGTCAGTCTGGTGCTATCCGTCACGGCATTACCCGTGCTTTGATTGACTATGATGCTGCTTTGAAACCCGCATTGAGCCAAGCGGGTTTTGTTACCCGTGATGCGCGTGAAGTGGAACGTAAAAAAGCTGGTCTGCGCAAAGCACGCCGTGCTAAACAGTTCTCTAAACGTTAATCTGAGAATTCTCAGGAATACAAACCGAATTCCATTAATGGAATTCGGTTTTCTTTTAGACTATATAAATGAAATCAGTAGATAATTTATATTTGGTGGACTGTATTGTAAGATTTGATTGATGTTACGGTAAACAGATTGTGTAAAACATTTTTTTCAACGTGATTGTGAGTTTTCAGCAACTTATCGGGAAATATGTATTTTGATTAAATCATATTGCGGTATCAATCTTATTTGGAAAGAGCCATTTGGAGATTATTTTGGAAATCATCTGAGAATATTTAATATTGCTTCATATGCCAATATTGGATTACATATTGATTGTTTTGAGAAAAATAGATGTTAGCGGATTATCGGAGCAATAGTTTGAAATAACGCTATCTCTAAGCATTATGGCTGTATCTGCTAAATTGGAAGATGATATGGTTTCGGCTATCAATTTAGTTGGTAGATTTGAAGACAACTTGCATTACCCAATCTGCGGCAATTGCACTACTATGACAGAGTTGTATCCATTGTACCTTTTGTTAAAATGATACTGTGTTATTGTCATTAACAGATTAGATATTTTCGTAAAAAATCATTATTTTACAGAATGCTAAATTCTTAAATTTCTTATTATCGGCAGATGGAATTTTTATAAATTCCTGATGCTTGCTGCAAAATATCAAAATATGTGATAACGGTTGGAAATAACCGCTATCTTAAGGAATATTCACCATGCTGAAAAAATGGCTGGGCAGAATTTTGCCTAATATAAGAAACCACAAAATCCCGCAAGAACGCTGCGTACACCACCGTATTTCCCTGCCGCTGGACAATCATGCAGCATTAAAAGTGTTGGATGTGCTGCACAGAGCAGGATTTGAAGCCTATTTAGTCGGAGGAGCCGTGCGCGATATGGTGTGCGGTATCCGTCCGAAAGATTTTGATGTGGCCACAGCAGCCACGCCCGAACAAGTTCAAAAACTATTCCGCCGCAGCCGCATCATTGGGCGGCGGTTTCGGATTGTGCACGTTTACATCGGCAATGAGATTATAGAAGTCAGCACTTTCAGAAGCGGGCGCAAGGTACGACAAAACGAGCATGGGCGAATCATGCACGACAATACCTACGGCACCGTACTACAAGATGCACTGCGCCGCGACTTTACCTGCAATGCTTTGTATTACAATCATAAAACTCAAGAAATTTTAGATTTTCACAACGGTTTGGAAGACATCGGCCAACGGCGTTTAGTGATGATAGGTAATGCGGCGGAACGCTATCAAGAAGACCCCGTAAGGATTCTCAGGGCTGTCCGTTTGTCAGGGAAACTCGGTTTTACGGCCGACAGAGCTACTGCCGAACCGATAAGCGATAATCTGCATTTACTCAAAAAAGAACCGTCTGCAAGATTGTTTGACGAAATCGTCAAAATCCTGTTTTCGGGAGCAGCGCTAGGCTGCCTGAAACAATTCGACACATTGGGAATACGCAAAGGAGTCCATCCTTTACTTGATGCCGTCCGCCGCGCCGCCTCGGATACCGAAAACGGCATTGCCGCTATCGCCTTAGCCCAAACCGACCGCCGTCTGCAGCAAGGCAAACACGTTTCGATGGCATTTGTTTTGGCTGCATTGTTTTGGCAGGATTTGGAAGAATTATGGCAACAAAATCAAGAGCGCGGCATGAGAATTCCTGCCGCCATGAATGCCGCCGTTGCGCGGCTGCGCGACAGATTGGAGCAAGATTGGGGTATTTCCCAACGCTATTCCGCCGCCATGCGCGAAATTTGGCATTTACAGCCGCAATTTTTGTTCCGACAAGGCAGCCGCCCTTTCAGGCTGCTGGCGCAGCCGCGCTTCCGTGCCGCTTATGATTTTCTGCTGTTGCGTACCCAAGCAGGCAAGGTAGAGCAGGAAATTGCCGATTGGTGGACGGTATTCCAACACGCTGATGCGGAGACCAAAGAGCAGATGGTACGCGCACAAGCCGATTCGCAAACTGCCGAGAAAAAGAGCAAACACCGTCGTTCGCGCCGCAGAAAAAAGACGGCGGAAGTGCAATAAATTTATACAAACAGGCTGCCTGAAAAGCTTTTCAGGCAGCCTGTTGCATGATTGGAGCCATTCCTAATTTTTTCTAAAATAGAATAACCGGTTTTGTAGCCGATAGGACGAGAAATCTGCCTATAAATCCGTGAGTCAGCAGATTGAAAGAGAGATATATGGTGGCAGTACTGTATGTGTGCCAACAAAGCAAGGACTAAAAGCGATTGGGATTAGTCAGCGGATTAGGGTCTATCAATAAAGTCATTTGTAGCGGAATGTTAGAGGAGTGTGCGGTTAATGTACACAAGCCGACATATGGAATTACTTGAGTGGTGTGTTTGATTGACACCATTCTGTTTAGGTAAAAGCCGATGGATAAAACAGCGTATTACTATCAACCGGGTTTAAGACTCGATATTAAAAACGCCAGATTAAGCGATTTATATTCTATAAGCGCTTATGATAAGGCTAACGTAGTTCTGTTCTTTCAAAGCATTGATAAAACCAAAGCCTTAATTTGAACGCTAGGCTTTGGTTTTGCAGTTTAAGGTTGTGTAGGGGCGACGTGGACATCGGAAACGACTTGTCCTTTTTCATCAATTTTTTGCAACCGAATGATGCGTCCGTCTTTATATAAGATTCGGCTCATCACGCTGCCGTCATTGCGATAGCCTGTTGACCAGCCCTGCGCGAACCCTTCTTTGAGCGGCGTATGGGACTGCAATTTGCCATTGGGATAGTACACGTCAGCGTAATCATCAAGCAAACCGTTGCGCACGACGGTTTTCATATAGCGTCCATTGCTGGCATGAATGGTTTGTTCGCCTTCTGTCATATCTGCGAGCGCTCGTTGCGGTTTGAGAGGCGTTAGGCTGGTTTCGACAGGGCGTGCATAATCTGGCGTGAGTGCTCTGATGCTTGGGGTGTAGATTTCTGAGATTTGAGCGCAGCCGTGTAATAGGATAAATGCGCTAAGAAGACAGAAATGTTTCATCAATTTCCTTGATGTGTATTGAGAAAATCCTTTGCAAAGGCGAAGGGGATGTTTAA
Source organism: Conchiformibius sp. (assembly GCA_029984035.1). Classification (GTDB taxonomy): domain Bacteria; phylum Pseudomonadota; class Gammaproteobacteria; order Burkholderiales; family Neisseriaceae; genus JASBYJ01. The sequence goes on from JASBYJ010000009.1 coordinate 59,937, forward strand.
GAAAGTTCTAATTTGTGTTCAAGATAATGAATATCCATGCTGCCTGCGCGTAGGGTTCATCATTGAATAATTTTTGATGCAAAGAAATATCGGTTTCAATACCTTCAATCACGGTTTCGGATAGCGCGACTTGCATTCTAACAATCGCGGTATCACGGTCTTCGCCCCAAGTGACGATTCGGCCAATTGTTGAATCATAGTGGGACTTTATAACCCGCTGTATAAATGAGCTTCCACGCGTACCCCTAAAACCGCCGGGTGCATAGAATTCATTCATTTTCCCGGGGGAAGGAATAAAGGTTCTCGGGTTTCCTGCATTGATACGGCATCCGATCGCATGATTTTTGATATGAATATCTTCCTGCTTGCTAAGAAAACGGTAATTCTGCGGCAATACGCAGTTGTTGCGCACATCCCATGCCTGTAACTATTTCTGTTTGTACTTGCCGCTATGCCCTACGTTCCAATACGGCGCAGAAAAAGCCGTCCGTGTGGTGTACTGCCGTATCCAATTGCAGATACTGACCTGTATTCAAAGGAATTTTTTGCGAGGCAAGCAAAGCGGCGCAATCCGATAGTGCAAACTGCGGATGTTCGGATAGAAAACGTTCGATTTGTTGTCCGTTTTCTTCAGGCAGGATGCTGCAAGTGGCATATACCAGGCGTCCGCCTGCCCGCACCAATTCGGATGCTGCCTGTAAAATACCGTATTGCTGCTGCAACAAGTTGTCCAAACTTCCGGCGGACTGGCGGTATTTCAAATCGGGATTGCGCCGTAGCGTGCCCAGTCCCGAGCAGGGTGCGTCCACCAGGACGCGGTCTGCTTTGCCGTATAGTTTGCGCAAACGGTTGTCGTGCTCTGAATCGATGCGTTCGATACGGATATTGTCCAACCCTGCGCGTATCGCTCGGGGTTTGAGATTGGCAAGGCGTTTGTCGGATATGTCGAACGCATAAATTTGTCCTTTGTTCGCCATCTGCGCGCCCAATGCCAGCGTTTTACCGCCTGCACCCGCGCAAAAATCCACTATCGTTTCGCCGCGTTTGGGCTGCACCAGACACGCCAGCAATTGGCTGCCTTCGTCTTGAACTTCCAAAGTCCCGTCTAAAAACAGGGGGTGTTTGTTTAATGCCGGTTTGTTGTCGAAACGGATACCGTTTGGGGCAAACGGTGTGGCGGACACGCCGGTAAATTCCTGTTGCAGTCGGGCTAATATTTTGTCGCGCTTGCCTTTCAGGGTATTGACGCGTACATCCAGAGGGGCTGCCTGAAGCATGCTGCGGCCGAAATGCAGAATGTCTGTTTCGCTAAAATGCACCTGCATTCTTTCCAAAAGCCATTGCGGCAATTCTGCGGCAGTGTTCAGGCTGCCTGAAAACTCTTCTTTCCGCGCTTTGAGCGCGCTGAGAAAGTTTATGTTTTCCCCGTCCAACCATTCTTTCAGGCTGCCTACGCTGATGCCGCGCCCCAATACCAAGGCCGCCAATGCGGCGCGGCGGGTGTCGTTCGGCGGTTGCGGCAGCACGGCCGAAATTTTTTGGTAATGACGCAATGCGGCAAATGCGGTTTCGGCAATTTCGGCGCGGTCTTGCCGCCCTAAAGCGCGGTGCTGCCTGAAATAGGCGGATAAAACGGCATCAGCAGGCTGCCTGAAAGTGAAAATGTCCGAGAGCACGGAGGCGGTGTGGTCGAGTTGGAAAGGGGTCATGGCGTGTACCGTACAACAAAATGCGTATTTAAACCGAGCAGGCGGCGATTTCCCGGCGCAATTTATCCAGAAAGCGTCCTTTGCGGACGGTTTGTGCCGCTTCGTTCAGGCAGCCTTCGTCAAACTGCTGCTGTAAATGTGTATATAAAATGTTTTGTTCCGCAGCAATTTGATTGTCCAAATGATTCAGAGCGGCAGCGTTTTCCCGTGCATCGTCCAACATTTCGCGCCATTGCATTTGCTGCATCAGAAAGTCGGGGGCAAAGGAAGTGTGTTCGGGAGCATCGGCGTCTATGCCTTGTTGCGACAATAATGCCGCCGCACGGTTGAGCGGATGCTTCACCGTTTCATAGGCTTGGTTTAAGGCCGCCGCCATCATCACCGCCTGTTTTTGTTCGAATGCCGATGCGGCGGCGAAACGGTCGGGATGGAAACGCGCCGCCAAAGTGCGGTAGCGTTCCGTGATGAGACGGTCGTCCTGACGGAATGTTTCAGGCAGGCCTAATAAGGCGAAAGGTGAATTCATAGCTGTTTGACAGATGGAAGCAGTTAATCTCCGTATTGTAATCCAAGTAGGTTTTTTTGACAGAATCAAGGCTTGTGCTATATTCACGGTTTTTATTCACAAGGAGAATGCCGTGCGTATTTGGAAAACCGTTTTAGCCGTTTCTCTTGCCGCCTGCTGCCTGAATGCCGCAGCTAAGGACAATATGAGTTTGCCCGGTGATGCGGGCGGTGTGCATGGACAAGCGGCAAACGAACCATCGCTTTTGTCTGCTCCTAAGCCCAATGTTTATTTTGTAGGCAATGACAAACAAGGCGGCGGTGAAGTGTTTCTTTCCGGTAAGCGTTATTACCGCCGTGCGCTGAATGAAAAAATGTGTTGGGTTGCGGAAAATCTGCCGCCGTTTCGCCAATATTCGGTTACCGAGACTTTCACCAGTCCGCCCGGAGGTATGTTTATGGCACCTAACGCGATAACCATGAGTAATCATGACCGTAGCCGCCATACGCTGATGTGGCAAATGAACTCGGGCGAACAAGGCGTGCTGTCGCAATGCTGGGGATTTGAAAACAGCGACCCTTCCGGCCAGTTCCGTTTGGAATTGGATTTCGGAACGGATTCCGTTCAAGCCAAACCGTTTGAATTTGAATTGCAGTAAACGAGACAGCAATCTGCTTCATTTTTTCAGGCAGCTTATATCTGAGCATAGCGTCATATATGCAGCCTGAACATTTTTCCCACTTTACGGAGACACCATATGTTTAAAAAATGGCTTGCCGCATTGGCTTTGATAACGTCTATTTCCGCGCTCAGCGGCTGCGGCTACAACACTATGCAAACCCAAGACGAAGCGGCCAATGCCGCTTGGTCTGAAGTATTGAACCAATACCAACGCCGCGCCGATTTGATTCCCAATCTGGTCAACAGTGTCAAAGGCTATGCCAAACACGAAGAAGAAGTGTTTACCCGCGTTACCGAAGCACGAAGCAGAGTAGGCAATATGCAGCTTTCCGCCGAAGATGCCGCCGACCCGGAAAAAGTGAAACAATTCCAACAGGCGCAAGGCGAATTGGGCAGCGCACTGTCCCGTTTGCTGCTGGTTGCCGAAAATTATCCCCAATTGAAAGCAGACCAGAATTTCCGCGATTTGCAGGCTCAATTGGAAGGTACGGAAAACCGCATTTCCCTTGCCCGCAACAACTACATCAAAGCGGTGCAAACCTACAACACTACCATCCGTCAGTTTCCCGAAAACCTGACGGCCAAAATCTTCGGCATGAAAACCCGCGCCAATTTCAGCGTAGAGAACGAAGCAGCCGTTTCCACTGCACCCAAAGTGGAATTTTAAGGCGCATTCGCGGGTAAACGCCGCAGCTGCTTTCAGGCAGCCCGGAAGCGGACAGCGTTTGCTCTGACGATGCATGCCAAGATGGTGCGGCAGAGCGGCTTGACAGCCGTTCTGCCTTTCCCTTGCATTTTTCAGGCAGGCTGCCTGAAGCCCGAATATAAGGAAAGCCATGTTGTCCCTGATACAACGCTTGGGTACATTTATCGCCGCCCTGCTGTTTAGCAGCTGGCTGTTTGCCGCTGATTTGGCAGCCATTCCGGCATTGACCGCGCCGGTTATGGATACGGCACACATGATGCAGCCGCAAGCCCGTGAAGAACTCAATCAATATTTACTGCAATACAGCCGTGAAAAAGGCAGCCAGATTGTCATTCTCACTGTGCCGGCCATCGCCCCCGAAACTCCGTTTAATTATGCCGCCCGCGTGATGGAACAATGGAAAATCGGCCGCTCCAACCTGCATGACGGCGTATTGCTGCTGCTGGTGCGTGACGAACGGAAAACCCATCTTGCCGTTGGCAGAGGCTTGGAAGGAGCTATTCCCGATGTGTATGCCAAGCGGATTTTAGAAGATGTATTACGTCCTTATTTGCGGGACGGTCAAACCGAGCAAGGTATTTTCGCCGCTACGGCACAAATTGAAAAATTGATTGCAGGAGAAAAGCTGCCTGAACCCACGCCCGAAACTTACGGCGAAGCACTGGCAAACAGTTTGATTATCCTGCTGACGCTGCCGTTTATTATGGGCGGCTTTTTAAAAACCGTGTTCGGGCGGACGCTTGGCAGCTTGCTGACGGGCGGCGTGATGTTCGGTGCGGCGACATTATTTGGTTGCGGGCCGTTTATTGCTGTTATTGCGGCACTTGTCGGCGCGGCAGTTGCTTTTACTCTTGGTTCTGCCGCATTTGTCTCCGGCAATATGGGAGACGGAGGACATTTCGGCGGAAGAGGCAGAGGTGGCTGGAGCGGCGGCGGTTTCGGCGGGGGAGGCTTCGGAGGAGGCGGCGGTTTCAGTGGCGGCGGCGGCGGTTTCGGCGGCGGCGGTGCATCAGGAGGCTGGTAAATGGAACAAAACAGATTCAAACGTTTATGGCAACACTGGCTGCATCCCCGCCAGCGTGTGGAACACTATTTCCCAACCGAAGATTTGAAACGCATCAGCGAACAAATCGGATTATCCGAGCAGAACCATCAAGGTCAAATCCGTTTTGTCATTGAATCACGCTACGCTTCCTCTGCCGTGCTAAACCGCTTGGACACACGCACCCGCGCGCGCCAGTGGTTCGGTGAATTGGGTATCTGGGATACCGAGCTCAACAGCGGTGTATTGGTCTATATTTCATTTGCCGACCATGCGGTAGAAATTGTTGCCGACAGGGGGATAGCTGCTAAAGTGGCAACAGAAACATGGCAGCAAATCTGTCAAAATATGCTGGTGTATTTCAAGCGGAACGAGTTTGTTGCAGGTTTGGAGCAGGGATTAAAGGAGATTTCCATTGTGTTGACGGAATATTTTCCAAGAAATATACCGGCTTCGATTGATGAACTGCCTAATGATGTGATATTGCGGTAAAGCGTTTTGTTTATAGTGGGACTTTGCCGCGAATGGTTCCCGTCGGCAGCGAACTGACTCATACTGGTTCCAAATAGACAAAATTTTGTGTTGTTGCCGGAATTTGCGTCCGAGTGATTGGGTTTTATTTGTTTTTATTTATGTTGTTCCTTAATAAAAAACGCTTTCAGGCAGCCTGAAAGCGTTTTTTGTTATTTTTTTGCCACTGCGGCCAAACGGTCACGGATATAGGCATACAGAATTTCCCGTTTTTCCCAAAAGAATTTTTCCATTTTCGGCAGCGAATAAATTTTTTGCACCATTTTCGGAAAACCTGCATGCAAAATGGCGGCGATGGCTTTATTGCCCGCTTCGTTTTCCAACATGGCGGTTTGCAGGTCTAAAGATTCCTGCGTCAGGTATGCTTCAATCTGTTTTTGCACATAACTGTTGATTTTGAATTGTTCAATCATGTTTACGCTCCCGAAATCATCCCTGTCCACAGCAGGGCGTGTATCAAAATTATTGAGAAAACCGCAGCAATCACATCGTCCAGCATTACGCCGAAACCGCCGCTGACTTTGTTGTCGAACCATTTGATGGGCGGCGGTTTGACCGCATCAAAAAAACGGAACGCTGAAAATGCCGCCAGCCATACGCCCAATCCTTGCGGCACGCAGGCCAAAACCAACATCATGGCTACGATTTCATCCCAAACAATGCCGCCGTAATCGTGTACGCCCAAATCGCGTTCGGTTCGGTTGCAAATCGGAATGCCGATAAAAAACAATATCACGCACAATACGGCCAATCCGATTTTACTCATGCCCGAACCAAGCAATAAACCTGCCAGCAATACGCCGGGCAAGGTGCCGAACGTGCCGGGCGCTTTAGGAGCCAGCCCCGTTCCGAAACCGAAGCCTAAAAAACGTATCGGATGTTGCAATAACCACGAAAAAGTCGGTTTGAACGCAGGAGCCTGTTTGGTCATAAACGGTTTCCAATCGGGGAAGCAAATTTGTGTGTATGCAGCGATGACACTTGGTTAATTAAATTAAATAGTTACAGAAATTCTTCATTCCGTGAAGCCGATGGCAGGCTGCCTGAAGGAGCGGCCGCTTCGTTCTAAAATTTTTGACACCGAAACCATTGTCGAAGTGCAAGAACGCGTCCTGTATTACGCAGCATAGAACAAACGGGCGCAGCCGATAGGCACGCGGTTCAAACCGCAGCAACGGCTTTCCATGGTGTTTCTTTTTATCAAAAGAAGAAAGTTTTCGCGGCGCATCAACGGTATATCCGTTGTCGAAACATTCTTGCCTTCATTATACACAAATATCCGCAGCGTATAATTCACTGAAAATCAAACAAAGAAAATCGGAATACTCAAAACGGCCGCCGATATTTCCCCTATCTTCCATTGTTGGCGGATGCAGGCTGTCTGAAAAAATATGTCTGCGTTTCAGGCAGCTTGTTGCCGATTTAAGGAGCGCGGCACGCAATCATGTAGTTCACCGATACGTCATCACAAAGATAATAATGCTGCGTCAAAGGCCGGTAAGCCAAGCCGCAGGTGTCGTAAACGTTCAGCCCTGCCTGACGGGTCATACGGGCAAGCTCGGCCGGCGTGATGAATTTTTGCCAGTCGTGCGTGCCTTTTGGGACTAGGGCAAGAAGGTATTCCGCTCCCAAAATGGCATGCAGATAGGATTTGGCATTGCGGTTGATGGTCGAAAAGAACAGCGGCGCACCGTGTTTCGCCAATTTTGCGCAGGCACGTACTACCGAAGCGGGGTCGGGGACGTGTTCCAGCATTTCCATGCAGCTGACCACGTCAAAACTGTGCGGCATTTCCGCTGCCAAATCTTCTACGCTGACGCAGCGGTAAGCCAAATTGTCCAACGATTGCGCTGCGGCGTGCATATGGGCGGTTTTCAAGGACTCTTCCGCCATGTCGATGCCCAACACCGATGCCGCACCGCGTTTGGCCATGCTCTCGGACAAAATGCCGCCGCCGCAGCCGACATCCAATACGGTTTTGCCTGCCAATTGCGCATGGCGGTCGATATAGTCCAAACGCAGCGGATTAATATCGTGCAGCGGTTTGAATTCGCCGTTTAAATCCCACCATTTGTCGGCAAGGCGGCTGAATTTTTCGATTTCGTTGTTATCTACGTTGATACGGTCGGACATCATTTTTTCCAAAGCTGAAATCGGCAGACGGAAGGAGCTTCAGGCTGCCTGAAAGGTAGGTTGCACATGATTGGAGCGGCCAATCCCAGTCGGTACGGCATGAAAGCATCGGAACGCTTATCAGCGGCGGCATCGATACCACATCCCCCACACCAGCAGTAAAACCGCACTAAAAAACAAGACGCTCCATACAGGCAGGGCTACGCCGAACAACTCGTACACTTCGCCGCACATACCTGTGCCTTTAATCAGAAAACCGTATAAGTCAAACAAAGGTTTGTTGGCCCACAAAAATTCCAGAGGCGCACCGCAGGAAGGCTGCAACTCGGGCGGAAGGCTTTGCAAACGGATTTGCCGCACGGCCACCGACAAACCGTATGCCGCAGGCAGCGACAGCAAACAGGCGGCAAGCGTTCTGCCCGGCATTTTCCGCAGCGGCAGCAGCAGGCAGAGAAGCGACAGAGCGAACACGCCGACCAATGCCAAGCGTTGTTGCAAACACATCACGCAAGGGTTCATGCCCATGATGTATTGTGCGGCAAGCGAAGACACAATGCCGGCAAACGAAATCAGGCATACCGTCAGCACGGTTAAACGGAAGCGGGGTATAGAAGCAAGGAAAGCAAACATGGCAGATGTTTTCATTGTGAAGCTGACGGACGGCAGTATACGCGTTTTATCGCTTTTCAGGCAGCCTTTTGCGTATGGGAGGATGTTTGGCGGCAGGCGGAAGGCTGCCTGAAACCCGATTTCCTTTGCCAAGCGTTCAAGCTTTGAAACAACCGGCCTTTCAGGTTGCCTGAAGATGTAACATGATGTTTATTTAAGGGAAATATTTTCAGGCAGCGGTAAAACGTCAATAACGATATGTATGAAGCGGAGAAAACATATTCAGGCAGCCTGTATCGCCGTGCGTTTCGGCATAACGCCCGCTTGATTGGCCGCTATCGGCCGTTTCGCATGCTTTTGCGTACATCGTCCCGCAAGCCGCCGCACCGACAGGCTGCCTGAAAAGCGTGTGCCTTTAAACAAATGCCCTGTTTTCAAAAAAGATTGATGCTGCAATCTGATTTAATCGAAATACCTATTCCCCAACAGGTTGCTACAAACGCACATTGAAAGAAAACGTTTCGCATAATCTGTTTACAGTCATATCAATCAAATCTTACACGCAGCCTGAACAAAAAACATTCTGCCCTATCCGCAAAAACCTCGGGATAGGGCAGAATGGTTCTGACACCGCTTTTCAGGCTGCCTGAAAAAAGCTGCAGCTGCGGCCAGCTTGCATTAAGAGAACGTATTGCATTGGTTGATATCGCCGCTTTGCAAGCCGCGGTGCAGCCATTGTTGGCGTTGTTCCGAAGTGCCGTGCGTGTAGCTGTGGGGAACGGTGTATCCCTGTGCGCGTTGTTGCAGGGTGTCGTCGCCGACCGCGTGGGCGGCGTTGAACGCCTCTTCGATATCGCCGTCTTCAAACAAACCGTCTTTCTGTGCATAGTGTCCCCACACGCCCGCATAACAGTCTGCCTGAAGCTCCAGTTTCACCGACAATGCGTTGGCACTTTTCTTATCCAAACGTTGTTGCGCGTTATGGACTTTTTGAATTGTCCCCAATACGGTTTGCACATGGTGTCCGACTTCATGCGCCAAAACATAGGCGAATGCCGCATCGCCTTCCGCGCCGAGTTGGTGTTTCATGGTGTTGTAAAACGACAGGTCGATATAAAGCTTTTGGTCGCCCGGACAATAAAACGGGCCGGCATTCGCACTGCCGGTTCCGCAGGCTGTCGCCGTCCTGCCGTTATACAGCACCAATGTGGGCGCACGGTAAACCTGACCGTGTTGGCGGAAATAGCCGCCCCATACTTTTTCGGTTTCACGCAGCACGACCGAACTCAATTGCGCCAATTCCTGCTCCTGGGCGGAAGCCGGTGCGCTTTGGTGTTGTGCGGCGGGATTGCCCAGTTGCGCGCCTCCGACCAAACCGCTCAAATCAATGCCGTAATAGGCACCCACCAGCAGAATAATGACGCCGGTAATACCCAAGCCGCCGCCACCTCTTCCCGAGCGCGAACCGCGACGGTCTTCTATATTGGTGCTTCTTTCTCTGTTGCGCCAACGCATATGTGTTTCCTGTTTGTGAGCAAAAGTCAATTGTAAAACAAAATCAGGCTGCCCGAACATTTTTCAGGCAGCCTGAAAAGCTTGTGTTCAATCGACAACGCACATAAGCGGGCATCAGCCGGTAAATGAGTTTTTTACTTGCCCCATATGGCGCGGTTGAATAAAATTACGCCCTTTAAAAAATTTCCACGCTGCCCGAACGCTGAACGGCCGACAGCCCTCTACGCAATCAAACAGCTTTGTTTCCACTACGAAAATCCGCATTGTCGGCAAATCGTTACTACTGTCGGAGTATTGCCCATGAGCACTGCCCAACCTTATCTGCAAATCAAAGGCTTGGTTAAACAGTTCGGTGACAACCATGCTGTAAAACACATTGATTTGGATATTTACCAACATGAAATTTTCGCCCTGCTCGGCAGCTCGGGCAGCGGCAAGTCCACTTTATTGCGTATGCTGGCGGGCATGGAAACGCCCACCGACGGCAAAATCATCTTAGACGGACAGGACATTACCCATCTCGCCCCCTATGACCGTCCTATCAATATGATGTTCCAAAGCTATGCTTTGTTCCCACACATGACGGTTGAACAAAATATTGCTTTCGGCTTGAAACAGGACAAATTGCCCAAAGGCGAAATTGATGCACGCGTAGAAGAAATGTTGCGCTTGGTGCAAATGCCGCAATTTGCCAAACGCAAACCACACCAATTGTCAGGCGGGCAGCAACAGCGTGTAGCTTTGGCACGCTCTTTGGCAAAACGTCCGAAAATCCTGCTGTTGGACGAACCTCTGGGCGCATTGGACAAAAAATTGCGCCAACAAACCCAATTCGAATTGGTGAACACTTTGGAAAAAGTGGGCGTAACCTGCATTATGGTTACCCACGACCAAGAAGAAGCCATGACTATGGCAACGCGCGTGGCCATTATGTCGCACGGCGAATTGATGCAGGTAGGCAGTCCTGCGGATGTGTACGACTATCCCAACAGCCGGTTCACTGCCGAATTCATCGGCGAAACCAATATTTTCGAAGGCAGGCTGGTACACAAAGACGAAGCCCACGCTTTGGTGGATTGTCCCGATTTGCCGAGCAAAATCTACACCGACCAAAAATTCGAAGCGCAAGACGGACAGACCATGTGGATTTCCATCCGTCCCGAAGACATCGATTTGCACAAAGAAAAACCGGCGCACCGCGACACGCACAACTGGGCAAAAGGCAAGGTGAAAGAAATCGCTTATTTGGGCAGTTTTGCCATTTACCACGTGCAAATGGACAACGGCCGCATTATCAAAAGCCAAGTACCCGCGCCGTATTGGTATGTCCGCAACATTGAACCGCCGACATGGGGCGATGAAGTGTATCTGGATTGGCCGGAAAACCAGCCTACTCCCTTAACCCGTTAATGGAGGCTGCCTGAAATGTCTTCCGTGAACATTAAACGCCGTATGCGCCCCGGTGCGCGGTTTGTTATCGGCGTGCCGTATGTATGGTTGCTGTGTTTGTTCCTGATTCCGTTTGTGATTGTATTCAAAATCAGTTTTGCGGAGCAGGAATTGGCAATTCCGCCGTTTTCTCCGTTATTCAACGAAGACGGTTCGCTGCACATTGTGTTGCAGAACTATAAGGATTTGTTTGAAAACTATTTCCCCTCCTTATTCACCCTGCTCAATCCGTTTACGGACAGCACCGGCGACAATATCTATCTGCTGACTTATTGGCTGTCTATCAAAACTGCATTGACCACAACGCTGATATGTTTGCTTGTCGGCTATCCGATGGCATATGCTATTGCCAAATCCAAGCCGTCTGTGCGCAATCTGTTGCTGCTGGCAGTGATGTTGCCGTTTTGGACTTCATTTTTGCTGAGGGTATATGCATGGATGGGCTTGCTGGGCAGTAACGGCATCATCAACAATTTCCTGATGGATATGGGCTGGATTAGCGAACCTTTGGATTTGTTTTACAACACGTTCTCACTCAATCTCGTGATGGTGTATGCCTATTTGCCATTTATGATTTTGCCGCTCTATACCCAATTGTCGAAACTTGACCACCGTTTGTTGGAAGCCGCGGCCGATTTGGGCGCACACCCAATCAAAGCATTTTTCACCATCACGTTACCGCTCTCGCGCAACGGCATTATCGCCGGTTCCATGTTGGTATTCATCCCTTCTGTCGGCGAATATGTGATTCCGGAATTGGTCGGCGGGCCGGGTAATCTGATGATTGGTAAAGTGATGTGGCAGGCGTTCTTTGACCAAAACAACTGGCCGCTGGCATCTGCCATTGCCGTTGTAATGGTATTGTTGTTGGTTGTGCCCATCGGCTTGCAGCAATATTACGAGAACCGCCTCAGCATGAAAGGGAAAAAATAATGCAAGCCGGAAAAATCTCTTGGTTTTTGAAAGCGATGCTGTTTTTAGGCTTAGGCTTTCTGTATATCCCTCTGGTTGTATTGGTGGTTTATTCCTTCAATAATTCCAAATTGGTAACCGTTTGGGGCGGTTTTTCGACCAAATGGTATGGCAAATTGTTGGAAAACGAGCAGATTTTGAATGCCGCATGGTTATCGTTAAAAATCGCCGTGGTATCTTCTTTGGCAGCCGTTGTACTGGGTGTGCTGGCAGGTTATGCCTTGGCAAGGATTAAACGTTTCCGCGGCAGTACGCTGTTTGCCGGCATGGTGTCCGCCCCGATGATTATGCCCGATGTGATTACCGGTCTTTCGATGCTGCTGTTGATTATTCAGGTGCAAGGACTGCTGCAAGGTATTTTGGGCAGCGATGTGGCATGGTTGGACCGCGGATTCTTCACTATCTTTTTAGGACATACCACATTGTGCATGGCATACATCACAGTTGTGATTCGCTCGAGATTGGCGGAACTTGACCAATCTTTGGAAGAAGCCGCTATGGACTTGGGTGCGCGACCGTTGAAAATCTTCTTTGTGATTACCTTGCCGCTGATTATTCCCGCGATTGCATCAGGTTTCCTGCTCGGAATAACCTTGTCTCTGGATGATTTGGTAATTACTTCCTTCCTGTCCGGCCCCGGCTCGTCCACTTTGCCGCAAGTGATTTTCTCGAAAATCCGTTTGGGTCTCGACCCGCAGATGAACGTATTGGCAACCATTATGATTGCCATCATCGGCACCTTGGTGCTGTTGATGAATTACATCATGATGCGTCAGGTTACTAAACGCGACAGGGAAATGCGCGCCGCATACAAAACCGGACAAAAAGCCGTATAAGCTTTTACCAACCATTATGGAAACAAGGCTGCCTGAAAAGTTTTCAGGCAGCCTTTGTGTTGCGGATTATCCTATATTTTACCGAGCCATGTGTATTGTGCTTTAGATTTGTCGAATGCTAAACTTTATTATAGCGTTTGCGTTAAGCCTCGCTTGAATATGATTTCTTGCCATGACAAGTATGATGAAACGCTCAAAAACAGTGACCATGTGGCGGTACCCCCTTAGCACGACAGATATAAAATCATAGCAGCCGTCATACTGCACTGTTCTCTAAATTAAAAATCTATCAACAATAGGAGCATGAAACCGGTTTTGGAAACTTTTCAGGCAGCCTGATAAAAACCGTTGCTTTGATAGCGGTTTTATAGTGTTTCCCAGACAAAAAACGATTGCTTATTTGCAAATAAGAAATACGGAAAGGCTTGTCAAACAGCAATATTTTTGAATGCTGTTCTACGTTCACGGCAAAAAAGCGGCCGATACATATCAGCCGCTTTAATATCTTCTTTCAATAGTTCAAACCATTAAAAGCTGTAGTTTACACCTACGCGATATGCTCTGCCGGGATTGGGCGGTACAACGCTGCCTGAACGTTGGCTGTGGCTGTAGTACAGTTTGTTGCCAACGTTATCCACCGCGAAGTTCACATTCAGGCTGTCGTTGCCCAAGGGTTTCCAGTTGGCATACAAGTCATGCACGCCGTAGCCTTGTTTGTGTATGGTATTTTCGCCTGCGGTGAAGGTTTTCGATTGGGCGAAACGTCCGCGCCAGCCTAATTCGAGATTGGGGCGGTCAAACCGATAGGATAGCGATGCCACCCAGCGTCTTCCTTGCGGTACGATGTCATAAGGAGATGACGGTAAAGGGAAATCTGCTTTCGGGTCGGCATAAGCCATACCCAAACGTGCAGTGAGACCCTTCAGGCGGTAGGCTGCATTGAGTTCGTAACCTTTGGTTTTCACTTTGCCTGCATTGCCCACTACACGGTTTTCCACTTTATAGAAATTCTTGGTTTCCTGATGGAATACCGCACCGTCCAGTGACAAGCCTTCATGCTGCCATGTAAAGCCGATTTCTGCCAAGCGTGAGCGTTCCATTTTCAAATCAGGGTCGATAAAACGAAGTGCGCGTGCTTTATCGGCGCTATTGCGCGAGTCGGTGAGCGTATTGGCAGATGCCAATTGAGGGCTGCGGCTGGCGTAGTTCCATTTGGCATTCAACGAGAACGCAGGCGTAACATCCCAAATCAGACCCAAGCTCGGGTTCAACACCCCTTTTGAAATATGGCGGGAATGCGTTTTTTGCATCGCTGCCGAATTGTTGCCCAAGGTGTCCAGGCTGAAATGGTCGTAGCGCAAACCTGTGGTCAAAGTAACCGGGTCGAGATGCCAAATACCTTCTGCATACAAACCGTATTCTTTTTTGCTCTCGCCGGAAACATAGCCGCTGCGGCCATCGCTGCTGTGGGTTTTTTCATTGCGTACATTGATGCCGTATTTAAACAGATGACCGTGCGGCAGCTCGCTGGTTAGGTTCAGATTGGCACCGGTGGTTTTGGTGCCGCCGCGGCGCATGGTAACGCTGCCGTCTTGATTGACATAATATTTATCGTTGGCTATCCACGGCAAACGTTCATCTTCTGCTTTAATGTGAAACAGGTTGGCGTCTATATCACGGATAAAACCGATGTCTTGGCCTTTGTAGTCTAAATTAACCGTACGGGTACGGGTTTCGATAGGACCGCGCCGCCACAAATCAAACACCATTTCTGCACGGTCGTTGGCAATACCGTGGTGTTTCTCATCGCGGTAGCTCAAGCCGACACGGTGATTCGGCGCAAATGAGTAACCTAATTTCAACAAATAATTGCTTTGTTTTCTGGCGGAATTTTTAACAGTGTTTGTTCCCTCTTCAGAAATATGGGGAATCATAATGCTGTTGTAACCTTTGCCTGCTTCATAATCCTTGTTATTCAGCCAGCTTCCCATCAGCAAACCGTCGAATTGGTCTGTTTTGCCGTATAGCGACAGATTGCCTCCCCAGCCTTTGTTGCTGTTGTATGTAGTGGCAACCCGTGCACCCAAGTTTTGTCCGTCCTGTAACAAATCGGCAGCATCCACCGTTTGGGCGCGCACTACACCGTTATTTGCACCGATACCTGCACTGGCTGAACCCGCGCCTTTATCCACTCCGACTACTTTAATCATCGCAGGGTCAAGTTGGAAACGTCCTTGGTGGTACCAAATTTCGGCGGCAGACGTAGTATTGTCCACAACCAAATCGATTTTGTTCTGTCCGGCGGCACGGATAGACAGATATTGGGCCGATAAACTGCCCCCCCCCGCATTGATATCGGCGCGGTCTGCCAAAATTTCGCGCATGTCCGTTACATTGCGCTCGGCAACCGCTTTATAGTTACCCGATGCCGCACGGCGGTCTTTCACTGTGATTTCAGGCAGGTTTTGCTCGGTCTCCGCATAGGCGGCATTGCCCCACAGTAATATACTGAGACTGAGCAGGCTCAGTCGAAAGAAATGAGTATGGTGAGCTTTATTCTTCATAAGATTAAATCCTTAAACGAGGTAACAAAAAATATTGATTCAGCATATTAATTATAAATAATAAGCATTATCAATTTTAATTTTAACAGTTCTAATACAATTCATCAATAAAGTTAACGATTTTCCGGATGAATCCAGTATCTTGTATTTTAGTATGTTGATTTAATAAGGATTTAATTTTCTTGTTTCTTGGGGTGAAGTAAGGATATGTATTCCGATGTATATTTTTGTTGTGCCGGTATTATTGTGAGATTTATCTTTCTTTACGCAGAGTATGCCTTTATAAAGTAAGGCTGCCTGAAAATTCTTTAACTGTGCGGACGGAAATAAAATACAAAATATCCGAATATATTGTTCGAACGGGACTAACGATATGTTTCAGGCTGCCTGAAACACCGTGAACCGTGTACAATACACTCCGTTTCTAATTCCCCGGTTAATTATGGACGACCTTCCCAAGGGCATCTGTCCCTTTTCAGTCTCTTTGTTTTTCTTCTAATTCATTCTGCCTGAGCGCTCCCGGCCGAACAGGTAGAGGGAGCATGTATGGAATCTCAAACCGAACGCCTGTACGGTGACACTACCCAATTGCAGGCAGATATCGAACACATCAGCCGCCTGGCCGCACAATTACTTCCCTGCTACGCCGATATCAGTGCGGAACATACTCTGGAAAATCCGCACGACAATGCGCGCCTGCAAATGCTTATCGGTATTCTGCACGAGCTGCATCCTGCCGATGTGGCTGCCGTTTTGGAAAACCTGCCGCAAAAAGAACGGGTATTGGTGTGGAAACTTGCTATTCCGGAAGAAGACGGCGAAGTATTGTTGGAAGTATCCGATGCCGTCCGCGAAAGCCTGATTGAAACCATGAACCGCGATGAACTGCTTGCCGCGGTGGAAGACATGGATGCGGGTGAATTGGCGGAGTTGGCAGACGACTTGCCCGAGCAGGTGGTGGAAGAAGTCCTGCAGGATTGGGACGAAGAAGAACGCGCCCAAGTCGAAACCGTCCGTTCTTATAAGGACGGACAAGTCGGTGCGGTGATGGACTTTGAAATTGTCAGTATTCGTGCCGATGTCAGCTGCGAAGTGGTTTTGCGTTATCTGCGCCGTTTTGAGACGCTGCCCGACCACACCGATAAAATTTTTGTGGTGGATGAAGACGATGTATTGCAGGGCGTGCTGCCTATCCGTAAGCTGTTGGTTGCCGACCCCGATGAATTGGTAGAAAACGTCATGACGCGGGATGTGGTGAAATTCCGTCCGGAAGACGATGTGGAAGATGCCGCCCAGGCGTTCGAACGCTACGACTTAATCAGCGCTCCCGTTATCGATGCCGACAAAAAACTGATTGCCCGACTCACTGTGGACGAAATGTTGGACGTTATCCGCGAAGAAAGCGAAGCGGATATGTTGAATATGGCGGGTTTGAAGGAAGAGGAAGATTTGTTTGCACCCGTGTGGGATTCGGTGAAAAACCGTTGGGTGTGGCTGGCGGTGAATTTGGTTACGGCCTTTATCGCCAGCCGCGTGATTGGCGCGTTTGAACAATCTATCGCGCAAATTGTGGCATTGGCGGCATTGATGCCGATTGTGGCGGGTATCGGCGGTAATTCGGGCAACCAAACCATTACCATGATTGTGCGCGCAATGGCAAACGCGCAGATTTCCACCACCCAAGCCATGCGCTTGTTGAAAAAAGAATTGGGTGTGGCCTTGGTGAACGGTGTGATTTGGGGCGGCGTGATGGGTGCCGTGTCGTATTGGATGTACCACAGCGCAGGCATCGGCTGGGTGATGGTGGCCGCCATGACGTTAAACCTGCTGTTGGCTGCCGTTTTGGGGGTGTTAATCCCCGTAGTGATGGAAAAAATCGGACGCGACCCCGCATTGGGCAGCTCGGTGTTGATTACCGCCGTAACCGATTCGGGCGGATTCTTGATTTTCTTGGGTTTGGCCACCATGTTTTTGTTGTAATAACTAACCCTGTCTCTATTTTTCAGGCAGCCTGAACGAAGGTTGTGTTGGCAGCCGGTTTGGGCGAATGCATTCCTGTCGGGCAGCCTGAAGCTCCTTTCGGGGCTTTCATTCAATACGCAGATAAAGCGGCACAAATCGGGACTGCGGCCCAATCCGTGCCGTAGCGGCTCGGCATTACCGCCTTTCAAACGCCCGTTTTTTTCAGGCAACCTGTTGCGGTATCGCTTTGACTGCACAGGACGCACTATCCGGTAAGGAATAATGGGATGAACAAAACATCAGATTACGAAACCGTATCACGACGATTTGCCGACTATTGCGCCACGCAAAATGCCGAAGCGGCAGGCTGCCTGAAACAGGCTTTCAAGCTGGCGGAAAAGCACTATCCCCAAGATGCGCGCGCGACACAAAGCGGCGAGCCGGTTTTATCACGTCTGCTGTATACCGCATTGATGGTCAATGATATTGATTTGTCGCATGAAGCCGTAGCCGCTACCGTGCTCACCGATTTGCCGCGCTATCTGGAAAACTGGGAAACTGTTGTCATCGAACAATGCGGTTCGGGTGTGGCGGCTTTGGTGCGCGGTATCGCCCAAATCCAGCAGCTCACCCATTTTGCCCGTATGGACGTTACCGCTGCGCCGCAACAAAGGGCGGAACAGGCGGAAACCATGCGCAAAATGCTGCTGGCGATGGTGTCGGATATTCGTGTGGTATTGATTAAGCTGGCGTTGCGCACCCGCACCATGCAATATCTGCGCAGCCTGCCTGATACGCCTTATACCCGCACTTTGGCCAAAGAAACGTTGGATATTTTCGCCCCGCTTGCCAACCGTTTGGGCGTATGGCAGCTCAAATGGCAGCTCGAAGACTTGGGTTTCCGTCATTACGACCCGCAAGAATACCGCCGCATCGCCAATCTTTTGGATATGAAACGCGAAGAGCGTTTGGAATATATCGATAACTTTATCCGGATTGTACGCGGGGAAATGGATAAGGCGGGTATCCGCTGCGACGTGGCAGGCCGTCCCAAGCACATTTATTCCATTTACAAAAAAATGGTCAAGAAAAAGCTGGACTTTGACGGCCTGTACGACATTCGCGCCGTGCGGATTTTGGTGGACAGCGTGGCGGAGTGTTACAGCACTTTGGGCATCGTCCACAGCCTGTGGCAGCCGGTTCCGGGCGAGTTTGACGACTACATCGCCAATCCGAAAGGCAACGGTTACAAAAGTTTGCACACCGTGATTGTCGGGCCGCAGGACAAGGGCATCGAAGTGCAAATCCGCACCTTTGAAATGCACGAGTTCAACGAATTCGGCGTGGCGGCGCACTGGCGTTACAAAGAGGGCGGCAAGGGCGACAGTGCCTACGAACAAAAAATCGCGTGGTTGCGCCAACTGCTGGATTGGCGCGAAAACATGGCGCAAAGCGGCACGGAAGATTTGGCGTCTGCCTTTCAAACCGAATTGTTCAACGACACCATTTATGTGCTGACCCCGCACGGCAAAGTGTTGTCGCTGCCTGCGGGCGCGACCCCGATTGATTTTGCCTACGCGCTGCACAGCGATTTGGGCGACCGTTGTCGCGGCGCGAAGGTGGACGGGCAAATCGTGCCTTTGTCCACCGCTTTGGAAAACGGCCAGCGTGTGGAAATCATTGCCGCGAAAACGGGCGAGCCTTCGGTAAACTGGCTGCACGAGGGCTGGGTGAAAAGCAGCCGCGCCATCGGCAAAATCCGCGCCTACATCCGCCGTCAAAACGCGGAAACGATACGCGAAGACGGCAAAAACCAGTTTGACAAAATCGTGGCGAAAATCCACCCGAAGCCGAACCAGCAGCAGCTTTGCGAAAAACTGGGCTTTAAAACCTTAGACGAACTTTACAGCGCATTGGGACAAGGCGAATTGACACCGCGCAGCATACAAAAAGCCTGCGGTGCGCTTGCGCCACCCCCGTCTCTCGCGCCGACTGTCGCCATCGTCAAAAAATCCAAAATCAAAACCGCCGGTCAAAACGGCATATTGGTTAACGGAGAAGACGGTTTGCTCACCAATTTGGCCAAATGCTGCAAGCCTGCTCCGCCGGATTTGATTGTAGGTTTTGTTACTCGGGATAAAGGTGTGTCGATACATCGGCGTGAATGCAGCGATTTTGCCCATCTTGCCTGCCAGTCGCCTGAAAAAGTGCTGCCTGCAAGCTGGGCAGCCGTGTCAGGCGAACAGGTTTTCGCGATTGATATTGAAGTCCGTGCCCACGACCGTAACGGCTTGTTGCGCGATGTGTCTGATGTGTTGACCCGGCATAAACTCAATGTTACTGCCGTCAACACCCAAAACCGCGATATGGAGGCTCTAATGCGCTTTACTTTGGAAGTGAGACAAGTGGAAGACCTGCCGCGCGTGATGGCATCGCTGGCGGAAATCAAAGGCGTGGTCGGCGTGGTGCGTTTGTGAAATTGAAAAGCGATGGATTGGAATGATGAATTGGTATATTTAATTCATCAATAAATGGAAGTCTGTTTTGGTTGTTATTAAGTTATAGCGAATATGCAGTGTTGGCTGGAATAGATTAATTCTATTATTTTTCTAAAATGATTGAAAATAAATAAAACACTAACACGCAGCTGTTGATTAATCCTGCTGCCCCGCTTGCACACAAGCAGACATCTGCTCTGCGATAGCATCGCTGACAGTATTCAAACTCCCTGCTTTTGCCTGTTGGTAAGCTTCGGCCAAGGCGTACGCAAAACCGACAGCATCGGCACCGCCGTGACTTTTCACCACTATTCCGCGCAAGCCTAAGAAAATCGCACCATTATAGCGGCGGGGGTCAAAGCGGGTTTTGAAGCCGTTTAAGGCGGGCAACGCTCCCAAACCGCCTAATCGGGTCAGCCAGCTGCGTTTAAATTCATCTTTGATGGCCGCCCCTAGAAATTTTACGGCGCCTTCAATGGTTTTTAACACCACATTACCGACAAATCCGTCCGCCACGACAACATCAACGTTGTTGCCAAATATATCGTTACCTTCAATATTGCCGGCAAAATTCAATCCGCTGTTTTTAAGTAGCGCATAAGCCTGTTTGACCGCTTCCGTCCCTTTGATTTCTTCGGTGCCGATATTCAGCAAACCGACACGGGCTCTGCCCGAATCGGGGTTGAGTGCCTGATAAAGCGCACTGCCCATTACGGCAAATTGAAACAATTGCTCGGCGGTGCAGTCGGCATTCGCGCCTAAATCCAATATCAGCGTGTGCCCGCCGTGCGCAGGTAAAAATTTGGCAATGGCAGGTCGTTCAATGCAGGGCAGCATTTTCAAGACAAACCGCGCAGTTGCCATCAATGCGCCTGTATTACCTGCCGAAACGGCAGCTTGCGCTTCCCCGTTTTTGACCAGTTCCATGGCAATCCGCATGGAAGAATCTTTTTTGTTCTTCAATGCGGATTGGGGCAATTCGTCCATGCCGACCACTTGCGAAGTATGAACAATCCGAATGCGTTCAAAAGGTGCGCCCGCTTGCGACAAGGCTGCCTGAACGGCCGGTTCATCGCCTGTCATAATCAAATGCGCATCAGGATATTGCTGTAAAAATGCAACGGCTGCAGGAGCGGTGACATCCAGTCCGATATCGCCGCCCATGGCATCTACGGCTAAGGTAATCATATATTCATTCAATCAATTAAGAGACGGGTAACAAAGCGGGTTTTCAGGCAGCCTGAAATACAGCCGAAATATAAAAACAAAGCCAGCAATCATTTTGCTGGCTTTATCGTTTTGTTTATTCGCCTTTGGCTTTCATCACTTTGCGGCCGCGGTACATTCCGTTGGGAGAAATGTGGTGCGGACGGTGTGTTTCGCCGGTTGCTTTATCCACAGACAAAGCGGGCGCAGTCAGTGCATCGTGCGAACGGTGCATACCGCGGCGCGAGGGAGATTTTTTGTTTTGTTGAACAGCCATTTCAAGCTCCTGAAAAATAAAAATGAAACTAATCCGATGACAAACCTGAAAGCACCGAAAAAGGGTTGGGTTTGTTTTGATTGACGGTTTCCAATTCCGCATTGGTGCAGTGTTCGTGCTTGGGAGAGAACGGCAGAGCCATCAGTATTTGGTCCTCCAGCAAAGACCATACATCGGTTTCCGCTTCCGCCACCATACCTTCCAATGTTTCATCGGCAGCCATGGCTTCATCCAACTCCGTTTCATGGGAGAACAAGACAATCCGCACATTCTCGTCCAACCGATAATCCATCGGCTGCATACAACGCTGACAACGCAGCTTCAGGCTGCCTGAAAGCGATAATGCCAAAAAAGGACGCTGCCATCCGTCTTTTCCTCCCGATAGGGAATAATGCAAAACGGATGACAAGTCGGTAATATCGTGCGACCAAACGCGTTTATCCAAGCTCCCCAAGTCCACGCTGCCCTGCAGCGTTTCCCTGTCGGCGGCAAACGCCTGCGGGTCAATCAAAATACGGTTTGACATAAACGCGCCATCATATTATTTTGCCGCTTTACAGTCAAGTTCTTTTGTAAAATGAACAACCAAGCCAAACTGGTTTTAGCTTCCTCCTCGCGCTTCAGGCAGCAACAATTAAGCAAACTCGGATTAACTTTTACCATCGCGGCACCGGTTTGCGATGAGACGCCTTTGCCGCGGGAAACGCCCGCGCAAACCGCGGCGCGTTTGGCAGAAGGCAAAGCGCGTTCTTTGTCCGAACATTTTCCCGCACACCTGATTATCGGTGCCGACCAAGTTGCTTTTTGCAACGGCATCCAACTGGGCAAGCCGATGTCGTTTGAAAAAGCTGCCGCCATGCTGCGGCAACTTTCAGGACAAACCATCAAATTTTACAGTGCGCTATGCCTGTTAAACAGCTTTTCAGGCAGCCTGCATACCCATGTTGACGAAACCACCGTCATTATGCGTACGCTTTCCGAAAAGCAGATTCAAAACTATCTGCAACGCGAGCCCGACGCCCTCTATTGCGCCGGAGCCGCGAAAAGCGAAGCGTTGGGTGCGGCGTTATTGGAGCGCATAGACAGCAGCGACCCCAATGCACTGGTTGGTTTGCCGATATTGCGCTTAATCGACTTTCTGGCAGAAGAAGGCGTGGATGTATTAAGTTTTTGAAAGTTAAAGTATTGGTGGTTTTTGAATATGATTGACGCCGGCATGCGGAAATCTGAGCAAACACAAAACTTTCAGGCAGCCTTTAAGGTATGATAGGTCGTTTTTCCTTATCCGTAATGGAGAAAAATATGAAAAAACTGGCGGCATTACTGCTTGCGCTATGGTTGGGCATGCATATCGGTTTCGGCTATATCGCCGCTCCGGTATTGTTTTCCAATCTGCATGATTTATCCAACGGGCATCTGCTGGCGGGACGTATTGCGGGGACTCTGTTCCACACCGTTAATCTGCTGGGTTTGGCCGCATGGTCTTTGGTATGGTGGAGTTATCGTTGCGACAACCGCGTGGGTTTCCGCCAAAGCAGGGTAACCCGATGGGCATTGGCCGTGTTGGTGCTGACCGCGGCTAATGAGTTTTTGGTTACGCCTGTTATCGAAGCTCTCAAAAACGGCCGCTCCAATTGGTTGCAAACTTGGTTGGGAGGCGGTTTTTCTACGTGGCACGGGGTTTCGTCTGCGTTTTACCTTGCAGCGGCATTGATAGGCGGAGGATTGTGCGTTCTGTTGTTGCATTTGGACAGACGTAACTAGCCGTTGAATTTTTGAGGCTGCCTGAAATGTGCAGATGGCATATTTCAAATCGACAGTGAGATATGAATGATTGCATATCTTGCTGTTTTTATTTTGTAAAAATTTCATATATTTTGCAGGGTGCAATTTGCGCCGCTACGGTTTTCATGGCGGTGTTTTTGTTTTTTCTCTACTGTCCTGTTTATTGCGTTATTTTTCTCTTTAAATGATTCTGCTGCCGACTTTCCGTAACGGGGCTGTCATCCGGCTTTTGCCGTGAAGGAGAAATGCCAGTCGGCGGCCTTTGCGGATATGAAGCGGTTTCTGTGGGGCGGTATTGGGCCGGTGCTACGGGTTAAGCGGGCATCGGTTGGCGATGAGTCGGTTGAGGGCAGTCCAATCATAGAAGGTAAAAATGGCGCGGCTTTGTGTCTTCAGCCTCACTGTGAACTCGGGTTGCGGCCGGATAGGCTGTGATTTGGGGCATACTTTGTTAAACGGCAAACCTATGGACGTTTATATGCCGATTTATGGCACGGTAAAATAATCTATCAATAAGATTTTGATTTTTATACGTATTGATTTTAATGCGGCGCAATATGCAAAAGCTCGCAGATGGTTTTTTTAAGGCTGCCTGAAATACCGATACCGCGTTTTCAGGCAGCCTTTTATGTTAAAATGCACCGTTTTTTCAACCGTTCGGAATACCCCAATGAGCGCACACGACCATCAATTTGCCAAAGAAACCATTGCCGTCAGTCTTGAAGACGAAATGCGCAAGTCCTATTTGGACTATGCCATGAGTGTGATTGTCGGGCGCGCGCTGCCCGATGTGCGCGACGGTTTGAAACCCGTCCACCGCCGCGTGCTGTATGCCATGCACGAACTGAAAAACAACTGGAACGCCGCCTACAAAAAATCCGCCCGCGTGGTCGGCGACGTTATCGGTAAATACCACCCGCACGGCGACATCGCCGTTTACGACACCATCGTACGCATGGCACAGCCGTTTTCCCTGCGCTATATGCTGGTGGACGGACAGGGCAACTTCGGCTCGGTGGACGGCGACGGCGCGGCGGCAATGCGTTACACCGAAATCCGCATGGCGAAAATCGCCCACGAAATGCTGGCGGATATCGAAGAAGAAACCGTTAATTTCGGCGACAACTACGACGGCAGCGAACAAGAGCCTTTGATTTTGCCCGCACGCATTCCCAATCTGTTGGTCAACGGTTCATCGGGCATTGCCGTGGGCATGGCAACCAATATTCCGCCGCATAATCTGAACGATACGGTGGATGCCTGCCTGAAACTGTTGGACGACCCCGAAGCCGATATCCAAAGCTTAATCGACATTATCAAAGCCCCCGATTTTCCTACGGGCGCCACCATTTACGGATTAAACGGCGTACACGCGGGCTACCGCACGGGACGCGGGCGTGTTGTCATGCGTGCGAAAACCCACATCGAACCCATCGGCAAAAACGGCGAGCGCGAGGCGATTATCGTTGATGAGATTCCTTATCAGGTCAATAAGGCCAAATTGGTGGAAAAAATCGGCGAATTGGTGCGTGAAAAAGTAGTGGAAGGCATCGCCGAGTTGCGCGATGAATCCGATAAATCGGGTATGCGCATCGTGATTGAGTTGAAACGCAACGAAAACGCCGAAGTGGTGTTGAACCAGCTGTATAAACTCACACAGCTGCAGGACAGTTTCGGCATCAATATGGTGGCTTTGGTGGACGGCCAGCCTCGCCTGTTGAATTTAAAGCAGATTCTCAGCGAATTTTTGCGCCACCGCCGCGAAGTGGTTACTCGCCGCACGCTGTTCCGCCTGAAAAAAGCCAGAGCCGAAGGACATATTGCCGAAGGCAAAGCGGTGGCTTTGTCGAATATCGATGAAATGATTGCTCTGATTAAAGCCTCTGCCGATGCCGATGAGGCGCGTGAAGCATTAACCGGCCGGCCGTGGCAGTCGGCTTTGGTCAGCGAGATGCTTTCGCGCAGCGATTTGGATTTGCGCTTGGCGCGTCCCGAATGGCTGCCTGAAGACCGCGGCTTGCACGCTGACGGCTATTGGCTCAGCGAAGAACAGGCACGCGCTATCCTGCGCATGAGTCTGCGTAATTTGACCGGCTTGGACCAAGACGAAATCATCAACGAATACAAAAATCTGATGGGAGTCATCATTGATTTGCTCGACATTCTAGCCAAGCCCGAACGCATCCGCCAAATCATTCAAGACGAGTTAAACGCCGTCAAAACCCAATTCGGCGACATCCGCCGCAGCGACATCAATCCCTTCGGCGGCGGCGATATTGCCGATGAAGACCTGATTCCTCCGCGCGAAATGGTCGTAACGCTCACCCACGGCGGCTACATCAAAACCCAGCCAACCAGCGATTATCAGGCGCAACGGCGCGGCGGGCGCGGCAAACAGGCGGCCGCCACCAAAGACGAAGACTTTATCGAAACCCTGTTTGTCGCCAACACCCACGATTATCTGATGTGCTTTACCAATCAAGGCCGTTGCCACTGGATTAAGGTGTACAGGCTGCCTGAAGGCGGCCGCAATTCGCGCGGCCGTCCGATTAATAACGTCATCCAATTGGATGAAGACGAAAAAGTCAGCGCCATTCTGCCCGTACGCGACTTCCCCGAAGACGAATACGTCTTTTTCGCCACCGCGCAAGGCATGGTAAAAAAAGTACAGCTCTCCGCCTTCAAAAACGTGAGCGTCAAAGGCATCAAAGCTATTAGTCTCAAAGACGGCGACAGTCTCGTAGGCGTAGCGAAAACTTCGGGAACAGACGACATCATGCTGTTTTCCAATCTCGGCAAAGCCATCCGCTTTAACGAATATTGGGAAAAATCAGCAAGCGATGACGACAACGAAAGCGAAGATTCAGGCAGCCCGAACGATACCGATGACGACAACGGCAACCTTCCCGCCAAAGCCAACGGCGTACGCCCCAGCGGACGCGGCAGCGGCGGCCTGCGCGGCATGAGGCTGCCTGAAAACGGCCGTATCGTCAGCCTGCTCACTTTCCCCGCCGATGCCGAAGACAGCGGCACCCAAGTGCTTACCGCCACCGAAAACGGCTACGGCAAGCGCACCCCGATTGCCGGCTACCCGCGCAAAGGCAAAGGCGGACAAGGCAATATCGCCATCAACACCGGCGAGCGCAACGGCGAATTAATCGGCGCCACATTGGTGGGCGACAGCGATGATTTGATGCTGATAACGTCCGGCGGCGTGTTAATCCGCACCAAAGTCGGACAAATCCGCGAAACCGGCCGCACCGCCGCAGGCGTGAAACTGATGAATTTGGACGAAGGCGAAACGCTGGTGAGCTTGGAACGCGTGGCGGAAGAAGCCGCCGAAGAAACCGAAGAATAAACATTCAGGCAGCTTGGCAAAGCTGCCTTTTTTCAGGCTGCCTGAAAGCGAAGTGCTTTTGGGGAGAAGAAGGTTATCGGCGTTTGCCGCCGATTGAAAATGGTTTGGAGATGAAAGATTTCAGGCTGCCTGAAAGCGCAATCCGCCGCGTTTCAGGTAAGCCTTGATAACACGGCAGCGTTTGCCGACATCATGCGGCGTCTTGCGTTCCTATCTTTCAGGCAGCCTGTTGCAATACGGCTCAATCGGGAAACTGCCGCCGAAACCAAGTTTGAAAGGCTTCGCTATCGCGGACGGCATCCAAATCCTTATCTTGTTCAATATGCCGTTTAGACGGCAATTTATTGGCTGATGCGGACAGCCTTAATTGCTCCACAACCTTATCCGCACCGCCGCCAAGCAGGGCAAACAGGCAGGCGCGGTTATAGGCGAATTCGGGTGCGTATTGCGGATAATCCCGTACAAAACGCTCGGCAAGGGTTTGCGCTTCTGCCAGTTTGGCTTGGGCGGCAGTCGGATGGTCAGGCAATAGGGCATGATATTCACGAATGAATATATTGATGCTGTTGTTAGCAGCCTGATAACAATCAGGTTTGAGTTTTAATGCCTGCCGGCATTGTTTGCCGGCAAGCCGCCATCGATTTAAGGCATCATCAAGGCGGTTGTTTTCTGCCAATGCCCGTGCTTCATCAGCTAAAACATTTCCCCAATTATTAGCAGCCTGATAAAAATCAGGGTTGATTTTTAATGCCTGTCGGTATTGTTCATGGGCAAGCCGCCATTGGTTTAAGGCATCATCAAGGCGGTTGTTTTCTGCCAATGCCCGTGCTTCATCATCTAAAGCATTTCCCCAATTGTAAGCAGCCTGATACAAGTCAGGTTTGAGTTTTAATGCCTGTCGGTATTTTTCACAGGCAAGCTGCCATTGGT
>JASBYJ010000010.1 GCA_029984035.1 Conchiformibius sp.
CATTGGTTGAAGGCATCATCAAGGCGGTTGTTTTGTGCCAATGCCTGTGCTTCATGAGCTAAAGCAATTCCCCAATTATTAGCAGCCCAATAATTATCAGGTTGGATGCTTAAAGCCTGCCGGTAGCCCTGTTCAATATGGGGCAGCCATACCGATTGTTGCTCGCGGCTGCCTGATTGATAAGCCTGTTGCGCGTGATAGGCTGCCTGAAAAAAAGCATCGGCATCATTCGGGCTGTGCTGTATCACGGCTTGCCACGCATAAAATGCCTGTTCGTGTTCGGCATAATTTCGGGCTTGGTCGGACAACACAATCGCATGGGCGCGTAATTGCTCGGCCAAAGGAATATTGCGGTTGTCCTGCAAATCTTTAGCGGCCTGAACGGCGGCTTGTTGTTCGGCGGAATTGTCGGGTTCGGACTTGAAACCCGACATTTTTTTGATTTTGTCGGTAATGTCGGTAGAGATTTGGTGTTGTTCTTTGATTTTGTTTAAATATGTTTCGGCTTCTTCTTTGTAGATTTGGGTTACATGCCAATAATTTTCCGTTTCCGTCTTATAAGATTCTGTCTTATCGGCATACTCTTCAGCCTGCTTAATCGATTGTTTTAAGTCTTCCAACATTGTGCTGCGCTCGCGCCAATAAAATACGGTGGGCAGAATAACGCCGAGCAGCGCAATCCAGCCCAGCCACCACGCAATCGTTTCTTGCTGGCTGTCCAATGTTTCTTTACGCAAATCCAGCATTTTTTCTTGGAATTGCAATTCCAGCGTTTTCAAATCGTGCGCGGTGGCGGCCGGCTCGGCGTTGGGTGCGGCAGGAGCGGGGTTGGCCGTTGGCAAGGGGGCATTTTGTGCGGCGGCGGTGTTCAATGCAATACACAGCAAAAACAGCATGATGATTTTGATATTCATGATAAACCCGTAATCAAGAAGATAAGTTGTTCAGGCAGCCTGAAAGCGTGATGGTGTGGCTAAAAACTCTGTCTGTTGTTATTGTTGGATTTTTTGATATGGGTGTCAATGTCGGACTGATATTGTATGCAGGGTGTGATGGCAAGCAGCTTGTTGCCTGTGCTCAGGTGAATGATTGCCCATGCAGGGCTCCTAAGACGGCGGTGTATCCGACTTGATTGGATTGCTCTCGTTTGGCTGCTTGCCCGCCAAATGGTTGATGGGTGCCAATAAGGCGGACTGTCCTGTGCTTTCACAGCTTTTTATTTGGAAATATTGCCAAACGATTCGATTATGCTGCAAACTTATCGGCATCCGCCTTTTCTATTTTAACGCCCGACTGCATCATGAACACCCCCGCTTTGCGCCGTTTTCTCGCGAAGAGACTGCATATATCGGCATGGCTCTCTTTGCTTGCTTTAGTGTTTGCCAATATGCTGCCTGAATGTTGGTTTGCCGAATTATTCAGCCATTTCGTTCCGTTTTATGCCTTGATTTTCCTGCTTGCCGCTGCGCTGCTGGCCAATCGCTGGCGCATGGTATGGGTAATATGTTGTTTAGGCTGCTGTTTATGGCTGGCGCAGCCTTTTCGGGCGTGGCAAAAACCTGCCGCGTCTGCCGCATGGACGGCAGTTTGGTACAACGTTCATTTGTACAATCCGAACCCTGAAGCAGAAGTGCGGCTGCTGAAAAGCAGGCTGCCTGAAATCATCGCATTGGCGGAAGTGCCATTGCACAACCCGCATTGGCAAACTTTAAAACCGCATTACCCATACGGCTGCGAACATCGTGAAGACAGCCCGTTTGCATTGGCAGTGTGGTCGCGCTTTCCTTTGGTCTCGTGTGATGTGGCCGATGCAGACGGCTTTCCCTATATCCGTGCGCTAACCGAAAGCGGAGTGGCCGTTTTCGCTTTGCATCCGCCACCGCCGGTTAATAAAAGCATGGCGGCTTCCCGCCAAGCCTATCTGGATGCCGTTGCCGACCTGATTAAGCAAGAATCGCGCGTCTTGGTGATGGGCGATTTAAATACTTCTCCGTTTTCCCCGCTGTTCCGCCGCTTCATGCAAACGGGCAGCCTGAAAAACAGCCGCCTTAATGCGGTTCCTACATGGAAACTTTTTGGGCTGAACATCGACCATGTGCTGTACCGCAGCAATCGGAACGAAACCGTTTCCTCCCAAGCGCTGCCTTGGCAATATTCCGACCATCGCGCTTTATGGGTTAATTGGTATCCGCCGCAGAATGATTAGATAAAATCGGTTGATAATCAGCATATTGATTTAAGTATTCCGTAAACGTTCATACGCGCGGTTGCATTCCGGCATGGTACTGTATATAATTCCTTCCCTTAAACGGAAGCGTGGCAGAGCGGTTTAATGCAGCGGTCTTGAAAACCGTCGGGGGTTAGTAGCCCCCCGTGAGTTCGAATCTCACCGCTTCCGCCATTTTATTTTTCAAACGTTTTGGGTAACATTTGAAATCATAAAAAACAGCATAATCATCGGTTGGTTATGCTGTTTTCTTTATGTTTCCTTCTTTTTGCTTTTACGCTTTTTTATTCTTCTGCTTTTTTGTGGTATTTAAATTCTCTTAAAAATTAGGAATATACGGGTTGTAGTTGATATGGCTTATTGTGGATGAAGTAACTTTTAGCCATAGTGCAAAGAAGAGAATGTATGAAAAATCAAGTTAATTGGCCAATTGCAGTATAAAGGCTGCCTGAAACTTTTCAGACAGCCTTTTGTCCGTATCAATCAGGCGATGCGTGCTTCTTTCACCGTGGCCACATATCCTTGGTCATTCACATGAATATGACGGAATAACCAACCTTCGAGCAGAGTGAACAATTCGTCCATAGCACTGTTATCACCGTTTTCCCAGCGTCCTTGCAGGGCTGCGACTTTTTCAATGAAGTGCTGATGTACTTTTTTATGCGGCTCAAGCATATGGTATTGCGCTTTCTCCATCATTTCTTCTTCATGACGGAAATGCAATGCGGCAAAATCCACCAATTCCCGCAGACTTTTTTGAATATCTTCGCGAACGCCTTTGCCATAGGCCTCCGCAAAGGCATTCATTTTTTCTACTAATGTTTGATGTTGTTCGTCAATAATAGAAATGCCCGTCTCCAAATCGGTTGTCCATGTTAAAAAAGCCATGTCGTATTCCTTGATTATAATTAAAAATAGTATATCAGCCCAGTATTTTCTTTTTTCTCACCAAGCCTTAAGCGGTGATTTTAACCAAAAACAAGATTAAAATCATCTATAACGATAAAGAATTTATCATTTAAAATGTTATTGTGAAAGAAAGTGGAGAATCATACATCATGCCCGATTTTTCAGTTCTTTTCCATCATCGCTATGCCTGCTTTTTAGCTGCCCAAACAACTTCATCAGTTGAATTTTTCTAATCGTCAGAACGGTTGATAGCACGCTGGGCGGGCACTCATCATGATTGGAATATACTGATACAGTCAATATTTTTCAGGCAGCCCCAGTGCTTCAACAAGCCATCTCACATCCGGTCGACATATTTAAAGCAGAAAACTGCATAACAGGGGAAATGGCAGCAACTCGTGTATCAAATCTATCCGTGTATTACAACTGGAAAGTTCATCCCGAACGGCATTATTTTAGAGCCGCAGAATACTTAAATTAAAGCGATTTGACAGATGTAAGACACAAAAAGGCTGCCTGAAACCATGGCTAAACAACGCGGGGCATACCCAACGGCAAGCGCGCCCAAATTCTTAACAGCCTGATACTGATAATTTGATTGTTCGAGAGAATTAGGTGCAAGAACTTATCCCATCGAGTACGTTTCTGCGGCGAAAGCATATCGCGGCATACGGGCTAATTGACTTAATAGCGTGCTGTTGGTTTCTATTTGATACAACAACCATTTATGCCATAAAACGGAAAACATCCTGCATGGTAAGTTCCGGTCGGCTTTCAGCATAAGCAATCAGGCAGCAATATCGGAAACATATTTGAACCTGCATGACACAACGCCCGGCCGATATCGATGATTATCGGTTTATGAGAAGTGCCTATATTTGCCCTATGCTCCGAAAGATTCCAACTTTCTGCTTATCATTAGAAATGAATGAAATGATTTGGCAGGCTCTACTATCGGAATTGCCGGCCGGAAACCTAATGCTGCAACAGATTCTCGATAACGGCGCAAATCATCATACCATACCGCAGTTGGCTTGATTGTCAGTGCAAATTGACACCGACACGGAAAAGTAAATCAAACGGCCGGGCGGCTGAAGGGGGTATTTTGTCTGATAACACTCTGCCGATTAAGCTAAGCGGGAGTTGGGGTTGCGGATTGATGATTGGCAGCAACGGGAAGGGCAACTCTCTGCAGCGTTCTGCATAAGCGTTACAGACAATCGGCAGACGGGATAATCTGCTCTAGGCTCGGAAGATACATCCCAATCGCATCGCACTTATTCGATATAGTGGTCAGCGCATTCACACGTTCTCCATGATGCGCTACCGATGATTTAGATTAAAAAGTCGGTTGTACTGCCGGTAAAAAAAGATTTCCAGTTTTACTACGGCCAGGCCAACCATAAAATCAAAAGCTGCCTGAAAAACCTTTCAGGCAGCCCGAACAAGATGGTTACGCGCCGCGCAACAACTCGTTTACGCTGGTTTTGGCGCGGGTTTGCGCGTCCACTTTTTTCACAATCACCGCCGCATACAGGCTGTGCGAACCGTCCGCCGCCGGCAGGCTGCCCGGCACCACCACCGAACCGGCAGGCACACGGCCGTAATGGATTTCGCCGGTTTCGCGGTCGTAGATTTTGGTGGACTGGCCGATGTACACGCCCATGGAAATCACGCTGCCCGCTTCCACAATCACGCCTTCCACGATTTCCGAACGCGCGCCGATAAAGCAGTTGTCCTCAATAATCGTGGGCGAAGCCTGCAAAGGCTCCAGCACGCCGCCGATGCCCGCGCCGCCCGACAAATGCACGTTTTTGCCGATTTGGGCGCACGAGCCGACAGTCGCCCAAGTGTCCACCATCGTGCCTTCGTCCACATACGCGCCGATGTTCACATACGAAGGCATCAGCACCACGTTTTTGCCGATAAAGCTGCCGCGCCGCGCCACCGCGCCCGGAACGGCACGGAAACCGGCTGCCTGAAAACGCGCTGCGTCCCAGCCGGCGAATTTGGTCGGCACTTTGTCAAAATATTTGTTCACACCGTCATCGGCCACTTCGTTGTCGGCAATGCGGAACGACAGCAACACCGCTTTTTTCGCCCACTCATTGACCGTCCACGCGCCATCGCGTTTTTCCGCCACGCGCAGGCTGCCTGAATCCAACTGCGCCAAAGTTTCCAAAACGGCTTCTTTGATTTCGGCAGACACGGTCGCGGGCGAAATTTCGGCGCGGTTTTCAAACGCGGTTTCAATGATGTTTTGCAAAGACATGAGCATACTCCTATAGTTAATATGATTGATTTTCCAAACAAGTCTGCGGGCCGCAGGCGGCACGGTAAAGCCGGTCGAAGCCGTATGGCGGTAAAGCGTTTGAACGGAAATACAAAAACAGCCTGTGATTGTATAACAAAACTTTTCAGGCTGCCTGAAAAGCATCTTCTTCGCATACAGGAAAAGATTGGGACGGATTTTTCTAATCAGGAGACCGCCATTCGGCTGAAAAAACACTGCGCCCTTATTCCATCGCCTGCGCTGGATATCGGGCAACTTGCGTTTATCAAGGTTTGTTTCGATTTGAATTTCCGCTCACCGGTCATGTCGGTATGTTTTTTTACATTTTATTGGTTGGAATAGAAAACAATTGAAATAACGGCATAATCCTAACTGTTGCCGCCTGCAAGGTAGGATACCGCCCGAACTTTCAGGCTGCCTGAAAAGTCTCTTAATCGGTACAATGCACGGCTTGGTTCATAACCGGTACGCAACTTGCAAACATGCGGCATACTTCGGCGGTAGAATGGACGGCTCGCCGCCACGTGCGGATGAGGCAAGCAGTTAATCGCGCCCGCCTTTGGCAGGTATAGCGGCCAAACCGGGCGGTATTTCCGCTCCGATGACAAAAAGGTATTTTGATGAAAAAAATTTTATTTATCTGTTTAGGCAATATCTGCCGCTCGCCGATGGCGGAATATCTCTTTCGCGATTTGGCGGAAAAACGCGGTTTAAACGTCCGCACCGCCAGTGCAGGCACATCGGGTTGGCACGACGGCGAATTTATGCATTGCGGCACAGCCGATATTTTGGACGGATTGGGCATTGATTCGCGCGGTTTCACCAGCCGCAAAGTACGCGACAGCGATTTGCAGGAATACGATTACCTGCTGGTGATGGACGATAACAATCTGCGCGACATGGAAAAACGCTTCGGCCGCCATCCTGAGAAACTGTTCAAAATCACAGACCTTTTGCCGCCATCTGCCGCCGACCACGTTCCCGACCCTTGGTACACAGGCAATTTCACCGCCACGCGCGAATTGCTGCAACAGTGCTGCGAAGCTTTGGCGGAACGCATTTGCCATGAGCAGGTTTCGCGTAAAAAGTAGCGGCCGATACCGCGATATCCGAATGCTCAAGAAAGAAAACACATGAACTACGCCCTAGATGCCCTGTGGTGGCGTTTGCAGCATCCGCAAGTGCGCGATTTGGCGGCGGTACTGACTGCGCCTCCTTTATGGAAAAGCGGTGCGGAAATACCGGTGTCTTTGTTGCTCGGCGAACGTGGTTTCCGTTGCCTGCTCGATTTGGACGGCCGCCCAGAACGACTGGCCGAATATCTGCCAACGGCGCGGGAGCATATGCGTTTGGGACGTTATGCAGAAGCGCTGCTGGCGTTTTGGTTGGATTTTGCACCGCACAGCCGCTTGTTGGCAGCCAATGTACGGGTAAACGGTACGCAACAGGGGGAGTTGGACTTCGTGGCGGTATTGGACGGCATACCTTGCCATATCGAGTTGTGTTGCAAATATTTGGGCGGCGAGAGTGGGCTGCCTGAAACTTTGTGCGGCTTCAACCCCGACGACACCCTAAACGGCAAACGGGAGAAACTGCAACGGCAGTTATCGCTCTCGGCAAGCGAAGCAGGCAGGGAGGTATTGATGGGTTTGGGCGTGAATGCCGATGAAATACGCCGTTACAGCATAGTGCGCGGAATGGGTTTCAGTGTTTCAGGCAGCCTGCCTGAATGCGGCGTGTATGCCCAAAACACTTGGACGGGTATGCTGGCTTATACCGATAACACGGCTGTGCTGCCTGAAAACACCGCCTTCTGCCGTTTGCACCGCAGCCGATATCTTGCTCCTGCGCGTGTGGCGCAAGCGCAGTTTTATGCAGGCGGTCAAACTTTGCCTGAGGGTATGTATGCCTGTTTGAAGCAGCGTCCCGACGGTATGTGGCACGAAACGCAGCGGTGGATGGTGAAGGAACGGCGGCTTTAAGTTTCAGGCTGCCTGAAAAACGGTATCGAACCTTGTTTTCAGGCAGCGTGGCGGGATGGTTTGTTTCGCTTGGGAACACGGCAGATTGCCGCACGGTTCGGGCGATACGGATTATCAATATGACGGCAAACCATACCGTTAGCGCAGATGACGGTAACGGCTTTCAATTGAACGGTATGGTTGGCGGCAAACCGATAACAGGCTGCCTGAAACATTTTGACGCATGGGTGAAATCGGATATGCGCTGGATATACAGGATGATGCGGATATTGATTTCAGGCAGCCCGAAGATGTGCTTTTTATCCGGCAGTACGGGTTTTCAAAAACCAAACGGACGTGCGTGGCATTGTTCAAGCCGCAGGTTGATAGCCGCATGGCAGGCTGTTGTTGAATCAAAGAAACCGAAATCGGCTTGATTTGTGCAATTTCTTGGGATACGGCAACGGCAGGCTGCCTGAAAGTTTCAAGTTTGAACGGTTCTCCGCCGCCTTGCCGCCATTTTCAGGCAGCCTCTGCCGCTTGGCTGAATACCGCGCCGCTGTGGATATCGACTGCGGTGAGACAGTTGCCCCATAATGCACCCGTATCCAATGCCCAGATGTTTTTCTCTCTGCGGTAGCCCAATGCGGACCAGTGTCCGAAAATCACGGTATGGCTCAGATGCCGGCGTTCGGGCGCGTCAAACCAAGCGCATTGGTCGGGCGGAATGTCGGCATAGGTGGATTTGAAGGCATAGTTCAGGCTGCCGTCATGATTGAGGGTGCGCATTCTGGTCATGACATTGGTGGTGAAACGGCGGCGGTCGCTGCCTTTGAGACCTTCGAGATAACGGTCGGGCGTGTTGCCGTACATCTTGGCAAAATAATCGGCAGCCTTGCGGCTTTTGAGATGTCCGCCCACCTCATCCGCCAGCTCTTGCGCTTGAGCCACCGTCCATTCGGGCAGCAGACCCGCATGAACCAAAACGTGTTGTTCGGTATGCAGCATCAGCGGTTGCGCACGCAGCCAGTCGCGCATTTTTTTGTGGTCGGAATGTTTGAGAATCGGCGACAGTGTGTCGCCTTTTTTCTGACTGCCCGAACCGTACATCAGGGCAAGCAGATGCAGGTCGTGGTTGCCTAAAACGGTTTGGATGCAGTCGGTATGACGCATCACGAATTGCAGGGTTTCCAAAGACTGCGGGCCGCGATTGACGATGTCGCCGACCAGCCACAGTGTGTCGCTGCCGCAGTTGAAGCCGATTTGTGCGAGCAGCAGTCTGAATTCGCGGTAGCAGCCCTGTATGTCGCCGATTGCGTAGTGTGCCATGATTGAGAGACGTTAAAATAACAATTTTAGCATGGCTTGCTATAATTCGGCCTTTCAGGCTGCCTGTAGAAGAAAATGAATGATGTCTGCTTTTTTGCGTAAAACCGACCGTCTTTGGAAAATTCCCGCCGTTTATTTTGCCGTACTGACTCTTTTGGCATGGGCAACGCCGTTGGCGTTTGCGCCGTATCGGCATTTTTGGCTGATGCCGCTTGTGTTCGGCGCATTTGTGCGTTTGACCGAGTTAAAGCCCAAACGTGCGATTGTGTCTGCTTATTGGTTCGCATGGATGGGCTACAGCGCGCAGTTTTGGTGGATACACACCGCATTGCATGATGTTTCCGGCCTGCCCAATCTCTATGCCGTGCCGCTTACTGTGCTGCTGCCTGCATTTTTGGCTTTGTTTCCGGCAACGGTGTTTTGGATATACGAACACTACCGCCTGCCGCGTTGGTTAGGCATCGGTTTGGTTTTGCCCGTATTGTGGACATTGGGCGAGTTTGCACGCGAACGTGCGCTGACGGGCTTCGGTTGGGGCGCTTTGGGCTATTCGCAGATTACCGATTACAGCCCTTTGGCAGGCTTTGCCCCTATAGGCGGCATCCACATGGTGAGTTTGGCAACGGCGTTTTTGGCTTGTTGGCTGGTGCTGCTGGTGGACAACTGTTTGTGGCGGCAACGTCTGGGGGCTTCGGTGTCGATTGTTGCGCTCTTGGCAGCGGGACATTATCTGCGCGGACAGGAATTCACGCACAAACAAGGAGAGCCGGTAAGCGTAGCATTGGCTCAAGGCAATATCCCGCAAACTTTGAAATTTGACGAAGCGGCCTACCGCCACACCTACCGCCGCTATTTCGAACAGGTGGCGCACACCAAAGCGCAAATCGTTGTGCTGCCTGAAACCGCTTTTCCCCAGTTTTTACAAAATCTCGAGCCCGGTTTGCTCACCCAGTTCGCCGAAACCGCACAGCGCAACGGCAGCGCCTTGGCAGTGGGTGTTCCCGTATTTGCCGATGACGGGGAAAGTTATCTCAATGCCGTTATCAATCTGGCAGACTACCATCCCGAACAACCGAACCGTTTTCAAATCTACGCCAAAAACCATTTGGTACCGTTTGGCGAATACAAGCCGCTGCCCATGCTGACCGAACCGCTATACCGCATGATGAACATGCCGCTTGCCGATTTTCGGCGCGGCGGCTCAGGACAGCGGCCGTTTGACATGGCGGGTCAGAAAGTGGCGTTTAATATCTGCTATGAAGACGGCTTCGGCGATGAGCTGATTGCTTCGGCACGTGAAGCGACTTTGCTTGCCAACAGCAGCAATATGGCGTGGTACGGCAAATCCAATGCCATGTGGCAGCATTTGCAGCAATCGCAGGCACGCGCCTTGGAATTAGGCAGATTTATGATACGCGCCACCAATACCGGCGCCACCGCCATCGTCTCCCCGCAAGGCAAAATCACCGCGCAGGCAGAACCTGACACCGCCGCCGTATTGGAAGCGCAAGTGCAGGGCATGAGCGGCGAGACCCCTTATATGCGCATGGGCGGCTCGCTGCCTTTGATTGGTTTGTTAAGCGTATTGGCGGGCTTGCTGTTTTGGTTCGGCCGTAAAAAGCAGACAGTTTCCACCGTTTCAGGCAGCCTGAAACACACCGATAAGGAATCATCATGCGCCCCTTAACCTGTACCATCCGTTTGCAACATTTGCGTCATAACTACCAAACCTTGAAACAACTGCACGGCAGCAAGCTTCTGGCCGTAGTCAAAGCCAATGCCTACGGACACGGCGCGGTAGAATGCAGCCGCGCCCTGCACGACATCGCAGACGGTTTTGCCGTAGCCTGCTTGGAAGAAGCATTGGAATTACGCCGCAACGGCATCACCAAACCGATAGTTTTGTTGGAAGGCGTTTTTGACGCAAGCGAATACGAAACGGTCGAACAATACGACTTATGGCCTGTGGTTCACCATCAAGCGCAGCTGGAACATGTTTTGGCCCGCAATTGGCAAAAACCCGCTACCATATGGTTGAAAATGGACAGCGGTATGCACCGCGCCGGTTTTTTCCCCCACAACTATGCCGCAGCCTACACTGCGCTCGCCCAATCGCCCAAAGTCGGCAAAATCGTCAAAATGAGCCATTTTGCCTGTGCGGACGAGCCTGAAAGCGGCATGACCGAAATGCAGCTGGAAGCCTTTGACCTGGGATGTAGCGGCTTATCGGGCGAAACCAGCCTGGCCAATTCCGCCGCTATTTTGAACCATCCGAACGCACACCGCGATTGGGGACGAGCCGGTTTGGCACTGTACGGCATCTCGCCGTTCGGCGGCACGGATGACAGGTTCAAACCCGTCATGACCTTAAGCACGCGCGTATTTGCCGAACGCGTTTTGCAACCGCACGAGCCGGTAGGTTACGGTGCGGCGTTTTATACCAACCGCTCCACCCGTGTCGGCTTGATAGCGTGCGGTTATGCCGATGGTTATCCGCGCAGGGCGGAAACAGGTACGCCGATAGCGGTGAACGGCAGTATCAGCCGCGTAATCGGACGCATCTCCATGGACATGATGACGGTAGAATTACGCGACAATCTGCAGGGTATCGGTGCGGAAGTAGAATTGTTTGGCGATACGGTGTCGGTAAACGACGTAGCCGCTTCGGCGGGTACGATTGCTTATGAAATCCTGTGCAATATCAAGCGGGCGGAACGGGCGTATATTTAAAAAAACAGAAACAGCCTGATACCTGCGGTGTGTGCCGCAGTATTTGAATTTAATGCCTAAAGATAACCAAAGGAATATTTTTATTTGATTCTGTTTGCAATACATTCTGTATAGTAAATCATTTGACATCGTCTCAAACGTTCTGCTTTGCCTATTTAAGAGAATTTCTATGACTGATTACACAAACCTGCTCAACAAGAAAAACCGAATGGACGGGCTGGTACTTTTGGACATGTTGCCCCGAGAGAGTGTAAAAGTTGCTTTTTTTGACCCTCAGTATCGGGGAGTCTTGGATAAAATGGCTTATGGCAACGGAGGGAAAAGGAGAGGGCAAAAACGATTCGCCCTGCCTCAGATGACAGAAGAAAAGATTTCATTATTTATACAGAAAATCGAATCTGCTCTTTTGCCGAACGGGTATTTATTCCTGTGGGTCGATAAATTTCATTTGGCAGAAGGTGTAAAAGAATGGTTTTCTTGCGTCCCTAATTTATCTATCGTTGATATGATTACTTGGGATAAATTGCGGATTGGTATGGGATATAGAACCCGCAGGCGAAGCGAATACTTGATAATTGTACAA
Organism: Conchiformibius sp.; assembly: GCA_029984035.1. GTDB lineage: Bacteria > Pseudomonadota > Gammaproteobacteria > Burkholderiales > Neisseriaceae > JASBYJ01. Next base: position 12,033 of record JASBYJ010000010.1, read on the forward strand.
AAACACCCTAAAAAAGCTAAAAGCACGTGGGTTATCCATAACATTCCCGATGTTTGGGCTGAAAAACTGGAAATGAAATCCCATACACACTCAAAACCTGTTGAATTGCAGACGCAATTAATTTTAGCCACAACGCTGGAAAATGACCTTGTATTAGACCCTGCTTCGGGCGGCTATTCTGTATTGGAAGCCTGTAAAAGAACAAATCGAAACTTTATTGGTTGCGATTTAATTTACGGAGAACAAAATGAGTAAAAGTAGAAATGCGAAAGGCTGCTAAGATGGAAATTCGGGCTATATTTCGAGTGATGGGAAATAATAGGCCGGGTCAAAAGTGCAAACAACCGTGATTTCAACGGTGCAGATTTATAAAGAAGAATGATTATTGAGCGAGATATGGCTTGATAATACTTCATTGGCAATTCGATAAGTGGTCAATATAAAAAATATTGCTTACGGATGTTTTAAAAAGACGTTTAACAATTTGAAAATACAGCAAAGGCGTAGGCAAAATAGAACTCGATATGTTGATTTTTAGTGCAAGAGCATAGAACTTGCCAAGGCCAAGAGAAATATACGGTGTCGGCTTGAACTGTTGTCGCCTTGTAGATTGCCTGTTGAACGATTAAGATTTTTGCCGATAAATTAATAGGTGCTAAAGATTGCATACCATTGAGGCTGCCTGAAACTTTCAGGCAGCCTTTCAGCTTAATGATTGCAGCCGTCCGCGTTTGATATTGAGCGCACTTTTCTGTCCCGACAACGTTTTGTAACGCAAAGCGTGGGTGAGAGCCACTGCTAAGCCGTCGGCGGCGTCTTCCTGAGGCGTGCCCGACAATTTCAGCATTTCCACAACCATATGCTGCACCTGTTCTTTTGCAGCCTTGCCTTTGCCGACTACGGCTTGTTTGACCTGCAATGCCGTGTATTCATACACAGGCAAATCGCGTAATACCAAAGCGGCTACCGCGGCGCCGCGTGCTTGTCCGAGCATGAGCGTAGCCGCCGGATTGACATTGACGAACACTTTTTCAACGGCTGCCTGAACAGGCTGATAGGTGTCGATAATTTCGCCGATATGGTGCACGATAATGCCGATGCGTCCTGCCAATTCGTCTTTGGGGATGGTTTTGATGCAGCCTGAAGCGACATAAACCGCTTCCCGGCCGTATAAATCAATCACACCGAAGCCTGTGCTGCGGCTGCCGGGGTCGATACCGAGAATGCGTACGGGTGCTTGGGTCATGGTGTTATGCCGGAATATTTAGGGCATGACTTCCAAATGCTCCACTTCAATCTCGCGGCTTGGGTTGATGCGGTCGTCATCTATATCCACTTCGCCGCTGATGCGGATTTTGGTAGCGGGCGTAACAGTTTGGCCGCGCCATACTTTGTCGTCAATTTCTACTTGAATCACACCGCTGCCGTCTTGGAAAAGATATTTGTGTGAATCGCGGGTATTGCTTCTGCCGGTGATGTAGCCTTCCAATACCGCAGGAGTGTCGTCAGCGGCAAGATTGGCTTCGCTAACGGTTTTTACGGCAGCCGACATAGCCGTATGGCTGCTCTCTATAAACTCGGCATGTGCGGCTGCAGCCGTCAGCACGGCTGCGGAGAATAAGATATGTTTCATACAAAATTCCTTATTTCTATATTAAAAACAAAAAGGCAATGCGAACACGCGAAGGTATCATAAAGCCTTTTCCGAAACATGGTAAGCCTTATGCAATTAAAACTACGGCAGAATGTATGCCATGTTTTGACTTCAGGCAGCCAATGCTTTATGGATAATGAGATTGTCCTGCGTGCGTTCATGCACTGATAAGCTGCCTGAAAACATTTCAGGCAGCTTACCTTAATCCAAACGTTCGGGCAGAAAGCCGCCGCTTTGGTGTGCCCACAATTTGGCGTATAAACCTCCTTGTGCGAGCAATTCGGTATGGCTGCCTTCTTCTACGATGCGTCCTTTGTCCAATACAATCAGTCTGTCCATTGCCGCGATGGTGGATAAACGGTGGGCAATGGCAATCACGGTTTTGTTTTCCATCATTTTGCCCAAACTTTCCTGAATGGCGGCCTCTACTTCGCTATCCAGCGCGCTGGTGGCTTCGTCCAACAGCAAGATCGGTGCGTCTTTGAGCATCACGCGGGCAATAGCAATGCGCTGGCGTTGTCCGCCCGAAAGTTTGACGCCGCGTTCGCCTACGTGGGCGTCGTATCCTGTTCTGCCTTTCGCATCGGACAGTTGCGGGATAAATCCTGATGCTTCGGCGCGTTCGGCTGCCTGAATCATGTCTTGCTCATCGGCATCGGGTCGGCCGTAAACGATATTGTCGCGCACGGAACGGTGCAGCAGTCCGGTATCTTGTGTAACCAAGCCGATTTGGGCACGCAGGCTTTCTTGGGTGATTTGGGTAATGTCTTGGCCGTCAATGCTGATGCGTCCGCTTTGTACTTCGTAAAAACGTAACAGCAAATTGACAATGGTAGATTTTCCTGCGCCGCTGCGTCCGATCAAGCCGACTTTTTCGCCTGCCTGAATGTTGAGATTGAAGCCGTTTAGCAGGGGTTTGCCGCTTTCGTAGGAGAAATCGACGTGCTCGAAACGGATATTGCCATGTTCTACTTTAAGCGGCAGGGCATTGGGCTTGTCGGTGATGGTATGCGGTTTGGATAAGGTGTTCATGCCGTCCGTTACCGTGCCGATGTTTTCGAAAAGTTGCGCAGAACTCCACATGATATATTGCGATAAGCCGTTGGCACGCAAGGCCATTGTGGTTGCTACCGCTACGGCGCCTACGCCCACGCTGCCGTGATGCCACAGCCAAATGCCGATAACGGCGGAAGAGAGGGTCAGCAATGCATTGAGTGCAAAGGTGGAGGCATCCATCAATGTGGCCAAACGCATTTGTGCGTGCACGGTAACCATAAATTCCTGCATGGACTCTTTGGCATAACGTGCTTCGCGTGCGCCGTGCGAAAACAGTTTCACGGTAGCGATATTGGCATAGGCATCGGTAATGCGTCCTGTCATCAGGCTGCGTGCGTCGGCTTGACGTTGTGCCGTTTTCGCCAATTTGGGTATAAACAGGCGCATTGTCAGGGCAAAGCCGCATATCCACAATATAAACGGCAGCAGCAACCAACCGTCCAGCGATGCCAGGATAATACCTGTTGTGATGAAATACACCAGCACATACACCACCATATCCGCCAAAGTCATCACAACTTCGCGTACGGCCAAAGCCGTTTGCATCACTTTGGCCGACACCCTGCCTGCAAATTCGTCCTGATAGAATCCGAGCGATTGGTTGAGCATTAAGCGGTGGAAATTCCAACGCAGGCGCATCGGAAACACGCCTTGCAGGGTTTGCAGGCGTACCGCATTATTGAAAAACCGCCAAACAATCAAAAACAACAGCATCAATGCCATTGCCAATAAAGTGTCGCCTTTTTCGGCAAACAGCGTTTGCGGCGTATATTGCGCCAGCCAATCGGTGATTTTGCCGACAAACTGAAACAGCAATGCCTCCATAATGCCGATGCCTGCGGCGAACACCGCCAGTACGCACACCCAACGGCGTACGCCCGCAATAGCCGTCCAGATAAAACGCAGCAATCCCTTATCGGGAGTGCTCGGTTCGGCATCGGGATAAGGTTCGATACGGGATTCAAACCAATGGAAAACGGAATGGAAAAGATTCATAGTACATCGCACATCAAAATCTTCAGACAGGGCTGCCTGAAAGACAGTCCGGTCAAAACATGGAAATCAAAAAGAATAATAGGGCGGAACACTTGCAGCCGGTTGGTGGCGGTTTGACCTTCGCAGCATTTGCCTTGGTTGCAGACAAAATAAAATGCGGCAGCCGGTGTGTTCGTTGTTCAGGCAGCCTGAAAAGCTTGAAATCCGATTGAAAAGACAGCAGACGTTCGCCATGCCGGCAAAGCATATCCTTATATTCAGGCGGCCTGAAAAGTTCCATTTTACGTCAAAACACTATCAAACCGCTCGTAAACGGCGCAGAACGCTCAATTGGCAGCCCGATGCCTTTTGATAACCCAATTAGGCTGCTCGTACATTGCAAGCTCCGGTGAGAAGCTGATATATAAGCAAAAAACCAAAATATAGCAAGACCTGGGGTTAATCATGTTTAAGGGCGTTTCATGCATATTGCTGTTCACATAGTTTTAAAAAAACGGCCGGAGCATTGCCAAGGCCGGCCAAATATTTTGAAGCTAAGGATTTATCTTTCAAAGGCTTTTTGATAATGAAACGCTTGATTCCTTATAAATTCTATGAACACAGGTTCAATTTCATCTGCTTTCCGAAAATATGCACGCCCCGCAATCTGCGCCATGCCTTCAAACAGGAAAAACATCATATCAGCCGTTGTCAGAGCAATCGCAACGGCCTATCTTCGTTCAGGCAGCCTGAAGACCTCACGCCCGAGCATAAAACCGCGTTTAAACAGCAGCATATGTGTTCCAATCCGCCGCCCTGATACCGCTTCGGATATTGGACAGCCTGCCTGAAAAGGCAGGCCGTACCATCGGCACCGTCGTTTCAGACAGGCATACGGTTCTGCCTAAGCAAACACAACGGGACTCATTCAGGCAGCCTGAACGCATCAACGCACAGGCATGCGGCATTCTTCCGCCGCGCCCGAATAAACCGATACGGGTATTTGAGTGAGTGCAAACAAATTTTTAATCTGCTCACGGCTCAACTCGCGCGCATGTTGCAAAATCCCGTTGGCGCATGCCTGTTGCAAAAGCTGTTGTTTCGCCTGCGTCTGCACCGTATTGAGTACGGCAGGGTCGGCTTTCAGAATATTAAACGTACCCGTACGCCAGTCGTACACTTCAATATGTTCCAACTGCACCGACAAAACCTGTACGGGCGGCAACTGGATAATGATACGGTCGCTCAACACCGAAACCTGATTTTCCGTCAGCCGCTTCAAATCGATTCCCGCCACCGCATTGCCTTTCACAACAAAAATCCCCTTTTCGCTGTCTTGCCACAAGGCATACCAATTGCCCTGCTTTTCCGTGCGGATAACCGTGTCGAAATAAAAAGCCGTACTTTCCAAACGGTTCAGTTCGCGTATCTGCGCCAAAACGCTGTCCTGATTCACAACGCGGTAGGCAGTATCATCATACGCATGAAATAATCTGTCCCTATACAGCCAACCGGCCGTACACAACAGCATAAGCAACAACACAATCAAAAGTTTTCTCATTGTGTTTCCTTCACAAGCCGTTCAAAGCAGAATCTGCCTGTTTCGTGATGATTGGAAATTCAAACAGATACCGCTAATAATATTGATTGGAAATAGTTGTAAAAAGCCGTAAAAGAAAAATCAGGCTGCCTGAAAAACCTTCAGGCAGCCCCGGTTTCGGGCTTATTGTGCATTTTTTAACTTACACACAAAATGATAAGCATTAATCTCAAAACCATGTTGGAAATAAACGCGGTGTGCGATGGTACGCTCGCTGCTGACATTGCTGTCCACATGGATTTGCGCGATACCCGCCTCTTCGGCAATGCGGCAGATTTCCGCCAACAAACGTCCTGCATAACCGCGCTTGCGGCATTGCGGAACGGTAACAAAATCATCAATATGCAGATGACGGCCGCTTACCAAATTGGTTTCTTCCCGAAAACCGCACACGGCAACGGCATTGGCTTTGCCTTCTTCAAAAATTCCCAGCAAACGATATCCCTGCGCCCGCTGAACGGTATTGACTTGCTCCACAAAGCGGTTGATATCATTAAGCATAGGGCGCAATACGCTCAAAGCCGCAAATGCGCTGGCGGTTTCGGCAGGCAAAATTTCCCGCAATACGCTGCCGTGTTGTTCGCGCATTTGCGCTACCGCCCCGCCTAATATCGTATCTTCCGCCACTTCGGGCAAACTGTCTTCAGGCAGGCAGCTTTCTGTGCAAACGGTTTCGGGTTCGGGCAGATTCCCGCTTGTTTCCACGCCGTTGTCCGCTTCGGACACTTCCTCGGCATCCATCACGCGCAAATCGTTATCGGCGGCAAAGTCCATTAAAAAGCGGAACATACTCGGCTGGATTTCCTCCAACTTGGCATCTACCGCTACGCAACGCACTTTTTCAATCAATACGGGACGCACCCATTCGTGATAAGACAAGCGGTTGTCTTTATTGAATGAGGACAAAATACCGCACAACCGTTCCGCCCAGTCGCTGGGGCGGAAAACTTTTCCGTTTCCGGTAGTGCCGTGAATGATGATTTCGCCTTGTTTGGGTGCAGTCATGATACATTCCCGTTTACTCTCTTGCCTGATTCGCAATTATACCCGATGCGGTATGGGCTTCAAAAGATGGGGCATAAAAAAGCCGCCCGTTACAACGGGCGGCTGGTATTTGGTTGCGGGGGCAGGATTCGAACCTACGACCTTCGGGTTATGAGCCCGACGAGCTACCATGCTGCTCCACCCCGCGTCTGTGAATTGCGGACTATACCCGTATTCGGGCATTCTGTCAAACATTTTGCGTGCCGGCAGCTGTTTCGGATGACATGTTTTCAGGCAGCCTGAGAAAGCCGTTAGGTTGCCTAAAGGTTGGATGGGATAAAGCCGGCGTATCTTTATAAGTCCTCATTAATTTGTAATGAGTCAGGCATGGCAAGCCAAGGTTAAGCGTGCACGAATGATTGGGCTGCCTGAAGATTTTGTAAGACGACCGACTTTTTCAAGGCGGCCTGTCAGCCAAGCTGCCGGCAATATTTAATCCGACAAGGTGAATATTCATATTGCCGTTTTGTTTCAGGCTGCCTGAATCAATGATGACTGTGTCCGATTTGGAAAGTCAGCGTGCTGTAGTTGGCCAGTTTTTGACAGATTTCCTGTTGGGGATAGTCGGTTTTGTGTTCTACGCTGGCTTTCCAGAAACCTTGGCGCAGGGGAATAATGTGTACTACGCCGTCTTGGTCGGTGGTGTCGGAAAACGCTTGCGCTTCTGTTTTGTGGTTTTTGCTGCGGTCGCTGGTATCAAAGCCGTCAAAAGTGGCGGTCAGCGTGGCATGAACCAGTGGTTCGCCCTGAAAGAGAACGCGCACTTTGAAACGGTCGCCGACATGAATATTGGCTGGATTGTCCAAAGGTACGATTTCCAACATGTGTCCGACAGGGCGTGTAATAACGGCGGTGTCGGCGCTGTTGTGGCCGACGTTGACGATATTTTTGCCATACATGCGCGTTTGTTCGCAATATGAGGCATCTTTCATTTCGGTCATGTTTTGACGCTTCCAGCCGGCGGCGTTTTTCGACCAATAGGTCGGTACATATTCTGCGGCTACCAGATAGCTGCCTTCTTTGACGGGGCGGCTGCTTTGGTATTGGTAGTTATAGATGCCTTTTTGCAGCATGTTTTGTTTGCCCTGTTCGGTAATCAGCTGCAAGGGGCGAAACAAGTTCATCCGTTCTTTCGGAATAGGCTCGAATTCGGGAAATTCACCATAGCCCAATTCGGCTTTCAAAATTTCGCCGCCGTGGGTGTGGTCGGTGGATACCCACACCCGATGGGCGTGGGCGGACAAGGCGGTTGTGCAGATAATGGCGGACAATAATACTTTGTGCATGATGATTCCGTTTCTTGGGGAGTGGGAAGATGTTATATTGTAACATAGTGTTAAGGTATTGCAAACACAGCTATTGTTTGGCGGATAAGCCGGAGTAAGAGTGGGAAGTAAAAGTGATTGGAAAGTAGTACCTATGATTGCGTGTTGTGGTGATACGGCCGGGTTGTGTCATCACGCTGTGCGGTTTGCTATAGTGTTTTGTTGTTGAGGCGGAATGTTTCAGGCTGCCTGAAAATCAAGTAGTCGGCCATTCAATGCGCGAGTGCTTGGTTTCAGATGCGGATCTCTGCAAAACGGTTGCGCAATTCAACGTTGAAAACAGCCCTTAATGCGGAATATTCCCTTATAATTCCGATTTTTGCCCTGCCTTGTTACCATGTTCAGAAGTCAGTTTAAACACATCGGTTTGCTTACCCGTCCGCAAACGCCTGATATTGCCACTGTGATTCATGAGTTGGCAGATTTTCTTCGCAGCCGTTATTTGCATGTGTATCTGGACGCCGAATATGCCCATACGGGAATTGTGCACGGGCAAGATATGCAAAAATGCCGTGTCGTGGAAGATTTGGGGCGTCATTGCGATTTGATTTTGGTATTGGGGGGCGACGGCACCTTTCTTTCCGCAGCCAGAAAAGCTGCTCCGTACCGTGTGCCGCTTATCGGCATCAATCAAGGGCATTTGGGTTTTTTAACCCAAGTTACCCGCGAAGATATGTTGAACGAACTCAGCGGTATGCTGACAGGTAAATATTTGGTTGACGAATGTTTGGTTTTGGAAGCGTCCGTTTCCCGGCAAAACAAAGAAATCCATCATGCCTTGGCTCTGAACGATATCGTATTGTCGCGCGGCGGCGCAGGTCAGATGATTGAATTTGAAGTATTCATCAATGAAGAATTTGTGTTTACCCAGCGTTCGGACGGAATGATAGTATCCACGCCGACGGGTTCTACCGCTTATTCTTTGGCGGCAGGCGGGCCGATTTTGCAAACTGCTTTGCGGGCGTTTACATTGGTGCCGATTTGTCCGCAATCCATGACCAACCGTCCCATTGTTATTTCAGATACTTGTGAAATCAAAATCTTGATTACCAAAGCAGGTGATGCGCGGGTGCATTATGACGGGCAATCTTTTGTGGATATTCAAAGTATGGACACTGTTATTTTGCGCCGCTACCGCCATAATCTGCGCGTACTGCATCCCACCGGCTATCAATACTATAAAACCTTGCGTCAAAAACTGCATTGGGGCGAACAGTTGGTTTAAGCCGGTATCGGTGAGGAGAGGCCGATATTCAAACATGATATTCAAGTTATCGGATAAGTGGCCGGTGTCTCCAAAGACATTAACTGTTTTTTAAAAACAATAGGAGCAAACGATGAAGAAAGTTTTGACTCTGATAGTCGTCATAATTCTGGCCGGTGTTATTTTCTCATCCAAAGAGAACAATGAGTCTGTCCGGTCGGAGAAATCCGGCAGTCAATCTGCTGATGTTACTGTCCACGCAGAAAGTGATGACAATGGCGTTACTGATACGGCATCCGAGCCTGAATTTGAGCCTGGCGGAGAAAACAACCGGATTGCGGAAAATTTCTGTTATGTGATTTATGCGACAGGTAATTGCAACGATTTGATTATGCGCATGGATACGAGAGAAAAAGTAGAGAAAATAGTTGGCGCAGAAATCAATTCTCCTCAATCACCATATTCGGATGCCTGTCTGGAAGGTTTAATGAAAGCGCAAGAAGACAAAAACTTGTGCAATAATGCGTGGAAACAGTTTGGATGTAGCGGCAGTGTGATGCCAAATCTGATTCAGCAAAGTCCGTTTGGCAATGACAATCCGATTTTATGCAAGTTCAAATGACCGACTGTTGCTTAAATTGTTTTAATCTTTCTATCAAACCATATATCCTATAAAAATAGGGTGTACAGGTGAGATAAAACGGCGATTTCAATTTATAAAGCCCTTTAAAAGAGTTTTCAGGCAGCTTTTGGCAAAATCCCCATAACAAAAGTTATGGGGATTTTTATATGGCCGAACAATCTGAGTTGTCATGGATGGCGGAAGCACGCCGCCACATCGGTTTGGCGGAAATTCCCGGCAAAGGGCATCAACCTACGATTGTCTGCCAGCTGATTAAGCGGGAGCATGGTGACGCGATGACGAAACGCTGTGGAGCGGTATTTTTGTTTCCCGTTGCTGCCGCGGAGCGCAGCGGTGATTGCCTAAACATTGTTATCGGGTCGGGCTAAGAATTGGTTAAACGTAGGTCAAAAGCTGGACACTCCCGCCTACGGATGCATTGCAGTATTCAAGCGCGCAGGCGGTGGTTATGTGGGTTTTGTGGTCAGTGGAGGCAAGGAGAGAAGAAACAGAAGGTTCGAATTGCCGGCGCGGACTTATCTGCCGCCCAACGCAAACGGCAAACTGAAAAACGGCGGGAAGATGCACTTCTGCCAATCGCTGTCGATTCATTAACAAGCTGTGTCTAAGAAATAAAAAACGGGCATAAATGCCCGTCAATTTTATTTCACTGTGTAAACGTTATTACAGATTTTCGTACTGCCGTATCCAATTTTATCCGGCTCAGTCCTATTCATCTCGTCAACCATATGTATTATCTCAGCAGGTTTCACGCAGTGGGCGATATAAGCCGTTTGGCCTGGTTTCTGTTAAAATCGCCGTTTTCAGGCAGCCCTGCTGTGTTTGGGCGTAACCGTTTTCATAATATGGATATGCAAAATTTAAACCAAATTATCCCTTTGATTGTAATCGTTGTTACCTGTGTGGTGAGTTTTATCGGTTTTGATAACAGTTTGTTTTTTCAGAGGTATATGTTTCAAGTGGGGGCGGTGCGCTACAGCCGACAATACCGCCGTTTGCTGACTTCGGGCTTTTTGCATGCCGATTGGATGCATTTGCTGTTTAATATGTTTACCCTGTTTTTCTTTGCCAGACCGATTACTTATTGGTTCGGTTGGGAAAAATTCCTGATGTTGTATTTTGCTGCATTGCTTTCAGGCAGCCTGTTTTCTTTGTGGCTCTACCGCCGCCGTCCTTCTTATGCGGCTATCGGTGCGTCGGGGGCGGTGTCGGGCGTGTTGTTTGCGGCGATTACCGTTGCGCCGATGATGGAACTGTATTTTTTCTTTGTCCCGATGACGGCGTGGATTTTCGGCACGCTGTATTTCGCTTATTCGGTGTATATGATGCTCAACCCGAAGCGTTGGGATAATCTCGGACATGCCGCGCATATCGGCGGGGCTGCTGCGGGTATTGTGTTCGCGGCGCTGTTTGCCTTTCCTTTACTGATGAAAAATGCGCTGTATATCGGCATTATGCTGCTGCCTTTGCTGTATTTGGCTTATGAATTGCTGCTTGGCAAACGAATCCGATAATTCAGGCAGCCTGAAACCTTGTAATGAAAGTAACACTATGAGCGACCACAATAAACAAACCCATTTTGGTTATCAAACCGTGAATGAAGACGAAAAAGCCGGGAAAGTGGCGCAAGTGTTTCATTCGGTGGCGAAAAATTATGACATTATGAATGATGTGATGTCGGCCGGCCTGCATCGCGTTTGGAAACGTTTCACGGTTTCCACCGCGCCCGTCCGCAAAGGCAGCAAGGTGTTGGATATTGCGGGAGGTACGGGTGATTTGTCGCGCGGCTGGGCAAAACGTGTTGGCGGTGAAGGTGAAGTGTGGCTGACCGATATCAATTCTTCCATGTTGGCAGTCGGACGCGACCGTTTGCTGAACGAAGGCATGATTTTGCCTGTGGCGGTGTGCGATGCGGAAAAATTACCGTTCCCCGATGGTTATTTCGATTTGGTGTCGGTGTCGTTCGGCTTGCGCAATATGACGCACAAAGAAACGGCGTTGCAGGAAATGCACCGTGTTCTCAAGCCGGGCGGTACTTTGCTGGTGTTGGAATTTTCCAAAGTGTATGAGCCGCTGGAGCCGCTTTACGATATGTATTCGTTTAAACTGTTGCCGCTGATGGGCAAGCTGATTGCCAAAGATGCCGACAGCTACCGATATTTGGCTGAATCCATCCGCATGCATCCCGACCAGGAAACCTTGAAACAAATGATGTTGGATGCGGGTTTTGACCAAGTGGATTACCACAATATGACCGCAGGCGTCGTGGCCTTGCACAAAGGTGTGAAGTTTTGACCGGATAACCGTTTCAGGCAGCCTGAAACGGTTTTTGTTTGTGCATCGGCCGCCTGAAACGGCTGGCAACTGATGGCAATCAAACGGTAACTGACGGTTAATACGATTTATTTCCCATACCAAGTGGAAAGTATAAATTGAGTCAAGGCCTAAAATGTATTATTGGTACGGGTATATCGGGTGTGGATGTGCAGCACCCGTATCGGTATTTTTGCGTTTTATGTGAAAAGCAGCCTGAAGAGTGTTCAGGCTGCTTTTTGTGCGGTTGCCGGATATCAACGGCGTTTGTATGCGGCTTCCAGTTTGTCGCGTACCGGAGTGAGATTGATGTTGGCCAATTCAGCGGCTTTAATCAGGCTGTTCACCTCAACGCCGCGTTTGGCTTGGTTTAAGGCCCAGAGCAGTGCGGAGCGGGTGCCGCTGCGGCAATAGGCGAGAACGGGTGCGGGAGATTTGGCAACCGCAGTTTGAAATTCGGCCAGCATTTCATCGGTGATATTGTCCATAGTGGCGGGCAGGTAGATGACTTTTTCTACGCCTGCATCGGCAAGCCATTGGCGTACGGTTTCAAAATCGGGTTGGCCGGGTTCTTCTCCGTCGGGACGGTTGCAGATGACGGTTTTGATTTCGTATTGTGCTACACGGCGGATGTAGCGTTGGTCTAACTGTTTGGAAATATAAAGATAATCTGCAATTCTTTCCATAATGGGTTTCCTTCGGACTGAGTCTGCCTGAAAAACAGGCAGGCTTGGAATGTAGTCGGTTGTCTTTTTTATTCTCTGTGAAAAATATGCTTTTTGCAAGCATTGCACCGCCCGATTGATAAATTGCGCTGATAGCGGAAATATTTTTTTCTGATTGTACAGGGTGTTGGCAAAGCTTATTGCAAGCAGTGTCAGACATTTTGTGTGATGGGTTTTCAGGCAGCGGTGCAGTGCGGATTGTTGATACGATATTTCTTTTTAAATGGATTTAAGCCAAACCCCGCTTCCGGCTGCCTGAAGCGGGTTTTTGAATTTATGGCAAAGTGCTGCCCAGCCAGTTGTTTAATGACTCGGTATCGCTGATGCGCAGCAGGGCGGTGTCGGCAGGTGCCGGCTGTACGGTAAGTTGTGTTTGTCGGAGCACGCCGTGGCGGAAGTAATGAACGGTGTGGGTGTCGTGTATTTGTGTGCAGGCTTGCCGGTTGAAATCGGTGCAGGCGTAACGGTTGACGGCGATGATTTTGTCGCCTGCCTGTAAGCCTGCGGCTTCGCTTGCGCCATGGCTGGATACGTGGCTTAACACGGCGTATTCGTCTGTTTGTTTGAAGCGGCAGCCTAAGTCGGCGGCGGCTTGCGTTTCGGGAAATTCTTTTACTAATGCGCCGTTGTGGCTGCGCGGTTCTGAGGTAAAACGCAATTCCAAGCCGATGTGTTTCAGGCAGTTTTGCAGGGGAAGGTCTGCCGTGCTGTATAAGGCTGCCTGAAAAAAATCGTGCAGGTTGATGCCGCAGATTTCCCGTATCAGTTGCGGCCATTGCTGTTCGCCGATGCCTTGTTGCGTGCTTTGCCAGCGGCGGTAGAGTTCGCGCATCACGCTGTCGAGGCTGTGCTTGCCGTGCCGGCGGATTTCGATGTCGAGACAGAGTGCCGCCAGTGCGCCTTGCTGGTAGTAGCTGGTGATGGCGTTGGGACTGTTTTCGTCTTGTTTGTAGTATTTGTGCCAGGCGGCAAAGGATGATTCGGCAAGGGTTTGGTGCTTGCGTCCGCCGTTGCGCCATACGCGTGTGATGTTTTGTGCCAGCAGGTTGAGATAGTTTTCCGTAGTGATAACGCCGCTGCGGACGAGTGCAAGGTCGTCATAGTAGGAGGTAATGCCTTCGAATGCCCATAGCAGCTCGGTGTGGGTTTCCTTGTCCAAATCGTAGGGTATGAAGGCGGCTGGTTTGATGGATTTGACGTTCCATGCATGAAAGTATTCGTGGGAAATCAGGCCGAGCAGTTGGGTGTAGGCGGGATCGGCTTCTTTCAGGCAGCTTTGCGGCAGGCTGTGGCGGTCGGCGTGCAGCGCGGTGCTGTTGAGATGTTCGAGACCGCCGTAGAGTTTGTCGCCGAGATGGAGCAGAAACAGGTATTCTGTGAACGGGGCGGGGCGGCCGAACAGTCGGATGTGGTATTCGCATATGGCGCGGCAGTCGGCAATCAGGCGGTTGCGGTCGAAGTCGGGATAATGGCCGCTTAAGGCGATACGGTGTGGAATGCCGCAGGCTTCAAAGTGCTGGACTTCTATCGATTCGCCTAATTCTAACGGACAGTCGGTCAGTTCGCTGTAATCGGCTGCCTGAAAGGTATTCGGAGCGGAAGAGGGCAGGGTGGTAACAATCCGCCAGTTTTCAGGCAGCCCTCGGAAGGCGAGTGTGTGCGGTTTATGCGTGTATTCGGGTAGATACAGAAACAGGCATGAACCATCGATAAAGCCGCGTTCGTTATCCAGCAGGCTGGCGCGTACGGATAAATCGTTGGCGTATACCCAGTAGTCAATGCGGTATGTACCGCTTTGGGCGGGAGTCTGCCAAGTGTTTTTATTCTGTTGTGTTAAGGCAACGTCCCGTCCGTTGCATTGCGCCTGAATACGGATGATATGGCGGGAGAAGTCGCGTATGGTGTAGCTGCCGGGTACCCAGTTGGGTAATTTTAAAATCTGCGGTATATCATTGGCTTGGGTGAATACGAGCGAAATATGCCACTGATGTTGGCGTGGAAGCGGGCGTATGGTGTAGTGCAACACGGGATTACCTTGGTCTTGTTAAGATTTGTTTGTGATTGTTGTTTGATTTTTGTCAAACGGCGTAATGGCAATTTTGGATAATCTTACGCAAATCCCGTACTTTTATGCAACAGGATTGCTGTCCGGCAGCGGTTTTGCCATCATTTTTCTTGGTGTGCGGGGCTGCTTTGCTTTAAAATGCTAAACAGCCGTCTCTGCATTACGCAAAAACGTGTGCATTGACGTAAAGTTAAGAAAACGGCGGTGTTTTCCGGTAATCCGGACAGCCTAAACCGTTCATTTCATCCTTGCCATGTTATATGGAGACTTTCATGGAAACGCAAACTTATAACTACAAAGTGGTGCGCCAGTTCGCCATCATGACAGTAGTTTGGGGTATTGTGGGTATGCTGGTCGGCGTGTTAATCGCCGCACAGCTGCGCTGGCCCGATCTGAATCTGTCGTTTGTCGGTGAGTGGTTTCACTTCGGCCGTCTGCGCCCCCTGCATACCAATGCGATTATTTTCGCATTCGGCGGCAGTGCGCTGTTTGCCACTTCTTACTACATCGTTCAGCGTACTTGTAATGTACGCCTGTTCGGCGGCAATATTCTGCCCGCTATCACCTTCTGGGGATGGCAGCTGATTATTGTGCTGGCTGCGGTTACTTTGCCTTTGGGTTTCACTACCGGTAAAGAATACGCCGAATTGGAATGGCCGATTGACTTGTTGATTACTGCCGTTTGGGTGGTGTACGCCATCGTATTCTTCGGTACGATTGCTACCCGTAAAATCAAACACATTTATGTAGCCAACTGGTTCTACGGCGCTTTCATTTTGGCAGTTGCCCTGTTGCACATCGTAAACAGCATCGAAATTCCTGCCGGCCCGTTGAAATCTTATTCGGTTTATTCCGGTGCGATTGATGCCATGGTTCAATGGTGGTATGGCCACAACGCCGTAGGTTTCTTCCTGACTGCCGCCTTCTTGGGTATGATGTACTACTTTATTCCCAAGCAATCAGGCCGTCCTATTTATTCTTACCGTTTGTCCGTCGTGCACTTCTGGGCTTTGATTTTCACTTATATGTGGGCGGGTCCTCACCATTTGCACTACACTGCGCTGCCTGATTGGACTCAATCTTTGGGTATGCTGTTGTCATTGATTCTGCTTGCACCTTCTTGGGGCGGTATGATTAACGGTATCATGACTTTGTCCGGCGCATGGCACAAACTGCGTACCGACCCAATTTTGAAATTCATGGTGGTTTCCCTGTCTTTCTACGGTATGTCTACCTTTGAAGGCCCGATGATGTCTATCAAATCGGTGAATGCATTGAGCCACTACACCGACTGGACCGTAGGTCACGTACACTCAGGTGCTTTGGGCTGGGTAGGTTTCATTACCATCGGTTCTATGTACTATCTGATTCCCCGTCTGTTCGGACGTAAAGAGATGTACAGCACCAAGCTGATTGACCTTCACTTCTGGATTGCAACCATCGGTATCGTACTGTATATCGCTTCAATGTGGATTGCCGGTGTGATGCAGGGTTTGATGTGGGCGCAATTGAATGCTGACGGTACTTTAACCCATCCGTTTATCGCTTCAATCAGCCGTACTATGCCTTACTACCTTATCCGTTTGGTTGGCGGTCTTCTGTACCTTGGCGGTATGCTGATTATGGCGTACAACGTATTCCGTACGATTTCTGCAGGTAAAGCAGTCAATGCAGAGATTCCCGCCCTGCCGCAAACACGAAACCACTAAGTAAAGGTAGGCTAGCAAAATGAAATTACAACAGTTAGTTGAAGAAAAAGTCGGTTTTCTGATTGTGTTTACCGTGATACTTATCAGCTTTGGTTTGCTGGTGCAAATCGTTCCGCTGTTCTTCACGAAAGAAGTTATCACACCGACTGAGGGTGTTAAACCCTATACCGCATTGCAAGTGGCAGGTCGCGATATTTATATCCGCGAAGGTTGCTACAACTGCCACTCGCAAATGATTCGTCCGTTCCGTGCGGAAACCGAGCGTTATGGTCACTACTCCGTAGCAGGAGAATCCGTATTTGACCATCCCTTCCAATGGGGTTCTAAACGTACCGGTCCTGATTTGGCCCGCGTTGGCGGCCGCTATTCTGACGAATGGCATCGCATCCACCTGATCAATCCGCGCGAAGTCGTACCCGAGTCCAATATGCCCGCATTCCCTTGGTTGGCACGTAAAGTGGTTAATCCTGATGTTGTGGTGCGTAATATGAAGGCCTTGAAAACTGTGGGTGTTCCTTATTCCGATGAAGATTTTGCCAAAGCTCCCGCCGAGTTGGAAAACAAAACTGAACTGGATGCGGTTATCGCCTATCTGCAAGGTTTGGGTCTGGCATTGAAAAACACAAGGTAAGAAATCATGGATTTGACTTGGGCACGCAGCTTGTTCACCGTATGCGTATTTATCAGCTTTGTACTTGTTTTGGTTATTGTATTTAGCCGTAAAAACAGCGACAACTACCAAGATGCCGCAAAAAGCATTATGGAAGACGAAGATGTTCCGGCAGGCGGTGCCCAATCAAACCATGAGAACGGAGTTCAATAATGGAATCACAATTCACCTCTCCTTTTTGGAGTTACTACATCATTGCCATCGTCGTATTCTGTTTTGTATTTGTTTTGTATTTGCTGATTTCGCAAAACAAAATGAAAACTTCCAAAGACGAGACCATGGGCCACTCCTGGGACGGCATTGAGGAATATAACAATCCGCTGCCAAAATGGTGGTTTTGGATGTTTATGGCTACTGTTCTGTTCAGTATCGGTTACTTGGTGGCTTATCCCGGTTTGGGCGACTACAAAGGCGCGTTAAACTGGACTCAAGAGAGCCAATACCAAGCCGAAGTGGCTAAAGCAGAAGCAGGTTACAAACAGCTATATGCCAAATTTACCGGCCAAAGTATTGAGGCGACAGCCAAAGACCCTGAAGCTATGGTTATCGGTCAAAACCTGTTCAATACCTACTGTATCCAATGCCACGGTTCTGACGCTCAAGGTGCGCGCGGTTTTCCCGATTTGACCGACAACGATTGGTTGCACGGCGGCACACCTGATAAAATCCGCGAATCCATTGCTAAAGGCCGTTTCGGTATTATGGCGGCTTGGGGTCCGATTTTGGGCGAAGAAGGTGTGAAAGACGCGGCACATTATGTGATGTCTTTGTCCGGTATGGAGCATAATACTGACAGAGCGGTTCGCGGCCGCGATATCTTCGCTGCAAACTGCGTATCCTGCCACGGCGCTGATGCCAAAGGTATTACCGGTATGGCACCCAACCTGACAGATGACGTTTGGTTGTGGGGCGGCAGAGAAAAAGACATCATCGAAACCATTACATTGGGTCGCAATAACCAAATGCCGGCTTGGGAAGGTTTCTTGAATGATGACAAGCTGCATATGCTGACTGCCTACGTTTGGGGTAAATCTCACGGCAATAAGCAGTAAGATACTTCTTCTGACTAGTCAGGCTTTGGAAACGGGTTTTCTACGCAGGAAACCCGTTTTTTATCATATTTAATGTTGTTAGAAAGCTGCCTGAAAGGTTTTCAGGCAGCCTTTATTCAAACTGTTATAATTGTGCGTTACTTTTTCTTCAATAGATTGAATGATGATGCAAGAACACTACCAACCTTCCCAAATCGAACCGGAAGCCCAGAAAAAATGGGCGGAACAACAAGCATTCAATGTAGGCGAAAATACTGACAAACCGAAATTTTATTGTTTGTCCATGTTCCCCTATCCGAGCGGTAAACTGCATATGGGGCATGTCCGCAATTACACCATCGGTGATGTGCGCAGCCGTTTCAAGCAATTGCAGGGCTATAACGTGTTGCAGCCGATGGGTTGGGATGCGTTTGGTATGCCTGCCGAAAATGCTGCGATGAATCACAATGTCGCACCTGCCAAGTGGACTTACCAAAATATCGATTACATGAAAAACCAGTTGAAAAGGCTGGGTTTTGCATTGGATTGGTCGCGCGAACTGGCAACCTGTCGTCCCGAGTATTACCGCTGGGAACAGTTGTTGTTTACCAAGCTGTTTAAAAAAGGTGTGATTTACCGCAAATTGGGTACGGTAAACTGGGATCCTGTCGATCAGACGGTATTGGCTAACGAGCAGGTGATAGACGGGCGCGGTTGGCGCAGCGGTGCGTTGATAGAAAAACGCGAAATTCCGATGTATTACTTCCGCATCACCGATTACGCCGAGCAACTGTTGGCGGATTTGGAGGATTTGGATTGGCCCGAACAAGTCAAAACCATGCAGCGCAACTGGATAGGCAAATCGCGCGGCATGACCGTACGTTTTGCTGTGGCCGACGGCAGCAAGGGCGGTTTGACCGGCAAAGATGCCGAATATCTGCAAGTCTATACCACGCGCCCTGACACGCTTTGGGGTGCCAGTTATGTTGCCGTGGCGGCAGAACATCCGCTGGCAACGGCAGCGGCGGCCAATTCTCCCGAATTGCAGGCGTTTATCGCCGAATGCAAATCGGGTTCTGTTGCCGAAGCCGATATGGCTACTATGGAGAAAAAAGGTTTGCCGACAGGCCGTTATGTGATTAATCCTTTAAACGGCGATAAATTGGAAGTCTGGATTGCCAATTATGTGTTGTGGGGCTATGGCGATGGTGCGGTCATGGCAGTGCCCGCGCATGACGAGCGTGATTTTGAGTTTGCTGCAAAATACCGCCTGCCGGTTAGACAGGTTATCCAAACCGGCCGCAGCGGAGAGCCTGAGTTTGATGCCGCCGTTTGGCATGCTTGGTATGCCGATAAGGACGAAACCGTTTTAATCAACAGCGGTGAATTTGACGGCTTGGATTTTCAGGCAGCCTTTGATGCGGTTGCCGCCAAACTGCAAAGTCTCGGTATGGGCGAACCGAAAGTGCAATACCGTTTGCGCGATTGGGGAATTTCCCGCCAGCGTTACTGGGGCTGCCCGATTCCGATTATCCACTGCGAAACCTGCGGCGATGTGCCCGTGCCGGAAAAAGATTTGCCCGTTGTGCTGCCTGAAAACGTTGTGCCCGACGGTACGGGTTCCCCGTTGGCGAAAATGCCGGAATTTTATGAAACCGTTTGTCCTTGTTGCAGCCGGCCCGCTCGCCGCGAAACCGATACCATGGATACCTTTATGGAATCGAGCTGGTATCAGTTCCGTTATATGTCGCCGCACGAGCAAAACGGCATGGTCGATAGACAGGCAGCCGAATATTGGCAGCAAATCGACCAATACATCGGCGGTATCGAACACGCGATATTGCACCTGCTTTATGCCCGCTATTTCACCAAACTGATGAATGATGAAGGCATTGTGCCCGTTCGCGAACCTTTCAGGCAGCTGCTCACGCAAGGCATGGTGTTGCAGGCAACGTATTACCGCGAACGTGAAGATGATAAAGATAAAAAAGACTGGTTCAACCCTGCCGATGTAACAGTGCAAACCGATGACAAAGGCCGTCCTGTTGCCGCCGTTTTGAATGCCGATGGCCGGCCTGTTGTTATCGGCGGTGTCGAAAAAATGTCCAAATCCAAAAACAACGGCGTGGATCCGCAGCAAATCATTGATGCCTACGGTGCCGATACCGCCCGTTTGTTCATGATGTTCGCCTCGCCGCCCGAGCAGACTTTGGAATGGTCGGATGCCGGTATAGAAGGCGCCCACCGTTTTCTGCGCCGTTTGTGGCGCACCGTGTACGAATTCGTACAAAAAGGCGGAGCCGACTGTGCGGCGTTTGAAGGGAACCATAACAGCCTTTCAGGCAGCCTGAAAGATTTGCGTTTCAAACTGCACGGCACGATTAATAAAGTAACCGATGATTACGACCGCCGCCAGCAGTTCAATACCGTAGTTGCCGCCGTGATGGAGCTGTTGAATCTGTACGACAAAACCGATACGGAGCAAGAACACGGACAAGCTGTGGCTCGGGAAGTGTTGGAAGCCGTATTGATGATGCTTTCGCCGATTGTGCCGCACATTTGCGAAACTCTTTGGGGGGAATTGCACGCCGGGCGTCCGTTGTGGCAAGAAAGTTGGCTGAAAGCCGATGCAGCTGCATTGGTGCAAACCGAAATCGAAATGATGGTGCAGGTGAACGGCAAATTGCGCGACAAAATCACCGTTGCCGTTGACGCCGACAACGCCGCTTGCGAAGCCGCCGCTCTGGCAACCGCAGGTGCGGTCAAATTCATGGAAGGCAAAACGCCGAAGAAAGTGATTGTCGTACCCAAGCGGCTGGTGAATATTGTGGTGTGATATTTGGGTAAATCAAAGGCTGCCTGAAAGGTTTGGAATACTTTCAGGCAGCCTTTGAATTGATGTTGTGCTAATGGGATAGCGGTAAAAATACCAAGAAATCATTCCCATTTTGACTCAATTTCATCCCAAATAATTGAGGCAGCCTAAGTCAGATATCTAATCGAAAGAGCAATGATTGGCTCCTATTAAAAATTATGCTTTGGATATAGCAGACTATTCATGAAGTTAAATCCATACGGCCCTTTGGAGGTCGCATTATTGCTTTCTAAATAAATAGTTGCGTATCTACCATGCCAAGCATAAACATGGTATGCCTTATAATCACCGTAATCTTTATCCTTTATCCATGCAGCGCCTATCGCTGTCCAAGGGCTGTAAAAACTTTCCGGTTCGGGTAAACTCTGAGGAAATGATGAAGCAGGTACAAACAACGGACGAGTTACCATATCTTTATGAATAATATGAAAATTTTGTCCGCCATATTTTTCTGATATTACGATTTTTATTTGTTGTCCAAGATTAGAATAAGCTTCTAGATAATTTGATTGATTTTCTTCCCTTTCCCATATTTTTTTAGATGATTGGCGAAAATCTAGTACAGGTATCTTCCAAATACGCTGCAATGCATCTGTGCTAATTTTAAAAAGGCAATCGGTATCTTTGTTTTGATAGAATTGATATAAAAGATCCTCTGTCCGCTTAGGTTCTTTGAGTTGCAGGCAGTTTTCGGGAATTAATAAAGATGAATCTGCTTTTAATAATGAAGGAAACAGACATAGAGCTATAAAAATCAATTTAGATAATTTGGGGCGATATGAATTTTCGCAATAGGACATGATATTTATCCTCGTAAGATTTTCAACATAAATAATGAAATATTTATGCATCCAATACCAAGTATATTAAATAACAAAGAGAAGAAAAAAATTACTTTTTGATATGCCTAAAACCATATTTATTAACATTAAAGACAAATTCTTTATCTGACTTTGACAATTTGTAAGACATCATGATCATCGCCTTTAAAATCTAAAAAAATTAACGGTATTGCCGCATCCATTCCGACAATTTCTCGGCTCTTAAACAAGCATCCCGATATTTGCCAAAATGCTTGCGGATGGTTTTGTATTCGACAAAATGAATATTGTCCAAATGATTTTCAGGAATGTCCAACCCCCTTTCTATATCGAAAATCATAAATAAAAAAGCATGTTCAGGACCAAACCACACCAAAAAACGCCCCCGTCTGTCGAGTCGCCACACTTTTGTAACGGATCCAAGAATATCTGCCGGCACTATCTTTTTTTTCCAACCTTTGGTACAGCAGATAGCGCTTGGGCTGGTAATCACAATGCTTTTGGCTGATGCATAATCAGGATCGTATGATGAATTGGAGAAAGCAAACATACCGAGCCGCAACGGCCGGTTGGATTCTTCTCTGTATGTCGTATCCTGCATAACCAGCCCGTGGGGTGTTTCATCTTCCTCAGGAGTGCCTAAAGCATAGGCATTGACATCATATATACTGGTATATCGGCAATCCGCGGCATTTTTGCAATACGGAAGATATTTTCTTGTCGGCGAACCCATGACGGCACTATTGCGGTGGCTAAAATCATTCATGACCACCGAATTTTTCAAAATGGCATTCGCTATCCGGTAAGACCATCCGTTCTTATCGGTTTTAAGGAAGGTATTTTCTCCCTGTTCGGCAATCGTGCCGTTTTCGAGATTGATGAGCACATAATGGTCTTCATTGAAGTTGAGTGCATAATAGGTATTGTCTTGGATGATGACTTCAGTGTAGTAATGCTGGGGGAGCTTATCCAATTCGGGGAAATAAACAGCCTTGATTTTTTGATTGTTGAAGGAAATTTCTTTCCGTTCAATAATGTCATCATCACTTAATTTGGCAGGGGCTTGGGTATCGATTGCGGATGACGGGACGGAGAGGTTTTGCCCGCTCGGCAGCTTGGCGGGGGAAATAGGTTCGGAGCAGTATGACAATGAACTTAAAAAAGCGATAAGCAATATATTTTTCATTTCCGTTCCCCGTATATGCTGTGTGTCATCACAATTCTCCTAAAAGCTTATTTAAAAATAAATTCAATAGCCGGTTCGGGTTTAAAAAACATTTCTACATATTCCTCTTGACTCTGTTTAAAGAATTCTACATGAACAGTGATATGATATTTTTTATGAAGCAAATAAGCCTGTTGGCTTACAAATGGAATAGAATTTTCACAAAATGAAAAAATAGAAATGCTTATTCCTTCCGAATTTTGACTGAACCAAATTTTTTCACAATCTGTTTTTTGATAAATATGCTTGTATCCTTTAGCAAACTCCAAACCTACATGATGATAGGTTCTATCTTCACAACCGGTTAATAATATTAGTGAAATAAATAAAAAATACGGTAATATTTTGAATTCCATAAAATACTCCTAAATCAGGGGGCGGCTGGCGTAACCTGTATGCTTGCAGCCACGCGTTCTTTATTTCATCACCGATTCTATTTCTGACTTTCAGCCGGCGTAGTAGCCGTAAGCAGCGTTGGTGTGTGGCTGTTGCAAGTACGGCTCAATACTATATTCACAATTCCATTGTAAATTTTCACCTGTACTGTTTTTATAGAGTCCAAGAAGGTATTTACCCAATTCACGCCCAGTCATGCTACCAATAGTAGCGCCAGCCGCACCTGTTGCTATGCTTGCAAATCCGCCGCCAGCTCAGCCTTCAGCCAGTTCTCCAACTTAAGCCTGCCCAGATGGGATACAGGCAACTCAGGCTGCCGTTAGCGAAAGAGTTGTAAACTTATTTATAGACAATCCTGCTCCACATATATGCGGGAAGGCTTCCATCAATACTTAAGATTTAAATCGGATAATCATATTTATGAAATTTATCATTTCATGGAAATGTAGTTCTGCGTAATTGTTTTTTCAACCATGTTTGTTTCCGGTTAAACGCAAGATGCTTTCAGGCAGCCTGAAAGCCTATCTCGCATCTTCAAGCTACCCTGAAATTTATCCAAACACTATCAAGGCAAGCGCAT
Organism: Conchiformibius sp.; assembly: GCA_029984035.1. GTDB lineage: Bacteria > Pseudomonadota > Gammaproteobacteria > Burkholderiales > Neisseriaceae > JASBYJ01. The sequence goes on from JASBYJ010000010.1 coordinate 35,944, forward strand.
TTACTGCATAACCGCCCAACAATAGAAATGCCGCCAACACTGCGGCGAGCATCAGCGGTTTGATGCCTGCCTGCCGCACTGCGGCGGCTTGGGTACGCAAGCCTAATGCCGCCATGGCCATAGCGAGCAGAAAAGTGTCCAACTCTATTAAAGTGTTTACCCATGTTTGCGGCAGCAGTGCCAACGAATTGAAACCGGCAACGGTGATAAAACCGAACACGAACCATGGTATGACGATTTTGCCTGTATTGCCGTGTGTGTCGGGGCGGCGGCGTGTCAGCCATGCGCCCAGAAGCAGGAGAAAGGGTGCCAGCAGCATGACGCGCAACATTTTTTCAATCACGGCGGTAGCGGCGGCGGTATCGCTCACGGCGTTGCCTGCCACCACTACTTGCGCCACCTCATGTACGGTCGAGCCGACATACAGCCCGTAGCCATATTCATCCAAACCCAGAATCGGATAAAGCAGCGGATAAAGAAACATTGCCAGCGTGCCGAATACCACTACCGTGGCAACGGCTACGGCGGTTTTGTGCGTATCGCCTTTGACTACCGGCTCTGCCCCCATTACCGCCGCTGCTCCGCATATCGATGCGCCTGCGCCGATAAGCAGGGCGGTGTCTTCATCCATGTGCAGCCGTTTGCCCGCCCACAGGGCGAGCGCGAATGTAGCGGCTATCATGATGACGTCAATCAATAATCCCAGCAGTCCGACCTGCATCATTTGGGTTAAGGTGATGCGGAAGCCGTATAGTATGATGCCGATACGCAGCAGCCGGGAACGGGAAAAATCGACACCTGCGTCCGTTCGGGCGGCCATGCTGGGGAAGACGGTATTGCCCAGAATGATGCCGCACACAATCGCCAATGTGAGTGCGCCGATGCCCCAGTTGTGCAGTTGCGGCAGTTGCGAGAGCATCATGCAGGCAGTTGCTAAAGCAGCGGAAAGCAATAAACCCGATATCATGCGGGAGGGGTGGGATAGGGTTGTCATGGTATTTGTCCTATTGTTGGAGATGGGGATTACCCATTCAAAAGCGTATGGCGGCTTGCCGGCGGGGATGCATCGTGTTACTTGCGGTTTGCGGCCATATCACGGTTTGAATCCTGTTTAATCCGAATGGGGAAGGTTTGGGTTTTCAGGCAGCCTTTTGCGTATGGCTGCTATTTGAAAGTCTGCCGAAGCCGTCAATGCGGTACTGATGTTTTCGTAGAGAAGGACGGTTTTGACGGCGGCATCTTTGCCGCCTTCCAAACAGAAAGTGTCGAAAATAGTGTCGCCGCTTTGCTGTCGCAGGGTGAAACGCAGTCCGTAGCGGAAATTCAAGATTTTTATCGGGCGGATGTGTTTGATTTCCTGCCATGTCGCATAACGGCGGCTTTTGCGTTTGAGTAGGGAAAAAGAGGGGTCGATACGGATACCTTTCGTGTTCAATTGGATAACGGGTTGGCGGTGAAACAGTGCCGAAAAGCACTCTGCCGTCCATATCAAGCTAACGATGCCGAGAATGAAGGCAGCGGCACACGTCGGCAATGATACGGCACCGTTCGGTGCGGCCAACCCCCGGTATGCGGATACGGTGGAAAATACCGACAGGCCGAAGGATAGCAATCCGTATGTCAGCGTACGCAACAGGCTGTAACGGAAGGATATGTTTTTTTCGGGATAACGCGGTTGCGCCCGCGATTGGATGAATCCTACCGTCAGCCATGAGAATACATATGATGTGTCTGCCAGTAATTCGGTTTCCAGAATCAGCGGCGGTTGCGTTTTGCCGCGATACATACAATACGCGTGGCGGGAAATCAGCGATATGCCGTTGATTTCCTCCCATGCGGCTTGCCATTGCCGCGCGTTGGGGTGCGAAGCGGCGGGGGCGTTTACATAAATACCGTGTTTGTCTGCGGACACGACTGGCTCTTTTACGGATAAAGCCCGTATGGTGCGGTGTATATTTTTAGCGCCGAAAAATATCGATATTGCACCAATGCATAACAGCGGCACGCTGAACAAGGCAAAAATTTTGTTCGGTTCCCTGCCGAGCATATAGGCAATCGGGATGAGGGCAAGCCCCGACAGAATGAAAAGCGTTCGGACAAATAGCGATTTCAACACGCGGCTCGGGCTGTAGGGTATCGATATGGGCGCGTTATGTGGCGGTTTCAGATTATCCATACTGAATCTTTCGAGTGTTGTGCGGCGGTAATCTGCGGCGTATGGGATTTGAAGCGGTATGGTTCGGGTTCGGCGGCAGTTCGGGCTGCCTGAAAGGTATGTACGTGCGGCAATGTGTTTAAAGTTCGAGCGGTTTTTTGATTTGGCCCGCCCGATGGCATTCGGTTGGCGGCCATTTCGTCAGACGGTTGGATTCAGGCAGCCTGAAAAGTCGGGATAGTGTGTTCGAATTGGTGGCGGTGGCACAGCAGACCCGGGATTCAGGCTGCCTGAAAAATCGGGATAGTGTGTTGCAATGTGACGGATTGGTGTCGCCCGTATAAAAGGCTGCCTGAAAGATTGGAAATGCTTTCAGGCAGCCTTGCTTTATGACTGCTCTCTGCGGTTTTGCGCGTTAATCAGCTCATCGGCGATATTCATGGCTTGGAAGCTGTCGGGGTCGGCGAGTTTCCACATGTCGTCCAATACTTTGCGGCCGCTGTTGCCGGTGAGCAGGCTGCCGTTGCCGATAAATTGGTAGTGTTCCGACAGCAGTTTGATCCAGCCGTCCGGTTGGCGGCGGACGATATGGTGCGGTTGCAGTTGCGAAGGGTGTTCCAAACCTGCGCTGCCGACAATGTCGGCCAATGCTTTGAGAGTATTGGCATGGAAGTTTTTCACGCGCTGGGATTTGTCGGGAATGTCGAGGGCTTTTTGGCGCGAAGGGTCTTGGGTGGCGACACCGGTGGGGCATTTGTTGGTGTGGCAGGAGCGCGATTGGATGCAGCCTACGGCAAACATGAAACCGCGTGCGCTGTTGCACCAGTCGGCACCCAAACCCATCATTTTGGCAATGTCAAAACCGCTGATGATTTTGCCGGATACGCCGACTTTGATTTTGTCGCGGATGCCTGCGCCTATCAGCGTGTTTTGCACGAATATCAGGGCATCGACCAGCGGCATGCCGACACTGTCCATGAATTCTACGGGAGCGGCTCCCGTTCCGCCTTCCGCGCCGTCCACAACGATAAAGTCGGGGTAGTTGTCTTCTTCCATCATGGCTTTGACAATCGCCATAAATTCCCAAGGCATACCGATGCAGAGTTTGAAGCCTACGGGTTTGCCGCCCGAGAGTTCGCGCAATTGCTGCCAGAATTTGACCAATTCGCGCGGCGTGGAGAATTCGGGGTGGGTGGAAGGAGAAATGCAGTCTTTGCCTTGAGGAATGTCGCGGGTGGCCGCGATTTCGGCAGTGATTTTGGAAGCGGGCAGCACGCCGCCTTTACCCGGTTTGGCTCCTTGCGACAGTTTGATTTCTATCATTTTGACTTGTTCCAGCGCGGCACGCTGCCTGAAAGTTTCGGGATTGAAACGTCCGTGTTGGTCGCGGCAGCCGAAATAGGCCGTACCCAGTTCCCAAATCAGGTCGCCGCCGTGTTTTTGGTGGTAGGGGCTGATGCTGCCTTCACCTGTGTCGTGGGCGAAGCCGCCCATTTTCGCGCCTTTGTTCAGGGCTTCGATGGCGGCGGCGGACAACGAGCCGAAACTCATGGCGGAAATGTTGAATACGGATAAGTCATAGGGTTTCAGGCAGCGTTCGTTGCCGATGCGTACGCGGAAATTGTGGTCTTCTATTTTGTGGCTGTTGCCCGAATGCAGAAACCATTCGCTGCCGGTTTTGTGTAGGTCGTTCAGGCTGCCGAAGGCGGTGGTGCTGTCGAGATTTTTGGCGCGTTGGTAAACGATGGAACGCTGTTGGCGCGAAAACGGTACTTCTTCTTGGTCGCCTTCGAGAAAGTATTGGCGGATTTCGGGGCGGAAGTTTTCCAGCAAAAAGCGGATATGTCCGCCGATGGGATAGTTGCGCAAAATGGCGTGGCGTTTTTGCTTCATGTCGTACACGCCGAGAACAAGGAAGGCGGCGCAAACGGCAGCCAGCCACCAAATGCCGAGCAAGAGGGCAATCGGCAGCAGGACGGCAAAACCGACTATCAGTCCGTAGCGCGGCATAACGAGAAAGCCGAAATTGGCGGAATTGCTGTTGTTGGGCTTGGGGTGTGAAGAGGATGTCATGGCAAGGTTCCGTATGGGATTGGCGGGCGGCTTGCCGCTGATGGCGGCGTTGCGTACAGAAACGAAAACAAGTGTTTGAACTTAATTTCTTATTGTACTGTTTATTGGCGCGTCTGCCAAAACGGCAGCCGCATGCGGAGAGTAAATGTTACGGTTTCGGCCAAACGTTGGCTTAAAGGTTTTCAGGCAGCCTTTTGCCGGCGGGGCGGAGCGTTCGGGCGGTAACGGTTTCAAAGCGAATCGGCTATAATCCTTACCGACAGACGATATGGACACACGCATGAATATTTTTTACGAAGAAGGCGGCCAGTTCAAAGTGGCGGCCGTGGTGCAGAAAAACGACAACAGCTACCAAGCCGACACGCAAAGCGGCAAACGCGCCAAAATCAAAGCCGGTAATGTGTTTTTGGAATTCGACGGCGATATGGACGCATTTTTGTCGGACGCGCAGCGCGAAGCGGCGGAAATCGACACCGAACTGTTGTGGGAATGCTGCGGTACGGAAGAATTCACCGCCGAACACGCTGCGGCCGAATATTTCGGCGGTCGGCCTTCCGCGCCGCATATTGCCGCCGTATTGGTGGCACTGTATGCCGCGCCTATGTATTTTCACAAGAAAAACAAAGGTGTGTTTAAAGCCGCGCCTGAAGATATTCTCAAGCAGGCATTGGCCGCCATCGAACGGAAAAAACAGCAGGAAGCGCAAATACAGGCATGGGCGGACGAATTGGTTTCAGGCAGGCTGCCTGAAAGCATGGCAGGCGAATTGGCAACTGTTTTGCATGCGCCCGACAAGCAGTCGTTAGCCTATAAGGCCTTTCACAAAGCCGCCGATAATTTGAAAATGTCCGCCTATGAATTGGCGAAACATTGCGGCGGCATTCATTCTTTGGAGCAATACCTGTTGCAGGGTTTTGCCGTGAAGCATTTCCCGCAGGGTACGGGTTTTGCCGATATTTCTCTGCCCTGTCTGCCCGAGCTGCCTGTGGCGGCATCGGTGCGGGCCTTTTCGATAGACGATGCGTCCACTACCGAAATCGATGATGCTTTGAGCGTACAGGATTTGGGCGGCGGAGCCAAGCGCATCGGTATTCATATTGCCGCGCCCGCATTGGGCGTTCAGGCAGGCAGCGAGATAGAGAATGTCGTGCAGGACAGGCAAAGTACGGTGTATTTCCCGGGCGGGAAAATCACCATGCTGCCTGAAAACTGGATTGCTGCCTTCAGTTTGGACGAAGGGGCGTTGCGCCCTGCTTTCAGCATTTATTTTGATGCGGATGCGGACGGCGGATTGTCCGAACCGGTGAGCCGCATCGAGCGTGTGGAGATTGTCCGCAATTTGCGTATTGAGGAGATTGAACCGTATTTCAACAGCGAAAGCGGCATAGGAGCCGCCGACAATCCGCAGTTTCCGTTTCATGCCGAGATGATTTACCTGCACGGTTTGGCGGTGGCGCAGCAGAAAAAACGCGAGCGTTACGAAGAAAACGTGCCGAAGAAATACGATTACAGCATCGAATTGGCCGCAGACCGCACCGTCCGCATCGGCAAACGGGAGCGCGGTTCGCCGATTGATACCGTGGTCAGCGAAATGATGATTTTGGCTAACAGCGCATGGGCGGAACTTTTGGATGAAAACGGAACGGGCGGCTTGTTCCGCGTGCAGCCGCCTTTGGGCAGGGTGCGTATGAGTACGAAAGCCGAAGCGCACAGCGGCATGAATTTAAGTCATTACGGCTGGTTTACCTCTCCCTTGCGCCGCGCCGCCGACTGTATCAACCAGCGGCAGCTTTACAGCCTGCTCGATAACACGGTTGCCCCGCGTTATGCCGCTGACGACAATATGCTGTTTGCCGCATTAAGCCGTTTTGAAACCGCCCACGCGGCCTATGGCGATTTTCAGGCAGCCATGGAAGCGTATTGGTCGCTGGTGTGGTTGGAGCAGGAGCAAGTTCGTGAACTTCATGCCGTTATTTTGAAAGATGATTTGGTGCGGATAGACGGCTTGCCTTTGGTGGCGCGTGTGAGCGGGATTCCTGCGGGTACGTTGCCGCGCACGATGATTAAGGTGGCGGTCGGCGAAGTGGATAGTGAAAAACAGTGGCTGGCTTTGCGTTATGTGAATGTCGTGCCGCAGGCTGCCTGAAAACGGACGGCGCGCCTGTTCAGTGCGGGATATTGCGTATGTTCAAAATCATTTTCCATGTGTGTCAGATGGTTGTATTGGTACGTTGTTTTTGTGGTTTCCGTTCGGTGTGCGTTTCGTTTGGTTCAAGCTGCCGGCCGCTTTCTTGGTTTTGGGCTGTTGTCTGTTTTTTGTCTTTGCGCTGTATGCCGCCGTTCAGCCAACCTGCAACGCATACGGGCTTATACGGTTTGCCGCTTCTCATGTATTGGCAATCGGAATCGAGTCCGCAGAGTATTCCGGGCGATAAAAATTTCAAAAGCTGTATGTTGGATTAGTTGGCGGAAAGATGATGCGGCGGTTTGGCATCCCCAATTCCACGGCTGCCTGAAAAATTTACCGCCAGCCGTGTTTTTGTGATTTGATGAATTGCAACGATAGGCTGCGATAGGTTCGCATGATGTATGCGAATGCCCGTTTCATTTTCTGATGCCGTGCCGCGATAGCTTGAAGCGCAATTTTTGCGGTGCCTTTCATTTCTGGCTGCCTGAAATGCTGCGGATAAGTTTGTTTTTTATGCCTGCTGCGGTATGAAGGCAGGGGGGGGCGTTGTCAAACCGATGGCCGCCCGAAACAGTGGGCAATATTAAGCACATATCAGGGCTTCGGCGGTATTCCGCTGCGAACGGAGAAAGACAATGCCGTTTACTTTATCCCATCCTGCGGCGGTGCTGCCTGTGCTGCGCAACCGCTACTTTCACGCACCTGCTTTGGTGTTGGGCAGTATGTCGCCCGATTTTCTGTATTTTTTAGGCGGTAAAGCGGCGTTTGGCGGCGGGCATACTTGGGCGGGTATGTGGCTGTATAACCTGCCTTTGTGTGTGTTGCTGTACGGTGCATACCGTTTTGTGTGGCGCGATGTGTTGCGGGATTGTCTGCCCAAGTGTGTCAGTGTGTCGCCGCAGGCTTTCAGGCAGCCTGAAAGACGGTTGTTTGGGCGTGTCGCGATATTTTTCGTTTCGGCGTGGCTGGGCATGCTTACCCATATCGTTTGGGACGGTTGGACGCATCAGGACGGTTGGTTTGTGCTGCGTTTGCCTTGGCTTGCGGAGACGGCGGCGGGTTTGCCGTGGTACAAATGGCTGCAATACGGCGGCGGTGTGGCGGGACTGTTGCTGTGCGCGGGTTGCGTGTTGTATTGGGCGAGGCGGTTTCCGTATGATTCGGGCGTTTCGGCAGCGTGTAAATTCAAGGTATGGGGCGCGTGGCTGGTGTTGTGCGCAACAAGTTTGATGTTGTGGCAATACTGTGATGCCTCGGCGTGGCGGCAGGCGGCTACTTGGGCGGTGCGTGCGGTGGATTGTGCAGTATTGTCATGGACGATAGTGTGCGCGGTTTGGCATTTTGCAGTACGGCGGTATCAAGTATTGGATAAACAACGGTAGTTGTTTTTTTGATACGGCCGGTTTTTATGTCCAATCGGTACGGTTGTTCGGAAACGGGTCTGATGTTTCAGGCAGCCTTACGCTGTAGTGCTATTGCGTGCTATGGGTTTTAACAGGTAAAGAATATGTTAGAATAAGCGGCTAACTTGTAAGTATCGGTAGTCAACGGAGAATATATGGCAGGTCATAGTAAGTGGGCAAATATCCAACACAAAAAAGCGAGGGTTGACGCCCAGCGCGGTAGGATTTTTACCAAACTGATTAAAGAAATTACGGTAGCCGCAAAATTGGGCGGCGGCGATCCGGCGTCCAATCCGCGTTTGCGTTTGGCAATGGATAAGGCTTGGGATGCCAATATGCCTAAAGATAATGTCCAAAGAGCTATTGATAAAGGCACAGGCAATCTGGAAGGCGTTGAATATATTGAGTTGCGCTATGAAGGTTACGGTATAGGAGGTGCGGCATTGATGGTTGATTGCATGACCGATAATAAAACGCGTACCGTAGCGGATGTGCGCCATGCTTTTACCAAAAACGGCGGTAATTTGGGTACGGACGGTTGCGTGGCCTTCAATTTCTCCCATCAGGGTTATTTGGTGTTTGCCGGTGCCGACGAGGATGCTTTGATGGAAGCTGCATTGGAGGCGGGTGCGGAAGATGTCATTGTCGATGAAGACGGAATTATCGAGGTTATCACTGCGCCCGCCGATTGGGCGGGCATCAAACAATCGTTGGAAGCTTCGGGATTCAAGTCCGAAGACGGGGATGTTACCATGCGTGCGCAGAATGCCACTGATTTATATGGCGAAGATGCGGAAAAAATGCAAAAACTGATTGATGCTCTGGAAGACTTGGACGATGTGCAGAATGTATATACCTCCGCGATACTGCATTTCGAATAATTATGATGGATTAGTGTTTGTTTCCGTTGTATTGCCAAGTTTACACCCTTGGGTTTTGGGGTTATTATCCTAAATAACGAAGGTAATCCCCGTAATGTCTGTTTTTTCATTGTTCGGCAATTGTTTCGGCTTGAGGGTTTCGAATTTGTTTTTGTAATAATCGGGTATCGAAATTATCTCTGCCGTGATTGAAGGCGCTGCCTGAAAGTTTGTTTGTTATTTGATTTTTGTTTAAGTTTAAGGGAAATATGCCAATGGCTTCCAATGATGCGAATGTCGGAAAATTATCCGGTGCCGGTATTTTCACCCGCTACCGAAGCATGATTGTGTTGATTATTGTCTTTTTGACAATTATGGCATCGGTCATGATTGGGACATTGATTGTTTCTATGCAGCTGCGCCGTATTTCGCAAGAGCATGCGATTGTACAATCGGTAAATGCATCTGTGCAGGGCGTATTCCAAAATCTGTTGAACTTAAGATTGAATTATGGCGAAGATCCGAACAGCCCCTACAGCAAGCATTTGATTAATGAATTGGCGGCGGATCATGCCCGGGTGCAAAACGGCTTTAAGGTATTGCTTGAAGGGGGGGAATTTACCTTTAATGACGGGGAGAAAGTACTCTCCGTACCATTGAGCGCAGATATCGGTGATGCGCATAATAATATCGAACGGATGCGTAAATCTGCCGAGCTGTGGAGGCCTTGGGGTGAAGACACGGAAGCCTATATGAAGGTGGCTCTTTCACCCACTGCGACTTCTGTAGCTTTGGATATGGCTGTGTTGCGCGGGCGAGGCGTTATCGGGCAACTTACCGAGAATATCGAAGAGGTTGTTCGTGGTCTCCGTGATACAGAGGCTGTCTATACATCGATTTTGGGTTGGTTGCAAACCATCGGTGTAATCGGTTCGCTGTTGTTCTTTATTTTGTTTGTGTTCTATGCGTTGCGTAAATTGTATCAATCGGACGCCGCTGCAGAATTCGCCCGTAGGGAAACCAGTGAAATCATGAACACGGTGAGTACCGGTTTGTTCCTGCTTGACCACGATCTGAATATCGGTTCGCAATATTCTAAGGAATTGGAAAATTTGCTTGGGCAAAAAGATATTGGTAATAAAAACCTGATTGATGTGCTCGGCGGTATGATTTCCGATGAAGAGTTGAACAATACGCACGGTTTTATCGGTCAGTTATACAATCCGCGTACTAAAGAAAGACTTATCGGCAGCTTGAATCCTTTGAGCCGTCAGCCTGTTACTGTAACATCGGGTGATAAAACTTCGGTGAGATACTTGGATTTTAAATTTAACCGCGTATATCATGGCAATGAGATTTCCAGAGTATTGGTGAATGTGTCGGATGTTACCGATGCGGTTAATTTGGAAAAACGTATTGAACAAGAACGAGAGCAAAACGATGTTCAGTTGGAAATGTTGAGTACGATTTTGCGTACCGACCGCCGTATGATTGATGATTTTGTGCGGAACATTAAACGGCGTAATACCAATATCAATAATACATTGAAATCACCCGGTGAAAGACAATCCGATTTACGCAATAAAATAGAAGTGATTTTCCGAGAAGTACACAGCCTGAAAGGTGAAGCAAGTACGCTGAAACTGCATGGTTTCACTGTAATGGCGGAATCTGTAGAGAACGAATTGCACAAACTTTCTCAAGTCAGTCCTTTGTCGGGCGAAAACTTCTTGAGCTTGGCGGTTCATTTGGATGAGTTAATGAAATTAACTCAAACCATCGAAGATTTGGTAAACCGCTTGAGTAGTAAGAAAATGAATAGTAGTGCCCAGAGCTCTGCGCAAGTTTCATCTGCCGTTGCCGGCTATTACTCGCAATTTGTGGCAGAGCTGGCGGAACGAAACAATAAAAAAGTTGATTTCACTTACAGCGGTATTGAAGAAACACAAAATGAGGCTTTGGATGTTGCCATTCGTGAAGTGGCTGTACAATTGCTCCGAAATGCGGTTGTGCATGGTATTGAAACGCCGGAACAACGTGATGCCCGTCATAAGCTGACTACAGGTCATGTCCGTATGGCTCTGACCGATATAGGCAGCGGATATAATTTGGTGTTGGAAGATGACGGTGCCGGTATTGATTATGAAGCCATACGTGATAAAGCAGTGCGTTTGGGTCGTGTCAGCAAAGAGAAGGCTGCATCTTTAACCAGTAAAGACTTAATCGGTATGATTTTTAGTTCGGGTTTCTCGACTTTAGATAAATCTACCGAAGATGCCGGTCGGGGTGTTGGTTTGGACATCATTAAAGACCGCGTGGTTTCTTTGGGCGGTAAAATAGGTCTTGTGACGCATGCTGGCGCGTTTACCCGCTTTATTTTTACTTTCCCGAAAAAATAACCGTGGATGTTGGATAGAAAGATATGGCAAAAAGAACATTAATGGTGGTTGATGACTCTAACGTAATCCGAAATCGGATTACGCGGGGTTCGGCAAGGATGGATTTTGAAGTAGTCGCAGCGGCAACCAATGGTTTGGAAGCGATTGATCTCTACAAGCAGCATCGCCCCGATGTGGTAACTATGGATTTGACCATGCCGAAAATGGATGGTTTGGAGTGTATTTCTGCGTTAACCGAATTGGATGATAATGCAAATATCTTGGTTATTTCCGCTTTATCGGATAAAGCCACCGGTATTAAGGCATTACAATATGGTGCACGGGGATTTATCTGCAAACCGTTTACCGATGAAGATTTATTTGAAGCTCTTGAAGAAATGTTGGAAGGAAATTGATATGAAGGGTGAAAAACTGCAGGTATTCCTCAGTGGCGTACAACGGTATTTTTACCAAATTATGGATCCTGAGGAACTGGTTGTCGGCACTCCTTATCTTGTAGAGAACACTGTGCCGTCCGCTAAAGACTTTACCGGAGTGATTGCCATTTCAGGCAGAAGCAAAGGTATCGTATATTTCACTGCTCCGCGCGAGTTGTTGGAACGTCTGCTTTTGCTGATGGGTGAAAGCGATACTGATGATTCTTTCATGATTGATTTGGTTGGTGAAGTGGCCAATACGATTGCAGGTAATGCCCGCAGCGAATTCGGCGAGGAATTTGAAATTTCTGTTCCCATTGTATTGCGTGGTGCGCCTGATGAAATTTTGTTGCCCCGTAAAGACCGTTCGTTTGTCATTCCGATTACTTGGAAAGGCCGCAGTGCTGCGATTGTAATTGCGTTGCGGAAACCTTAATCAAACTAATGGTTGTTCCAGGCTGCCTGAAATCTTTCAGGCAGCCTACACTTGTTTTAATCAAATTAATGGTGTCAATGTGTAGCTTATGAATAATATTTTTACTAAAACGGCATTGTTATTGGGTGCATTGTTTGTTATTGCCGCTTGCGATGGCAAAAAGGGTGATGTTTCCCGTGCACTAACTTCTGAGACGGCAAATGATTCAGTAGGTATGCAAATCGTTAAAAGTAGCGATGGTGCAGTGGTTCTCACTGTAGATCCTGATTTTTCCGATAAACTCAAGGATGCGGCTTTCTTGGCAGGAGAGCATAGGGGTGAAGTGGAGCTGTTGCAGTACGATAGTGTCCGTAATCTTACTGTTACCGTTGTCAAAGGCGGTTTGAAAAATAATTTTGCCGAGCTGTTTAGTTCATTGGAAAAAAACTTGAAGTCAGACCCTGTATTGAAAGATATACGAATTGATGAAATGGCTGAACACTCAATGTCATATCGGTTCACTGTCATGGGAAACAATCAAACGGCATATCATGAAAGCTGTATCACTATCGCTAACTTAAACGCTGCCGATAAACCTGTTTATACGGTCTGTGCAAACAGTAGCGATATGGATGGTGAAAATCTAAATGCTTGGCTTATGAGCAATGTTCGATTCTCATTTGAATAATACAAAAAAACCTCTTTCAGGCTGCCTGAAAGAGGTTTTTTCATCAGAAACGGATGAACATTTGTCCGGATCTCTTGATATAGTCAACAGCCATTATGTTAAGTGAAACGGTATGATGGAAAAGAGTTGACGATACCGCCAGTGGTTCTGTCGCAGGATAACCGATAGTTACAAAAAGTTGTAATTAAAATGGTTGCCTTGTTATGTATTGTTAATGGAAGAAGGGTGCAAACATCTTAGATTATGCTTCCGAAAAACAGGTTTGGCAGCTTCGTCGGATGTTCTGTATTGCCAATTTATTGATATTTTATGAGCAAGATAAATGGTGGAACCAACTATCAGTGCATTAAGCGTAAGCTGTACATAAGAAAAATTAACGCAGCCAAACCCACGCCTTCCTATCTGCTACGGCGGATTTGGCGGCGGGCGATATGGCCGCTTATCACGGTCGCCAACGAGCCGACAAACGGTAAAAACGCATAACCAAAATGTCGTATACAAGTGAAGCGATGGCACAGCTGTTTGTGTTTTTGGGTTGCGGTATGGGATTGTTGTTCATGGTGTTTTCACATATCGGCAGGCTGCCTGAAAGCGGTTTTCAGGCAGCCTGCGCGTTTATTTGATGTTGGCACAAATCGTGTGCGGCTAACGGGTGTGGGCGTTGCTAAATTTATCTAACATATAAGGCGGCAATACCAGTGCAGCGCACCGTTTTCCGTTTTCGGCCGCATGGCCATTACACGGCCGCGCACGGGGAGATAGGCACTTTTTCGTGGTCGGAAAACTCGGTGTGCAACACACCGTTTTCAATCCGCACGCACTACCAATACGGTGGAACGGGCCGGATTTGCGCGTAATTGATTTGCGCTGCCTGTTCGGGTTGGGAGGCAATCTGCTGCGCCAAATCCTGCTGCACGTTTTCCAGTTGCACGGTGGCTTCGGTGGTTTGGGTACGGTAATAAATATAATCCTGATACGCGGGCAGCATAATGGCGGCGATGATGTCGAGCACAAACACGGTCAAATTGATATAGCCTAAAATCAGCCTGCCAAAGCCATGCCGCTGCTCTCCTGCTGACGGCGGTGCACTTGGCTGCGGGCGATGTGGCCGGTAATGATGGCGACAATCGGGCCGATAAGCGGCAGCAGTACAAAGGAAATAATCCCGAAAACCAAAGCGGTAATCGCCAAACCGTTGGTGCTGCCGCGTGGTTCTTCGGATGACTTGCGTTTGGTGGGGTGAGTCATACAATTACTCTCTTTATGGAAACAAAGTTAAAATATTTTATTAATTAATATTAATGGCACGGACAGTGTGGGGATAGCGGCGCGGAGATGGAAGTTATTGATGAATGAGAGCGCAAACGATAGGTATGATGAGCAAAATATATCATGAATTATGTTGCCCGTTTATATTTCAGGCTGCCTGAAAATAATCATATATGATTTTATAGAAATGAATTGATGTAATTGCATGAGAAGTGTTCCGTCATAGGATGTGCGAAATTAGGGGGTGTAATGAAACGGTATTCACCATTTTATAATGTTTGATTTGTTTGGATTTTAAAACAATGGCAATAATATATGTAAACTTTATATGCTTGATTATCAGAAAGGAAAAATCATGTCCAAGCGCCTTCGCAATGCACTGATTGGTTTTCTGACCGGTATGACATTGCTGTTTGTCGCCTTACTGTGTGCAACCGGCGGTACTGTAAAAGTTCTTGCTGCCGACACGCAGTTTGCCCAACTTGCCCAGCTGCCGCAAGCCAACGGCAAACCCGCCGCCGCACTCATCAAACCGAACCGCCCCACGCTGGTGAAATTTTGGGCGAGCTGGTGTCCGCTTTGCTTGAGCGAGCTGGCTGAAACCGAAAAATGGACGCAAGACAAAGATTTTCAGGCAGCCAACGTCCTGACCGTTGCCTCGCCCGCGTTTCTCGGCGAGAAAAAACAGCCCGATTTTTCCGAATGGTATCGCGGTTTGGATTATCCGAAGCTGCCCGTGTTGCTCAACGAAGGCGGCTCGCTGGCGCAAGAATGGGGGATTAAGGTTTATCCCTCGTGGGTGCTGCTGGACGGCAAAGGACAAGTCGTGCGCGTGGTGCGCGGCAGCCTGAACCGCGCCCAAGCCCTTGCCCTGATTGCCAATCCGCAGGCGGAACTGCAATCCTTGCAACAAACCTTTTACCAACCCGACACACAAAAAGGAAACAAAGCCATGAACAGCAAAACCATTTATCTGGCAGGCGGCTGCTTTTGGGGCTTGGAAGCCTATTTCCAACGCATTGACGGCGTATTGGACGCGGTTTCCGGCTACGCCAACGGCAAAACCGAAAAGCCCAGTTATGAAGACGTCGTCCACCGCGACACCGGACACGCCGAAACCGTCAAAGTCGTTTACGATGCCGACAAACTCACGTTGGACGATGTTTTGCAATACTATTTCCGCGTGATTGACCCCACCAGCCTGAACAAACAGGGCAACGACACCGGCACGCAATACCGCACCGGCGTGTACTACACCGACCCCGCCGAACAAAGCATCATCGCCGCCGCCTTTGCCCGCGAACAGCAAAAACACAGCAAACCGCTTGCGGTGGAAAACCTGCCCTTGCAACGCTTTGACGAAGCGGAAGAATATCATCAGGATTATCTGTTGAAAAATCCCAACGGCTATTGTCATATTGATATTCGCAAGGCGGACGAACCTTTGCCGCACAAAAAAACCTCCGCCAAACCGAGCCAAGACGAATTGCGCCGCACGCTTACCGCCGAGCAATACCGCGTTACCCAAGAAAACGGCACGGAACGCGCGTTCAGCCACGAATACGACCATTTGTTTGCAGACGGGATTTATGTGGACGTGGTCGGCGGCAAGCCCCTGTTCAGCTCCGCCGACAAATACGATTCGGGCTGCGGCTGGCCGAGTTTCACCAAGCCGATTGAAGCCGCCGCCGTTACCGAACACGAAGACAACAGCTACAATATGCGCCGCGTGGAAGTACGCAGCCAAGCGGCGGATTCGCATTTGGGACACGTTTTCCCCGACGGCCCGCCCGACAAAGGCGGCTTGCGCTACTGCATCAACGGCGCGAGTTTGAAATTTGTTCCGTTGGCGGAAATGGACGCGCAGGGTTATGGCGCGTGGAAAGATAAAGTGAAGAAATAAAAAATCTTCAGGCTGCCTGAAATATTTGCTCTCTGCCCCGCTTGCGGGGAAAGGAAGCAATGTTTCAGGCAGCCCGAACGTTTATCGTGTTACGCCCTATCCTGCGGCGTGGTATGATTGTCTTTCCAACCTTGTGTCGGGAGCAAACTGATGAAAATCTTGACGACAGCCGCCTTGTTTCTGGCTTTGTGCAGCAGCGCGTTGGCACACAATCTGGATAAACACGATGCGGGCGAATACGTTTTGCTGAACACGCAACAGCAAGCCACTCCGACCATGATGCGCTTTTCCCAAAAAGGCAAACAATGGGTCATGGACGGCAAACAGGGGCGGACGGATTGGCAGCCCGTGTGTCGGGGCGATGGCGAATGCAAATTAAAACCTTCTTCCGCCGCGCAAGTGCGCCAATGGCAAAAATTGCTGCCTTCATCGTTTCAAACCGCGCCGATGTCGTGCATTCAAAATATTGCCTTTGCGTTTTGCCGCGTCAGCAAGCCCGATAATCCCGATATGCGCCTGTATTGGTGGTTTGCTTGGCAGGACGGCCAAACTTATGCTTTGGGTTTGAATCGCTTGCGTTAAAAATCCGCCTGATGCTGTGTTGGGTGCTTTTCAGGCTGCCTGAACAAGGGTTTTCCCATTTCAGGCAGCCTGAAAAAATGTTTCAAGGTAAAATGTTTGCCAACAGTATCTATATATGAGTAACTGAATCAGCGCGTTACCGGCTTGTAACGGATACGCTTCGGCTTCGCGCCCTCTTCACCCAAACGGCGTTTTTTGTCGGCCTCGTATTCCTGATAATTGCCGTCAAAAAACACCCATTTGGAATCGCCCTCGCACGCCAGAATATGCGTGGCGATGCGGTCGAGAAACCAACGGTCGTGCGAAATCACCATCACGCTGCCGGCAAATTCCAGCAGCGCGTCTTCCAACGCCCGCAAAGTTTCCACGTCCAAATCGTTGGACGGCTCGTCCAACAGCAACACATTGCCGCCCGCAATCAAGGTTTTTGCCAAATGCAAACGCCCGCGCTCGCCGCCCGACAGCTTGCCGACCATTTTACTTTGGTCGCTGCCCTTGAAATTAAAGCGTCCCAAATACGCCCGCGCAGGCAGCTCAAACTGCCCCACCTGCAAAATATCGCGCCCTTCGGCAATCTCGTCAAATACGGTTTTGTCGTTGCCCAAACCCTCGCGGCTCTGGTCAATCAGCGACAATTTCACGGTTTGTCCGATTTTCACTTCGCCGCTATCGGGCTGCTCCTTGCCGGAAATCAGCTTGAACAAAGTGGATTTGCCCGCGCCGTTGGCGCCAATCACGCCCACAATCGCACCGGCGGGAATTTTGAAGCTCAAACCGTCAATCAGAACGCGGTCGCCGAACGATTTGGAAACATTCACAAATTCAATCACTTCACTACCCAAACGCTCGGCAACGGGAATAAAGATTTCCTGCGTTTCGTTGCGTTTTTGGTATTCGTAATTGCTCATTTCTTCAAAACGCGCCAAACGCGCTTTGGATTTGGCTTGGCGGCCTTTGGCGTTTTGGCGCACCCATTCAAGCTCTTGTTTCATCGCCTTAATGCGGGCGGCTTCGGATTTGGCTTCATTCGCCAGACGCTGTTCTTTCTGTTCCAGCCAAGACGAATAATTGCCTTTCCATGGGATACCGTGTCCACGGTCCAGCTCCAAAATCCATTCGGCGGCGTTGTCCAAGAAATAGCGGTCGTGCGTTACCGCCACCACCGTTCCGGGAAAACGCACCAAAAATTGTTCCAACCACTCAACGGATTCCGCGTCCAAATGGTTGGTCGGCTCGTCCAACAGCAGCATATCGGGCTTGGACAGCAGCAGTTTGCACAGGGCGACACGGCGTTTTTCGCCGCCCGACAACACGCCGATTTTCGCGTCCCATTCAGGCAGCCGCAGCGCATCGGCGGCGATTTCCAATTCGTGTTCCGCGCCGCCGCCGCTTGACGAACCGGCGGCGATAATCGCTTCCAAACGGCCTTGCTCTTCCGCCAGCGCGTCAAAATCGGCATCGGGTTCGGCGTAGGCGGCGTACACTTCTTCCAAGCGTTTTTGCGCGGCGGCCACTTCGCCCAAACCGCTTTCCACTTCTTCGCGCACGGTTTTTTCGGGGTCAAGCTCCGGTTCTTGCGGCAGGTAGCCGATTTTGATGCCGCCCATCGGCACGGCTTCGCCGTCAAATTCCTTGTCCACACCCGCCATAATCCGCAGCACGGTGGACTTGCCCGCGCCGTTCAGGCCGAGCAGGCCGATTTTCGCGCCGGGGAAAAACGACAGGGAAATGTCTTTGATAATGGTTTTTTGCGGGGGAACGGTTTTGCTCACGCGCAGCATGGAGTAAACGTATTGGGACATGGGGGTTTCCTGTAAATAATAGGCCGTGGCGGATAACGGTCGGGTATGCCGTTTGCCGCCGGCTGGATATGTTGATGGAAATATATTGTTTGCGCTTGATTTTAACCGAAAAACAGGGCTGGTAAAACGTGTTTTCCGTATTGGTGAGTAAAGGGCGGTTCGGGAGAAAATCGCGGCTTCGTATCGGCAATGCTTCCTAAGGAGCAAGCGATTGGCAGTGTGTATAGTCGGTGAAAAGGGGTATGGACTATGACGGCAAATATATTTCAGGCAGCCTATGGTTTGTTCAGGCTGCCTGAACGTTTGCGGAACAGATGGAAAAACATCCGCACCAGTGTAGCGATGTGCGGAACACGGCAACCAAGGCTGCCTGAAAAGTTTTCAGGCAGCGCAGGCTGTGATAGTTCGATTACAGCAGCACTTTTTCAATGCCGCCGGTTTGTGCGGCTCGGATGAATGTTTGCTGCCAGTTTTCTCCTAAGATATGTTTGGCCATTTCCACGACAATATAGTCGGCAGGCAGGTTGTTGTCATCGCTGTATCGGCTCAAACCCTGTAAACAGGCAGGACAGGAAGTGAGCATTTTGACGTTGCCGCGTTGGGGCAACTGCGCTAAATTTTTCTCGATTTCTTCCTGTTTGCGGAATTTGACTTGGGTGGCGATGTCGGGGCGTTTGACTGCAAACATGCCGCTTTCGCCGCAGCAGCGGTCGCTGAGAGGAACGTTTTGCCCAATCAATGCGCCTGCCAGCTTGGCGCCGTCCATGCTTTTAATCGGCGTGTGGCAGGGGTTGTGATAGAGATACTGCTGCCCTTGTATGCCGTCCAGCTTTATGCCTTTTTCCAATAGGAATTCATGAATGTCAATGATGCGGCAGTTGGGGAAAATGTCTTCGAAACGGTATTCCGCCAAGGCGTCATAACAGGTGCCGCAACTGACAACGACTGTTTTGATGTCCAAATAATTCAATGTATTGGCCATGCGGTGAAACAGAACGCGGTTTTCGGTAACCATTTGCGTGGCTTTTTCCTTATCGCCGCCGGCGTTTTGCGGATAGCCGCAGCACAAATAACCTGGGGGTAAAACGGTTTGCACGCCGATATGGTAGAGCATGGCTTGGGTAGCCAGTCCGACTTGGCTGAACAGACGTTCCGAACCGCAGCCGGGAAAATAGAACACGGCTTCGGTATCTTCTTCGTTTAAAGCGGGATTGCGGATAATCGGGATGGTTTTGTTGTCTTCGATGTCGAGCCATGCGCGGGCTGTGCGGATGGGAATGTTGCGCGGCAGCGGGCGGTTGATGAAATGAACCACTTGTTCGCGTATGGCCGCTTTTTGCGTGGTCGCTTTGGGTGCGCGTTTTTGTCTGCCTGCACCGATGTGGAACCGTTTGCCCATTTCGTAGCCGAACACTTGGGCCCGGTAGCCTAAATCGACAATGCCTTTGCGCAGCAGATTGACGGCAATCGGCTCTTTGACGCTCAACAGTGCGCTGCCTGCCGCAACAATCGGATTGAATGCCTGTGATTTTCCGGATTTTTTTAGAAAATGGCGGATATCGATGGAAACATCGCCAAAATCGATATTCACAGGGCAGGGTTTGACGCAGCGGTGGCAAACCGTGCAGTGGTCGCCGATGTGGGATAGTTCGTCAAAATGTTTCAGTGAAACGCCGCGCCGCGTTTGTTCTTCGTATAAAAAGGCTTCGGCAAGCAGCCCTACGCCTAAAATTTTGTTGCGCGGGCTGTACAGCAAATTGGCACGCGGCACGTGGGTGGAGCATACGGATTTGCATTTTCCGCAACGCAAACAGTCTTTTACGGCATGGGTAATATGGCCTAAAGCGGATTGCTCCATAATCAGGCTTTCGAAACCGAGCAGTTCGAAAGACGGCGTATAGGCGTTGCGCAGGTCGGAGCCTTTCATCAGTTTGTGGCGGTTGAAACGTCCGTTGGGGTCGATTTTGGCTTTGTAATCCCAAAAGGGCTGCATTTCTTCGTCTGATAAAAACTCCAGTTTGGTAATGCCTATGCCGTGTTCTCCCGAAATGACGCCGTTCAGGCTGCGTGCAAGCTGCATAATCCGTGCAACCGCTTGATGGGCGGTTTGCAGCATTTGGTAATCATCTGAATTGACGGGGATGTTGGTGTGCACATTGCCGTCTCCTGCGTGCATGTGCAGGGCGACAAACACGCGGCCGCGTACGGTTTGGGCATGGATTTTGCCCAAGCCTGCCATGATTTTGGTATCCGCTTTGCCGCTGAAAATTTCAGCCAGCGGCTTCATCACGCCTTCTTTAACGGATACGCGCAGCCTGAAATCGCGAAAGGCGGTAAAACAGCTTTCTTCCGCTTTGGCCTCGGGGGCGGCAAAGGCGTTGGCACCGTAGCGGGCTTGGTAATCGGCTAAAGGTTTGTCCATATTGTCCAACAGCCACTGCCAGCGTTCGCGTACTTGTTCCACATGTGCCAAAGCATGTTTGGCGCGGTCGCCCAATAATTCGCAGGCGGGCAAATCCGTGCCCATCTGTTCTACAGGCAGGCTGCCTGATAAATAATCGCGCAGGGCGTGGCAGAGTTTGAGCTTGTTTTGAATGGAAAGTTCGATGTTGATGCGTTCGATGCCGTCTGAATATTCGCCCAGGCGCTCAAGCGGAATCACCACGTCTTCATTGATTTTGAAGGCATTGGTATGTTTGGCGATGGCGGCGGTGCGGCTGCGGTCGAGCCAGAAGGTTTTCCGCGCTTCGGGCGATACGGCGATAAAGCCTTCGCCGTCGCGTGCGCGTGCCAGATTGACGATATGCTCCGCCGCAGCGTTCACCGCCTGTTCGTCATCAGACACGATATCGGCAAGCAATACCATTTTCGGCCGCCCTTTGCCTGCCGCTTTGGTGGCGTAGCCGACTGCGCGGACATAACGCCAGTCCAAATGTTCCAAACCCGCCAAACGCACGCTTTGGTGTGCCAGCATGAAATCGCGGATTTCGACAATCGAAGGAGTGGCTTTGGCCACCGTGCCGAAAAACTCCAAACACACCGTACGGGTATGTTTGGGCATGGTGTGCAGTACAAAAGCGGCGGAAGTGATGATGCCGTCCGTTCCTTCTTTTTGTACGCCCGGCAAGCCGCTTAAGAATTTGTCGGTAACGTCTTTGCCCAAACCTGTTTTGCGGAAGGTATGTCCTGCGATTTTCAAGCGTTCGGTTTTCTTAATGGTGCGGCCGTCATCCTGCAAAGTGTGTATGTCGAAAACAGCGGTTTCTTCATCGTGGATTTTGCCGAAATTGTGGCGTACGCGTTCTATCAACAGCCATTCGCCTTGAGGATTGACCATTTTCCACCATGCCAGATTGTCCAGAGCCGTTCCCCACAGCACTGCTTTTTTGCCGCCCGCATTCATAGCGACATTGCCGCCTATGCAAGAGGCGTCGGCGGAGGTCGGGTCAACCGCAAACACCAAGCCTGCCTGATGTGCCGTTTCCTCCACGCGCCGCGTTACCACGCCCGCGCCGCAACGGATAATCGGGTGCGTCCCTTCCAGTCCGGGCAGTTCCACCCATTCCGCGCCGTGATGACGGTCTAATTTTTCGGTATTAATTACTGCCGACATCGCATCCAAAGGCACGGCGCCGCCGGTGTACCCCGTGCCGCCGCCGCGCGGGATAATGGTTAAATCCAGCTCGATTAAGGCGCGGACCAGCGGCGCGATTTCGTCTTCAGAATCGGGATTGATGACGACAAACGGATATTCCACGCGCCAGTCGGTGGCATCGGTAACGTGGCTTACCCGTGCCAAGCCGTCAAACATAATATTGTGTTTTTTCGTGATTCTGCTCAGTCTCGCCAATACCTGTTCGCGCTTGAGTTTGGTTTGGGCGAAGCTGTTTTCAAAGCGGTTTACCGCCGCTTCGGCTGCCTGAACCAGCTTCAACACATCGGCATTGTCATCGCGGCGTTTATGGATTTCGTTGAGGCGGTGGCGCATTTCGCGCACCAACGCGGCACGGCGTTTGGGATGCTCGAGCAGGTCGTCCACCAAATACGGATTGCGCACTACCGCCCAAATGTCGCCCAATACTTCAAACAACATCCGTGCCGAACGCCCTGTTCTGCGCTGTCCGCGCAAATACTCCAGAATCTGCCAAGCCTCGCCGCCCAGCAGGCGGGAAACGATTTCTCTGTCGGAATAAGAAGTATAGTTGTAGGGAATTTCGCGGATGCGTTCGGCGTTGGTCATGATGGTTCCGTAAATGATGGGTTCGGCATCGGCTCTGGCGGCTGCCTGAAAACAAAGTGTCCGGCTTCGGCCTGTTTGCCCGACAGCTTCGATATGCTCGAACCGCATGGGGTTGTATTGTAGTTGTGAATGAAAATACGGCTGTAATCCGTCCGATGGGTTTCACGGGAAATCCGGTTAAAACCTGCCGTGTTTTCCCAAAAGGCTGCCTGAAGAGCGTGAAACCGGTTTTCCAAACTGAGCAATCTGTTTATCACGGTTTATTTTAATCTATATTGATTTGATAACGCTGCATTTTTGCCTGAAAAATATTTGTTTTCGCGGCTAAAACGTTTCAGGCAGCCTTTTTCGGGCTGCCTGAAACAAAACGGCTGTGCACATGTCAAGCCGAGCCGTAGCCGTAATAAGCGCAGCGGCTTGGCTGTCGGCATATTGTGCGCCCAAGCTGCCGGTAAAACGGATTAAACAAATTCGCAATGGTTCAGCGATTGGTCCATATCGGCGGAAGGCGTATTTTTCGACAGGCCCACTGCTTTGGCAGGCACGCCGACCACCGTGGTTTGTGCTTCCACATCGCGTACCACTACGCTGCCCGCGCCGATTTTGGCGCAATCGCCGATGCGGATATTCCCCAGCACCGAAGCGTTTGCGCCAATCATCACGCCGTTGCCGACTTTGGGATGGCGGTCGCCGCTTTCTTTGCCCGAGCCGCCGAGTGTTACGCCGTGCAACAGGGAAATATCGTTGCCCAATACGGCGGTTTCGCCAATCACAATACCTGTGCCGTGGTCAAACATAATGCCGCGTCCGAAACGTGCGCCCGGGTGGATGTCCACGCCGAATACTTCCGAAGCGCGGTTTTGCAGGAAATATGCCAATGTTTTGCGGTTTTGCAGCCACAAGGCATGATTGATGCGGTGCGCCTGAATGGCATGAAACCCTTTGAAATAGAGCAGCGGCAGCGAATATTGGTCGCAGGCGGGGTCGCGTTCGTAGCAGGCGGTGATGTCGGCTTCTACGGCGGCGACAATATCGGGATAGCTTTCCAAAATATCGGTGAAGACTTCGTTTAATACCCGTGCATCCATGGCGCTGCAAGCCAGTTTGCCCGATAAATGGAAGGCGAGGACTTGCGCTAACGAGCGGTGCCGCAATACGGTGAGATGGAGGAAGCTGGCCAGCATAGGTTCGTCTGCGGCGGAAGCGGCGGCTTCGTTGCGGATGGTTTGCCAAAGGGTTCGGGACATGGTGTTTCCTGACGAAAAGTGTGTTCGGGCTGCCTGAAAAGCAGCGGAAGGTGGTAAAAATGTATCGGTTGATGTATGCGCCTGACGGTTTGGCGGTTTTGAGAGCAGGCGGCATTGGGTCGAATCTTGTGTTTATGGCTGTGTTTGCCGTATCGCGCGGCGGTCGGTATGAAGCCGGTTGCAGTATGAAGTGCATACGGCTGTTCCGTATCAATCAGTGCCGCTCAAACTCCAACTTCGCTCAAAGCGGCACATACAATTTTCAGGCAGCCTGAAGGTAAAGGTAGGGATGTTTGCAGGCTGCCTGAAAGCTTGGGATAAACGGGTTTGATGCTGCTTTCCGGTTTCAGGCAGCCATCACTTCGGATAAGCGTGTTTCATGCCGCGCTCGCGGGTATCGGGCTGCCTGAAAGGTTGTATGGTATCAATAATTTGTTGCAACTGTAACCAAGCATACGGGATATCGGGCAGACTGAAATTTGTGTGGCATCAACCAAATCTGCATCGCAAGGCGAAGCTAAAAGATTTCAGGCAGCCTGAAACGGAGTATGCCGTTAGCAGTAGTACCAATATCAGTGAAAATTATCTTTCATCCTTATAGAGCCGAAACATGCTCGGCTCTAAATTAAAAAGTTTTATTTCTTATCTTCTTCCTTCTCGAAAGAAAATTTATTGTCATAATTCTTAGCTGCCTCTGCTAGTTTGCGCTCTCTGTGTCGCAAGCATTTTCTGATTTACTTCATCCATCATTTGAAACATTTGCAAACGTGTAGCTTCATTTTGGATTTTGGCTTGTCCGCTATTAATTCGGGCAGTCAATTCAGCCATTGCTTTGGGGGCTTGAGTTTGATTGATTTCTTTCATCAAGCCCTCGATTTGGTCTAATCGTTTAGTAGCCGCATCAAATGCTTTCTGTAAGAAAAATTTAGTCTGTGCAACTTGTACAGCTTGCGCTTCACAGGCTTCTTTCGATTTCACATTGGTAATCTTTTTGCATCTATCTGACAAATTAGCTGCGGTATCGGGCTGCCTGAAAGCTTGTATGGTATCAGTAATTTGTTGCAACTGTAACCAAGCATACGGGATATCGGGCAGCCTGAAATTTGTGTGGCATTAACCAAATCTGCATCGCAAGGCGAGACTAAAAGATTTCAGGCAGCCTGAAACGGAGTATGCCGTTGGCAAACCTGCGGCAAATACGGGTCTGCGGGCAAATACGAAACAGAATGCGCCGTTAATCAAGCCGACCGAATTGAGCCGTTGGCGCGGAATTTCAGGTTGTCTGAAAAAGGTGTGCCGCCAATGCAAGCCGACCGTTACGGCAACCGTGTATCGGTATCGGCTGCCTGAAAAGGTTGGCTGTGTCAAACCGTTGCATCGGCAGGTATGGTTACAGAACGGGATTTACGGCATCAACATGCCGCCGTTGACGTGCAGGGTTTGTCCCGTAATGTAGCGCGCTTGGTCGGACGCGAGAAACAGCACGGCATCGGCGATGTCCTGCGGCTCGCCGAAACGGCCCAGTGAGGTTTGCGCTTCAAACATTTTGCGGGTGTCTTCGGGCAGGGCGCGGGTCATGTCGGTATCGATGAAACCGGGTGCCACGCAGTTTACGGTAATGCCGCGGCTGCCTGCTTCGCGCGCCAAAGATTTGGAAAAACCCTGCAGTGCGGCTTTGGCGGCAGAATAGTTGCACTGCCCCGCGTTGCCCATAGTGCCGACTACCGATGTGATGGTGATGATGCGGCCGCTGCGCTGTTTCATCATGCCGCGCAACACTGCTTTGGACGCGCGGAAGACGGATTTCAGATTAACGTCCATCACTGCATCCCAGTCTTCGTCTTTCATACGCATCAACAGGTTGTCGCGCGTGATGCCTGCGTTGTTTACTAAAATGTCGATTTTGCCGTATTGTTTTTCCACATCGGCAATCAGGTTTTCCACCGATTGCGCTTCGCCGATGTTCAATACGCGCCCTGCGCCTTGGTATTGGGCCAGACGTTGGCCGATGGCGGTTGCACCGCTTTCGGAAGTGGCGGTGCCGATAACGGCGGCCCCCGCTTGGGCCAATGTGTCGGCAATCGCTGCGCCGATGCCGCGCGATGCGCCGGTTATCAAGGCGGTTTTGCCGTTCAGATTTTGTGTGTTCATCGTTGTTTCCTTGTTTTCCTGCCTCGGATGCGGTCTGTCGAGTCGCGGCGGCAGATTGAGAATAGGCTATCGGGATTTCAGGCAGCCCGGCCTAACGTGCAGCAGCGTGTTTCAGGCTGCCTGAAAGCGGTTAAGCGTTCTGTCTTGGCGGTAGGCTGCGGTCGGAAGTGCTGCGCTTTAATGGCTGCCGATAAACGCTGCAACCGCTTCTGCGGAAGTCAGTGCAGAGCAAACGGCGGCTTTGTCTATGCGTTTGGCCAAGCCTGCCAATACTTTGCCGGGACCGCATTCGGCAGATTCGGTAATGCCTTCGCGTACGAGCAATTGCACGGTTTCCGTCCAGCGGACGGGGCTGTAGAGCTGGCGTACCAATGCGTCTTTGATGAGGTCGGGATTGTTGTATGCGGCAACATCGGCGTTGTGCAACACGCGGATTTCAGGCTGCCTGAAAGTGATGTTTTGCAGCGCTTGCGCCAGTTTTTCGGCGGCGGGTTTCATTAAGCGGCAATGCGAAGGTACGGATACGGGCAGCGGCAGGGCGCGTTTGGCTCCGGCTTCTTTGGCTGCGGTCATGGCACGTTCTACCGCTGCGGTGTTGCCGGCAATCACGACCTGTCCGGGCGAATTGAGATTGACTGCTTCGCACACTTCGCCTTGTTCGGCATCGGCGCAGATTTGGCGGACCGTTTCGTCTTCCAAGCCCAATACCGCCGCCATCGCGCCCACGCCTTGCGGAACGGCAGACTGCATCAGCTCGGCACGCAGGCGCACCAGTTTCACTGCATCGGTAAAGTTCAGGCTGCCTGAAGCCACCAATGCGCTGTATTCGCCTAAGCTGTGTCCTGCCACTACGGCGGGTGTTTTGCCTCCTGACGCCAAGTAAGCGCGGTAGGTAGCGACGCCGGCCGCCAGCATCAGCGGCTGGGTGTTGACGGTTTGTCCGATGATTTCGGTGTCATCGCCGTTCATCATCGCCCATAAATCCTGATTGAGTGCGGCAGAGGCTTCGTCAAAAGTGTCGTGGACAACGGCAACGCCGTCAAAACCGTTCATCATGTTCAGGCTTTGCGAACCTTGTCCGGGGAAAAAAAAGGCAAAAGACATGGCGGGTTCCTGTGTGTAAAAACCGTGAAGTCTGCATTATAGCTTCAGGGGGCGCTTTCAGGCAGCTTTTTCCCGAAATCCAATCGGGCGGCTTGCCCAAATGAATTTCGGCAGAAACAAAAATAACTATGCCGCACGGATATCTGTGATGTGTCGGTCTGTACGATATCGATGTTGATTAACCGACAGCCAGTCCGTGCGGCTGTTTATCGTATCTGGGATAGGCCTTTCCTGCCGTACTGGATAAATCGCCCTGTCGCTCAAACGTCTGCCGTGACGGGTGTTTGCAAAATCCGTATCTGCCTATGCTACAATTGCCGTTTTACATTGTTTTTGAAAGGTAAATGATGAATATTGTCGCCAAAACCCTGCCATTGGCTTTAACCTTGCTGACGGCCGGTTGCCTAAGCATCGATTTGACCGGAGTCGAAATCGGCGGCCTGCCCCCGAAAGACCCCAATGCCAAATACGGTTATTTCAATTGCGACAACGGCTACCGTGCTTCCGTGAAATACCGCAGCCCCGACCGTATCAGCCTGCATTTCAACAACGGAAAAGACAATTTCATCGATTTCGCCGACCGCAAACCTTCCGCTTCGGGAACGCTGTATGCCAATGCGGCCAACACCTTGCGCTGGCATGAGAATCAAAACGGCGGCGTGCTGACTTATCCGGCAAGCGATTACCGTACCAGCCGCAAACTGTTGGATACGGTTTGCCGTCCGCGTTAAAAAGCAGCTGATGCAGAGCCGTATCGGTACTTTTACGGACGAGCCGTGTCGAAAATGCAGGAATCAGGCCGCATGATATTGCAAATTTCTGTTGGTAGCTGATATGTAAGTAAAAAATCAAAATATGGCAAGCCCTTAAACGTTCATCATGTTTAGGGGCTTTTTTCATGAGTGTCGCTATTCCGATTCTTTTAAAAATAATTTGTCGAAGCATCGCTAAGCTTGTCTGCATATTTTTTGCTTAAGATTTTATCTTTCAAGCATCTTTTTGATAATGAAGCACTTTGGCCTTGATGTGAATTCAAAGAAACGCCGGTTAGTTGAATCCGGCGTTTGAAGGATTTTCAGGCAGCCTGATTATTGGTGGACAAATTGCCGTTTCAGGCAGCCTGAAGGGGAGCCGCCATACCGTTTTGTCGGCGATAGCGGTACAATGCCTGCCGATACTGTCGAATTTCAATCGAAGCTATGAATACTGTTGCGCAAAATATTCGGATAATCCGTCAGCGTATGTTGCAAGCCTGCCTGAAAGCGGGGCGGGACCCGCAGGAAGTGAAATTGTTGCTTGCGACCAAAACCGTTTCCGCCGAACGTATTAAAGAGGCATTTGCCTGCGGAGAGATTCTGATTGCAGAAAATAAGGTGCAGGAATTAAAGGAAAAATATCCGGCCTTGCGCGACATTCGGCATTGCAGCCATTTTATCGGTCATCTGCAAAGCAATAAGGTGAAAGACATTGTCCGTTGCGGCGTAGAGTGTGTGCAATCGCTGGACAGTTTGCATCTTGCCGAAAAACTGCATCAGCGTTTGCAGGAAGAAGGCAAAACTTTGGAGGTGTTGATTCAGGTGAACACGTCGGGTGAAAACAGCAAATTCGGTGTTGCTCCCGAACGGGCTTTGGAACTGATATACCAAGTTTCAAAGCTGGATACGCTGAAAGTGAACGGTTTGATGACTATCGGGGCGTTGAGCGAAGATGAAGAAACAGTGCGTTCCTGTTTTCGTTTGCTGAAACAAATCGGTTTTCAGGCAGCCTCTGCCGCTATTGCCAATGTGCGGATGCGTGAATTTTCTATGGGAATGAGCGGGGATTTGGAATGGGCGATTGAGGAGGGGGCAACCATTATTCGTGTGGGTTCGGCCGTTTTCGGCAAGCGTTCTGCGCCGCTACCGGTGGATGCGGCGCGATAGAATGGGGTTTGTCATTATTGTCATTAATGGATTATGTTTGACGGGGCGGTCGGCGCGTGTTTTGAATCGAATAAGGAAGCATAAAGGCTGCATACCGTTTTGAAGTTGTCAGAAACTGAGACCAAAAACTGCCGTTTTGCGGATAACTATCCGAAGCAAAACGGCAGTTTTACGAGTAGGTTTTACCGGCGGTTTCTGCGTGAAAAGCAGGGATAACCGTGTGGAAGGCAGACGGTAAAGCCCTTATCCGGCGGTACCCAACAGTTCGCCCATGCGGGTGACACAGCCTGCCTGCAAACGGGCGTCAAGTGTTATCGCATTGGCTTCAAACACGTTGATGACGGTAGAACCCAAACGGAATGCGCCCATTTCTTCGCCTTTTTCCAAGCGAATGGCACTCATGCCTTCGGCAGGATAATCCCATACTTGAATATTTTGGCTGCGCGGCGGATTGATAACGCCTGCCCAAACGGTGCTCATACTTGCCGTTACGGTTGCGCCGACCAGAATTTGCACCATAGTGCCAAAGGGAGTATCAAATACGCAAATCACCCGTTCGTTCCGTGAGAATAAGTTCGGAATATGTTCCGCTAAAAACGGGTTGACTGAAAACAGTTCACCCGGAACATATACCATTTTGCGTAGCGTACCGCTGCAAGGCATATGTACGCGGTGGTAATCACGCGGCGATAAATAAGTGGTCAAAAAGCTGCCGCCTGTCATTTTGGCGGTCAGTGCCTCGTCATCGGCCAGTAAATCGGACAAGCTGAAATAATGGCCTTTCGCCTGCAAGAGCAAGCCGTTTTGGATGATACCGCTTTCGCTGACTTTGCCGTCGGCAGGCAGGCATAGGGCATTGTCTCCATCAATAATCGGGCGTGCGTCATCTTTCAGGCGGCGGATAAAAAACTCGTTGAAAGAATCATAATCGGAAGGGTTGCCCTTGTCGGCTTCGTTCCAATTAATGCGGTAGCACTTAGCAAAAAGAGCAATCAGTGTATGGCTGAAGAAGCCCCATTTGCGTTCTGCCAGCCAACCTGCGGCGCGGGTAATCAGAAATTGAGGCAAAAGATAATGAGCGGTGATTTTCAGACGCTGCAGGAAAGTCGGGCGGGAATAAGATGTGTTCATGTTCATAGTGTGTCCTTAATGGGGAAGATGTTTGGGAAGCGGATATGTCCGATTATTTGATATTGCGCGTAACTATGCGGAGGTTGCCATAATTTTGGGAAGTTGTATTTATTTTATCATATCGGATTGATTTTTAATTTGATAATTCAGGTTTTTCAGTGTGGGCTGATAAGGTTTGATTATATGCTACCCATACAAAAAAGAGTTATTCAGGCAGCCTTGCCTGTTGGAACAAAGCTGCCTGAATAACCCTCGGGTCATTCAGGGGGCAGGTTGGAAAAGGAGGAGAAAACCGACCCGCCCTAGGGGAAATAAAGCTGAATTATATCAAATTATTTAGCGAAATAAACAGCCAATTCTTCACTGCCGCCTATGTATTTGCCACCGATGAATACTTGCGGAGCAGTGGCTTTACCGGTAATCGCACGTACGGAAGTAATGGAAGCATCGCGGCCCAATACGATTTCTTCGTAAGCCAAGCCCTGCTCATCCAACAGAGCTTTTGCTTTGATACAGAATTGGCAGCCGGGCTTAGTGATGATAGATACGGATTCTTGGGCTTTCCATTGAGGGTCAATATATTTGAGCATAGTATCGGCATCGGATACTTCAAACGGGTCGCCGTCTTTTACGGGTTCGATGAACATTTTTTCGATTATGCCGTTTTTCACCAGCATAGAGTAACGCCAAGAGCGGTCGCCAAAGCCCAAGTGTGCTTTCGAAACCAGCATGCCCATGCCTTTGGTAAATTCACCGTTGCCATCGGGAACGACCACGATATTTTCAGCTTCTTGGTCGGCCGACCAAGCGTTCATAACGAAAGTGTCGTTTACGGAAACGCATACGATGCTGTCTACACCGCGCTTGTAGAATTCCTTTGCCAATTCGTTGTAACGGGGCAGATGGGTAGAAGAGCAAGTGGGCGTGAATGCGCCGGGCAGAGAAAATACGGCTACGGTTTTTCCTTTGAATAAATCATCAGTGGACACATCCACCCAGGCATCTTCTTTGCGGGTGTGGAATACAACTGAAGGTATGGTTTGACCTTCAAGTTCTGCTGCGGTTTTGATATTTACAGACATTTTTATATGCTCCTGATTGTAAGAATCCAGTCAAAAACAGAGCTAATTATATAGCTGCAGTTTGGGAAAGTACAATTTGTTTCCGTTGTGAGCGGAATGATTTGAAATGATATTTTTACTTTCTGACAGGGGTTATATTATTTGCGGAGTGAAACGATGCGGCGTGTGAAAATGATTGTACCTACGGCAAACACCAGCAGACCTAACAGTTCTTTTGCGTAATTAGGCCAGCCCGTGTTCAAAGCCAAAGGCGCGTCCGAGCCGCCCGATGTTACCGAAGCGACAATCACAAACGCCAACACCACGCCCACCAAACTCTCGCCCACAATCAAACCGGCGGCAAACAAAGTGCCGTTGCGCTCGGCTTTTTTGTGCAGCGCGGCCGCGTCTTCGCCCGTTTGCGCGGCGCGGCGGCGCAGATGCCGCGCGGTCAGCCACGCAATCAGCGTACCCGCCACAATCGGCATGTTCACCGCCGGCGGCAGGTAAATCCCCATGCCCACCGCCAGCGCGGGCAGGGCGAAGCGGCCGTTGCTGCCGCGTTTGAGCAGGGTGTCGGCGCTAATCAAGGCCGCGCCCAGTCCCACGCCGGTAAAAATATACGTCCATTCCAGATTGCCGGAAAAAATCCCCTGCGCGATGGTGGTCATCAGCGTGGCCTGCGGCGCGGCAAGGGCTTGCGCCGCGTCCATGTTTTCACGCGGCATCGCGCCGGTAAAGCCGTAAGCGTGATACAGGATTTCCAACACCGGCGCAATCACCGCCGCGCCCACCACGCAGCCAATCAGCAGCGCAAACTGTTGCCGCCAAGGGGTAGCGTGTACCAGCAGGCCGGTTTTCAAATCCTGAAGGTTGTCGTTGGAAATAGTGGCAATCGCCAGCACGATGGAGGCGGAGAAAATCGTCAGCGCGGTCAGAAAACGCGTGCCGTCCGGTGTGGCGGTGAGGCCGCCCGCATTGCCGAGCAGCAGCAAAGTCAGCGAAATCAACACCACCGAAATAATGCCGATGCCGGAAATCGGGCTGGAAGACGAACCCACCAAACCGGCCATGTAACCGCAGGCAGCCGCCACAAAAAAGCCAATCAAAACCGCCAACAAAGTACACGCCAACACCAAAACTACCGTGATGCCCGCAGGCAGCAGGGCTGCCTGAACAAAGCCGTACACCGTAGCCGCAATCACAACCACCGTTGCCAAAGTGATGTAAATCATGGTTTTCGGGTGCAAATCCTGTTCCACCCGCGATTGCGCCGCCTGATGCGGATTTTTCAGCGCGTCAAACGAACGGCGCATACCTTCGGCCATCGGTTTCATCAGCGTCAGCAGCGTCCACACGGCGGCGATGCCGATGGTGCCCACGCCGATAAAGCGCACTTTTTCTTTCCAAATTTTCATCGCGTAGGCGGCCAGTTCCATGCCTTCGGGCATCGGCGCGGCAGACGTGAAATACGGCACGGCAATGCCCCACGCAATCACAATCCCGCTCAAAATCGCCACGCCGCCGACAATGCCGACCAAATAACCCGCGCCGAGCAAGGCCAGCGAAAAGCCCATCGGAATTTGGAATACGGCACCGCCCGCTTTAAACCAATAGCCCGCACTGTCGGCGATGACGCGCAAACCGTTGGTGGCAAAAGCAATCGCGCCCGCGAGCAGGCTGCCTGAAAAAATGTCTTTGATGCCGCTTGAGCCGTCTTCGGTTTCGTGTGCGCCCGCTTTCAGGATTTCCGCCGCCGCCACGCCTTCGGGATACGGCAAATCGCTGTTTACCACCATCACCTGCCGCAGGGGGACGGTAAAAATCACCCCCAAAATGCCGCCGGTGGCGCACACCAACATCGTCAGCCAAAACGGAAAACCTTGCCAATAGCCCAACATCAGCAGGCCGGGCAGCACGAAAATCACCGAAGAGAGCGTGCCGGCCGCCGAAGCCTGCGTTTGCACCATATTGTTTTCCAAAATGTTTGAACCGGCAAACATTTTCAACACCGCCATGGAAATCACGGCGGCGGGAATCGATGAGGCGAAAGTCAGCCCCACTTTCAAGCCCAAATACACATTGGACGCGGTGAACACCACCGTAATCAATGCGCCCAAAATCATGCCGCGCAGCGTTAATTCGCGGTAGGCGGCGTAGGGGTCGGAAGTCATTTTGCGTTCCTGAACGGTTAAACAAGGGCGGAATTATACGGAATTTGTATAGAGTAGTTTACCGAAAACCGTATTTTTTGACGCGGTATATGATTCAGGCAGCCTTTCTATGGGCTAATGTTTTGTAATGGCAATGGGATTTTATGATGGGAGTGAATATGTTTTGTGTACGGCTGCTGTGGTTAAATTAAAAATAGTCGGCAAATTGGCTGCCTGAAAATAGAAAAATGATTGCACGTGGTTTGATATCTGGGTGCCGATAGTGTTTGGGTGTCCGCAGCGTCGGTGGCCGTATGTCGAAGGCTGCCGGAGAGACAGAATGTTGGATAAAAGGAGAATGTTAATTAATCCATAATGGCGGAGTATGTTGATATTGCGTTATCTGCTGTGCGGGAAGGCGGTGGATTTCAGGCAGCCTATTTGTCTGAGTATGGTGCGGCTGCCTATGCCTGCGGGTAGATAGTGGTCGAGCAGCAGGCGTGTGAGAGGCAGGACTTGGCGGCTCTCTTCTTCGTTCAGGCAGCCTTCTGCGAGTTTGTGCAGCAGGCTGCCTGAAATGCAGATGCCGTTGTGCGGCGGGGTCCCGTGCCATCTTTGCAACGGGTATTCGGGGATAACGGCGTATGTATGCTCGGGGGTAAGAGCCAAACCCTTGATGTCGTGTTGCGTGTCGGGGGCGTAGCCGAGAATGCCCAGAAGCTGCCATTCGAAGCAGCGTAATGCGGCGGTGTGGCGGGTATTAAGGCAGATGCGGCGCAGAATGTGAGACAGGGCATCGAAAAGTTGCGGATGTGGGTCTTCGCGTGCGGTGAGCTTCCAAACCAATTCGTTGACGTAAAGTGCGCTGAAGAGGGAGCGGTTTTGCGGTTGGGGCCAGCCGCCTATCCATTCTGCGCGGTGCAGGGTTTTGAGTTCTTCTTTGCCAAACCATGAGACCGAAAAAGGAATGAAAGGGCTGAGTACGCCGCGCAATTCCGAACCGCGTGTACGTGCGCTGCGCGCCAGCAAGGCAACGCGTCCGTAGTCTCGACTGAAGATTTCCAGCTTCAGGCTGTTTTCGCGCCAAGGGGCGGAGCAAAGTAAAAAAGCGGGCTGGTGGTTGATGCGGTGCGCAGTATTCATGTTTCAGGCAGCCTGAAGCAACTCGCGCAGCGGCCAGCGGGGCTTGACGTTGAAGCCGGCTGCTTTTTGGCCGTGTTGGACTTGGTGTTGCAAACGCATGGCGCCGGCGAAGGCCATCATGGCGCCGTTGTCGGTACACAAAGGCAGCGGCGGAAAATAGGTTTTGACCGGTTCGGCGGGAGCGTTGGGCGCGGTTCGGATACTGATTTGCTGCAATTGCCGGCGCAATTGCCGGTTGGCTCCGACACCGCCGGCCACCACAAGCGTGCGGTAGCCTGTTTGCAGCAGGGCTTGTTTGGATTTGGATACCAATACTTCGCATACGGCATCTTGAAAGGCGCGGCAGATATCGTTGCGGATGGGGTCGGGCAGCGCTTGGGTATCGTCTAAGCCCAGTCTGCCGCGTGTTTTTTCTACGGCGGTCAGTACGGCGGTTTTCAAACCTGAAAAGCTCATCTGCAAGTCGCCCGAATGCAGCATGGGGCGGGGGAAATGGAAGGCATCCGCTTGTCCGAGTTCGGCCAATTCGGAGAGTTTGGCTCCGCCCGGGTAGGGCAGGCCGAGCAGTTTGGCGGTTTTGTCGAAGGCTTCACCTGCGGCATCGTCTACGGTTTCTCCGAGCAAATGGTAGTCGCCTACACCGCGTACGGCCATGAATTGCGTGTGTCCGCCCGACACCAACAGGGCGACAAAGGGAAATTCGGGTTTGTCGTCTGCTAAAAGCGGAGACAGGAGATGCCCTTCCAGATGGTGCAATGGCAAGACGGGTTTGTCGAGTGCGAAAGCCAGTGCGTTGGCGTAGGACGCGCCCGTCAGCAGTGCGCCGCCGAGTCCGGGCCCTTGTGTGTAGGCGATGGCATCGATGTCTGTATAACTTGCTCCAGCTTCTTTCAGGCAGGCTTGGGTGAGCGGCACGAGACGGCGGATATGGTCGCGGCTGGCCAGCTCGGGGACAACGCCGCCGTATTCGGCGTGCATCGCCATTTGTGTGTGCAGTGCATTGCCGATGAGTCCGCGTTCGCTGCAATACAGTGCGACGCCGGTTTCGTCGCATGAAGATTCGATTCCGAGTACGAGCATTTCAGGCAGCCTTAAGGTTTGATGAAGACTAAATCCCAAACGCCGTGGCCGAGACGTTTGCCGCGGGCTTCGAATTTGGTTTCGGGGCGGTAGTCGGGCGTGGGTGCGTAGTCGGCTGCGGTGTTGGACAATTCGGGAAAGCCGTTTAACACTTCGAGCATTTGTACGGCGTATTCTTCCCAGTCGGTTGCCAAATGAATGTAGCCGCCGTTTTTGAGTTTGGGCAGCAGTTTGGCGACAAACGGTGCTTGAATCAGGCGGCGTTTGTGGTGGCGTTTTTTGTGCCAAGGGTCGGGAAAAAAGATGTGGATGCCGTCCAAGCTGTTGTCGGCAAGCATGTTTTCCACCACTTCTACGGCATCGTGGCGCATCACGCGGATATTGGACAACCGGCGTTCTTCAATCAGTTTGAACAGATTGCCTACGCCCGGTCCGTGTACGTCTATGGCGAGAAAATCTTTTTCAGGCAGCCTGAAGGCGATTTCGGCGGTGGCAACCCCCATGCCGAAACCGATTTCGAGAATTTTCGGACAATCGCGTTTGAACAGTGCGTTCAAATCGAGTATTTCGCCGCGGTAGTCCACGCCGAATTGCGCCCAGTGGGTGTCGATGGCTTTTTGTTGGGCGGCGGTCATATGGCCTTGACGCAAAACGAAGGATTTGATGCTGCGGCGTTGTTCCGGTGATTCTGTGTGCATGTGTTTCTTTCGGTATTCAATATATCGGTTAAGGAGGTCGGATATGTGCGTTTCAGGCTGCCTGAATACCATGCCACAGTTGCCACAATGCCCATGCGGCTACCGACAATCCTGCAATCAGGCGTATGGTTCGGTGGTGCAGCAAGGTTTGCAGTTGCGCCGCAAACGCGCCCACCGCCAGCAAATTCGGCAAAGTGCCTAAGCCGAAAGCCAGTAAATGCAGGCTGCCTGAAAGCGCGGAGCCGCTGCCCAAAGCATAGAGCGAGGCATTGTACACCAAGCCGCAAGGCAGCCAACCCCAAAGCATGCCGACCGCAAAACAGGCCGGAGCGGAGCGTATCGGCAGCAGTTTGCCCAACAAGGGGTTGAGGCGTTTCCATATCGGTTTGCCAATCAGCTCGATTTTGGCGGCCGCGCCGAACCATCCCGCCAGATACAGTCCCATCAGCAACAGTAACAGATTGGCGGCAAGAAACAAAACGTTTTGCAGGGTGCGTGTTTCAGACAGCAGGCTGCCTGCCTGCGATAAAGCGCCCATCAATGCGCCGATGAGCGTGTAGCTGAACAAACGCCCCGTATTGAGCAGCAAAAGCAGGCGTATTTTGCCGATATGCGGCGGCAGGTGCAGGGCAAAGGCGCTGCTTAAGCCGCCGCACATGCCCACGCAGTGCGTACCGCCGAAAAAGCCGAGCAAAAACAGAGTGAATAAAGTGATTTCCGGAGTCATAACGGTCGCTACGGTGTGCGGGAATGGGTTGGAAGTATGCGTTCGTGCTGCCTGAAAGAATAGGTTTGCACAGTGTGCGGCAACAGCTCGTTGCGATTTGCCGCAACGCGAAAGGCGGGGCTGGCTTGCCGTGATGGCGGTAAACTTGTCTGAAGCGGGCGATTATAGCCGATTCAATGGATAAGGGTTACAGGTGTGCGGTTTTCAAATGGGGCTGATAGCGCACCGCTTTGATGTAGTTGTTGCGGGCAAGTTACAGGTGTGCGGTTTTCAAATGGGGCTGATAGCGGTATATGCAGTGAATGGTGGGAATGTTTCAGGCAGCCTGAACGGTGTTAATCGGCAGCCTGAAGGATTGTGAGAGTAAGGCCGCACGCCGAACGGCGGAACCTACGGAATGTCGGCGGTAACGGATATGGACTTTCCGCGTTATGTGCGGTTGAAGCCAAGATGCTGTTTCTACTGCGGTAACGGTTCGTTTGGGCAGCCGGACATGGTCAGCCGGCCGTTCGGAAGTGGTGTGTAATATGCCGTGTTGGGGTAAGGCGGCGCGGAAGTTTTCCTTTCAGGCTGCCTGGAAGGACGGTTTCGGTTGCGGATATGAAGTACACAGCGTTCAGGCAGCCTGTGTATGGTTGATGGTATATGGCGGATTCATTCTGTTCAGTCTTACTATTTGTCGCGGCTCGAATATGGATTGCCGCGTTGCTTGCGGCTGGAAACGACATATTGTTTCTTGTCGCGGGAATGTCGCAAAAACGGTGTACGCCATATCGTTTCGAAACCGATATGTTGTTTTCTTGCAGGCAGGCGGTTCGCCGAACAAGCGCAACCGAACACGGTCGGCTTACGTTTGGAAGTGATGGGCGATATGCCGTGTTACAGGGCAAGGCGGCGCGGAAGTTTTTGTTTCAGGCTGCCTGAAAGGAGAGTTTCGGCTGCGAACATGAAGTACACAGCGTTCAGGCTGCCTGAAAGGACGGTTTCGGCTGCGGACATGAATGATGCACAGCGTTTCAGGCAGCCTGTGTACGGCTGATTGTGCGTGGCAGGTTTATTCCGTGCCGCCCAGCCATTTGTCGTGGATTTTTTGATAAGTGCCGTCCGCGCGGATTTGTTGCAATCCGGCATTCAATTTGTTTAAAAGCTCGGTGTTGCCTTTACGCACGGCAAACGCCAAGTTTTCTTTGGGAGCTTCTTCGATGGGCAGTATGCGGAAGCGGTAGTCGGGATATTGTTTGGCGTAGTGGCTTAAAGTGCCGTAGTCGCCGATAACGGCATCGGCATGCTCGTTCATCAGTTCGCGCACCGCCAGCCAAACGGTCGCTTTTTTCTGCGGTTGAACGGCAAGGGCGGCTAAAAACTGGTCGTGGGTGGTGCCTGATTTAACGCCTACTTTTTTGCCGTTCAGCTGTTTGGCGGATTGGATGTCGCTTTTTTCAGGCAGCAGCAATGCCATTCGGGACACGAAAAACGGTTCGGTAAAATCCATTTTCTCTTTGCGCTCTTCGGTGGCGGTAATGCCTGCGCTGAGAATGTCGGCTTCGTTGGCATCCAATGCGGGGAACAGCAGCTCCCAAGGACGGGTGGAAAAGTGAAGGTCGAAATGTTGTTTTTGCGCTACGGCTTGTAGGATTTCGTATTCAAAACCGTGTTCGGTCGAGCCTTCTTCCATCATGACATAGGGCGGGTAGAATGCTTGTGTATATACGCGGTAGGTAGGATTTTGGGAGGAAGCCGCGCGCTCGGTAGCGGCATTTTGTTCGGGCTCTCCGCCGCAGGCCGATAATAGGAGCAATAGGGCGGAAGCGGCGGTTATTTTATGGATAAAGCGTTTCAATTTTAATCTCCGATAAATAATGGAACGGTATGTCTGCCGTACATACTCTGTTGCGATAAATCGAATGGTTTCGCAGGTATGGCGGCGGCCGTTTGATTATGGTGCAACGGGTTTGTATGTTGCACGCGGCAGAATCTGAACAAACAGAATCTGAACAAACAGAATCTGAACAAACAGAATCTGA
>JASBYJ010000011.1 GCA_029984035.1 Conchiformibius sp.
AAACTATCATTCGGCTCAAACTATCATTCGGCTCAAACTATCATTCGGCTCAAACCGATATGCTTGAATCACTTTGCCGCCGCATACAACCAAATCATTACTTTTTCATACACAGCCGTCATTCCCACGCAGACGGGAATCCAATTTTGCGCTTCAGAAATACCACTCCCAAAAATCAATGCAGATTCCCACCTGCGCGGAAATGACGGCCGTATGGGAAATTAAAGCTTTCGAATGATAACTTTTCAGGCTGCCTGAAAAAGAAACTTGACAAAAAACGGCACAAATTCCGCAGCGAATGCCCCGAATCCGACACTGACAAAAAACGTCATTTATTAAATATACATAATAATCAAATAATTAATTTAGATTCTGCTGCTGGCATACCGTCTGCTGCAAACAAGGCAAAACCAAACGCCAAAACAGCAGGCAACGCTGCTGTCTAGGAAATCTTTAACCGCGTTGCACTTTAAAAAACTTTTGGAGATTAACCATGAAAACTATGCAAAAAGGTTTCACCCTCATCGAGTTGATGATTGTTATCGCAATTATCGGTATCTTGGCTGCTTTGGCTCTGCCCGCTTACACCGACTACACCATCCGTTCACGCGTAGGTGAAGCTTTGGTTGCCGCCGGTGCCGCTAAAGTAACCGTAGCCGAAAACGCCGCCAACGGTGCTGCTGCATTGGACGCAGGTATCCCCGATTGGACACCCACCACCAACGTTCAAACTTTGGCTGTTGATGGTACCACTGGCGTGATTACTGTTACCGGTACCCAAAGGATCAATGGCATCGAATTGACCTTGACTCCCACTGCCGGCGGTGCTGCATTGGCAGCTGGTACTGTTGCTACTAACAACATCGCTTGGCAATGCGCTACTGATGCTGCAAACCACCGCTTTGTTCCGACTGAGTGCCGTAACTAATACGCTGGCTTAGTAAACGGCATAGGCTGAAATAGATTATGCCGGATGGAAATCAAGCCCGCACTTGATATCAAGTGCGGGCTTTCTGTTTTCTTTTTTTACTCTTTTGATTTTTCTTGCTGTCTCCGGCTAGTTGTATTTTGTTATGGCGGTGCGCCATAACCGCAAGAACGGTGATGATTCGATACTCCCTTGCCGCATCGACTGTTTTCCTTTTCTCGGACATTTTCTGCTTTGCCATCGGCAGCAGAGCCATGATACAAGATATACCGTTTCTCCAAAAACGGGGCTGGTTCATATCTTCAGGCAGCACGATATCGAAAAATCCGTATATAGCGGTTCGGCTCCTTCGCTTCATAGCGGCAACCGAAAAACAGCATGACAGCAAAATACGGATTGTCTTCCCCGCCCGTTTGAATTCAAAGTATTCAAAGCGTTTGGGCAGCCCTACCGTAAAAAATAGGGGGATTTTGCGCCTGCCCATCTTCATCAATCAAAAAGCTGCTTAAAACGGTTTAAGCAGCTTTCCCATACGCTTATTGCAATACTATCAATTTGTTAGGACGATTATTTTGCCGAAAAAATGGTGTTTGCATTAGCGTTTTTATCGTAGATACCCGTGTTTTTCTGTAAACCGTTTGCTATGTATCGGCACTGCCGCTTTACATGATAAAAACACATTCCGCTTATACTGTTGGTATATTCAGGCCAAATCTGTTTCTGTTCATGCCTTTGCTTGTCATCATTTCCTTATTTTTTCCCAGTCCTAAGATGTCATGCGGCTGCGGTTGGCCTCAGCCAAAAGTGCCAGCATCTCTTCGGTGGTGTCCCAGCCGATGCAGGCGTCGGTGATGCTTTGGCCGTACACTTCGGGCTTGTCCTGCCGGCCTGCTACCAAATGGCTTTCTATCATCACGCCCATGATGTGGTTTTCGCCGTTTTTCAGCTGTTCTGCGATGTCTTGCGCGACCATCATTTGGCGGGTGTAGTCTTTATTGCTGTTGGCATGGCTGAAATCAACCATCAATTTGGAGCAAACGCCCGCTTTTTCGGCTGCGGCTGCGGCTGCCTGAATGTGTGTGCTGCTGTAATTGGGCTCTTTGCCGCCGCGCAAAATGATGTGGCAGTCGCTGTTGCCGCTGGTGTGGACAATCGCGGAATGCCCGGCTTTGGTAACGGATAAGAAATGGTGCGGATGGGCGGCTGCACCGATGGCATCGATGGCGATTTTCAAATTGCCGTCCGTGCCGTTTTTGAAGCCTACGGGGCAAGACAAACCTGAAGCCAATTCGCGGTGCACTTGGCTTTCGGTGGTGCGTGCGCCGATGGCGCCCCATGAAATGAGGTCGGCATAGTATTGCGGCGTAATCATATCCAGAAACTCGGTAGAAGCCGGCATACCCATGCTGTTTAAATCCAGCAGCAGCTTGCGCGCCTGACGCAGGCCGTAGTTGATGTCGAAGCTGCCGTCCAAATGCGGGTCGTTAATCAAGCCTTTCCAGCCGACTGTAGTGCGCGGTTTTTCAAAATAAACGCGCATCACGATAAGCAGCTCTTTTGCGTATTTTTGACGCAGCGGCAGCAGCTTTTGTGCGTATTCGAGGGCTGCCTGAGTGTCGTGAATCGAGCAGGGCCCGACAATCACCAGCAGGCGTTTGTCTTGGCCGTGCAGCAAATCGGCAATCTCGGCACGGGTTTTTACCACCAATCCGGCGGCGGTATCATTCACCGGCAGCTCGTAGAGATGGGCAATAGGGGGCAGCAATTCGGCGGTGGAGCGGATGCGTACGTCATCGGTTTTTTGTAGGCGGTTCATGTTTTGTCTTCCGATAAAATATTTTCAGGCAGCAGGATAGCGCGGCAAGGCGGTAATGGCAAGGCGGCTCTGAACAAATCATTTGGCATTTTTTCCGATTATTTCCAAATTTTTAGTATTTTTTGCCAAATATCGGTTTTATTTTGGGAATAAAAGAAGTTTTATTGCGAGAAATCGGGAAATAATGCGCTTATTTTGTGCGGCGGTATTTTCTACGGATTTTTGGGTATGGTACGGCTGTTTCAGGCTGCCTGAAAAGTAAAAGGGTGTTCAAGGCGGTTTGCAGAAAAGGGAGTAGGGTGATGAACTCGGATGCGCGTGAGAGAAGTGCCAAACCGGTTTAGCGGATGATAGGAAATATGCGAGCGCAACTGGTTGCCTGCAAAATCGGGCATTTCGGAAAAACTTACGGAGAGACTGCAGGTCTGTGTTTTTGTTGTGAGGTTGGAGTAGGAATATTGCAATCGGTTTGGTTGGCGGTAATGATAAAAAGACAACAGGCTGCCTTGTATATTGCAAACTCTGTCTAGGAACTGATATATAAGAAAAAACCTTGAATATAGCGGCTTCTAAACATAATTGTGTTTAAGAGAGCTTTCTCATGAATGCCACCGTTTGCAATTGTGTTAAAGAGTTGGCATGAGCAGCTCGAAAGCTTTGTACATATTTTTACCGAAAGTCTCGGCTGGCAAATATTTTTGATAAAGAGCCTGTTAAGGTTTGATATGAATTCATG
Source organism: Conchiformibius sp. (assembly GCA_029984035.1). Lineage (GTDB taxonomy): Bacteria > Pseudomonadota > Gammaproteobacteria > Burkholderiales > Neisseriaceae > JASBYJ01. The sequence goes on from JASBYJ010000011.1 coordinate 3,481, forward strand.
AAACACCGGCCAAATTTAATTCGGCATATGAAAATTCGGAATGTATTTCAGATAGTTTGCGGAGAAAAGGCGGCTTTGCGTGTACAAAATGATTATAAAGGCATGAATAATGAGTGGCTTGGCTGTGATGGATATCTGCACGTGCAATAGACCGGCTGGAAAATTGAGCAATATATCGCCAACTATCGGCATTCAAAACGGCAGCAAGTAATAGCTGCCTGAAAGATTGGAGGAATGTATCCCGTTCCATAACACGGCAGTCCTGTGAATACTGCAATGGGCTATCTGAGAAGCCAATATATCGCAGGGCAGTTTGCGGAGAATATAGTGGAGTTGTGTTTGCATTGCGGAATTGCCAAATAAATGGCAAAACCGTTTGTTTGGCTGTAATTGATACGTATAAGCGCAAGCGGCTGCCTGAAAATCTCTACCGTATGCTTTTTCAGGCTGCCTGTTTTTTCGGATATCAATTGCCTTCTGCTGTGTTTCCGGCAACGGTTGATATATTCAGGCAGCGTGTTTTTTGCTTGGCTGTATTGCAAGGTTTGATTGGTATGACTATAAACAGATTGTGTGAAATGTTTTTTCAATTTAGGTTTTCAGCAACTTATTGAGAAATATGTATTTTGATTAAATCATATTGCGGTATCCATCTTATTTGGAAACAGAGCCTTTTGCTTTATCAGTATGGCAGTTTGGCTTTTAATTCTCATTGCGGCGAAGCTTTTCCCGTATGGTTTTAATATGGCGGTTTTTTATTTTGCAGTATCTTCCAGCCGCCATACCGTGAGAAGCTGCGCATCAACGATAAAACCCGCAGGAATTCCTGCGGGTTCGGTTTTTCAGGCAGCCTGTCAGGCTTTGTTGCCCAATTCTTTAGCCAAATACAACCACGTTTCAATCACGGTGTCGGGGTTTAGGGAAATGGTTTCGATACCCTCCTCCACCAGCCATTTGGCAAAATCGGGATGGTCGGAAGGACCTTGCCCGCAAATGCCGATGTATTTGTTGTGTTTGCGGCAAGCGGAAATCGCCAAATGCAGCATCACTTTCACGGCGGCATTGCGCTCGTCAAACGTTGCGGCAATCGGGCCGCCGCTGTCGCGGTCCACACCCAAAGTAAGCTGGGTCATATCGTTCGAGCCGATAGAGAAGCCGTCAAAATATTTGAGAAATTGTTCCGCCAACAAAGCGTTGCTGGGCACTTCGCACATCATAATCAGGCGCAAGCCGTTTTTGCCGCGTTCCAAACCGTTGGCTTTCAATGCGTGAATGACCTGCTCGGCTTCTGCCAAAGTGCGGACAAACGGAATCATCACTTCCACATTGGTCAGCCCCATTTCATCGCGCACGCGCTTGATGGCGCGGCATTCCATGGCAAAGGCTTCCTTGAATTCTTCGGAAACATAGCGTGCCGCACCGCGGTAGCCCAGCATCGGGTTTTCTTCATGCGGTTCGTACAGGCTGCCGCCCACCAAGCCGAAGTATTCGTTGGTTTTGAAATCGGAAAGGCGCACAATCACTTTTTTCGGATAGGCCGAAGCGGCAAGGGTGGCTACGCCTTCGGCGATTTTATCGACATAAAACGCTGTCGGCGATGCATAGCCGGCAATGCGGTCGCGGATTTCGTCTTTCAAATCTTCATCCAAGCGGTCGAATTCAATCAGGGCTTGCGGATGGATGCCGATTTGACGGTTGATGATGAACTCCATACGCGCCAGACCGATGCCTTCGCTGGGGATATTGGAAAACGAGAATGCCAATTCGGGATTGCCGACATTCATCATGATTTTCACGGGTGATGCGGGCATTTTGTCCAAAGACACTTCATCCACGCTCACTTTGAGCAGGCCTTCGTAAATCAGGCCGGTGTCGCCTTCGGCGCAGGAAACGGTTACTTCCTGACCGTCCGCCAGTTTTTCCGATGCGTTGCCGCAACCCACTACCGCCGGAATACCCAATTCACGCGCAATAATCGCCGCATGGCAGGTACGTCCGCCGCGGTTGGTTACAATGGCGGCGGCACGTTTCATCACCGGCTCCCAATCGGGGTCGGTCATATCGGTTACCAACACATCGCCTGCCTGAACTTCGTCCATTTGCGAAGCGTCTTTTACCAAGCGCACTTTGCCTTGCCCGACTTTTTGTCCGATGGCGCGGCCTTCCGCCAATACGTTGCGTTTGCCTTCGATGCTGTAGCGGCGCAGCGTGCTGCCTTGTTCTTTTTCTTGCGACTTCACGGTTTCGGGGCGGGCTTGCAGGATATAGAGCTTGCCGTCCAATCCGTCCCTGCCCCATTCGATATCCATCGGACGGCCGTAGTGTTCTTCGATAATCAGCGCATATTTTGCCAATTCTGTGATTTCTTCATCGCTGATAGAGAAGCGTTTGCGCTCTTCAACGGGCACATCTACGGTCTGCACCGATTTGCCTGCCTGGGCGTGGTCGGTGAAGGTCATTTTAATCATTTTGGAACCCATGGTTTTACGCAACACGGCAGGACGGCCTGCGCGCAAAGTGGGCTTGTGTACATAAAATTCATCCGGATTCACCGCGCCTTGCACCACGGTTTCACCCAAGCCGTAAGACGAGGTAACAAACACCACGTCTTCAAAACCGCTTTCGGTGTCGATGGAGAACATCACGCCCGCCGCGCCGCTGTCCGAACGCACCATACGCTGTACACCCGCCGACAAAGCCACTACGTCGTGGGCAAAACCTTTGTGTACGCGGTAGGAAATGGCACGGTCGTTATACAGTGAAGCGAACACATGATGCATGGCTTCTTTAACATTTTCCAAGCCGTTGATATTCAGGAAAGTTTCCTGCTGACCTGCAAAAGAGGCATCGGGCAGGTCTTCCGCAGTGGCGGAAGAGCGTACGGCCACGGAAATGTCGGCACCGCCCGCATCGGCAACCATTTTGTTCCAAGCGGTTTCGATTTCCTGATTCAGAGCATCGGGGAAAGGCGTGTCCAAAATCCATTGGCGGATTTCCTTACCCACACGCGCCAACTCGGCGACATCGTCCACATCCAAAGCCGACAGTGCGGCCGAGATGCGTTCGTTCAAACCTTCATGCGCCAAAAATGCACGGTAGGCTTCGGCGGTGGTGGCAAAACCGCCCGGTACGCGTACGCCTTTTTCGGTCAGCTGGCTAATCATTTCGCCCAAAGAAGCGTTTTTTCCGCCTACGCGTTCGACATCGGTCATCCGCAGGTGTTCAAACCAAATCACATAATTTTCGGCCATTGTTTTGTGTCCTCACATTCGGGTTTCGGGAGAGTGTTAAGAAATTTAAAAACGCTGCATATTCTAGCCCCTGTTGCCGCAGATGTCATGTGTTTTATTCGGGCGGCGGCAGGCTTGTACGGAGGGGGAATATCGCGGCGGCATTTTGCGCTGAAACCGCCTGTCCGCAACACTCTTTCAGGCTGCCTGAACATTGCCCGACTGCCGATAAACAGGGGAATAACGCATAGAAGAAAGGATATTGCCCATGTAAAAATTTGCAATTCTTTTGCCTTGCGTATCGGCTGTCTGAAGCCGAACGCTTGCTTCAGACAGCCTGAATGTATAATTTATTGTTTCATCATTATTTTTGTCATGTTCAGCTACGGCATCGCCGTAGGAAAAGCAGTTTTTTGCCGTGCGCAGCGCCCTATTGGGAATCAACACGCCATCTGTTAAAACAATCGGCTTTATCACCCGTATCAATCGCCGGCTGCCTGAAAGCACTGTTTCGGTCGGAAAAGTCGGTTAGAATGCGCTTTTTCGGAGAAAAACCATGTATTTTGTAGACCGTACCGCCGCAGTGCTCAAACCCACCGCTGCTTTTTTGGATTGGCTCAAAAGCAGCGATGACGATTTGCCCGATTTGTCGCTGTCGCAATTGCGCTCCAATTGCAGCGTGTTTCTGCTGCCGCAATTTGACGAACCCGAACAGGCGGTGGCTTATTTTGACGAACGTTTTCACGAAATATTCACCGCCGAGCTTGCAGGCTGGACAACAGACGAAAAACTGTGGCCCAAACGTGATTTGGAAACCTTTTGGCGGTTTTTTGAATTGGAAATTCACGATTCGGTGTTAGATTTGGAAGAAAACGAATTGATGCTTTCGCCTGTGATGCCCGCAGGCTAGCAAAGGGAAATTCTGATGCAGGCTTTTTCCGCCGATTTCCGCCCGTCCGTATGGCAGCGCACCGCTTGCGTGCTGTTGGCGGCGGCAGCGTTCTATTGCGCAACGGCATACTTTTCAGGCAGCCTGAACATGATGCTTACCGCGGCAACGGCGTGTTCGCTGTATTTTGCATTCAAACGCCCCAAATATTGGGTGGAGCGGTTGGAAATCGACCCGAATGGCGAAGCCGTCGTGTTTGTCAACCACGCTTGCTACAAAGCCCGATTGCTTTCAGGCAGCCTGATAACGCCGTTTCTCTGCCTGCTGCATTGGCAAACCGAAGATTTTCATTGCTATCAATATCTTTTCCCCGATTCCGCACCGCAAGACGTACTGCGCCGCATACGCGTATGGGCATGGTGGCAGCAACCGTCTTGATTTCTGTACTGCAAAACCGATTTTTCAGGCAGCCTGAATATCGGGTCGGGATAAATGGATATTGTGCTCCGACAGGTCTTGGGCGGTTTGCAGTATCGGTTTGCGTGGACAATGTCCCGTGAAACCATTCTCCGGCAGTTTTCAGGCTGCCTGAATGCTTTGCACCCTCCGTCCGTACATCGAACGGGCATACCGGCTCTTTTTTCTGCCGCCGCATAATCGGTATATGTCTGATATACGCCTGCACCGTATAAAACGGGATACGCTTATCGGTGTTTTTTGAAAAACGTTTTTTTATGAATCCTATCGCCTGATGATTTCGATTTATCTTGAGATTCTGTTTTCAAATAAGATTGATGGCGCAATTCGATTTAATCAAAATACCTATTCCCCAACGGGTTGCCGCAACCCCGCATTGAAAGAAAACGTTTCACACAATTTGTTTGCAGCCATACCAATCAAATCTTACAACACGGCCTATCTGGCCGAAAAATTCCCAAAAAATCATTAAGGAACATACCAAAGCGTAACTCAAACCGAATGATGTCATTGTTGCAGTTCGCTTTGCCGTTCAAGCGAATGAGCCGCACGTTTGCGGACGCAATCAAAAAGCCGCACACAGATTGCGGCTTTTCAGACAGGGCGGATATCGCTTAAGCAATATCGATACACAAATATTTCATTTCCAAATATTCCTCTATTCCGTAGCGGCTGCCTTCACGACCCAAGCCGCTGGCTTTAATCCCGCCGAACGGTGCGGCTTCGTTGCTAATCAAACCCGTATTGATGCCGACCATGCCGTATTCCAAAGCCTCGCCCACCCGCCATTGGCGGGCGGTGTCGCGGGTAAACAGGTAGGCGGCCAAGCCGAATTCGGTATGGTTGGCACGGGCGATGACTTCTGCTTCGGTATCGAAACGAAACAGCGGCGCAACCGGCCCGAAGGTTTCTTCACGCGCGATTGCCATGTCATCGTTGGCTTCCGTAAGCACGGTCGGCTCGAAAAACGTGCCGCCCAAACTGCTGCGTTTGCCCCCGCTCAGGCATACCGCTCCTTTGGCCAAAGCATCGGCAATATGTTCTTCCACTTTGGACAAGGCTTTTCGGTCAATCAAAGGGCCTTGCTGCACGCCCGTTTCCAAGCCGTTACCGAGTTTCAGGCTGCCTGCTTTTTCGGCCACTTTTTGTGCGAATTCTTGATAAATGCCTGCCTGAACATAAACGCGGTTGGTGCATACGCACGTTTGCCCGCTGTTGCGGAATTTGCTGGCAATCAAACCTTCCGCCGCTTTGTCCAAATCGGCATCGTCAAATACGATAAACGGCGCATTGCCGCCCAGCTCCAAGCTGAGTTTTTTAATATGTTGGGCACTGTTGCGGAAAATCTCCCTGCCTACTTCGGTAGAACCGGTAAAGCTGATTTTGCGGACAACCGGATTTTCGGCAAAGGCGTCGGCGATATGTCCGGCATGGCCGCAGACAACCGCAAACGCATCTTGCGGCACGCCTGCGCCATAAGCCAATATGGCAAGCGCATACGCGCTCAAGGGTGTTTTAGAAGCAGGCTTCACCAACATGGCGCAACCCGCCGCCAAGGCGGGAGCGGCCTTGCGTGTAATCATGGCGGAGGGGAAATTCCAAGGCGTAATCGCGGCAGTAACACCGATGGCCTGCTTGACAACCAACATTCTTTGCGTGTGCTTCAGCGGTGTCAGCACATCGCCATCAGAGCGTCTGGACTGTTCGGCAAACCAGCGGATAAACGAAGCCGCATAGTCGATTTCGCCGCGAGATTCATTCAGACTTTTGCCCTGCTCCATCGTCATCAAACGCGCCAAAGTTTCTTTGTGTCCGCACACGGCGTGATACCACTGCCACAAAATATCGGCACGTTCCAATGCCGTTTTTGAGGCCCACCGTTTTTGTGCCGTTTGCGCGCGGGCAATCGCCTGATGCACGCCTTCGGCAGAAACCGTACGCACATAGGCGACAGTGTCGCCCGTGGCAGGATTATCGACTGTCAGGCTGCCTGAAAAGGGTTCAAAACGGATATCGGGATGTTGTAATAATGCTTGGATGGCTTGCATAGGAGATAATCTTTACATATAGATTGGATATCAAACAGGCTGTGATGCGGTAAAAACAGCAAACGCTACGGCTTCGGCAGCCGTTTTAGCACACATTCATCTTAGCTGCCGCCCTCCTCCTCTTTAGACATTTTCAAGCCCAGCGAACGGATATAACCTTGTTCGTCCAAGTCCTTGACCGTGATGCGTACGCCGCCGAAATTCAGCCTGTCGCCTGCCACCGATACGCCGCCAAAGTGTTCGCGGAATTTGTCCGCCAACGTGCTGCCTGCATCGGCTTCGTCTGTCTTTAAGCCGTAGGCAAATGCCAAATCGCCAATCTTGACATCGGGTTTGACTTCGAACTCACCGTAAAACGACAACTCATCATGAGTTTGGCTGCCGCCTGCAAATTGCAGGGCAAAGTCATCACCCAACTGTTCGGGCAGCAAATACCAAGCGATATCATCGGGCTGCATTTGGGTTGTGAAATCGACATGAACGGTTTGGCCCTTGCGCACAAGGGTAAACAGGCGGCTGCCTGAAAACCGTGCGTCGCGCGTCATGGCATACGGATGGCTTTTTTCCGCATCCGAGCCTTTTTCCACGCGAAACGCCTGCATGGTAACCGACAGCTTTTTGTCCAACCACAATTCGCGGCTGTCCAGAGGTTCGGGCTTGGGCGGCAAAACCATATTCATTTTCTGCGCCAATACGGGAATGGTTGTTCCCTGTATCAGCAGCGACAAAATCACTACCGCAAAGGCTACGTCAAACAATAATCTGGCGTTTTCCACGCCGCTCATCAACGGCATGATGGCCAGCGTTACCGGCACCGCTCCGCGCAATCCCACCCAACTGATATAGGCGATTTCGCGGCGGCTGTATTTAAACCATTTAATCGAGCTGTACACTGCCAGCGGGCGCGCCACCAAAATCAAAAAACCTGCAACCGCCAATGCCAAATGCCATTGTTCCCACAGGCGCGAGGGCGTAACCAACAACCCCAAAACCAAAAACATCGCCGCCTGAGAAAGCCACGCCAGCCCGTCCATCACATTCAAAACGTGCTCGGTAGAAGAATTGCGCACATTCCCCACCATCACGCCGGCCAAATACACCGCCAAAAACCCGCTGCCGCCCGAAAGGTTGCACAAGGCAAATACCAACACGCCTCCGGAAGCGACCAAAAGCGCATACAACCCTTCCGCCAAGCGGATACGCGCCAACAGCAATGCCATAATTTTGCCGCTGCCCAAACCGAACAAAACGCCCAAACCCAATTGCCGTACCAACATACCGATAGTCGAAAACGCAGTGGTTTGTTCAGGCTGCGTGAGCAAGCTGATAAAAATCGTTACCAGCAAAATCGCCATCGGGTCGTTAATACCCGATTCCAACTCCAATGTTGCCTGAATACGGGCGTTCAGCCGCACCCCGCTGTTACGCAACAGAGAAAACACCGCCGCCGCATCGGTAGAGCCGACTATCGCCCCCATCAAAAGCCCCCATTTCCAACCCACATCCAGCAGCAAAGTAACAAACACACCCAACAAAGCAACGCTTGCCAACACCCCCCAACTGGCCAACACAGCCGCAGGTTTCAAAGCAATGCGGAAAGTGGCGAAACGGGTACGCAAACCGCCGTCCAACAAAATCACCGCCAAAGCCAGCTGACTGACAACCGCCGCACCGACAAAATTATCAAACGTAATACCGCCGATGCCCTCTTCGCCCGCCAGCATACCCACACCCAAGAACGCCAACAACAAAGGCATTCCCAGCCGCGCCGATACACGGCTGGCCAATACGCTGGCAAACAGCAAAAAGGCCATTACGAGAAACAGCAGGTTCATGGTATCCAAAAAACAACTCCTTCAGACGCGGCAGAAAAAACAGGCCAAAGCACCGCATGAAACACCCAACGGTTGCAGAGCCGAATAAACAACCTTTTCTGATTTAATAAGGCGTAAAAGACGCACGCCCAATCCGGCAAAGCAATGTCTCGGCATCATCATTCCAATATGAACCAGCGGCATACCTTGTCCATAAAAGATGGTTGAAATTATAGTGTATCTGTTTTTTGAAGAATATATACATACGCAATATCCGCAGCATCATCGGCTGCATAAGCCTGAATTCCGACGTTTTCCTCCAATAATTAATTTAAAACAGTATGCCGGCCGACTATCATTTCCGACCGAATTGCCACCCGTTTGGCATTGCAACACATCCAAGCTGCCTGAAACGCTTATCCCATTTTCAGGCAGCTTATCCCGACAATTTGATACCGCAACGAAACAGGGGCTCTGCCAATTCCGCACCGTCCGCACGGTTTGTTCAACAACATCCCGCATTATCAGGCTACGCGCTTAATTCCCCATCGTGCTAAACCTGCAACCAAAACGTAACCGGCCCGTCATTCACCAACGAAACCTGCATATCCGCGGCGAAGCGCCCTGTAGCCGTTTCGATTTTTTCGGCGCAACGCCGGCAGAAATAATCGTACAAAACCTGCGCCGATTCAGGGCCGGCTGCATGCGAAAAACTCGGACGCAGCCCTTTCGCGGTATCCGCCGCCAAAGTAAACTGCGACACAGCCAACACCGCTCCGCCTGCCTGCCGGACGTTCAAATTCATTTTACCGTTTTCATCGGAAAACACCCGATAAGACAAAACCTTGTCCAGCAGCTTGTCAGCACCGCCCTCGGTGTCGTGCCGTTCCACTCCGAGCAACACCAGCAAACCTTTGCCGATACTGCCCACGGTTTCGCCGCCAATGTCCACGTGCGCTTGGGTAACGCGCTGAATGAGTGCAATCATGACAGGTTCCTATTGGATAGAAAAAGCGGTAATTATATAATCAGCCTGCTTTTTCAGGCTGCCTGAAACTTTAAACGATGAATTCCACACCCGTATCTGCTGTCGCTTATCTGTTTGGCGAAGCTGTAAACGACATTCCCCCCGATTTGTTTATCCCGCCCGATGCATTGCGGGTGATGCTGCACCATTTTGAAGGCCCGCTGGATTTGCTGCTGTATTTGATACGCAAACAAAATCTCGATGTGCTGGACATTCCCATGGAGCATATCACCGGCCAATATCTGGGCTATATCGCGCAACTTGATACACAACAATTCGATTTGGCGGCAGAATATCTCTTAATGGCAGCGGTTTTGGTAGAAATCAAATCGCGCCTGCTTCTGCCTGCGCCCGAACGGGAAAACGAAGAAGAGGAAGACCCGCGTGCAGAATTGGCGCGGCGTTTGTTGATGTATGAACAAATCAAACAGGCGGCGGCAGATTTGGATGCTCTGCCGCGTGCGGGACGCGATTTCGCTTGGGCGTACCTGCCTCTGGAAATGACCGTTGCCGCAAAATTGCCCCCCGTTCAGGCAGCCGATTTAACCCGTGCCTGGCTGGATATTCTGTCTCGGGCGCAACACAGGCAAAACCATTCGGTAGAAACCGAAACCTTATCCGTACGCGATGTCATGGACGACATCATGCAGCGTTTGCGTCATCACCATACGGCTTTGCCTTTCCGCTCGTTATTTTCAGGCAGCCTGAGTGCAGCGCAACTGGTGGTAACGTTCATTGCCCTGTTGGAATTGGTTAAAGAAGGTCTGGTATCGGTGCAACAGGAAGAAGCTTTTGGCGAGCTGCACCTATCGGCTGCCTGAAAACCGCAAAAGACCATAATTGATTGACGTAGTATTCAGAAAAATAAGCAAGAAAGAATGACATCCATAAACGGAACTTAACCGAAATCCGTTGTAAATCCGTAATTCGAAAAATCATTCTTACCGAAATACTTCATCTGCTACCGCATACGGCCTGCCATGACTTCTGAGTACTCTAACACTGCCTTAATCAGGCGCAACAGGGTGATTTTCCCATCAACCGCATCATCGGCATTCATAAAGATACAATCAAAGCATAATCAGCAGAACTCGCCCATTGCATAAAAATAATCTGCGAAACCTTTGCATTTCAGAAGCTTTATCGCCCCTCACTGCAAAACGCAGCAATCATACCGCCCCATCTCTTAAGTGCGCCACCAACGGATAAATGCCTTGAAATACGGCGGGCATTATCCGTTTATACCACTACATCCATCGCTCCCCGAGAATTTCAAATAGCCTTTTACATGGTAAAAACTTGCCGTTAAACAAGGCACAAGCTATACTTGCAAACAAATCATAACAAAATTCAAAAAATTTACACTCTAAATTAACTTTTATTAACAGGAGCAGCCGAGTGGTTAATTTCAAGGACAATCCCAGCCAGAAAAACCTGCCGGAAAACCTATCGCTGGAAAGCGCACAAACACCGGTAACCAGTTTTCGCGGGCTGATTGTAACGATTATTGCAGCAATCATCAGTGCAATCGTATTTCAAATTCTGCCTTATGACGATATGGTCAAACGCGGGCTGACGATTTTGCTGTTTGTCGCCATTTTATGGTTTACCGAAGCTGTACACATCACGGTAACGGCATTGATGGTACCTTTGCTGGCGGTGATTTTCCAAATTCCCGACATGAGTACCAAACAGGCACTGGCCAACTTTGCCGACCCCGTGATTTATGTGTTTTTCGGTGGTTTCGCTTTGGCTACCGCACTGCATATGCAGCGCTTGGACAGAAAAATCGCCATTTGGGTATTGTCGCTGTCGCGCGGCAATATGTTTTTGTCGATTTTGATGATTTTTGCGGTAACCGCTTTGCTTTCGATGTGGATTAGCAACACCGCCACCGCCGCCATGATGCTGCCTTTGGCAATGGGCTTGATGTCGCACATCGACAAAGAAAAAGACCGTAAAACATATGTATTTGTTTTATTGGGAATCGCTTATTGCGCCAGTATCGGCGGCTTGGGTACGCCCGTGGGTTCTCCGCCCAACGCCATCGCGGTTAAGGCGCTGAATCTCGAATTCGCGCAATGGATGGGCTACGGCATACCGATTATGCTGATTCTATTGCCCGCCATGGTGGCCTCTTTATACTGGGTACTCAAACCCAACTTCAAAGAGAAAGTACACTTAACCGAAAAAGAAGACATTCCTTGGACGCTGCACCGCGTGATTACCGTATGCATCTTCGTCGTTACCGCTTTGGCGTGGATGTTCGGTTCGCAAATCTCCAAACTCACCGGCATCAAATCCATCGACAGCGTCATCGCGCTGACTGCCGCCATCGCCGTAGTCGTATTGGGCACGGTGAGCTGGCGTGAAATTGCCCGCAATACCGACTGGGGTGTCTTAATGCTCTTTGGCGGCGGGATTTCCCTGAGCGTGATGATGCAGAAATCAGGCGCGGCAACAGCCTTGGGAACAGGCATTGAAACCATCGCAGGCGGTACACATCCCCTAGTCGTAATTATTGCCGTAACCATGCTGATTGTGTTCCTGACCGAATTCACCAGCAACACCGCCTCAGCCGCTTTATTGGTGCCTGTCGCGGCAAGCATCGCCGCCAATATGGGGCTGCCTGAACAAGTTCTGGTGCTGATTATCGGCATCGGCGCATCTTGTGCGTTTATGATGCCCGTAGGCACGCCGCCGAACGCCATCGTATTCGGCACAGGCCTCATCAAGCAAAAAGAAATGATACGGGCGGGAATGTATTTAAGCCTGCTGAGTATTGTCGTTATCAGTGCATGGGCGTATTTGTTCCTGCTCTGACACTCAACGGCTTGCTGTCGGTGGATACTTTGCCGCACTCCGTATAGCGGCAAATCGCTGCCCAACCCGTTTCCATTCACACAAAAGGCTGCCTGAAAAACTTCAGGCAGCCTTTTATTGTCGTAACGATATGCCTTCTTGCTGACAATTACGGCAATCGGTAGTACCATTACACGCTTTGCAATCGGAGTTCTCCATGTCGGCACAAGCGCAATCGGATGATTTAACGGACAACTGGGACGACTTGCTGGAAAGTTTTGAGGGCGTTGTTGTAGAAGGCGGCGCAGATGCCGCAGCCGAAGATGACAATTGCGAAGGCGGGGCGTGTAAAATCTAAACCCGCCGGCTTTCAGGCAGCCTTCGAAAACAAAACATCAAGTGCGTTTTCTTGTCGTTGCTGCCCAATATCCCGCCGTAGTTCAACGGATAGAACGTATGCCTCCTAAGCGTAAAATACAGGTTCGATTCCTGTCGGTGGGGCCAAATATGAAAGACCGCTTTTAAGGCGGTCTTTTTTATTTGCCGGGTAGGGTTGCGTTATGCTTTCATGGCAACCGAAAGAGCAATACCGCGATGTTCTATTACTGTCGGCGATTATCGCGTGTTGTTCATTAATCGGAGCGATTGTTTCGGTGCTAGTCCGCCTTATTCTGAAAGTGTCCTGTTTGCCACTCTAAAAATGTTTCTTTACCCGGGCACTTCTTTTCTTATCCGGCGGAATATCGTGCTGGATAGTAAACGGTTAAAGCATGAAGCAGGCTGCCTGAAAAACGGTATTGCAGTTTGAATGATGTTTTGTTTGCTTAACTAACGACAATCGGATTTTGCCGTCTTGCCGTCATTCGTGGCATTGAGCGTTTACCTGTTGCGGATTGCACAAACGACAACCGCCCGACAATACTCCATCGGGCGGTTGGTTTATGTATTCGGATTAGCGTGCCGAACAGCTTTTGAACAAGATTTCATCACGAGGAGAGGTAATCATCATGCCGGCATTGCGGACGTTGCTGCTGTCGATAGCATCGCCGCCCAATCGGTAGCCGTTTGCATCTTGGAAGAAAGAACCCACGCTGTCGGAATTGTTCAAATCATACTTCATTACGCGGGTTTTACCGTTTAAACGGGCGGCAGCGGCAACGGGAACGCCCGCAGCATTGAAGCTGTAGTTCACGGTAACGCGTTTGCCGCCTTGGCAGCTGTAGTTGACGCTGGTGCGTTTGGTCACTTTATCGGCTTTAACGGGAGAGGCAGATGCCGAAGCAATCAAACCTACAGACAGTGCAGCAACAGTCAAAATGTGTACGGTTTTCATTGGCAATTCCTTTAGTTGGAAGGTTGGATTAAGAGGGCGTTACACCTGCCCTAAACGGCAGGGCGGATATTAAGCGTGAAAAAGCGGCACCGTCCAGCGGACTTACCAAGCTTTGCAGAGTTTGGCTGAACCAAGCGTTTTGTAAATGAAATCAAGATTTGGGATATGCCTTTAATGCAGGGTAAGTGGTAACGATGGGTTTTCAGGCTGCCTGAAAACGGTTGGACAGCTATCCGTCTGCATATAAGGATTGGATATAAGGCATGTTTGCTCACTGATTTTAAGCAGAAATATGTAATATATGGCAAGAAGCAGACTTGACATCACAGCGGACAAAGTCGGCGGGTTAGCAGCTTAGTACGCTGCCTGAATATCCTGTTTCTGCACCATCATGCTTCGGTTGGGCATAATCAAAAAGCCCTGTGATTGCACAAGGCTTTCTGACTACGGTTCGGCAAAATTACAGATAGCGTTTGCCCAAGACTTTGAGCGAATCGTCCAAAGTGTACACCAAAGGTTGGCCGGTAGGAATTTCCAAACCCATGATGTCGTCGTCGGAAATGTTTTCGATATGTTTTGCCAATGCACGCAAAGAGTTGCCGTGCGCGGCAATCAAAACGCGTTTGCCGCCGAGAATGGCGGGGGCAATGCGGTCGTGCCACAGGGGCAATACGCGTTCTAAGGTAACTTTCAGGTTTTCGCCATCGGGCACGGCATCGGCAGGCAGATGGGCGTAACGGCGGTCGTTATGGGCGGAAAATTCATCATCGGCAGGCAAAAGCGGCGGCAGGGTGTCGTAACTTCTGCGCCAAATGCGGACTTGTTCGTCACCGTATTTTTCCGCGGTTTGTTGTTTGTCCATGCCTTGCAGCTGACCGTAATGACGCTCGTTCAAACGCCAAGTTTTGATTTGCGGCACCCACAGTTGGTCGGATTCCTCCAATACCAGATTGCAGGTTTTGATAGCGCGGGTGAGTACGGAAGTAAAGGCGATATCAAATTCATAACCCGCAGCTTTAAGTTTGCGGCCGGCGGCTTGCGCTTCGGCAATGCCTTGTTCGGACAATTTCACATCGCGCCAACCGGTAAACAGGTTTTTGGCGTTCCATTCGCTTTGTCCGTGACGGATGAAGACGAGTTCCATGTTGCTTCCTTTGTAAGTGGACGTAAATGCGGGTTTATAGCAAAAAAAACGGGTGTCGGCTACTTTCAGGCAGCCTTTGCCGTTTTCAGGCTGCCTGAAAGGCGGTTGTGCTAGAATGGCACGTTTGAAATTACCCGGGGCAAAAGGCGTCCCAACCTCGCCAACCAAACGGCGATACAACCGCCTGATTAACCCCATAGCAGCCTGAAACAGGAAAACACTCATGTTAGACAATTTAACCCAACGCTTCGGCAAAGTATTCAAAAACATCCGTTCGCAAGGCAGCCTGAACGAAGACAATATCAAAGAAGCCTTGCGCGAAGTGCGCCTAGCCCTTTTGGAAGCGGACGTTGCCTTGCCTGTGGTGAAAGATTTCGTCAATCAGATTAAAGAACGCGCACTAGGCAGGGAAATCGGCAAACATCTGACTGCGGAACAGGCTTTTTTCGGCATAGTAAACGAAGCCTTAACCGAATTGATGGGCAAGGAAAACAGCAAACTCAATCTTGCCGCCACGCCGCCTGCGGTGATTTTGATGGCAGGTTTGCAGGGCGCGGGCAAAACCACTACGGCAGGCAAGCTGGCGCGTTTGATTAAAGAACAAGACGCCAAAAAGAAAATCCTGCTGGTGTCGGCAGACATATACCGCCCCGCTGCGATTGAGCAGTTGCGTTTGCTGTCCGAACAGGTGAAGGTGGATTTTTTCCCGTCCGATGTATCGCAAAATCCGGTCGATATCGCCCTTGCCGCACAAAATTACGCCAAGAAACACTTTTATGACGTGTTGATTGTGGATACCGCAGGCCGTTTGGCGATAGACCAAGAGATGATGGCGGAAATCGCCGCCATTCATGCGGCGGTAAAGCCGGTGGAAACCCTGTTTGTGATTGACGCCATGTTGGGTCAAGATGCCGTCAACACTGCCAAAGCCTTTGACGATACCCTTGCACTCACCGGCGTGGTATTGACCAAAATGGACGGCGATTCACGCGGCGGTGCCGCACTGTCCGTACGGTATGTTACCGGCAAACCGATTAAATTCATCGGCGTAGGAGAAAAAGTAAACGGCCTAGAGCCATTCCACCCCGACCGAATTGCCAGCCGCATTCTGGGCATGGGCGATGTGATGACCTTGATTGAAGACGTTCAGAAAGGAATTGACGAAGAAGCCGCCGTAGAAATGGCGAAAAAACTGCAAAAAGGCAAAGGCTTCGATTTGAACGATTTCAGAGAGCAAATCCGCCAAATGCGCAATATGGGCGGTTTGGAGAATCTGCTGTCGAAAATGCCCGGCGAATTGGGACAAATGTCCAAACATATCCCCGAAGGCACGGCCGAAAAAGCTATGGGACACGTAGAAGCCATCATCAATTCGATGACTCCGAAAGAACGCGCCAATCCCGCTTTACTCAAAGCCAGCCGTAAAAAACGTATCGCCGCAGGTGCCGGAACCACGGTTCAGGAAGTCAATAAAATGTTGAAGCAGTTTGAACAGTCTCAGCAAATGATGAAAATGTTCAGCGGCAAAGGCATGGCTAAACTGATGAAAATGGCAGGCGGGATGAAGGGAATATTCCCCGGTCGTTAATATCAAACCAGAGCCTATATACCGCAATTGGTTTACCTTTCAAAATCTGCTGTTATATCTATCCCAAAACGGCATTTAGGCCGGGCGGAAAGGATTACTCAAGTACAAACCATACGCATCATGCCGACAAAATAATATTGCCTTAGCATTTGTTTGATAAATTAAACAACAAACCATCTCACCTTAGCCGCTGATAACGTCCGCCTGCCATAGCGGCGATTTTACCTTCCAATTCCCATTCGGTGAGCAGTGCATAAATGTCGGCGGCAGAAATACCCGTCTGTTCTGCCAATGTATCCGGATGAACGGGCGTATAACCCATTTGCTGCCAGACGGGGTGTTGCTCCGCATCAAGTGGTTCTTGCGGTTTAGCTTCATGCGGTTTGGTTTGGGCTGTATTTCGGGTATGTACGGCCAATGTTTCAGGCTGCCTACTTTCGGATAAATCTGTGGATAAATTGTGATTAGGCTCCGAATAAGATGGAGATATATGGCTGCCTGAAACATTCAGCATCGGACACTCGCTGATAATATCCTCCAAACATTCCACCAATTTCGCTCCTTCTTTAATCAATTTATGACAACCTTTGCTGTGCGGATTGTCGATAGAGCCGGGAATCGCCATCACTTCGCGCCCCATTTCGGCAGCCAGTCGGGCCGTAATCAAAGAACCGCTTTCCAAAGCCGCCTCCACTACCAAAGTGGCATAACTTTGTGCGGCTATCAGGCGGTTGCGGCGCGGAAAATTCCCTGCCAGCGGACGTGTTCCCAAAGGAAATTCGGAAACAACCACCCCGTTTTCGGCAATTTGATGGGCCAGTGAGGCATTACCAGGAGGATAAATACGGTCAATTCCTGTACCCCATACGGCAATCGTGCCGCCTGAAGCCGCGAGCGCACCCGTATGGGCAGCCGTATCAATTCCAGCGGCCATACCGGAAATCACGGTAATACCACTTTCCGATAAAGCGCGACCGAAATGCCGGGCAGTCCGCATGGCTTGGGGGGTGGCGTGGCGGCTGCCGACTATGGCAACACTCGGACGGTGCAACAAAGAAACGTCTCCGCGCACAAATAACAAAGGCGGCGCAGTCAATCCTTCATTCAACAAAGCGGGATAATCTTCGTCACATGCCAACAGCAACCGGCAGCCTGATTGCGTCTCCCACCGCAATGCCGCATCGGCTGCAGATTTGGCCTGAGCGGTATCATTCCATGCGGCGGCGGCTTTTTTACCTTGATAAACCGAAGCGGCAATCACGTGCGCAGGTGCGGCTAAAGCCGCCTGAGCCGAACCGTATTGTTGCAACAGTGCACTAAAACTTTCCGCACCGATATAAGGGGTCAATGCGAGCTGTATCCATGCATACCGTTCTTGTTCCGTCATAATCTATATAATTAAAATATTTGATAGAATTTAAAAAATATTCGCTTTTATCCCAAATAGAAAGCAAACTGCGCTTGTGGTTTGAATCACTGATATGGCCAATATGCTTTATCCGTCATGCAATATGGCCTGCCTCCCTGCAATGAATGAAGTATCCGTGACTCAAACTCGCCAATCATTAGAAAATGTGAAAGCCATTTGTCCGTAACATCATCTGAACTATATTGATACGGCCCGAACATATTTCCCGCTCATTCATAACAGACACCCGGATACTTTAACCATTATGTTTTCTGTTCAAGCTGCCTGAAACCACGACAGAACAATACTTCCGGAAGTTTGATTGACCTCAGGTCTCAATCAAAAGCCTGCCTGAAAGTTTTCAGACAGGCTTACCCGACCATTTGATTTCAATATGCCGACTCTTTTGCAAAAGGTAATCGGCAGATATGAGACATATACCGTGTTTACAGTATGTCCAGATTCAGCAATCTCTCCGAATGGCATCTTAAATAATAGCCGTGTCGTAAAATCTGATTGATATTAATACAAATATTGTGTAAAAACATTTTCTTCAACGGGAATTGAAAGAAACGGTTAAAGAAAATGTTTTTAATGATATTGCAGCATCAATCTTTCTGAAAACAGAGCCTAAATAATTAAGAAAAGAGCCGCTTAGCCAATTCGCTGCCCGGAGTAATACCGACTTGCTGCATTTCCCTTTGCCGTGCGGCAACATAGTTGCGCACTTCGCGCAACCATTCTGCAGATAAGGGGCGTACTTGCTCGTCAACCAATTCCAGTCCCAGATTTTCGGAAAACTTCACCGCCAGCTCCATAAACCGGTTGAAATTGGCTTCGCCATCGGGAATCCGTGTAATGTCAAACAGCATACTGAACCCTTTGTAATCGCTGTTATACAGCAGAGACTGACTGAACAGTTTGCCGTCTAAGGTATCTACTACAAACAAGGTTTCTCCCGAATCGGCAGACAAAGTAAACACGCCTTCCGTAGTGAGAACGAAGCCTGCGTTTTCTACTGTACGCTGAAGGTCTATGCCGCGGATGCTGCTGCTTCTGGATACCATGTGAATGGCAATGGTTTGGTCGACGCGGGCGCACAATTCGTCCAAAGGAGTGGCAATGGCAAGAAAAGGAGCGGTGCTGCTCACCCTCACTTCCCCGTCCATTCTGCGGGCGAACTGTCTCACCTGTCTGGAAAAGTAGTCCAATTCGTCGGCAGATGCCAAACCATTGCGGTTAATGGCCTGCAAACCGATACAAAACGCTTGGTATTCTTTGCCGGGAATTGGCTCGGCAGGCTGAAAACAGCCATCGGTTGTACATCCGATGATTTGGAAGGGACGTTGTTCGGAAAGACGGGGAATCGACTGCAATTCTTTCGGGCGATAAAGTGAAACGTATGCCATAAAGTCAAAGCGCGGGTCAAACCACTGCAAATCGCTTTCGGACAAATCTTCCAACTCAATGCACAAATTACGGCGGCTGCCTGCAAAGAGACTGCTCGCCCAACTGGGCTTGGCTGCTTTTTCAGGCGTATGGGCTTTAACCGATTCTTCGGGTACGGTTTTTTCCGATTCGTTTTCTTCCTGCAAATTCAAATTAAAAAATGTACTTTCTTCTTTGCGTGCGGCAGTATCGATTTCGTGAAATTCGTCTTCACCCGGATTAAGTTCGATTTCTACCTTATCGGAAGCCTTTGGCGATTGCGTTACCGCATCCGTTTTTTGCTGCTCGGCAGCTTCTGCTTCTGCTTTTTCACGAGCCAATTCTGCCTTGGTTTTCCTGCGTAAATCCGCCTGAGCCGACATGCCGCCATCGCGCACGGACTGAACCCGGCTATTCATCAGTGCATCTTGGTTGGCATGCCCGAACTGGCGGCGTACATGCTCGCGGTATTGCCGCTCTTGGTACATATTGTACAAAACGACAATAATCAATACGGCTAGGAAAACGGCGGCGATACTCAAAAATACGGAAGTATTCATAATCAATCCCTGTCGGGTCGGAAAACAGCGTTCAGGCAGCCTGAACATCGTTGAAATCTATCGGGAAACCTTCAAGGCGCAACCTTTGCCAGTCGAAAAAATGCCCGGGGTCTGTCTTTCTTCCTGCGGCAATGTGTTGGTGTCCTGTTACGGCTTCAATGGGATATTGGCGGCATAAGGCAATCAGCAATCCGGATAAGGCTCGGTATTGGGCTTCTTCAAACGGTTCAAAATCGCAACCTTCCAATTCAATCCCTATGGAAAAAGCGTTACAGGCAGCCTGTCCGCGAAACTGAGACACACCTGCATGATATGCCGCGTTGTCGCACGAAACAAACTGTATGACTTTGCCTCGGCGGTCAATCAAAAAATGGCTGGAAACACGCAAGTTTTCAAGCTGCCTGAAAAAAGGGTGTTCTTCAGGCCGGATGCAATTGGTAAACAACTGTTCAACGGCGGCGTTACCGTAACTGAACGGAGGCAGGGAGATATTGTGCAACACCACCAAACGGGGGATTTCTCCGTCGGGACGGGACGAAAAGTTAGGCGATTCAAGTTGTACCGCCTGCAACCACCGTCCGTTTTGCCAATGTCCCATTGCTTTCCCCTGCTATTCGGATGCCGCTCTATCTTGCAACTTGCACGGTTAGTCTTGAAATCCAACCATTCGGTTCAGAACCGATAATCGGCAGCTCGCAGCACACCGCAATATCATATAGGCTGCCTGAAAAAATTTTGTCTGCTGGCGCAATGTTTCAGGCAGCCGTATGTATCAAGCCAACCGTCCGTGGCACTGTTTGTATTTCAAACCGCTACCGCAAGGGCAAGGGTCATTGCGGTGAACGACATAACCCGCAGCCGCCAATGCGGACGGCAAATAACGTGCATCCTCTTCGGTCATATTTTCAGGGTCGAATGCCGCACGGGCCAGGCTGTCGCGCGATTCACCCAAAACGGCCGACATACCGGGAGCGGGCGCATGGACGGCATGGCTTTCAAGCTGCGGCGTTTCCACTTCTTTGGCAACGTTTTCTGCAGGTTGAACCTGTACGGTAATCAGTAAATCACTGATGCGCTGCTCTATATTTTCCCACAATTTTTCAAACAGGATAAACGCCTCGCGCTTGTATTCCTGCTTCGGATTTTTTTGCGCATAACCGCGCAAATGAATGCCTTGTCGCAAATAGTCCATAGCAGCCAAATGTTCGCGCCAGAATACGTCGAGTACTTGCAAGGCAACTTTCCGCTCAAAATCATTGAAATTTTTACGGCCAACCAATGCAACTTTTTCCTTGTAGGCTTGCTCGATTTGCTCCAACAATTTTTCTTTTACGTCTTCGTTTTCCAAAGTGTTGTCGGTTTTCAGCCAGCCTCGGATATCGGCGTGCGTACGCAATTCGCCTGCCAATTGCGCTTCCAAGGCAGCCAAATCCCATTGTTCTTCCATACTGTCGGGCGGCATATGGGTATCCACCAACGCGCCTATCACATGAGCCCGCATGGCGCGGGTAATCGCATCGATATCGTCGCTGAGCAGAATATCGTTGCGGCGGTGGTAAATCACTTTGCGCTGCTCATTGGCCACGTCATCGTATTCCAATACCTGCTTGCGCATATCGAAGTTACGCCCTTCGACTTTGCGTTGTGCGTTTTCAATCTGACGGGTCAAAATACCTGCTTCGATGGCCACGCCTCGCTCGGGCGCGAGACGGTTGAGAATGGCGGCGGCGCGGTCTAAAGCAAACAGGCGCAGCAAGGGGTCTTCAAACGACAGGTAAAAACGGCTGGAACCCGGGTCGCCCTGACGGCCCGAACGGCCGCGCAATTGGTTGTCGATACGGCGGCTTTCATGACGTTCGGTACCGATAATGTGCAAACCGCCCGCTTCGACAACGCGCTTGTTGTCGGCTTCCCAATTGTTTTCCAATGCTTCAATCAAACGCTGTTTTTCGCTTTCAGGCAGGCTCTCATCGGCGCGAATGGCATCGGCCTGATGTTTGACACTGCCGCCCAACACGATATCGGTACCGCGACCCGCCATATTGGTGGCAACAGTAATCATGCCGGGCTTGCCCGCTTGCGCGACAATCAGGGCTTCACGTTGGTGCTCTTTGGCGTTCAATACGTTATGGGGCAAGCCCGCCTGTTTGAGCAACATGGATACCAGTTCGGAATTTTCAATGGTGGTCGTACCCACCAAAACGGGTTGTCCGCGTTCGTAACAGTCTTGGATGTCTTTGATAACGGCTTCGAATTTTTCTTCGGCAGTGCGGAATACCTGGTCGTTGAAATCTTTGCGCTTGACAGGTTTGTTGGTGGGGATAATCACGGTTTCCAAATTATAAATACTTTGGAATTCATAAGCTTCCGTATCCGCAGTACCGGTCATGCCTGATAATTTGGCATAAAGGCGGAAATAGTTTTGGAAGGTGATGGAAGCCAATGTTTGGTTTTCTTTTTTGATTTCCACGCCTTCTTTGGCCTCTACCGCCTGATGCAAACCGTCCGACCAGCGGCGCCCGTCCATCAAACGGCCGGTGTGCTCGTCCACAATGACGATTTCATTGTCTTTCACTACATAATGTTGGTCGCGGTGGAACAGGCTGTGCGCACGCAATGCCGC
Organism: Conchiformibius sp.; assembly: GCA_029984035.1. Lineage (GTDB taxonomy): Bacteria > Pseudomonadota > Gammaproteobacteria > Burkholderiales > Neisseriaceae > JASBYJ01. Next base: position 25,852 of record JASBYJ010000011.1, read on the forward strand.
CATCAGGTGGTGCATCAGCATCAAATTGCCCGCAGCATAGAGCGAATCGCCTTCAGGCAGCAAACCGATGCGGTGCAAAATCTGTTCGGCATGTTCGTGCCCCGCCTCGGAGAGCGCCACTTGATGGTTTTTCTCGTCAACCCAATAATCGCCTTCGCTGTCTTCTTTTTCCTGACGCGACAACATTTGCGGCACTTGGTTCATGATTTGATAAAGTTGGACGTTATCGTCTGCCTGGCCGGAAATAATCAGCGGCGTACGCGCTTCGTCAATCAGGATGGAATCCACTTCGTCCACTACGGCAAAGTTCAAACCGCGTTGGACTTTATCGTATTGGTCCTGCACCATGTTGTCGCGCAGGTAATCGAAGCCGAATTCGTTGTTGGTGCCGTAGGTGATGTCGCAATTGTAGGCGGTTTGGCGCGAGAAAGGTTCCTGATTGCTCAAAATCACGCCGACACTCAAACCCAAAAAGTTATACAAAGGGCTGAGCGTATCCGCATCGCGTTGCGCCAAATAATCGTTCACGGTTACCACATGCGCGCCCTTGCCTGTCAGCGCGTTCAAATAGACCGCCAGCGTACCGACCAAAGTTTTACCCTCGCCCGTACGCATTTCGGCGATTTTGCCGTTATGCAGCACGATACCGCCAATCAGCTGCACGTCAAAATGGCGCATACCCAAAGTACGCACCGATGCTTCGCGGCATACGGCAAACGCTTCAGGCAGGATACTGTCCAAGGATTCGCCTTGTGCGATGCGTTTTTTAAATTCGGCGGTTTTGGTTTTTAACTCTTCATCGGAAAGCGACTGCATCTGCGCTTCCATCGCGTTGATTTTGGCAACGGTTTTACGGTATTGCTTGAGCAGTCGGTCGTTGCGGCTGCCGAAAATCTTTTTGGCTAAATTGACTAACATTACTTGTCCTTGAATCAGGCAAAACTGCGAAATTTTAGCACAAGCCCGCTTCAGTAGGTAAAACCGCAGACGGGCCTATTGCTCGGAGCAGCGCATTGGTAACTTAACAAACCAGATGAATAACAATAAGTTAATAAACTTCAGGCAGCCTGAAACCGTTTGCCTGATAACGGAAATTTACGCGCCGGCATTGCAGCAAACCATGATGCCGCATTCTCATCAGACATACCGTTCGGCAACGTCATCATTTTGTCTAAAAATGTAACCGCGCAAAAAAGAAACCTGAGACTTAGGCTCGGGACACGGCTGCCCGAAACCCGTCTTGAACCATACCGCAGCGCACGATGCAAGATGGCTTTCAGGCTGCCTGAAAGCATCAATACATCTGAATCTTACCGCTGACAGTTTGGCGGACTTCCCCTTCTCCCGGCGCAGTATCCGCATACACCGGCGCTTTGGCATAAGCCGCACCGGCCAACGCCGCTTCAGGCGCGGCAAAACGCCGTTCTTCCTGTCGGGAAAAGGATTGATGAATATTGATTTCCACGATTTTATAGCCGTCAAACCCCATGGTTTTGCTGATTTGTCCGGCACGCTGCCTGAAAGCGGCAAGCGACTTCTGCGAAGCCTCTTCCACCGCTGCGGCACGTTTTTGCGGCGAAACACTGTAATACAGGCTTTCCACCGCAGCATCTTGTTTCACTTCGTTAAGCAAATTCAGCAACGCAGGAAAATGGGTGCTGCTCAAACGGATTTCCGCACTGTCGCTCCATGCACGGATTCGTCCGTTTTCACCATATTCGGGGTGGCTGCTGCGGGTATTTTCCTTCATCACAACTCCCGATGCGGCACGGATTTTTGCCGACACCCCGTGTAGTTTTTTACTCACCAAAGCGGCGGCGGCAGTATGGTTTTTCTCGCTGGCACGAATCAGCAATACGGCATTGAGCGTGTCGTTTTCCACGCTGACAGACGCTTCTTCGCTGAAATGGATAATGTTGTAATTCAAATTATCGGCTGCGGCAGGCAATGCGGCGGCCAAAAACAAAGCGGCAGGAATACGGCGGCGCATGAATATTCTCCTAAAATCAAGACAGGCGTACAATTATAGCAAGGCTGCCTGAAGCGGTGGCATTTCGAAAAAGCCGAAACAATCTTAAAGATAGTGATGTACGTATTAAAAATATGCTTGTTCCGATGTTTACCGAGTGTTGTTCCATCTTATTTTCGCATGATTAAATGAAAGTTCAATTTTCCGCATACCGAAGTAAGGGCTGATTCTTAAACGATAAAACCGTGCCGGATTAAGGTTTATTCAAAAAATCATAAAAGACTCGGAATACTTCTGCCCAGTTGCGGGTAAACCGCAAAAACTGCAATGTGTTCAAGAAAGTCATTGCCCGTTTGGAAACATCGGACTATTCAATTTAATGATACGCAAACATAGAATGATTTTTCCAAAACGACAAACATATACAAGCAAGATATAATGGCTGCTTTATCCGCCTGCGGGACACGGCTATGGCTATCAGCAGCACACAAACGGTTTTAGACTATACAAAAATACCGCGCCATGTAGCGGTGATTATGGACGGCAACGGCCGTTGGGCGAAAAAACGTTTTCTGCCGCGCGTCATGGGGCATAAAAAAGGGCTGGACGTATTGGAAGATATGTGTCGGGTATGCGCCGAAGCAGGAGTCGGCTATCTGACCGTATTTGCCTTTTCCACCGAAAATTGGCGCAGGCCTGCCGATGAAGTATCGTTTTTAATGGGATTGTTTTTAACGGCCTTGCAGAAAAAAGTATTGCAAATGCATGAAAACGGCTTGCGCTTGAAAGTGATTGGCGACAGAAGCCGCTTTTCCGAAGAAATCCGCCAAAGCATTGTCCGCGCAGAAGCACTAACGGCAAACAATACCGGCCTCACTCTCACCATCGCCGCCGATTACGGCGGCCGCTGGGACATTCTTCAGGCAGCCAATGCCTTGTTACAAGAAGGCAAAACCGAAATTTCCGAAAGCGATTTGGCAGAAAAACTCATGCTGTCCGAAGCGCCCGAACCCGATTTGTTCATACGCACGGGAGGCGAAACGCGCATCAGCAACTTCATGCTCTGGCAGATGGCGTATGCCGAATTTTATTTTACCGATGTCTTGTGGCCCGACTTTGATGCAGACGAAATGCACCGCGCCTTCTCGTCATTTGCAGGCAGGGAGCGCCGCTTCGGACGCACTTCCGAACAGCTGCCCCAAGAGCAACAACGTCCTTAAACCGATAAAGGATAAACCGTTATGTTAAAACAAAGAATCCAAACCGCCTTAATCCTGCTGCCCCTCATGCTCGGCATGCTGTTCTTTTCAGGCAGCCTGATTTGGGCCGTATTTTGCGCCCTGATTGCCCTATTGGTGCAATGGGAATACAGCCGCATGGTAGGCATGAGCGGCAACGAACAAGCCGCTTATCTCGGCGGCACGGCGTTTTTCATGTGTATCGCCTACTTGGGCGGCTGGATGCTGCCTGATTTGGTTTGGCTTTTAGTCGCACTGTTTTGGCTGCTGCTCGTACCCGTTTGGTTGAAAAAACAATGGCAAATGCCTTGCCGCTACATCTCGAAAGCCTTAGGCTGGCTTTTGGTGCTGCCGTTTTGGTTCGCACTGCTGGCACTGCGTCCCGACCGCGACAGTGCATTGCCGCTATTGGCGGTGATGGGATTGGTATGGATAGCCGACATCGGCGCCTATTTTGCCGGCAAAGCATTCGGGCGCAACAAACTTGCTCCCGCCATCAGTCCCGGAAAAAGCTGGGAAGGCGCAATCGGCGGCGGGTTGGCAGTGTTGCTCTACATCACTGTCATTCATGCGGCAGGCTGGTTCGGACACAACAGCTCCCTTATCCCCTTATGGTGCGCCGCCGTTGTATTGACCGCAGTCAGCATCTACGGAGACCTGCTGGAAAGCTGGCTGAAACGTTCGGCAGGCATCAAAGACAGCAGCAATCTGCTGCCCGGGCACGGCGGCGTATTCGACCGCACCGACAGCCTGATTGCCGTATTATCCGTTTACGCCGCAGTACGTTTCCTATTCAGCTGAACCGAATTGCAAAAGTTAAAAACGTTTTCAGGCAGTCTCAAATACATGGGGCCGCATACCTATCGACAGAACAAAAAACAACTGCCTGCCACACAATTTTCAGGCAGCCTGAAACATTCAAGGGCTAATCCGTGAGTAAAGAAAACCGCCACAACCCGACTTACCACCGCATCATCAACGCATCCTTGCAACTGTTCAACGAGCAAGGCGAGCGCAACATCAGCACCAACCACATCGCAGGACATCTCGGCATCAGTCCCGGCAATCTGTATTACCACTTTGCCAATAAAGACGAAATCATCATCCAGCTTTTCAAACGCTACAGCCTGTCCCTGCTCGAATACCTGCAACAAACCCCGCTGCCCGTCAACATATCCGAAACCGCCACCTACATGGCAGGTATCTACGACATTATGTGGCAATACCGCTTTTTATTCAGCGATGTAAACACCCTGCTAACCCGCAGCGCCGCCCTCTTGGGCGAACACAACGCCTTCACCCAAGAACGTTTCGCACCGCTGGCGGTCAAACTACTCACGCGCCTGCAAGAAAACGGCATCATACGCATTGACGAAACCGGCATTCACGATTTATCCCTGAATATGTGGATACTCACCAAATATTGGTTTGACTTCGACAGCTCAATCAGAAACGGAGAGCGTTTGGACGAACAATCGAAAAAAAGAGGCATATGCCGCACTTTGAGCCTGCTGCGTCCTTATCTGCAACCCGAACACTTACCCGAATTTGATGCGCAAACAGCAATACTGCTCAGCAACGCCGAATAACACGACGATACGGTTTGCAGCACGAACACTGGTTTGCCCACGCACAAAAAATTCTAATTTCGCACTGCACATAATCCGATATATACAATAATTTAATAAATAAGCTGCCTGAAACTTTCAGGCAGCTTATTTATTATTTAAAGGCTCTGTTTTCAAATAAGTTTGATGCTGCAATGTAATTTGATAAAAATAAATATTCTTCAATAACTTGTTGAAAATTCCTATTAAAGGAAAATGTTTTCACACAATCTGTTTGTAGCCATATCAAATCTTACAACACAGCCTATTTAAATGACGGTTAAATCATTTTTCACATAACAAACCGCCCATCACACTGCAACCGACACCATCCCAGCAAAGCAATTACCCGGCCGGACTGAATCTCCCCGCTCAATCTCCCCTGCCTGCCATGCTCTGCCGCAAACACAAATGCAAAACGGCACACTGCAACAAAAAAACAACACTATATCCCGTCGCTCTCCAAAAGCAAATCTGAATAAAACAGATATAAAACATAATGATATAAAAATCAAGCCTAGCCATGCTCCATCATGCCGCTATCAGCAAAACCAAATTCAAGTTGTTTTTTGTACATTCAATCGGGTAATATGGGGACTGCAAAAAACTTGCACAGTCTTAAAACCGAATGGTTTCCAGGGCTGCCGTAAAGTTGAGACAGCGGCATCACCGCCGTTTCAAATTGTTCCATCTCCAAACAAAGGAATTGAAAATGAAAAAAACCCTGATTGCAGTAGCTTTGGCTGCTTTGCCTGTTGCTTCTATGGCAGACGTTGTTTTGTACGGTCAAATCAAAGGCGGCGTACAAGTTTCTAAAGTAAGAGGTACTGAAACTACTTTGGGCGCACCCAAAAGCATCACTACCGCTGTAGTTGACTACGGTTCACGTATCGGCTTCAAAGGCCATGAAGACTTGGGCAACGGCGTTCAAGCTATTTGGCAATTGGAACAACGTGTGGACGTTGCCGGTGGCGGTAAAGCCGGTAATGCCGGTGTATATCAAAGCACTCGCGGCTTCGGTACCCGTGACTCTTTCGTTGGTTTGAAAACTCCCGCAGGTACTGTTAAAGCCGGTTACTTCGCAATCGGCGCAGGTGCTGTAAACGATGCTTTGGACATCTGGGAATACTCTGACGACGTTCTGGACTACGGTAACGCTGCCGGCTTGGCTACTTTCACCCGCGGCAACGCTGCTACTGACCGTCGCGTAAACGTAACCTACGAAACTCCTGAAGTTGCCGGTTTCTCCGGTAGCGTATCTGTTGCAACCAGCGACAACGAGCACGTATCTCGCCGTATCGGCAGCATGAACAAAAAAGATTCTGCTGCTTACGGTTTGACTGCAAGCTACAAAAATGCAGGCTTCTTTGCTGACTTGGGCGCTACCGTAGTTCGCGACACTGCTGACGCTGAAGCAGCAGGTAAAAAATACGGCTACCAAGCTGTAGTACAAGGCGGCTACGATGCTAACGGTCTGTTGGTAGGCTTGGCATACCAAACTTTCAAAGCTGTTGATGACGAAGCAGCTTACAAAGGTAACGAAGTTGCTCTGTCTGCTGCATACGAAGTAGTTCAAGGCTTGAAAGTTAAAGGTTCTGCTGCTTACGGCTTCGGTTTCAAAGATGCTGACGGCGAAAAAGTATTTGCCGGCGACAACGGTAAATACTACCAAGGCATCTTGGGTGCCGACTATGCTTTGAGCAAACGCACTGTTGTAAACGCTCAAGTAGGTCAAGTTACTTACGGCAAAGGCCAACACAAAGCCCGCGTTACCACTGGTACCGTTGGTCTGAAACACGCATTCTAATATCTGTTTAGCAGATTAATATGCGAAGGGAACTGTGAAAGCAGTTCCCTTTTTTCATTGCTCTTATCTCTTATATTAAGAGATATTCGGTTTTCAGGCTGCCTGAAAAGAGTGATGATGTATAACTTAGCATATCACTTTCTTTATTTGGATAATCTTTTAAACCGTTATCGTACATCTCGCATATCGCTTATAAGATAAAACGTAAAATTTGTTCGGACTGAAACCGAAGCAGCTATATAAATAAACAGGCTTACTCGCTATAATACCGTAACGTTTTGCGGATAATTTCCGCTAGGAGCCGCAACACAAAAAATGTTTCAGGCAGCATAAACCCGATATTACGTATCATTCATAAACATTTACTATATTGGCAACTCTACTCCAAATACTGTTCAGGCAGGCAATATGCTGCCTGAAAATGTAAGAGTGCGACAAGCCATCTTTCCACTCTGCTATCAATCCGACATAAGGAATATCTGTGAGCCACACGGTCAAATTACAATTGGAACACATTGATAATGCAGCACTTCAAAGGTTGTGCGGTGCTTTAGATGAAAATCTGCATGCACTGGCGGTTTTTTTGGAAATCAAAATCAGCCGTCATTTTGACCATTTCACTCTTTCCGGAGAGCATGCCCACGCAGGCAGGCGTGCGCTGGCGGCATTGGCCGAATTGGCAGGCAAGCGTGATTTGTCGGAGCAGGATATCCAAATGGCCGCAGTGGAAGCGAAAACAGCCGATGCCGTTTTCCAACCTTCCGATGACGGCGGCAGACATTATTGCTTCCGTTTGCGCCGCGGCAGCATTAGCGGACGTACGCCGCGGCAAAACGGCTATATACGCGCCTTAATCAATCATGATGTGGTATTCGGCTTGGGGCCGGCAGGAACGGGGAAAACCTATTTGGCGGTTGCCGCAGCGGTGGAGGCGGTAGAAAAACATCAGGTGGAACGGATTGTTTTAGTACGCCCTGCGGTTGAAGCGGGAGAAAAATTGGGGTTTTTGCCGGGTGATTTGGCGCAAAAAGTGGATCCTTATCTGCGGCCGCTGTATGACGCTTTGTATGATTTAATGGGATTTGACCGCGTTAGCCGGCTGATAGAGAAAGGATTGATTGAAATTGCCCCTTTGGCGTATATGCGCGGGCGCACGTTAAACGGTGCCTATGTGATTTTGGATGAAGCGCAAAACACCACACCCGAACAAATGAAAATGTTTCTGACCCGTATCGGCTTTGGTGCAAAGGCGGTGATTACGGGCGATTTAAGCCAAATTGATTTGCCGCGCCACATCAAATCGGGATTAAAAGACGCAAAAGAAAAATTATCCGGCATTGAAGGCTTGTATTTCCATACCTTTACCGGAGAAGATATTGTCCGACATCCTTTAGTGCAAAAAATTGTAGAAGCTTATGACGCAGCGGAAACCGAAACGGAAAAGGCTGCCTGAAAAGCTGTTTATCCGTTTGCAACACAACCCGAAAATTTGGAGACAACCATGATTGCCGCCATTGATATTGATGCCCAAAAAACCTTTACCCCCTTATGCCCTGCCGAATTGCCGGTGGCAGAGGGACATCTGATTGCAAACGAATTAAACGCACAGGCGGCCTTAGCCGATTACCGCGTGATGACCAAAGATGCACACAGTCCTGCGGCCAAATGGATTTGCCCGAGCCATGCAGACATGTTCCAACCGACCAGTCTGCCCGATGCGGACATCACTTGGGTATCGCACGCTATTGTCGGCAGCTACGGTTTCGAACTGCTTGACGGGCTGCCTGAAAGCAGAGAATATGATTTTTGCGTGTGGAAAGGCGTAGATCCCGAGATGCACCCGTATGGCGCGTGTTATCACGATTTAAGAGAGAAATTGAGCACAGGCTTGATTGAATGGCTGCGTTCCAAAGGCGTAACCGCCATCTTGGCAGGCGGACTGGCAACCGACTATTGCGTAAAAACCACCGTATTGCAGCTTTTGCGTGCAGGCGGATGGGAGGTTATAGTAAACCGTGCCGCCTGTCGGGCCATTGCCGCCGATACCGAAACAGCGGCATGGAAAGAAATGCAGGAATGCGGTGCGGTGATTTTGGATAATGCGGCAGAAGTCGCAGCATATCTCAAACGTACGAATAGGCTAAAACCTGCCTGAACATATAGGAAAACATACACAAAATGCTCTAAAGCTGCTATTCTAGCTTTGTTTTATCCGGATTTCAGGCTGCCTGAACTTTTGGGTTGCCCGTTACTTTCATTTGTTTATGCTCACATTTATTGCTTTTTTATTTGCTATCTTATTGCTGGTCAGTCTGCATGAGTTGGGACATCTGCTGGTTGCCCGTTGGTGCGGCATCAAAGTGTTGCGCTTTTCCGTGGGTTTCGGCAGCCCGATTTACCGCAAAAACTGGCGCAATATCGAATGGTGTATCGCCCCTATCCCTTTGGGCGGTTATGTCAAAATGTTGGACACGCGGGAAGGGAAAGTGTCGGAAGCGGAATTGCCTTATGCTTTCGACCGGCAACACCCTTTGAAACGCATTGCCACCGTTGCCGCAGGCCCTCTGACCAATTTGATATTGGCAGTGGTTTTATATGCTTTGAGCTTTTCAGTCGGCGGCATTACCGAAATCCGCCCGTATGTAGGTACGGTAGAAGCGCCCTCCATTGCCTCAAGTGCGGGTTTTCAGGCAGGCGACAGAATCATTGCCGTAAACGGCAAAACCGCCGAAAACTTTTCCGATGCCAATATGCAAATTATTTTGGGCTTGGAAGCAGGTAAAATCAATGTACTGGTGGAAACCGAGCAAGGCGTACGCAGCGAACGCTTGATTGATGCCTCAGGCACGCCGGAAGCAGAAGCCGTTGCCAAACGCCGCAGCAGCTTGGGTTTGTCGCCGTTTAAACGCAGCGAAACCATAGGCATGGTGGTAAAAGGCAGCCCTGCCGAAAAAGCAGGACTGCAAAAAGGCGATAAAATTATTGCGGTAAACGGCAAGGAGACTCCCAAATGGGAAGATTGGTCTGCCATCACCCGCGACAATGCCGGACGCAACCTCGGCATCACTTACTTGCGCCAAGGTACGGAATACCAAACTACTTTGCTGCCTGCATCGGTAGAAACACCCGACAAACGCAAAATTATCGGACAAATCGGTGTAGTTCAGGGCAGTGATGAAGCGTGGCAGGAAAAAATCAGCCGCCATTACACACCCGGCCTGCCTGAAGCAGTGGCATTGGCTTGGCGGAAAATGACGGATTATTCCGCAATGACCATACGGTTTTTCGGCAATTTAATTACCGGTAACGCTTCTTTAAGCCATATATCGGGGCCGGTTACCATCGCAGACATAGCAGGCCAAACGGCACGCATCAGCTTGCAGGCTTATATCGAATTTTTAGCCATCGTCAGCATCAGCTTGGGTGTCATGAATTTGCTGCCTATTCCCGTATTGGACGGAGGGCATTTGGTTTACTATACTGCCGAGCTGATTCGAGGACGTCCCTTAAGCCAACGCATTCAGGAAATAGGTTTGCGTTTGGGTCTGGCAGTAATGCTGGCGATGATGGCTTTGGCTTTTTTTAATGATATTAACCGTTTATTTGGATGACATGATGAAACTGAACAAAATAACCGCCGCTTTATTAACTTTAGGTTTGGCATCTCCCGCATGGGCGGATTTCACCATCGGCGAATTGCGTATTGAAGGCGAACAGCATACATCGGAAGCAACGGTACGTTCTTTGCTGCCTGTAAAAGCAGGAGATGTATTTAACGAAGAAGTCGGCGAAAACATCATCCGCCGTCTGCACGCCAGCGGTTTTTATGAAAATGTATTGCTTGAACAAAACGGCAATATGCTGATTGTTACCGTTACCGAGCGGCCGATTATCAGTGATTTAACCGTTACCGGCGGCAAAATTCTGAAAAGCGACAATATCCAAAAGCAGATTTCCACAATACGCGGCACCCAAGCAGCCTCCGACACCGATTTGATTGCGGGCGAGGAAAAAACCCAAGAAGAAGTATTACGCGATTTTGAAACTCGGGCTGCCTATAATGCCGCCAATGCACTGGCCTCGGCCGGTTTGGGGAAAGGTGATTTTTTCAGCCAAGAAGCTTTAAGCCATGCCTTAGGCGCGCTGTACAGCGAATATCTGGAGCAAGGTAAACATAATGTCAAAATCACGCCGAACGTGCAAAGACTGGACAGAAACCGTGTCGCCATCACGATTGATATCGACGAAGGCAAAACCACGCGCGTTAACGAGCTGAATTTCGAAGGTAATGAGAAATTCTCCGATTACCGCTTGAGTCGCGTGGTACGTCTGACTGACGGCACATTAATGTCATGGGCGACCAAAAGCAATGTGTTTGGCTGGCAGAAATTTAACCAAGACCAAGTCAGATTAGAGAATTTTTATCGCGATAAAGGATATTTTTATTTCAAAGTCAATCCCGAAGACGTTACCCGCCGTTTTAGCGATGACAAAGAACATGAAAGCGTTACCATTACCGTTCACGAAGGTGAGCGTTACTATTGGGGCGATGTTTCCATCGCGGGAGACAGTAAGGAAGTTGCTCAGGACAAACTGCAAAAGCGGCTGCGCCGCATCAAGCCGGGCAAATTAAGTAATTACAATGTATTGCAAGATGCGATGGCGGCTATCCGCTATGATTTGCAAAGTGCGGGCTATGCCAATGCCCAAGTAACGGCGGCGCATACCCCCCGAGAAGAAAACGGCAAGCACTTTGTCGATATTGTCGTGCAAATCAACCCGGGCAACCGTGTTGCAGTACGCAACATTACCATCAGCGGTAACAAGCAAACCCGTGACGAAGTGATTCGCCGCGAGTTGCGCCAGATGGAAAGCGCCACCTATAACCAAGAACATATCGAGCGTTCCAAACAAAGATTGGACCAATTGGGTTATTTCGAGCGTACCGAAATTGTCCGTACCACTGTGCCTGAAGACGAGCAACAGGTCGATTTGGCAGTGAAAGTGGCAGAACGCCGCACAGGCAGCGTGAATGCTTCTGTGGGCTGGTCTCAGGATGACGGCCTGGTATTGGCAGGCGGTATCGCCCAGGATAATTTGTTTGGCACCGGCAAGTCCGTTTCGTTTAGCGCTTCACGCAGTAAAGTGCGGCAAGGAGCCAGTTTGTCGTTTACCGACCCTTACTTTACTGCTGACGGCGTAAGTATGTCGTACAGTTTGTTCGGTTCTATTTACGACCCGTCTAAATTATCCAGCAATTCACGCAATTACCGCACTACGCGCTACGGTGTATCGGCTGTTATGGGTATCCCGATTACCGAATATGACCGCGTCAATGTCGGATTAGGTGTAGAACGGATGTCTGTGAAGCTGTTTGACGTCCCGCCTTACCGCTACCAGCGTTTTGTGGACGAAAACGGCGAGAAAAACTGGATTTATAAAGGCATTCTCAGCTGGTACCGCAACACCACCGATGACAGCTTCTGGCCAACGCGCGGTTACCAAACCAATGTAACCGGCGAAATCGGTCTGCCCGGCTCGGGTTTGCAATATTATCAATTCGGGCATCAACAAACTTGGTATTTCCCGCTGAATAAAACATTTACCCTGATGCTCAACGGTCAAATGGGCTATAGCGGCAATTACGGCAAAACCAGAGAAGTTCCGTTTATGTATAACCAAAGCGGCGGCGGCTTGGGTTCGGTACGCGGTTATGAAAGCGGTTCGCTTGGCCCCAAAGTATATGATGCCAACTATAAATCTTCTGAAAGTTATGGCGGCAAATATGCGGTCAATGCCAATGCCGAGCTTCTATTCCCATTCCCCGGCATGAAAGACAGCCGCAATGTACGTTTGAGCATCTTTGCCGATGCAGGCAGCGTATGGGACGGCAAAACCTACAATTCCGCTCCGTATAGCGACAACAACCCTTACGGTTCGAACGGACTGTATAAAAACAACCACAAATCCGATTTCCATAACGAATTGCGTTATTCTTCAGGTGCTGCATTGACTTGGTTATCACCGATGGGTCCGATTAAACTCAGCTATGCCGTTCCATTGAAGAAAAAGGAACGCGACCAAATCCAACGTTTCCAATTCCAATTGGGTACCGTATTTTGATGTTTTCCGTCTATCCGTCCGGGCAGACGGTTTGTACACGCATTCAGTAATATAGAGAGTTATTTATATGAAAAACCCTGTTCAAAAAATCGTTACCATGCTGGCGTTATGCGGCAGTCTGGCTGCCGCATATGCAGAAGAAATGAAATTCGGCTATATCAATCCCGAGCGTATTTACACTGAAACCCGTGCCGCCCAAAGAATTGAAGCCACTTTGCAACGCGAGTTCGGCAGCCGTCAAAAACAGTTGAGCGCAATGCGTCAGGAAGGCTTGAAGTTGCAGCAGCAACTGGCCGATAAAAAGCTCGGTAGCCAAGAAAAACAAGCAGTTGAAGCCAAATTGCAGGAAGCGGGCTATGCTTTCCGCATCGAATCGGCACGTTTGGCGGAAGAATACAACTTGCGCCGCAGCGAAGAATTTGCCGCGTTGCAAAATAATGCCAACGCCGTTATCAAACGCATTGCCGAGCAGGAAAAATACGACCTTATCGTGCAGGAGGCCGTGTTTGTAACACACAAATATGATTTAACCGACCGCGTAATCAAACTGTTGGACGAAATGAAATAACAGAGGCTGCCTGAAAACCTTTCAGGCAGCCTTTTGCGGTGCGGCAAAGCGAAGAATACTTTTCCCTGCGCAAATACAATCAACAATATGCTTTGCCTAAAATCCATTTCAGGCAGCCTGAAATAAACGGCTTATCGGCTCAGACATAGGAATTTTGCATCATCCGCACTTTTTCAGACGATTTGATACGGTTATGCCTTGGTTGGGCGGCGGGGTAAATAACGGCGCAGCCGCTGCCTGCAATCCAATTAACCGGTTGAGAATATTGTTTATCATGGAAACTATATTTTACCCCGCACAATTTACGCCGGCCGAAAAAGGGGGATATGTCGTAACATTCCTCGATATTCCCGAAACCATGACTTGCGGCGATGATTTAACCCATGCGCGGGAAATGGCTGCCGATGCATTATTAACCGCAACGGATTTCTATTTTGAAGACGCCCGTGCCGTACCGCCGCCGTCCGATATCCAGGCAGGCGAAGAATGGGGGGATTGCCCGCCGATATCGTTGCCAAAATATTGACGAAGGCAAACCGAACGGCATAAGCGCTTTACCGCATCGCCCCTTAATCTTTGGAAGTCAGCCGATTATCCGATACACAGCTTACGCAACATTCGGTAGAACCCTATGAATGCATACACCCTTTCCCAAATCACAGCCCAACTCGGCGGCGATTGGCACGGTGAAGACATCACCGTTACCGCAATCGCCCCTGCCGACAAAGCACTGCCGACACACATCACCTTTTTGGCCAATCCCAAATACCGTCAAGAAGTTGCCGAAAGCCGCGCCGGTGCGGTAATCGTTTCCGAAAAAAACGCCGAACATTTTGCGGGTCGCAATTTGATTGTGGCGGCCGACCCTTATCTGTATTTCGCCCGCGTTACCCGCCTGTTCCATCCCGTTCAGGCAGCCCGTGCCGGCATCCATCGCACTGCCGTGATAGAAGACGGTGCCGTTATCCCCGCTTCCTGCGAAATCGGCGCACATGTTTACATCGGCGCAAACACCGTTTTGGGTGAACGCTGCCGCATTCTTTCAGGCAGCGTGATTGAGCATGATTGCACGCTTGGCAACGATACCGTTTTGCACCCGAACGTAACCGTTTATTACGGCTGCACCATCGGCAGCCGCGTTGAACTGCATTCAGGCAGCGTAATCGGTGCGGACGGTTTCGGTTTGGCTTTTGCGGGAGATTCATGGTTTAAAATTCCGCAAACAGGCGGCGTTACTTTGGGGGACGATGTCGAAATCGGCTCCAATACCAATATCGACCGCGGCGCACTGTCCGACACCATCATCGGGCGCGGCACCAAAATCGACAACCAAGTCCAAATCGCCCACAACTGCATTATCGGCGAACACACCGTGATTGCCGCACAAACAGGCATTTCAGGCAGCACCAAAATCGGCAGCTACTGCATTATCGGCGGCGGTGTCGGTATGGTGGGTCATATTGAAATTGCCGATAAAACCAGCATCGGCGGCGGCACCGCCGTTACCCACAGCATCAAGGAAAGCGGGCAGCACTTTGCCAGCGTATTTCCCATGCAGCTGCACAAGGAATGGGCGAAAAATGCGGTTCATATCCGCCACCTGAGCGAAATGAACCGCAGAATTAAGGCCCTGGAACAGCAGGAAAAAAGCTGACGGCCTGCCCAAACAATGTCCGCGCTTGATGCGGCTACGGCGGTTTTATGCCGTATTCGGTTTCTTGGGCGGATGGATTGCGTTGGTTCCGTTCGTTAAGCGACTGCTTCCGATGCATTTTGCAGCGTTTTTCATGTTCTTCCCTGTATGCTGCATATTGCTTCGGCTGACGGTCTACCGTACAGCAGGGGAAAATATCCTAAGCCGTTTTCGCCATTATGCTGTCGGGTTCTCCCGATGGGTACGATATTATCGCTTTACCGGTTTTGCCCCGAACACAACGGCAAGCCTCTGAACAATCCGGTTAACAGGTATACTTTTGTACAGATGCCGCATTGGGATGGATTGTATTCATAGCAACGGTTTCAGGCTGCCTGAAAACCATATCCATTAAAGGAACACTCATGCATATTTCATTACCGATTGAAGCAAAAGACATCCAGAAACTGATTCCCCACCGCTATCCGTTTATGCTGCTTGACCGTATCACGGCATTTGAAAGCGGCAAAAGTCTGACGGCTCTTAAAAACATCAGCATGAACGAGCCGCAATTTCAGGGGCATTTTCCCGATTTTCCCGTGATGCCGGGCGTATTGATTATTGAGGCGATGGCACAAGCCTGCGGCGCCTTGGCGATTTTGACCGAAGGCGGCCGCAATCCCGATGAAATCTACTTTTTTGCGGGAATAGACGAAGCCCGTTTCAAACGCCAAGTGATTCCGGGCGACCGTTTGGAATTTCAAATCGAATTGCTGCAAAGCAAACGCGGCATCGGCAAATTCCAAGCGCGGGCAACCGTAGAGGGCGAATTGGCGGTGGAAGCCGTGATTATGTGTGCCAAACGCAAAGTGGCTGCCTGAAAAACAGCGCACCAGAGCCTTCAAACCGTCCGAGCCGAGACGGGCAACGGGCGGTTTCAGACAGCCGATGTGCTCAAACAGACAATCAAAACAGCATGCTTTGGCTTTAGCCGCAAAACCTCAGACTATCAGATTAAGCGATAGCACGAGCTTCCAAGTAGGACAAACACCGCTGTCTGAAAATATCCCGCCCGATTCACGGCAGCTTTCTCCTGCCGTTTAAACACACGCTTCAATTCATCGGAACCGTTATGGCCAACGCCCGCCGCGTTTTACCGCAAACACCTTGGTCTTCTTCACACAAATGGCTGCCATCGCCGACGGCTTTGACCGTACTGCTGTGCGCTTTGACTGTGTTTGGCTTGGGTGAAGCATTGATTATCCAGTCGTATTTGGGGGCATCGCCGTGGGCCGTATTATCTTTGGGTGTTGCCAACCATGTGCCGCTGAGTGTCGGAACCGTTACCCTGATTATCAGCATACTGGTGTTTTTGCTGTGGATACCGCTGCATATCCGCCCGGGTTTGGGTTCGGTACTGAACATTATCGTGATTGCCTTGTCGATTGACCTGGGTTTGTGGCTGTTTCCCGCACCCGATGCCTTGTGGGCGAAATGGGTTTATTGCGTGTCGGGCGTGGTAATTACCGGAATTGCCAGCAGCTTTTATCTCACCTGCCAAATGGGCGCAGGCCCGCGGGACGGCTTGATGATGGGGATTTGGGAGCGCACCGGCTGGAAAGTCGGCATTGTGCGCAACAGCCTGGAAGTAACGGTCTGCTTTATCGGCTGGCTGCTCGGCGGTACGGTTGGGCCGGGCACTTTGCTGTTTGCTTTCGGCGTGGGCTATGTGGTGCAGTTCAGCCTGTCCGTGATAAACCGGTTTGATATGCAGCGCCAAACGCGCTAAGCAAGCGGCGGCATACGGGCTTCCTAACCGTTTTCAGGCCGCCTGAAACCTTTTTAAAACCTGATTTCATGAAAGTAACGCATATGACTTCCTACACTGTCAAACGCAACCGGCCTTCCGAACCGGCCAACCGCACCAACGGCTGGGCGGTTGTCTCTTTGGTATTCGGTATTTTATCGTTCGTATTGTTGCCGGTTATCGGCGGGTTAATCGCCGTTATTACCGGCCACATCGGCCGCAGTCAAATCCTCCGCTTTCGTCAAGGCGGCAGCGGTATCGCTTTGTCGGGATTGATTTTGGGTTATATCAATCTTTTTATAACGATACTCGGTATATTGGCTGCTTTTACCCTTCCATTCTATGCGGACTATGTTTACCGCACGAAAACTGCCGAAGCGATGTTGGAGTTGTCCAACACGCGCGAAGAATTGGCTACACAGATATTGGCCGCACCCGAACAGGCCGGATACATCAACCGCTCCCCCATTCCCACTCCACAACCGTATTGGCAAAACGTTTGGATTGAAAACGGCGTTCTGTACGCCCGATTTGCCACCCATCGAAAAGTAGCCGAGCCGGTACAAGGCAGCGTACTGGTCATGCAGCCGCAAGCGGTAAACGGTCAGGTGTATTGGCATTGCAGCCTGCCCGACTTGGGCGAACGGGGGCAGCGTTATCTGCCCGCGGACTTGTGCGCCAACAAATAAACGCACAGGCTGCCTGAAAACCCCTTTCAGGCAGCCTGCCGAACCGTAGGAAACCATCATGGACGGACATCCGACACACAACGAAATTCGCGCTCAATATAAAGAGAACAACACCTGCGCCATTGTTTCACTGATATTCGGCATTGCGTCTTATGTGATTTTGCCGCTTATCGGCGCGATAATCGCCGTCATCGCCGGACACATTGCCCGCAGCCAAATCCGCCGCCGCGGGCAAGACGGTGCGGATTTGGCTTTGGTCGGACTGATTTTGGGCTATGTGCAGCTGGCGTGTTGGGTATTGGCCCTCGTGATACTGTGCATATTCATCTATCAGGGTAGCAAACACGCCAATACCGCCCCTGCCTTAATGTGCCTGCAATACCGTTGCGCCGAAAACACCACCGCGCTAGACCCAAATATACAGTTCCCAAACTTATCCGACCATGCCGGACGCAACTGAAAATATCCTGAGTCCCGCATTAAACCCAACCGCTTAAATTGATTGATATACCCATCGCGCACTTGAATTACCCGCGCCCGTTTTGATTTTCAAACCCTTTTCAGGCAGCCTGAAAACCAGTTAAACACCATGAAAGGATAGACATGACTCTCATCCACCCTACCGCCGTGATTGACCCCAAAGCCGAATTGGACAGCAGCGTCAAAGTCGGTGCCTATGCCGTGATTGGTGCCAACGTACAAATCGGCGCACGTACCGAAATCGGCCCGCATACCGTTATCGAAGGGCATACCACCATCGGCGAAGACAATAAAATCTTCCAATTCGCCAGTCTCGGCGCCATTCCCCAAGACAAAAAATACCGCGACGAACCTACCAAGCTGATTATCGGCGACCGCAATACCATCCGCGAGTTCACCACTTTCAATCTCGGCACCGTAACCGGCATCGGCGAAACCCGTCTCGGTAACGACAACTGGATTATGGCGTATGTTCATCTCGCGCACGACTGCGTAGTCGGCAACCACACCATTTTCGCCAACAACGCCTCTTTGGCCGGACACGTTACCATCGGCGATTATGTCGTATTAGGCGGCTATACCCTGATTTTCCAATTCTGCCGCATCGGCGATTACGCCATGACCGCCTTTGCCGCCGGTGTGCATAAAGACGTTCCGCCCTATGTGATGGCATCGGGCTACCGTGCCGAACCGGCAGGTCTCAACAGCGAAGGCATGCGCCGCAACGGTTTTTCGGCCGAACAGATTGCCCGCGTAAAAGAAGCGTATAAGGTTTTGTACCGTCAAGGTTTGTCTTACGAAGAAGCGAAAGCGAAACTGGCGCAAATGGCGGCGGATGCTCCCGAATTGGCGGTGTTCAACGGCTTTTTGGATACGTCCCAACGCGGGATTATCCGTTGAGATGTACGGCGGCATTCACCGCATCGGAACAGTTAAAGATTTGCCAAGAGAGTAAAATCATTGGCAGATTCAATGCCGATTGTGTTCGCATCATGACAGCCCGACCAATATCCCAAAAGGCAGCCTGAAAGTTTCAGGCTGCCTTTTCAACGGTCGGGGCGATGGTGTAAAAAAATCCTGTCGGGCTATTGCCGTATGTCGGAGAAAGGACGGCGGAACGTGTTAAGCCGTTATGGTTCGAAAGCCAATGCAACAGTTGCCTTAGCGTGCTGCGGAGAAATGAATTTTTTTGTCCGGCGGAATACGGCCAACGGCACAAATAATGAAAATATCATGCCGCCCATACATTTCGCTTTGCGGTCATATTTCAGGCAGCCTTAAAAAAATCCGATACAGGCTGCCTGAAAGGGAGCGGGGCAATACGCGGCAGATGATAAGCCGTCCTTTGGACGCTTTCCCTTTTCCGATACCTGCAAATCGGATATATTCGCATTTTTATCATTGTTTTTAAAGGCATTCATATGAGTACTGCGATGAATTGGAAACAATTGCTGTCCGATATCCGTTTTACCCACGAAGAAAACGGCGACATCATGCCGACTGAATCCAAGCAGTTGGCCGACCCCTTCCGCAGTGCGTTTCACGCCGATTACGACCGCGTAGTGTTTTCTAATGCCTTTCGCCGTTTGGGCCGCAAAACCCAAGTGCATCCGCTGGCGCAAAACGACCACACCCACAACCGCCTGACCCACAGTGTAGAAGTGGCCAGTGTGGGACGCAGTTTGGGCAACCGCGTGGCGGGGATTCTCGCCAACAGCGATTTGCTGCCGCAGGAAATCGATTTTTACCATATCGGCACCATCGTGCAGGTTGCCTGTTTGGCGCATGATTTGGGCAATCCGCCGTTCGGACACACCGGTGAAGACGCTTTGCGCGAATGGTTCAGGCAGCCCGAACACGCCCGTCTGTTGCAACCGCTCACCGAAGCCGAACGCAACGATGTGCAAACCTATGAAGGCAATGCCCACAGCTTAAGGCAAATTGCCCGCTTGGAAATGTACCGCAACCGCGGCGGTATGCGTTTGACTGCCGCTTCCGTAGGCGCACTGCTCAAATACCCGTGGAGCAGCAGCCATCCGCACGGACGCAAAAAATTCAATATTTATCAAAGCGAACTGCCTTATATCCGCCGCGTAGCCGAAACCTTGGGGCTGCCTGAAACCGATACCGACTGCTGGGCGCGTCATCCGCTGTCGTATCTGATGGAAGCGGCAGACGATATCTGCTATGCCCTGATGGATTTGGAAGATGCCATCGGCTTGGGTTTGCTCGATTATCGGGAAGTAGAGAAAGTCTTATCGCCGCTTGCCGATACTGCCGCCGCTTGGCACATACCCCATCCGCGCGAACGCACCGCCATGTTGCGCGGTTTGGCCATCGGCAAAGCGGTAGACGATGTGGCGCACACTTTTGTCCGCCACCATCACGACTTGCTCAACGGCTGCCTGAAAGGGCGCGACTTGGTAGATTTGTGCAGCGAAAACGTGAGAGCCGCCCTGCACAATGCCAAAACCCTTGCCAGAGAACGCATTTTCCGCCACCGCAGCAAATTGGTGCATGAATTGGCCGCTTTTCCCTGTTTGGGTTTGATGCTGGATTTATTGGTGCCCGCCGCCCATGCCCTGCTGGTTTCAGGCAGCCTGAACGTGCGCCAGTCTTTGGCTTTGGAGCTGTTGGAAGACGAACCGCTGACCCGAGATGACACTTTATATGACGCCTATATGAAAATTCTCGATTTTGTCGGCGGCATGACCGATAACTACGCAGCCAAAATGGCGCAGGAGTTGTCGGGCATCAGCATGGTATAAAACGCCGCGGCAAAAGTCGGATGGCAGCACGAAGTCCAAAACTGCTGCATTCGGGATATGTGGAACGGTCGGACATGCCAAGCAGCGCAACGCCGTTGCACAAACGGCAGAAATGTTTTGAATGGAGGCTCTTAAAAAGCGCAATCCGTATTCCGTTTGCGCTTCAAACGCCGTCAAACGGTTTTAATCCGTTTTGTCATGCCGCCCGATTTTCAGGCAGCCTGAAGGCAATGAAAACGCTTTAAATTCACATATTTTAACTTTTGTGAAAATATCTTTATATTTTTGCCAAACTCTGCTATATTGAGTTTCCTTTATTTCCGCTGCCCCGAACAGGGCAGTTTTTAATCTCAGGCTTTATATTATGAAACAATCAGTTAATAATAAATCCGCTTTTGTTGCCACCGGTTTGATGCTGTTTGCATTGTTTTTCGGTGCAGGTAATTTGATTTTCCCTTCCGGCATGGGACAACAGGCAGGCAGCAATGTGTTCGCCGCCATGGCAGGTTTTCTGCTGACCGGTGCCGGTTTGCCGCTGTTGGGCGTGATTGCTTTCGGCTATTCCGGTGCGCGTGACGTGCAGCAGCTCGCTTCGCGCGTTGCCCCTTGGTACGGCGTGCTGTTTGCCGCCGCACTGTATCTTTCCATCGGCCCGCTGTTTGCCACGCCGCGTACCGCAACGGTTTCTTTTGAAATCGGCGTAGTGCCGTTTATGGGCGAAACTGTTTCAGACAGCGCAAAAAGCATCGGTCTGTTTATTTTCTGCCTGATTTTCTTCGGCTTGTCGTTTTGGCTCGCCGTATCTCCCGGTAAATTGGTCGACCGCATCGGCCGTGTGTTGACGCCCGCATTGCTGCTGACCATTGCCGTATTGGTAGGCTATGCCGCCATTGCGCCGATGGCTCCGCTGCAAGCACCTGCCGAAGCCTATCAAAGCGATGCGTTCACCAAAGGTATTTTGGCAGGCTACGAAACCATGGATGCCTTGGCAGCCTTGGTATTTGCCATCATCGTGATTGAAGCCGTCCGTTACAATATGGGCATCAACGACGACAAACAGGTGCTGCGTTTAACCATCCGTTCCGGTTTGGTGGCCGCATCCGCTTTGGCAATTGTGTACATTTTGATTGCCTATATGGGTGCAACCAGTGTCGGCGGCATCGGTTTGCAGGACAACGGCGCGGCAGTTTTGTCAAAAAGCGCGCAACATTATTTCGGCACATTCGGTAATATTTTGCTCGCCGCCATCGTATTTTTGGCTTGTTTGACCACTTCTGTCGGTCTGATTACATCATGCGGCGAATATTTTGCCCGTCTCATACCCGCATTGTCTTACCATAAATGGGCGGTTGTATTTACCGTGGTGTCGTTTGGATTGGCCAATTTCGGTTTGGGAACCATTATCAAATTCTCCATTCCCGTATTAATGCTGCTCTATCCGCTTACCATTGCGATTATTGTGCTGACTTTCCTGCATAAATTGTTTGACGGCAAACGCGTTGTGTATGCCACTACCATTTTATTCACTTCCGTATTGGCGGTTGTGGACGGCTGGAAAACCGCACATTCCATGTTCGGCGGTGCTGAAGACGGATTGATTATGCGGATTAACGAGACCTTGTCGGGCGTTTTGCCTTTGTACTCGGTTGGATTAGGCTGGGTGATTCCCGCAGCTGCCGGTTTTGTATTAGGTTTTATTTTAAGTAAAACCGTGTGCAAATAATCGCCGCATAAACAAATCAAAGGCTGCCTGAAAAGAAGGGATTCTTTTCAGGCAGCCTTTCTATATACGGTTTTTCTCCGATAATCAGTTAATATGATTTGTGCAAACAGGCATTGCAGGTAAATACGGCAACACATCACAATACCGGCAAACCATCAAACGCATATTTGACTATAAACTACCTAAACAACCGCCACAATTGATAAAGTTTGCCGAGCTGCTTGGCTGCCCAACTTCTTTTCAGGCTGCCTGAAGGTTGGCGTTCACGTTGTTTGCGGAGTATGGCTAAGGCGGTTTGTACGTTGATATGGTTGCCGTTTTCGGGGTTGACGTATTGGGGATAGTAAACCAATGTGCCGCTGATGAGTTCTTCCAAGCTCAGGCGGCGGGTGCGGCGGGAAATGTGCAATTTATCTTCGGTCAGACCCCAACCTGCGTAAAACGGCAATCCGTAACAGCATACTTTTTTCCCGCGCAGCAGGGCTTCAAAACCGCTTAGGGAAGTCATGGTGTGAACTTCGTCTGCCGCGTTCAGGCAGGCGGCAATATCGGCTTGGGTTTCGATATGATCGGCCAATCGGGAGGCGGTTTCGCCGTCTATTGCGCCGATGCGGTTGCCGCTCAATACGTCGGGGTGGGGCTTGTAGATAATATAGGCATCGGGGCGGGCTTGGCGCACGGCGGCAAGCAGGTCGGCATTGGTTTTGATTTCGGGAGCGCCCAAACGGATGGAGGCATCGTCTTCCACCTGTCCGGGAACGAGAATAATGGTTTGCCCCGTATCGGGCAGATGCAAATCGGCTGTGCCGACATTGTATTTGCTGATGCGGTGGTTAATCAGGGTATCGCGCAATTGCCGTGCGAGCGTGCGGTCGCTTTCGGTAAACGGGTGTTGCTGTAAGATGGTTTCCAGTCGGGACGGCTGACGCGGGTTAAAATAAATTCCCAAATCATCAACCACTAAGGATAATGCGGGCACCAAATTGGAACCCAAACCGACCGAACGGACAAAGCCGTCTTCCATTCTGAGCAGGGGGATTTTATGTTGCCCGGCCGTCTCCTGCCACTCGGGTTTGCCTTGCCCCCACAGCACGATACGGCTGTTTTCAGGCAGCCTGTCCAAAGGAAGGTATTCGGGAGCAGCGGCAAAGTGCAGACGGCAGGAAGGCAGCCTGAAGAACGATTTCACTACGGCACGTTTCCACAAGCTCATGCCGATGCAATAGATGTCGCCGCGCAAGGTATTGTTTAGGCGGCGCATGAGTGTAAGATGGGCAAGCACGTCAAAAATCGTGCCGCTTTCACCCGTGTTGGGATTGATATAGCGGCTGTATTGTAAATAAGCGGCGGCGAAAAGCTGCGTCAATGAGCGCGGTTGGCGGCGGTTTTGTTTTTTCAAATCGGCTATTTGCGGGTGGCGGTCATCACTCACGCCCCAGCCTGCATACCAAGGCAGCCCGAACACGGACACGGGTTTGCCCAGCAGCAAGGCCTCAAAGCCCATTTGGGATGTAACGCAATATACTTTATCTACCTTTTCCAATAAAGACAACGGATTAACATCTTCCGCAAGTAAACGCACGCTGCCTGAAACATCGGGCAGCGCAGTGAGATAACCCTGTTTTTTACCGCTTAACACATCGGGATGGGTTTTCACCCAAATTTCTGCATTCGGATTTTCTGCCAAGGCTGCCTGAAACATATCGGCAAAGGTTTGCGTGTCCGCACCGCCGTATTGCACCGCCATATCCCCGTAGGTTTGGTCTATCACCAATACGGTTTCTTTTTCAGGCAGCGTGTCGCGGGCAAATCCGCTTCTTTCAAAATCAGGAGCGTGGTTATATTTGGACAGTTTGTGCGCCACAATCCAATCGATTGCTTTTTCTGCGTTTTCCAAAGTTTCAGGCAGCATCTGCCCTGCCGACAAAATCAGATTTTCCAAACGAGACGGGCGGGAAGTGTCGTAATAAATTCCGATATCGTCCACCACCAGGGAAAACGGCTGCCAACCGTCCACACCCAATCCTGCCGAACGCAGAAAACCGTCTTCCAATGCAATGAAGGGAAGACGGTGTGCTTGGGCATATTGCCTTGCTTTGCGCGTTGTCGGGCGCAATCCCCAGCCCAGTACGCAATCCGCCTGCCTGAAACCGACAGAAATATCGTATTCGGGCAGAAGGTTGGACAAATAAGGGATTTTTTTAATACCTCGAGAAAAGATTTTGGCCGACTGCATAAATCCTAACTACCCAATATCTACCGAGACACCGCATAAATCCGTTAAGGACTATACCGTTGAACGGAAAGATTAATCTATTGCCAATTGCTTGAATGCTTTGACTGTATCGTCCACAGCCTTCACCCTAACCAAAAACTCTTCCAACAAAGCCAACGGCAGAGCCGAAGGCCCGTCGCATTTGGCTTGGTCGGGATTTTCGTGCGCTTCGAGAAACAGCCCGGCAATGCCCGTAGCAATGCCAGCCAATGCCAATTCGAGCACTTGGCTGCGGCGGCCGCCCGATGCGGCGGCACCTGCTTCGCGCTGCTGAAGGGCATGGGTTACGTCAAAAATCACCGGCAGATTGCCGCAGCTTTTTTTCATCACGCCGAATCCGAGCATATCGACAACCAAATTGTCATAGCCGAACTGGCTGCCGCGTTCGCAAAGAATGATTTGACCGTTGCCCGCTTCTTGGAATTTTTCAACGATGTTTTTCATCTGCTGCGGGCTGAGAAATTGCGGCTTTTTGATATTGACCACTTTGCCGGTATGCGCCATAGCGGTTACCAAGTCGGTTTGCCTTGCCAAAAAAGCGGGCAGCTGCAACACATCGCATACTTCGGCAACAGGCCCGCATTGCCAAGGTTCATGAACATCGGTGATAACGGGTACGCCGAATTCCTGTTTCACTTTGGCGAAAATCTTCATGCCTTCTTCCAAGCCCACACCGCGATAAGAACGGATAGACGAGCGGTTGGCTTTATCAAACGATGCTTTGAACACATAAGGAATGCCGAGTTTTTCGGTAACGCGGACATAATGTTCGGCCGCCTTCAAAGTGCTGTCGAGGTCTTCCAACACATTGATGCCGCCAAACAGAGTAAAAGGGGCTTGGTTGGAAACGTTGATACGCTGTATTTGAACCATAAAACTACCTTTGGATAAACGGACGGCTGCAAACGATAGGCGGGCAAAAATCATGCCGCAGGGTTTTGCATCATGCCGCCGCCGGATTTTCAGGCTGCCTGAAAAATTTCCGGCAGAGACATTTCATTTGCAACTTAAATAATTTATTGATAAATAAATGTTTTATATGGTGCAGATTATACCACTTTTGCCTTCAGCAAATCGTGCATATTCAGTGCGCCCACCAGGCGGTTGCTCTCATCGCACACCAGCAAACCGCCGATTTTCCTATCCTGCATCAATTTGGCGGCTTCGGTTGCCAGTTTGTCGGGACGGATGGTAGTCGGATTGGGTTTCATCACTTCACCGATGGTCATATGGCTGAATTTTTGATGCTGTTCAAACAAACGGCGCAAATCGCCATCGGTGAATATGCCTTTCAGGCTGCCTGAAGCATCGGTTACGGCCAACATACCCAAGCCTTTTTCGCTCATGCGGATAATGGCTGAACGCAAAGGCGTGCTTTCGGCAATATCGGGCAATTCTCCGTCTTGGTGCATGATGTCGGATACTTTCAGCAACAGTTTGCGTCCTAAGCTGCCTGCGGGGTGGCTGAGCGCAAAATCATCAGGCGTGAAATCGCGGGCGTTTAACAGGGCGATGGCAAGCGCATCGCCAAGCGCCAAAGTGGCGGTAGTACTGGAAGTGGGAGCCAAGCCGTGCGGGCAGGCTTCGGCGGATACGGCTGCCAAAATATGGATATCGGCGTGTTGCGCCATATGGGATTGCGGTCTGCCCGTGATGCAGACGAGCGTGATGTTTTTGCGTTTCAGCGCAGGGATAATCGCCAGAATTTCATCGCTCTCGCCAGAATTGGAAATCGCCAAAACTACATCGCCGTCCACTATCATGCCCAAATCGCCGTGCGCAGCCTCGGCAGGATGCACGAAAAAAGCCGCCGTGCCGGTTGAAGCAAGCGTGGCAGCGATTTTACGGCCGATATGGCCCGATTTGCCCATACCGGTAACAATCACGCGCCCGCTGCTGCTTAAAATACTTTGTACGGCAAGAACAAACTGTTTGTCCAAAGAAGCCGCCACCTCTCTAACGGCTTCGGCTTCGGTATGCATGGCTTGACGCGCCCAATCCAAATATTCTTCGCACATCATCAAATCCTTATCTTTCATCGCTGTTGCCGTATATGGCGGAAATCGGGAAGGTTTCCAACGGCACCGCATATTCTCTTTGCAGTTTGCCGTCTGCCGGATAGGCAGACGACATATGCTTTTTCGGCTTCAGGCAGCCTGAATAAGCATTTTGCCTTAACGCTACGCTTGATTATCGGCTGCTGAAAGTTCGGCAAACCGTTTCGGCATACTGCCGCACGGTTTCATCGCTTGCCAATAAATGTTCGATACTGTTTGCTCCGCCGCCTGCGTGTGCCGACAAAGATTGCTCCACCACTGTAAAAATATCGGTAAAGCGGATACGCCCGTTCAAAAACGCAGCAACGGCGATTTCATTGGCCGCATTGAGTACGCAGGGCGCATCGCCGCCTTGCCGCATCGCCTGATAGGCCAATTTCAGGCAGGGGAAACGTTCAAAATCGGGCTGCCTGAACGTCAGTGCCGACAGTTTGCCGAAATCCAAGGGCGCAACGCCTGAAGCCATTCTTTCAGGCAGCCCCAAACAGTATGCAATCGGCGTACGCATATCGGGCGTACCCATTTGTGCCAACACCGAACCGTCCGCATATCGCACCATACTGTGTATCACGCTTTGCGGATGTACCACCACTTCCAATTTTTCGGCAGGACAATTGAACAGCCAATGCGCTTCAATCAGCTCCAAGCCTTTGTTCATCATGGTAGCCGAATCCACCGAGATTTTCTGTCCCATCGACCAGTTGGGATGCTTCACCGCCTGCTGCGGCGTGATGTCGGCAAACCGGTTTAGCGGCGTATCTAAAAACGGCCCGCCGGAAGCGGTCAGAATCAGGGATTGGATGCCGTGCGCGTCCAGGCTGCCTGAAAAATCGCGCGGCAACACCTGAAAAATAGCATTGTGTTCGCTGTCCACCGGCAACACTTTCGCGCCGCTTTGCTGCGCCGCCTGCATAAACAGGCTGCCTGAAACCACCAGGGTTTCTTTGTTGGCCAGATACACGGTTTTGCCCTGCCGTGCCGCCGCCAATGTCGGCTGCAAACCTGCCGCACCGACAATCGCCGCCATCACGCCCGTTACTTCGGGAGCAACGGCAATATCCGTCAGCGCCTGTTTGCCGTGCAGCACTTCGGTATCGCTTTTCAGGCTACCCAACAGTTCGCGCAAACGGCGGGCGTGATGCTCGTCGGACACTACAGCATAACGCGGGCGAAACCGCAGGCATTGGTCGGCGAGTTTTTCTACCTGATGATGCCCCGACAGGGCGAAAATGCGGAAACGTTCGGGATGGCGCGACACGACATCCAAGGTACTTTCGCCTATGCTGCCCGTGCTGCCGAGTATGGTAAGGGTTTGGTAAGACATGGTTTTGTTTTATAAGGATAACGGGGTGCGGCAATATGGCCGCACCAAGCGGTTTGTATCAAAAGGAATGATGTCCGGGCGGTTTGTCCGTCCGCCGCAACACAGGATTTCAAAGCCAATCTATCCCGTTGTGCAAAGGGCAAGGGCTGCCTGAAACATTCAATCAGGTATGCGCTAAACGTTTTCAGGCAGCCAAGACGGTTCGCAATCCAGTGCCACGCCGAAACGCTGCAACACTTGCGAACAGACAAAATCCGATAATGCCCGTACATCTGCGGCAACGGCATGGCCGCAATTGACCAATACCAAAGCCTGCTTGTCGTGCACCGCCGCACCGCCGATGCGGTGTCCTTTCAGGCTGCATTGGTCAATCAGCCAGCCGGCCGCCAATTTCACTTTGCCTCCTGTCTGCGGATAGTGCGGCATATTCGGATAATCGCGCAATAAGCGTTCGGCAACGGCGGCATCTACAATCGGATTTTTGTAGAAGCTGCCGACATTGCCCAATATTTTCGGGTCGGGCAGTTTGCTGCGGCGGATACGGCACACCGCATCGGCAACCGCTTGCGCGGTGATTTCCCCGCCCTGCTGCTGTAAGATTTTTGCTACATCGCCGTAAACCGTGTTGGCGGAAAAATGTTTATTCAAACGAAACCGCACGGCGGTAATCACAAACCGTCCTTTGCCTGCCTGCTTGAACAGGCTGTCGCGGTAGGCAAAACCGCAGTCGTCATGGCCGAGTACGACAAACTGCATTGTATCCAAATCGAAACAGCGGACGCTTTCAATCCAATCTTTCACTTCCACGCCGTACGCGCCGATATTTTGCACGGGCGATGCGCCTACCGTACCGGGAATCAGGCTTAAATTTTCCAAACCGCTCCAACCCTGCGCCAAAGTGTACTGCACGAAATCGTGCCACACTTCTCCTGCCTGCGCCTCCACCCATACGTGGTCTCCGTCTTCCGCCATCAGCTTGATGCCTTTTGTGGCCAGCCGAACCACCAAGCCGTGATAATCGCCCGCAAACACAATATTGCTGCCGCCGCCGAGCCATAATACGGTGTTGCGGTCAAACTCGGGCAGGCTGCAAATAGCGTTCAGGCTGCCTTCATCGTGCAGTTCGGTGTAATAGGCTGCCTTGCAGGGAAGGCCGAAAGTGGTGTGGGGGGTAAGGTTGTAATGGCGGACGGGTGAATTCATATCGAGTATTTCAATAAGTTTTCTGCTGTGTTTTCCAAGCGGAAACACAAAGGCGCTATTTTAAAACATTACCGCCCAAGATAGTTATTCCGATACGCGGCCGATGCATTCAGGCTGCCTGAAAAATCACAAAGCACGATGCCTCTGCGCCCATTTGCTGCATTTGTCCAAATACCACACCAACACCACCGCCGCGGTGGCAAGCGACAGCACCAGTGCCGTCCAAAAACCGTAAATGCCCATTTCAAAACGGTATGCCAAAATATAGCCGGGCAACAAACCCAACACCCAAAACGCAACTGCATGAATCATCATCGGCACGCGTGTCAGTTTATAGCCGCGCAAGGCATAAGAAGCGATACATTGGGTAAAGTCAAACACCTGGAACACGGCCGTAAAAACCAACACCGAAGCGGCAATGCCGATAATGGCGGCATCATCGGTATAAAGGGCGACCAAAGGCTTACGGAACACCATCAGAAAAGCACACGTACACAAAGCCAAAATACCGCCGCACAACAATGCCGCTCCGGAAATATAACGCGCACGGACAAACTGCCTTTTGCCGATGGCATAACCAATTCTCACCGTTGTCGCCGCGCCCACCGCCTGAGGAATCATATAAACCAAACTGCTCAAACTCAACACCACTTGTTGCGCCGCCACATAACGGCTGCCCAAATCGGCAATCAGCCACACGATAAAGGTAAACAGGCTGGCTTCCAAAAAATAAGACAACCCAATCGGCCACCCCAATTTCCACATTTGCTTTAACGCATCAGTATCGGGACGGGAAAAGCGTTCAGTCAATCCGAACGGTTCAAAATAAGGCTGGCGGACAATATATACCCACAGGCAGACCGTACTAAACCACCACACCAAAGCCGTTGCCACGCCCGCGCCCGCGCCGCCCATTCGCGGGATACCCAATCCGCCGAAAATAAACAGATAATTCAAAGGAATATTCAGCAGCAATGCCGCCCAGCTAATCCACATAATCGGCTTGGGACGGTTCAAGCTGGACGCATACGCATGCAAAGCACGATACAGCATGGCGGCAGGCATGCCCAAAGCGGTAAAAAACAGATACAGCGCGAACATATGCTCAATCCGGCTGTCCAAATTCAAATAATTTTGCAGCGGCACTATCAAAGCTATCAGCAAAGCCGCACCAATCAGCCCGATAATCAAACCGAACCACACCCCCTGCCGCCCCGTTTCCCCGATGGCCGCCATTTTTTTCGCACCGTTCAATTGGGCAATCATCGGATTAAGCGCCGTCATGATGCCGATAAAAGTGATAAACACCGTAATAAACACCGAACTGCCCAATGCCACCGCCGTTAAATCGTCCGTGCCGGCCGCAC
Source organism: Conchiformibius sp. (assembly GCA_029984035.1). Classification (GTDB taxonomy): domain Bacteria; phylum Pseudomonadota; class Gammaproteobacteria; order Burkholderiales; family Neisseriaceae; genus JASBYJ01. The sequence goes on from JASBYJ010000011.1 coordinate 56,490, forward strand.
CTGCCATGGCGGTATCCACCACCCCTATGGCAACCGATGCGATTTGTGCCGACATCATGGGCAAAGCCAAGGCGAAAATCAAACGGATTTCCTTGCGGAAATCATCAAAAGAATATTGATTGATATTGAAAAACATAAACAAAACCACCTTTCAGGCTGCCTGAAAGCTGTCGGATAAAACGAAAACGGATTGTATAACAGTTTCAGAAAGAAAACCGTTTGCCGCACAAAAGGAGTAAGATAAGCCCGACCGATACCCAATCATTCGGCACCGTGTTTAAAAACCGATGATTCAGGCTGCCTGAATCCTACATACCCTGTCTTTCAGGCAGCCTTGCCGCGCAAGCGCACAAACTACATACCCATCCGACACCATTAATCCGACATACCCACAGGAAACGCTCATGACTCCCCGCAATATCTTATCCGCAGGTGCCGTTATCCCCGTAATGGCAATCCGTGATTTATCTCTTGCCGTTGACTTGGCCCGCGCACTGGTGGCAGGCGGCATTCCCACACTGGAAATCACCTTGCGCACACCGGCCGCACTGGATGCCATCCGATTAATTAAACAGGAAGTACCTGATGCTATCGTAGGCGCAGGTACGGTCATCAACGCCGAACAACTTAAAGCCGTAGCCGATGCCGGCGCACAATTTGCCATCAGCCCCGGTTTTAACGTGAAATTAGGCGAAGCCGCACTCAACAGTTCCATACCGCTTATTCCCGGTATTGCGACAGCGGGCGAGTTGATGCTGGCTCTGGAATACGGTTTGGACACATGCAAACTCTTTCCCGCCGAAGCAATAGGCGGACAAGCCTTATTAAAATCGCTATACGGGCCGTTTCCGCAAGTCAAATTCTGCCCGACAGGCGGCATCACCCCCGCCGGTGCACCCGAATATCTCAAACTGCCCAATGTATTATGCGTAGGCGGCAGCTGGCTGACACCCGACACAGCCGTACAAAACCGCGATTGGCACGCCATCACCCGATTGGCACGCGAAGCAGCCGCATTACGCCCCGTCCGAGCATAACAAAGGCTGCCTGAAACTTTTCAGGCAGCCTTTTTGCCCACAATTCCCATCACCACACTATTTCACGACATCACCTTCCAAACCGTCAATCCACAATCGCGCAAATAAACGCGATATACTCTTAAATCCCTTATTTATTGCATCACACCCCTTTCCACCCATGCAAACCACCTACCGCACCCTTGCCGCACCCGCTCAAGCCGAATTCAAAGACAAAGGCAGCCGTTTCATCGCCTTCGCCTACCCCGTACAAACCGAAGAAGAAGTCAAACAACATGTCAACCGTTTGCGCCAAGAGCATCACAAAGCACGACATTGGTGCTACGCCTACCGACTGGGAACCGACAACAACCGCTTTCGCGCCAACGACGACGGCGAACCGGCAGGCAGCGCAGGACGGCCGATTTTGGGACAAATTGATTCATTCGGCTTAAGCAACGTATTACTGGTTGTCGTCCGCTATTTCGGCGGCACGCTGTTGGGCGTACCCGGCTTAATCCACGCATACAAAACTTCCGCCGCCATGGCTTTTCGGGCAGCCGAAATCGTTGAAAAAAACATTGAAAAGATTACACACCTGCAATGCGCTTATCCGCAGCTGAGCGAAGCATTGCGAATTGCCGCCCAATATCAGGCCGCCGTCATCCATCAAGATTTGCAACTGGATTGCCGCCTAACCCTATCCATTCCGCTGGCCACACACGAAGCCTGCATCGCCGCATGGCTAGAAACGCGGGCAATACAGATACTCGAACCTGAAACTCAAGAACACTCCGAATAAATACCGGCTGCATTTTATTCACAATGTTTGCCATGTTTCACGTGAAACACGCCGCAACAACCACAAAACAGAATCCCGCACCACAATAAGACTGATACCGTAATATGGTTTAATAAGAATACATATTCTTCAGTAGCTTATTAAAAATTCCACTGAAGAAAATGTTTGCGCGCAATCCGCAAACAACAATATCGGTCAAATCTTGCAATACAACCTAAAACAGAATACGGAACAGGCTGCCTGAAAATTTCAGGCAGCCTGTTTCACGTGAAACACTGCATTAATTTGCTGCCGCAATACCGTCCGCACTACCGTTGCTGCAAAGCGGCAGTCAGTTCGGGTACCACTTCAAACAAATCGCCGACCAATCCGAAATCCGCCACATTGAAAATCGGCGCTTCGGGGTCTTTATTGATGGCAACAATGGTTTTGCTGTCCTGCATACCGGCAATATGCTGAATCGCGCCGGAAATACCGACAGCAATATACAGCTCGGGAGCAACGATTTTACCGGTTTGCCCGACTTGACTGTCGTTCGGCGCATATTCCGCATCCACCGCCGCACGGCTGGCACCCAAAGCGGCATTCAATACATCCGCCAAAGGCGTCAATACCGCCTTAAACTGCTCCGCACTGCCCAAAGCGCGTCCGCCCGATACCACAACCCTCGCCTGCGTTAATTCGGGGCGGTCGGATTGGGTTAGCTCGCGCGACACAAAGCGGCTCAAACTCTGCGCGGGCAGAGCAGACACTGCCGCAATTTCGGCATCTCCGCCGCAGGCAGCCGCAGCATCAAACACGCTGGCACGGAAAGTCAGCACCATTTTTTCCTCACGGCACTGCACAGTCGTCAAAACATTACCCGCATAAATCGGACGTACAAAAGTATCCCTATCCACAATTTCAATCAAATCGGAAATTTGCGGCACGTCCAACAAAGCGGCGGCACGGGGCATGATGTTCTTTCCGAACACATCCGCCGCCGCCGCCAAATAACGGTAGGGCTGCGCCAAAGAAACCAACAGCGGCGCCATATCTTCAGCCAAATTTTCCGCATAATGCGGCGCATCGGCAAACAACACTTTGGCAACGCCGTCAATCGCCGCCGCCTGCTCCGCTACTGCGCGCACCGCATTGCCTGCCACCAAAACATGCACCTCGCCCAATTGCTTGGCGGCAGTAACCGCATGGTAAACCGCTGCATTCAAGCTGCTGCCGTTGTGCTCCGCCAATAATAACACCGTCATCACATCACTCCTTTTCAAATCGCCTTGGCTGCAACCAGTTTTTCCACCAATTCGGCCACGCTGCCTACTTTAACGCCCGCCTGACGCGGTTTCGGTTCGGCATAACCCACAATATTCACGCGCGGGCTGATATCCACGCCCAGTTCTTCTACACTACGCTTTTCCAAAGGTTTCTTCTTGGCCTGCATCAAATTCGGCAGTTTCACAAAACGCGGCTCGTTCAAACGCAAATCCGTACTAATCACCGCAGGCAACGTCAATGCCAAAGTTTCCGTGCCGCCGTCAATATCGCGCACCACGGTTACACCGTCTGCAGACAAATCCACCTTGCTCACAAAAGCCGCCTGCGGTGCACCCAACAAAGCCGCCAACATTTGGGCGGTTTGGTTCGCATCGTCATCAATGGCCTGCTTGCCCAACAGCACAAGCTGAGGTTGCTCCTGCTTCGCTACCGCGGCCAATACCTTAGCCACAGCCAAAGGCTCGGCCGGCGATTCCGTTTCGATATGCAGCGCACGGTCGGCACCCATCGCCAATGCCGTACGCAGCGTATCCTCACATTTCTTACCGCCCAGCGACACCGCTACAATTTCCGAAATCTTGCCCGCCTCTTTCAGGCGCACCGTCTCTTCCACCGCAATTTCGTCAAACGGGTTCATCGACATTTTCACATTGCCGATATCCACATCCGAGCCGTCCGCCTTAACACGGACTTTAACGTTGTAATCCACAACGCGCTTTACCGCCACCAACGCCTTCATGAACACTCCTAAACATTCAAACAGGCAAATACGCCTGTTTCATTTTCAATCATCGGTTTCCGCTTTTCTGCCAATACCGTTCCGAACCTTTCAGGCAGCATAACCGTAAAGCAGAAAATCCAATCGCCGGCATAAAGCCGCAACACCGCACCAGCCGGGCTGCCTGAAACCCAAAAGCGTGTATTATAAAGAAAATCAAACGGGGACGATAGCATACCTCTTGACCAATCTCTGCCCGGCACAACCGCTCCAACTTGAAAACAAGGCGGGTTTCCCTTAGAATGCAGTGCTTTCCCGTGCCGTTGCGCGCACAAACAGAAAGCACGTTATGCCGCTGCATCAAGCAGCTGTGCAGCGTGCTTTTTCTACGACTATCCCTTATTCCGCTGCCTGAAAAACTTTCAGGCAGCCTGAAAACAACATAAAAGATAAAAATCAGGAGTTCCCCATGTCCGTACCCGCCATACTCGTATTAGCAGACGGCAGCATTTTTCGCGGCATATCCATCGGCTACCAAGGCAACACTTCCGGAGAAGTCGTTTTCAATACCGCCATCACCGGTTATCAGGAAATTTTGACGGATACATCTTATGCCAAGCAGATTGTTACCCTGACTTATCCGCATATCGGCAATACCGGTGCGAATGATGAAGATTTGGAGTGCAAAAAAATCCGGGCGGCCGGCTTGATTATCCGCGATTTGCCTTTGCTGCACAGCAATTTCCGCAGCCAAGAAAGCTTGCAGGAATATTTGGTACGCCATAAAACGGTTGCCATTGCGGATATAGACACCCGCCGTTTGACCCGAATTTTGCGAGATAAAGGCGCTCAGGCCGGTGCGATTTTGACCGGCGAAAGCGCGACTGTGGAAGAGGCGCAAAAACTGATTGCCGAATTCGGCAGTATGGCGGGCAAGGATTTGGCGAAGGAGTTTACCTGCGCCGAGACTTACGAATGGACCGAAGGCGAATGGAAGCTGGGCAAAGGTTTTGTAACGCCGTCTGAACAGTCGTATCACGTGGTGGCTTACGACTTCGGCGTGAAAACCAATATTCTGCGTATGTTGGCGGAGCGCGGCTGCCGTCTGACCGTAGTGCCGGCGCAAACGCCTGCCAAAGAGGTATTGGCGATGAATCCGGACGGCGTATTCTTGTCAAACGGCCCTGGCGACCCAGAGCCTTGCACTTACGCAATTGCAGCCATTCAGGAATTGCTGGCTGCAAAAATTCCGCTGTTCGGTATTTGCCTCGGCCACCAATTATTGGGGTTGGCCAGCGGCGGCAAAACCAGCAAAATGCCGTTCGGACATCACGGCGCAAACCATCCCGTGCAGGATTTGGACAACGGCCGCGTGATGATTACCAGCCAAAATCACGGCTTCCAAGTGGATGAAAACAGTCTGCCAGAAAATGTACGCATTACCCACCGCTCGTTGTTTGACGGTACCGTACAGGGCATCGAACTGACCGACCGAGCCGCATTCAGCTTCCAAGGCCACCCCGAAGCCAGCCCCGGCCCGCACGATGTCGCCTATTTGTTTGACAAATTTGTTGCCAATATCCAAGCCGCCAAAGCTGCCTGACGGTTTTTCAGACGGCATGAGCTGCGAGCAAGGCAGATATGCCGTCTGAAAAATGGAAGGAGCGAAGTGCCAACCCAACAAAGCAAAATGAATCATTTGACAACGTTGGTTTTTGGTTCTCGCTTCAACCTAATCTACGCTTACTTGCTTTAAGTCCAGGGGGATGTAAATCATGGTTCATAAAGTATTTGAAGAATTTTATTTTGCAACAGAAGAGCAAATTAAAGACATTAAAGAACTTAATGATTTCTATGATAAAAGAAAGGAATATTCTCATTTTGATGGAAAAATATTCTGTCCAGAATGCAAAAAAGCAAGGTTAAAGTATGTTCCTAAGAGTCATCATAAAAGATCATATTTGGCTTCAATAGACTTGCATGAACACATGGATGATTGTTCATACAAATATGAGCAAGTAAGCCAGAAAAAAATTAGGTTATATTTGAATGAATTTAATGATTTTGAAATTGAAGATAAATTGGAATCCATGCTGAATAAATTAAATAAGGAAAGTAGCCGTACCACATTAAAGGCAGGTATTCTTTTTAATAATAATGAGGATAATCCTTTTTTAATTTCTAAAAATTCAAGCAATGAACAAGTAAAAATAAAAAAATCAATTCCTCAGCGCAACCTTAAATTTGAGCTAAAAGAAGAAGATGTTGATTGCATTTTTCTTTTTTATGGAGACGTATATTTATCTGTCGAAAAAGAAGAAAAAGAAAGAAACGGAGAAAAATATTGGATTCATTATCTTATGATTACAACTAAAGAAAACAGAAAAAAATACAAAATTTATCGTGGTTCTAAAAAAGACAATGCAATAGAAAATCAACTTTATCAAATAGTATTATTTGGATTTTTTGAGAAAAGAGTCCTTCAATACCAGGTTAAAAAAATTGAGTTAATCAAAAAAGAAAACAGTCCACATCCAAATCAAAGCGCTTTGATTTTTCGTGAAAAAATACTCGTTTAACAATAAGGTAAAAAAAACATGCCCAAACGTACCGACCTAAAATCCATCTTAATCATCGGCGCGGGCCCGATTGTCATCGGCCAAGCCTGCGAATTTGACTACTCCGGCGCACAAGCCTGCAAAGCCCTGCGCGAAGAAGGCTACAAAGTCATCTTGGTCAATTCCAATCCCGCCACGATTATGACCGACCCCGATATGGCCGATGTAACCTACATCGAGCCGATTATGTGGCAAACCGTTGAAAAAATCATCGCCAAAGAACGCCCCGATGCGGTGCTGCCCACCATGGGCGGACAAACCGCTTTGAACTGCGCCCTTGATTTGGCACGAAACGGCGTGCTGGCGAAGTATAACGTTGAGTTAATTGGCGCAACGGAAGACGCGATTGACAAAGCCGAAGACCGTGGCCGTTTCAAAGAAGCGATGGAAAAAATCGGTTTGCATTGCCCGAAATCGTTTGTGTGCCACACCATGAACGAAGCGCTTGCCGCGCAGGAACAAGTCGGTTTTCCGACTTTGATTCGCCCGTCTTTCACGATGGGCGGTTCGGGCGGCGGCATTGCCTACAACCGCGATGAATTTCTGGCGATTTGCGAGCGCGGTTTTGACGCTTCGCCCACCCATGAGTTGTTGATTGAACAGTCGGTTTTGGGCTGGAAAGAATACGAAATGGAAGTGGTGCGCGACAAAAACGACAACTGCATCATTATCTGCTCCATTGAAAATTTTGACCCGATGGGCGTACACACCGGCGACAGCATCACCGTTGCCCCCGCGCAAACGCTCACCGACAAAGAATACCAAATCATGCGTAACGCATCATTGGCGGTGCTGCGCGAAATCGGCGTGGACACCGGCGGTTCCAACGTGCAATTCGCCGTCAATCCCGCCAACGGCGAAATGATTGTGATTGAAATGAATCCGCGCGTGTCGCGTTCATCCGCTCTGGCTTCCAAAGCCACGGGCTTTCCGATTGCGAAAGTGGCGGCAAAACTGGCGGTGGGCTTTACGTTGGACGAGTTGCGCAACGACATCACCGGCGGCCGCACGCCCGCTTCGTTTGAGCCGTCCATCGATTATGTGGTTACCAAAATCCCGCGTTTCGCCTTTGAAAAATTCCCGGCGGCAGACGACCGCTTGACCACGCAGATGAAATCGGTGGGCGAAGTGATGGCGATGGGGCGCACCATTCAGGAGTCCATGCAAAAAGCCCTGCGCGGCTTGGAAACGGGTTTGTGCGGCTTCAATCCGCGCACGGACGACAAGGCGGAAATCCGCCGCGAACTCGCCAATCCGGGCCCCGAGCGGATTTTGTACGTTGCCGATGCCTTCCGCGCGGGCTTTACGATTGCGGAAATTCACGACATTTGCGCCATTGATGCGTGGTTTTTGGCGCAGATTGAAGACATTGTGCGCGAAGAGCAAAACATCGTTTCAGGCAGCCTGAACGATTTGGATTACGCCGCTTTACGCCGTCTGAAACGCAAAGGTTTTGCCGACAAACGCATCGCCCAACTTTTGCGGCTGCCTGAAAAAGCCGTGCGCGAACACCGTTACGCCTTGAATCTGCACCCCGTTTACAAACGCGTGGATTCCTGCGCCGCCGAATTTGCCAGCGACACCGCCTATCTGTATTCCACTTATGAAGAAGAATGCGAAGCACGTCCGTCCGACCGCAAAAAAGTGATGATTCTCGGCGGCGGCCCCAACCGCATCGGACAGGGCATCGAGTTTGACTACTGCTGCGTCCACGCCGCGCTCGCCCTGCGCGAATCGGGCTTTGAAACCATTATGGTGAACTGCAATCCCGAAACCGTGTCCACCGACTTTGACACCAGCGACCGCCTGTATTTTGAACCGCTTACGCTGGAAGACGTGTTGGAAATCGTCCGCACCGAACAGCCTTGGGGCGTGATTGTGCATTACGGCGGACAAACGCCGCTCAAACTCGCCAACGCGCTGGTGGAAAACGGCGTAAACATCATCGGCACCTCCGCCGACAGCATTGATGCGGCGGAAGACCGCGAGCGTTTCCAAAAAGTATTGAACGACTTAGGCTTGCGCCAACCGCCCAACCGCACCGCCCGCAACGAAGACGAAGCGCTCACGCTGGCTGAAGAAATCGGCTATCCGCTTGTGGTGCGCCCGTCCTACGTTTTGGGCGGACGCGCCATGCAGGTGGTGCATTCTGCCGAACAATTAAAGACTTATATGCGTGAAGCCGTGCAGGTGTCCGAAGACAGCCCCGTGCTGCTGGACTTTTTCCTGAACAACGCCATTGAAGTGGACGTGGATTGCGTTTCAGACGGCAAAACCGTTGTTATCGGCGGCATTATGCAACACGTTGAACAAGCGGGCATTCACTCCGGCGATTCGGGCTGCTCGCTGCCGCCGTATTCGCTGTCCGCCGACATTCAGGACGAAATCCGCCGCCAAACCACGGCGATGGCGGAAGCCCTGAACGTGGTCGGTTTGATGAACGTACAGTTTGCCGTGCAGGACGGCACGGTTTACGTTTTGGAAGTCAATCCGCGCGCATCGCGCACCGTACCCTTTGTTTCCAAAGCCACTTCCGTGCCCTTGGCGAAAATCGGCGCACGGGCGATGGCGGGCATTTCGCTGGCGGAACAAGGCGTGGAAAAAGAAGTCGTTCCCGATTTTTACGCCGTCAAAGAAGCGGTGTTCCCGTTTATCAAATTCCCCGGCGTGGACACAATTTTGGGGCCGGAAATGCGTTCAACGGGCGAAGTGATGGGTGTGGCGGAAACCTTCGGCGAAGCCTATTTGAAAGCGCAATGGGGCGCGGGCGAGCGCATGCCGTCCACCGGCAAGGTGTTTATTGCTGTGCGCGATGAAGACAAACCTTTGATTGTGCAAACGGTTAAAAACTTCCTGTCGCTGGGCTACGGCGTGTGCGCCACACGCGGCACGGCGGCGTATCTGGCGGAACAAGGCATCACCGTGCAAACCGTGAACAAGGTGCGCGAAGGCCGTCCGCACATTGTGGACGCGATTAAAAACGGCGAAATCGCCTTGGTGATTAATACCGTGGAAAGCGACCCGCAATCGGTTGCCGACAGCCATTCCATCCGCCGCAGCGCATTAACGCAACGCGTGCCGCAATACACCACCGTGGCGGGCGGCGAAGCGATGAGCGAAGGCGTTAAAAATCTCAACCATACCGGAGTGTACAGCGTGCAGGAATTGCACCGCCGCTTGAAACAAGCCTAAAACCGCCGGCAGGCTGCCTGAAAGTTTGTTTTCAGGCAGCCTGTCCGCTTGATACAATACGCTTTGATTTTTTGATTTTCGGCACCAATCCTTAGCAAACCGAATATCCAAACACAAACTGCAAACATTCATACGGCAACTACCGTAACCATTTGCCACTTTTATTATCGATGATTTTCTTTCATATCGGAGCCCAGTTTATGACGACTTTCCGCCTGCCTGCATTGGCTGTTCTCACCGCCGCTTTATTGGCTGCCTGCACCAACGAAACCCAAAACGCCACGCCCGCAGCTTCCGAAGCCTCTACGCCCAAACGTTTGGCCATCACCGCCATTGTCGAACACCCCTCTTTGGACGATATCCGCCGCGGTGTTATCGACCAATTGAAAGAGGAAGGCTTTGAAGAAGGTAAAAACTTGCTTATCGACTTTCAAAGCGCACAAGGCAATACCGCTACCGCCGCACAAATCGCCAAAAAATTCGCCGGCGACAATCCCGATGCCATCGTAGCCATCGCCACACCGAGCGCACAAGCCGTTGCGGCGGCAACGCAAACCGTTCCTGTCGTATTTGCCGGCATTACCGACCCCATCGGTGCCAAATTGGTTGATTCTTGGGAGCCTTCGGGCAGTAATATCACCGGCACATCCAACCAGCACGATATTGCCTATGACATCGAATTGATGCAGGCAGTGGTGCCCGATTTGAAACGTATCGGCTATGTTTACAGCCCCGGCGAAGCCAATTCCGTAGTCGTGCTGAACCAATTGCGCGAAGCCGCCGGCAAAATCGGCATCGAAGTGATAGACGTACCCGCACAGCAAACTTCCGCAGTATTAACCGCCGCCCGCAGCTTGAACGGCAAAGCAGACATTATCTACACCTCCAACGACAACAACGTTGTCGCCGCTTATCCTTCCATGTATAAAGCAGCCGTAGAAATGCAGATTCCCTTGGTCGCCGCCGACAGCCGTTCCGTAGAAAGCGGAGCCGTTGCCGCAGTAGGGGTGGATGATTACTTGGTAGGCAAAGACAGCGGCAAAATGGTAGCGCAGATTTTCCGCGGCGAAAAAGCAGGCAATATCGCCCCGACACAAGCCACCGAATTCGATATCTATCTCAACGCCAAACACGCTGCCGCACAAGGCGTTACCCTGTCCGACAGCCTGAAAAAACGTGCCAAACAGATTATCGAATAAGGCCGCATTGCAAGATTTGATTGATATGACTGTAAACAGATTGTGTAAAACATTTTCTTCCAATGGTAATTTACAATAAATTATCGAAGAATATGCGTTTTGATTAAATCACATTACGGCATCAATCTTGTTTGAAAACAGAGCATTGAATAAAACTTGCGCTATTAACAGGGTAAAGCTGTCCTATATCATCTCTGTTCAGGCTGCCTGAAAACCGTCCATTCAGCAAACGGCAACACTTCTTCAGGCAGCCTGTAACTATATTTACCGCCTTTGCAAACCGTTTCACATCGACAAAACCCAGCCATTCAAAGGAACCTCATGAAACTACTCGTTATCGGCAGCGGCGGCCGCGAACACGCCCTGGCATGGAAACTGGCCCAATCGGCAAAAGTTTCCACCGTATTTGTCGCACCGGGCAACGCAGGTACCGCACAAGAACCCAAGCTGCAAAATATCCCCCTCAACACCCATGAAGAATTAATGGCGTTTTGCCGTGAAAACCATATTGCCTTCACCGTAGTCGGCCCGGAAGCCCCGCTGGCGGCAGGCATTGTGGACGATTTCCGCCGGGCAGGCCTGCCCATTTTCGGACCTACCCGCACGGCAGCACAGTTGGAAAGTTCCAAAGATTTTGCCAAAGCGTTTATGGCGCGCCACGGCATTCCCACCGCCGCCTACCAAACTTTTGAAAACGCCGAAGCCGCACACGATTACGTCAAACAAAAAGGCGCACCCATTGTCATCAAAGCAGACGGACTGGCCGCAGGCAAAGGCGTGATTGTCGCCCTGAACGAAGCCGAAGCACACGCCGCCATAGACGATATGCTGCTCGACAATAAAATGGGCAACGCAGGCGCACGGGTAGTGATTGAAGACTTCCTGCAAGGCGAAGAAGCCAGCTTTATCGTGATGGCAGACGGCGAAAACGTATTGCCCATGGCCACCAGTCAAGACCACAAACGTTTGTTGGATAACGACTTAGGCCCCAATACCGGCGGCATGGGTGCTTATTCGCCCGCACCTGTGGTAACGCCCGAAGTCTACCAACGCACCATGGACGAAATCATCCTGCCCACCATCCGCGGCATGAAAGCAGACGGTATGCCGTTTACCGGCTTTCTGTATGCCGGACTGATGATAGACAGCAACGGCGCACCCCGCACCGTAGAATTCAACTGCCGTTTCGGCGACCCCGAAACACAACCCATCATGAGCCGTCTCGACAGCGATTTGGCCGAATTGATTCAGGCAGCCTTAAACCAAAGGCTAGACCAAGTCGATGCACGATGGAAGCCCCAAACCGCAGTAGGCGTGGTATTGGCAGCGGAAAACTATCCCGACAGCCCCAAAAAAGGCGACGTAATCGAAGGACTGGAAAACGCCGCCCGACACGGCAAAGTATTCCATGCAGGCACCGCCGCCGATGCCGAGGGCAACATTATCACCAACGGCGGTCGCGTATTGTGCGTTGTCGGCTTGGGCGATAACGTCAGCGATGCCAAACAGCAAGCCTACGCAGCCCTTGCCCCCATCCGCTTCAACGGTATGCAATACCGCAAAGACATTGCCGACAAAGCGATTCAGCGCAAGGGATAGCAGCGCATCAACGCAACGGCCGCAAAAACAGAGTTTTATTTAAGATATTGATTAAAAAATATTACTAATTCAATCAACCGCAATAAGGCTGCCCGAAACATTTTCAGGCAGCCTTATTTTAAGCACAATAAAAAACAGGTCGGGTGGCGCTCGAAATCACCCATACACGCTCAGAAACCTAAGCTCGCCTGCAATACCGAGATTCATCGCTTTTCCGAGACCAACCGCAACAAACGTTTAAAAAGTAAAGGCAAGACACTTTGCCTGATTCGAACAGGATCATGCACGTACTCCGTTAAGAGGCACCCACAACCTTTCCAGTAGGAAACCCATGTCATGCCTTTACAGGAATACACAGACCTTCGCCTGATTCGAACAGGATAACACGGAAGCATACGCCACCGCTCCCTTTCCATTTGCTAACCCGAATCTATGTTTTCCTACGCGACAGTTTAACCATTATCCTATTAAAAATCAATCTCTAAGAAAAACAAGCTGCCTGAAACATCCATTAGAACCTTCATTCAGGCTACACTGAACCGAAATGCAATCTCTTGCACAACACAGCATTTACACCACACAACAAATCACCCTAATCCGTAATATATAATTAAATAAAACAAGTATATAGCATATTTTCAAACAGCCTTTGCTATAATACCGCAATATTTCGTTTTCACACCCGGCACCATGCATTCCGATACCATTGCCGCCATTGCCACCGCTTCCGGACGCGGCGGCGTAGGCATTATCCGACTTTCCGGTAAAAACCTGCTGCCCTTGGCGCAAGCCATCAGCGGCGGCAAAACACCCCAACCGCGCACCGCACTTTACACCGATTTTCTCGACAGCCAAGGCGAAACTTTGGACAACGGCATTTTGCTGTATTTTCCCGCACCGGCCAGTTTCACAGGTGAAGATGTGATAGAGCTGCAAGGACACGGCGGCAATATCGTTTTGCATATGCTGCTCAAACGCTGTCTCGAATTAGGCGCACGCTCTGCCCAACCGGGAGAATTCAGCAAACGCGCCTTTCTCAACAACAAAATAGACCTCGCCCAAGCAGAAAGCATTGCCGACCTGATAGACGCCTCCAGCCAATCCGCCGCCCGTATGGCCGTGCGCTCTTTAAAAGGCGTATTTTCCGAACACGTCCACCGCTTGGTAGACGAACTCATCACCTTAAGAATGCTGGTAGAAGCCACATTGGATTTTCCCGAAGAAGACATTGATTTTCTCGAAGCCGCCGATGCACGCGGCAAATTGGCCGACCTTCAGGCAGCCCTAAAAACCATCCGCCACAACGCCCATCAAGGCGCCGTATTGCGCGAAGGCATGAGCGCAGTATTGGTAGGCGCACCGAATGTCGGCAAATCCAGCCTGCTCAACGCATTGGCAGGAGAAGAAGTAGCCATCGTAACCGATATAGCCGGCACCACCCGCGATACCGTACGCGAACAAATCACTTTAGACGGCGTTCCCATCCACATCACCGACACCGCAGGCTTGCGCGAAACCACCGATTTAGTCGAGCAAATCGGCATCAGCCGCAGCGAAACCGCCGCCCGACAAGCCGATGTCGCATTGATATTGATAGACCCGCAAGAAGGACTCAACGCCACTACGCAAACCATCTTAGACAGGCTGCCCGAAAACCTGAAGCGCATAGAAATCCACAACAAAGCCGATTTACGCGGAGAAACTCCCGCCCGCAGCGTTTCAGGCAGCCTTTGCAACGCCGCCGAAGTTATCCGCCTGTCTGCCAAAACGGGCGCAGGGCTCGATTTGCTCAAACAAGCCCTGCTGCAACAAATCGGCTGGCAAGGTGAAAACGAAAGCCTGTTTTTGGCACGCACCCGCCACATTCAAGCTCTGGATATTGCAGCCGCAGAATTGGAAAACGCCGCTTTGTGTGCAAACAACCAACTGGAATTGCTCGCCGAACATCTACGCCTGGCACAATCCGCCTGCAACGAAATCACCGGAGAATTTACCGCCGATGATTTGCTCGGCGTGATTTTCTCGCGATTCTGCATCGGCAAATAAACCGGCAGCACACCATACAACCAATCGCTTTAAACCGGTTTTTCTCACAGCATTACGAGCATCAGCATTTTTCAGGCAACCTAAAACCAACACACCCACGCATTCACAAAACATGGATTTCCTTTCTGTGCTGAATATCTTCCTTTGCTTATGCAGCGGTATTTAAGCAAAAAGTAATTTTGATATAGCCAAAATCCATACAAATCACCATCAGCACATAGAGCATCTTGAGAATATTTTTAAATTCAATCCATTCATAACATTTGCCCTCATCAAATGCGGTAATGCTTAATTCCTTTGACACCATCAGCGCAAAAAACACCCTGCTAAAAACAGGGTGTCTTCTTTTCAAACTAGACAAATTTTCAGCATCTCAAATTTCACTCTGCCCACCCTGCATGAATATCAATCTCCGCAAGATGGGAATTGTGTAGTCTGAAAAGTCTCCATTTCAGGCTGTTTTGAACAAGCTGACTGAAATGTTCTCCCATTTCAAGCGCTGTATACCAACGTGCCACGCTCATCATTTCAAGCTGCCTTACGATGAAACATTGATGAAAATTGAGAAGATTAAGCGTTTATAAAAACAATAAGCGTTGGGCATGATTGAAATAGAAGCGCTTAATTGAGGAGCGCTTATAACTTGCACAGATTAAGCGCTTGTGCATCTTGTGCTGAAGCATCTCTTAGCGCATAAAAAACACCCTGCTAAAGACAGGGTGTTGTCCGTTTTTCAAGCTGCCTGAAACGCGCTGCTATTTTAAGCGGCATTTTAGGCTGCCTGAAAATCATTCAGGCAGCTTTGCCATGAACACTAAAGAAGAAGCAAATTAAAATTCTCCTTTAATCCCCAAACGCACGCCCGTTCTGGTTGCGCCGTGCTCATGCTCCAGATAAGGCGTCAGCGTTGCGTTTATCATCGGCGTAAAGTGATAACGCAGCCCAGCCGCTGCCGATAGCCGCGCTTTGTTGGCTTTGCCTTTGTAATTGAAATTGCCGATGTAATCCGCCTGAGCGCTAAATTCTGGCGCGCGCTGATGAAGACTGTAGGCAATCTCGCCGTCTAACAACAGCGACCAAGAAGGCGCAATGGCAAAATTCGCGCTAGCGCCGAGCAGCGCTGAAGTATCGCTCAATTTCATATCACCATAGCGCACAGGGAAATCCGCATCTTTCTCTTCATAGCCGCTACGCGACACACGGCTATGCTCAAGCCCTGTGTACCAACGATAACGCTCATCATCACGGACAAACTTCTGCCCGCCGATAAAGCGATAAGACTGCCCCTTCATACGGCTATCGCCCGAGCCTGCTTCGGTATGGTCAAGCTGCGGACGCACAGCGCGCACATCATAACTATTCCACGCCACCGAAGGACGCACAAACCAACCCTCATGCTCCCATTCTCCATGCACAGACACCCCGAGATTGCCGCTTGGGCTATGACGATAACTTTCAGGCAGCCTGCGGCTTAACGAACGGTCAAGCGAAATCCCTGCGGAAAAATGCTCATTAAGCCGAGCGCTAAGCGCAAGATTAAGCGTGGTATCGCGCTTGCCGTGTTCGGCGGAATGGTCGGTTTGCGCGCGCACACAAAGCTGACTATCCGCCCTGTCAAAGCCGCAGCCCTCATGCAAACGCAAGAGCGCATCTTGCTGCATATAGACAGTGGCAAAACTATCTTTCGCCATCAGCTCAATGGTTTGGACGGTGTTGTCTCTGTCGATGATGGTAACAACCGGCGGATTGACGGGAGGGGTTGGCGGTGTGGGCGGTGTAATCGGAGGATTGACCGGAGGCGTAACGGGTGGGGTTACAGGTGGATTAACGGGTGGGTTCACCGGTGGGGTTACGGGTGGATTGACTGGAGGATTAACAGGAGAAGGACTGTCATATTTAATCCGCCATAGAGCAGCTCGAGACACTCCTGCATCATTATCTGCCCACCCTGCGGCAATGCTGCCGTCCGCGCTTAAGGCATTAACTTTGGAATCTCCCGAATTATCGCTTTTGAGCGTGCCCAAATCGGTTTTCTGCGACCAGTTATTGCCCGACCAAATAACGGCATGGTACACATTCCCTGCATCATTATGTGCCCACCCTGCGGCGATTTTGCCGTCCGCGCTTAAGGCGCGAACTTCGGAGCGTCCCGAATTATCGCTTCTGAGCGTGCCCAAATCGGTTTTCTCTTGCCAGTTGTTGCCCGACCAGATGACGGCACGATAATTATCCAATATATTATTATCATAATCCGCCGAACCTGCGGCGATTTTGCCGTCCGCGCTTAAGGCGCGAACTTCGGAGCGTCCCGAATTATCGCTTCTGAGCGTGCCTAAATCGGTTTTTTGCGACCAGTTGTTG
>JASBYJ010000012.1 GCA_029984035.1 Conchiformibius sp.
CAAAAAAACATTCAGCCAAAAACCAAAACCACAGTTTTTATTGGAAATTATTTTTGCACCGGATATTCGTTCAGCCCGATTCGCTTTCAGACAACACTCTTGGCTTTGTATTCGCACAAATCGTTAATCAGGCAATTTTGACACTGGGGCTTTTGCGCCTTGCATACATAGCGTCCGTGCAAAATCAGCCAGTGGTGGGCGTCCAATAGAAATTCCTTGGGGATATGCTTCATCAAACCGTCTTCCACTTCGCGTACATTCTTGCCTACGGCGATTCTGGTACGGTTGGACACGCGGAAAATATGGGTATCTACTGCCATAACAGGCTGCCTGAAAGCGGTATTCAACACTACATTGGCGGTCTTGCGCCCCACTCCTGGCAGTTTTTCCAAGGCCTCGCGTTCGGACGGAATATTGCCGCCGTATTCATGCACCAGTATCTGACAGGTTTCTATGATGTGTTTGGATTTGGTACGGTACAAACCTATGCTTTTGGTGTATTCCATAATATTTTCCAAACCCAAATCGAGCATGGCTTGGGGCGTATCGGCTGCCGCAAACAGTTTTTCGGTTACTTTGTTCACTCCTTTGTCGGTAGCTTGGGCGGACAGCAATACGGCAATCAACAGTTCAAACGGGCTGTTGAAATGCAATTCCGTGGTGGGACGGGGGTTGGCATCGCGGAAACGCGTGAATATTTCGGTGCGTACGGCTTTGTTCATATTCTTAAGGGACGGATGTTTTACGGTTAAAAAATAATGCGGATTTTCGGCATGGTTATTGGCGGCGCTGCTGCCATAATTTTCAAAATTTCAAAACATATATCAAGACGTTTTCAGGCTGCCTGAACATCAGGCCGCCCGTTTTATTCGTCACGCAAACACGCATTCCAAGGCATATGTTTCAACAATCGCGCCATGCCGCAAAAACCTGTCAAACCCGCTATCAGCAGCCCGCAACCGACAGCCGCGCATAAAAAGTAAAACCAAGGCGATACCGCATAACCCAATACCGAACCCGACAAAACCAAGCTGCCTGCGGCAATGTGTACCTGCCGCATCAGTGGCAACGGTTGCCGCTTATCCGCGATAACGGGCAAACCCGCTTTTTTCCAAGCATTCAATCCGCCCTGCAAAACAAACGCCTGCCTGCCCTGCGCCGCCTGAATCAGAGCCTGTTCCGCTTCTTTAGTACGGAAACCCGACCGGCAGTGGAAAATAACAATACCGGCTTCGGTTTCAGGCAGCCTGATTGCCGGCAGGGGGCAAGACACGGCCTCTTCAATGCGTTCGCGGCGGTGTTCGTCTGCGGAACGGACATCCACCAGCAAGGCGCCGTTTGCCAAATACTGCCGAACTTGTTTGGCATCTAATAATCCGATATTCATGTTTTACCTTATTCTTCTTCGCTAATCCGGCTGACGCGTATCCGTTCGATACGGTGTCCGTCTTTTTCCAATACTTCAAAACGCCAGCCGTGATAATCCATGCTTTCGCCCGTTTCAGGCAGCTTTTGCATTTCTTCTATCAGCAAACCCGCCACCGTGTGGAATTCCGCATCGTCCGACTGCGGCGGCAAGCCCAGCTGCGGTGCCAATTCAACATATTCCAATGCGCCGTCCACCGTCAGATTGTCTTCGTTATAAGTGTGCAGCATCAACTCTTCTTCGCGCTCGAATTCTTCGGGAAATTCGCCGGCAATGGTTTCTAACAGGTCTTTCATGGTAACCATACCCAATACGGCGCCGAATTCGTCCACCACCAAAGCAAAGTCGGCACTATGCTTGCGGAACAATTCAATCGCCATCAAGGCTGTGGCGCTTTCAGGCAGCATCAAAGGCTGGCGCAAGGCTGCCTGAATATTGGTTTCGCCGCCTTCCAGCAACTGTGCCAGCAAATCCTTCTTGCTGATATAGCCCAAAGGTTCGTCCACGCCCGCTTTGCCCACCACCAGCAATCTGGAATAAGGGCTGCCGGTTAAGCGCTGAATCTGCTCTTCTTTGCTTTGGGAAATATCCACGCGCTCGATATCGCTGCGCGGAATCATCACCCCGAAAATCGGACGTTCCGCCAAAGTGAGCACGCTGCGTATCATCGCTTTTTCATTGTCTTCGAAGTGCTCTTCGTCGCCGCCCTGCCGCACCGAATCGGCCAACAGGCTTTCACGGATACCCATCATGCCCAACACATTTTCCGCCGTACGCTGCCGCCACGAACGCCCTGCATAATCGTTTTTCTTGATATTGCGCTGCGATACCTGATTGAATATCTCAATTAAAATTGAAAATCCGATAGCGGCATAGAGATAACCTTTGGGAATATGGAAACGGAAGGCTTCGGCAATCAGCGAGAAACCAATCATCAACAGAAAACCCAAACACAGCATCACCACGGTGGGATGGCGGCCGACAAACTCCGTTAGCGGCTTGCTTGCCAAAATCATGCACGCCATCGCCACCACCACCGCAGCCATCGCCACGACGATATGGTCGACCATCGCCACTGCCGTAATCACGCTGTCTAAAGAAAACACGGCATCCAACACCACAATCTGCAACACCACGCCCCAAAAAGGCGCATGTTTTTTCTGATGTTCGGCTGCCTGAAAATGATTGACGCCTTCCAAACGCTCATGCAATTCGGTTGTTGCCTTATACAACAGAAACAAACCGCCGCCGAGCATAATCAAATCCTTGCCCGACACCGACATTGTTCCGACAGTAAACCACGGCGCGGTGAGCGTGATGATTTTCGCCATAAACGCCAGCATCACGATACGGATTAAAACGGCCAAGCCCAAGCCCAATATCCGCGCCCTATCGCGCAGCGCAGGCTTCACTTTGCCGGCAAGAATGGCCACGAAAACCAAATTATCAATGCCCAGCACTACTTCCAACACCAGCAACGTGGCAAAACCAATCCAAGTTTGCGGTTCCGCCAACCAGCTTAAATCCATTCTGCTTTCCTCTGCCTACGGAGTTTATGTATAAAAGCTGCCTGAAAAGCTTTCAGGCAGCCTGTTGTGTCTAATGATGTTGCGCCGCGTTATAACGCTTTTCCAAACGTGCAAACAGCCAACTCAAACAAATCGTCATCGCCAAATAAATCAGCGCAATCGTATAAAGCGGTTCCTCATAAATGGAATAGCGTCCCGAAATCGTTTTCTGCACATAGGCCAATTCGGCCACCGCAATCGCCGACAACAGCGAACTGTCTTTCAGCAGCGTGATGAATTCATTTGCCAAAGGCGGCAACATCCGCCGCAGAGCCTGCGGCAAAATCACATGGCGCATCGCCTGGGGATAAGTCAGCCCCAAAGAACGCGCCGCTTCCATTTGCCCGCGGTCAATCGACTGGATGCCGGCACGGAAAATCTCCGTAATGTACGCACCCGCATTCACCGTTAAAGCCAACACGCCTGCAATCAACGCGCCATAATTCCTACGCAGCTCGGCTGCCAGATCCCCGCTGATTAAAATGCCGTCCGTCGGGTTAATCAGCGCGACCGACCATACAAAATGCCAAATAAAAATCTGAACAAACAAAGGCGTACCGCGAAACAGAGTAACATACAGCAACGACAGGTTACGCAATACCCAAGCTACGGCTTTGACAAACAAACCGCCTTTTTCCACGCGGATAATCCGCGCCAGCGCACCGAGCAAGCCCAAAACCGTACCGCCCGCAACCGCAACGGCAGTCAGTTTCAGCGTCATCAGCGCACCGTTTAAAAACATGTGCCGATATTCGTAGATAATGTCCAAGCGGAAACGCCCGCCTATCAGATTTTGAAGGAAATCCATAACACCCGTTCCCTGTTGCCCACCCGTTCGGGGAATAAAAACGGGCTATTTTACAATAAAAAACAGCGCACGAACGATTTTTTGCATACCGGCCCAAGGCTGCCTGAAAAGCATGTGTGCGCCCAACCGCGAACACTCAGAAACCCAATCCCTCCCGTTCAAGGCCGCAAACCGTCGCGAAACGCGGCAGCCCCATTCCGAAGCTCAGACTCCGAACAAATCACGAACGGTTTCAGGCAGCCCCGAAACGGGCTACAATGGCGCGTTTTGCGTTTTTGGTTGGTTTACCATGCAAGTCCGTTTCGGATTATCCCATCCGCCCATGCCTTCGGGAAGCGCGGTTACTATCGGCAATTTTGACGGTGTCCATCTCGGCCATCTGCACATTCTGCAACGCTTGTCGTCAGAGGCAAGGCAGCGCGGACTGCTGCGTTGCGCCGTTGTGTTCGAGCCGCAGCCCAACGAATTTTTTGCCAAAGAATACGGCAAAGAACCGCCGTTCCGACTCACGCCCTTACGCAGCAAACTCAGCCTGCTCGAACAAAGCGGCTGCCTGGATGCCGTGTGGGTCTTGCGTTTCAACCACCCTTTCGCCGCACTTTCTGCCGAACAGTTCATCCGAACCGTTTTACAGGAAAAACTGAACACCCGCTATCTGCTGGTAGGCGATGATTTCCGCTTCGGTCAAAACCGCAGCGGAAATTTCGAACTGCTGCAATCGCAAACCGCGTTCGCCGCCGAACGCACGCCCAGCATTCTCGTTTCAGGCAGCCGCGCCAGCAGCACGTCCGTTCGTCTTGCCTTAAACGAAGGGCGCATTGAAGATGCCGCCGCCATTCTCGGGCATCCCTACACTCTGAGCGGCCACGTCAAACACGGACGCAAACTCGGACGCAAACTCGGCGTACCCACCGCCAACATCCATCTGCCGCAGCACCGCTATGCCGTGAAAGGCATTTATGCCGTTTCCGTTTCAGGCAGCTTCGGACACAGCTACGGCGTTGCTTCTTTCGGCGGCAACCCAACCGTTTCGGACGGCAAAAAAAACCATTTGGAGGTGCATTTATTTAATCATTCGGAGCGTCTCTACGGCCAAAGACTGCACGTTTCCTTCCTGCACAAGCTGCGTGACGAAGAAAAATTTGCCGGTTTAACCGAATTGCAACAGCAGATAGAACGCGACATTGCCGCCGCACAAGAATGGCTTGCACGCCATTCCGCACCGCCTGCCTCCTCAACATAAAGCTGCCTGAAAAACCAATACAGGCCGTTAATGGCAAGAATACAACACACATTCGGGGTGCCGCAGCCCCCCCCCCCCGCGATACGGACAAACCACGCCCAAATGCCTGTCCTGCAAGGAAAACCGATACTCTACGACAAGGCGCAATCCCTATCGATATTCCGCTGTGCCGCTCCGCATCCGGACAGGTTTCGTATCAATTAAAACGTTTTTACATATACTTCCAATAGCGCGTGATAGAATGGAAACCTTTTTTACGCGCACTGAAAAAATCGGCGGCGGCCTCAAACCGCCGAACGATACAATATAAAGGATACCGATATGAACATCATTACTGCCGATGACAACAACCGCTACACCTACCTCAATATCGCTCTCTTGCAGGCACGCGAAAGCCTGATGACTTATTACCGCCCCTCCCTGAAAGAAGCGGGCATTACCGAACAGCAATGGCGGATTATCCGCCTGCTGGCCGAACGCGGCACCATGGATTTCCAAGTGTTGGCGGAAAGTGCCTGCCTGTTGCGCCCGAGTCTCACCGGCATCTTGACCCGCTTGTCCGAAGCAGGTTTGGTTATCCGTTTGAAACCGGCCAACGACCAGCGCAAAGTATTTGTACGCTTAAGCGAAGAAGGCAAACAACTGTTTTTGAAACTGCACCACCAAGTACGCGCCAAATTGGACGAACTGGAACAACACTTCCCCGCCGCCAAAGTCGATGAATTGTGCAAGCTGCTCAGAGAATTGGCAGATTTGAACAAAGGCTTGGAAGAAGAGATGTAATCAAGGCACAACCAAAACCAACCGCCTTGTTCAGGCAGCCAGAAAAGCTGCACGGACAAGGCGGTTTCCTATTCTTACTTTACAATCACTCGGGCTGCTTCACAGCGAATGTTCTTTAATCGGCATACAGCATTGACCCCTTGCCGTATTGCCCATACTGCCTACGGCTCATCAATTTGCATGAACAACCCATCTCATCAACTGCATACATCATGGGCTGCAAACCCCAAAAATGATTGGATGATTTTGCACTTAAACCGGGCCAATCCCTTTATCGGCAGCACACACCATCGTATAAGCGGCATCTACAGCGGCTTTCAGGCTGCCTGAAAGCGCCTTGCCGCTGCCGGCCAGCGTCAAGGCCGTACCGTGGTCGACCGAAGTGCGGATAAAGGGCAGGCCCAACGTAATATTCACGCCTTCGCCGAAAGATGCATATTTCAACACAGGCAGCCCTTGGTCGTGATACGCCGCCAAAACCGCATCGGCATCTTTCAGCATAAACGGCTGAAACAGCGTATCGGCCGGCAAAGGCTCGCTGACGGCAATTCCCTCCGCCTGCAAACGCCGCACCGCAGGCAGCATGATATCCGACTCTTCACGTCCCAAATGCCCCCCTTCTCCCGCATGGGGATTTAAGCCCGCCAACAGAATACGCGGATTCTCGATGCCGAAATAGCGGCGCAAATCATGATGCACAATCCGTACAACGCTGCACACCAATTCTTCGTTCAACGCAGCAGCCACATCTTTTAAGGGCAAATGGGTAGTCAGCAACGCCACTCGCAAACCGCCGCCCGCCAACATCATCACGACTTGTTTGGTATGCGATTTTTCTGCCAAGTATTCCGTATGTCCGCTGAAAAAGGGAAAACCCGCATCATTAATCACGCCCTTGTGCAGCGGTGCGGTTACCATCGCCGCAAACCTGCCTTCCGCCACACCTGCATAAGCTTCGTCCAATAATGCCAACACATAGCCCGCATTATCGGCATTCAGGCAGCCTGCACGGCAAGGGGCAGACAAAGGAATATGCACCACGTCTAACACGCCTTTTTCAGGCAGGCCGTCTGCCGAGTAATCGCGGATACGGATATCCGCACCCAACATCTGCGCACGCTGCCGCAACATCTCTTTATCGCCCAATACCGCCACGCGGCAAGGCAAATCGGCCTGCGCCAACGACAAACAAATATCGGGGCCGATTCCCGCAGGTTCGCCCGAAGTTACAGCTAAAGTGGTTTTCCCGTCAAATTTCCGCATACCGGTATCCTGTGTTCTGCACAACCCTTGCATCATTTCTGACGCGTTCTCAAAACGTCCGCCGACAGCCTTACGCTTAAAACTGCTTGGATACATCCACAAACACTTTATGCTGCTCGGAACGGTAATAAAAATGGTTGCCGCGCGTCCGCGACCATGTCCAATTCAAACGCGGCGTAAACCCGCGCCAAGCCAACCGATTGTGGCTCAATGTCAAACGGGTGGCGTATTCCGTGTCTTGCCGTTGGATGTTGAAAACATCGGGGGCGCGGTAACGGCGTTGCAACACGGTAGCACTTGCGGCCGTATTCAAACCTTTCAGGCTGCCCCATTCTCGCGACCAGCTAAACCGTGCATGACGGTGGCGGTAGGCTTCCGAATCGTCCTGCGCACCGTCATAGCCCGCACCGATGCCCAACACAAAAAACTGCTGCGGCGAGCTGCGGTATGCCAGCGACAACGTACCCGAATGGCTCGCTCCTTCCAAAAAATCCCGTTCGTCATAACGCCGGTAGCCTGACTGCCATGCACCGAACAGCTGCCATTGCGGCGATATAATCCGCGAATAGCGCAACACGCCGCCCGACTGCCGCGAATAAGGCTCGGTGCCGAACCAACGCCGTTCGTAAAACGGCATCAGCGACACTTCCTGCTTTTCATCGCGCCACACCGCGCCCGTTTCCGCACGCACCGTTACATCATCATAATCGTGTGCGTCCCAATACAGCTTGCCGGACGCCGAAGCGCGAAAACGCAAGGCCCAATGCCCTTTCAGCGGCTGCGTTTTCTGCACTGATGCTTCATAGCCGATACCGTGGGCCGAACGGCGCGGCTCGGAAAAATACCAATTGCCGTAGCGGCGTTGCTCGGGCACGCGGTTGATATTGCGCTCCTCCGTGTAATACACATTGGCATCTATCTTCCATTCCCGTTCGCGGCGCAAATATCGGTCAAACTGCGCCAAATAATCATGCATATGCGGCGGCAAATCGGGCGTGGCGCGAACAGTTGCCAACTCACTCACCGCATCGCCCGTTTGGCCGCTTTGCGACAACACCAAAGCCAGCTGCAAACGCACGGGCGCATAATCGGGATGCGTTGCCAACACGCCGCGCAACAAACGTTCCGCTTGGGCATATTGCCCGTCTGCGCGGTGCAACACCGCTTGTGCGTAATCTGCAAATGTCGCGTCATATTCGGGCAATCGGCGGTAAAGCGGCAGCAGAAAACGGATGTTATCCAGATTCTGCTGTTCCAATGCAATATCCAAAGCCCGCTCCAACAAAGCAGGACGCTGCATCAACTCCTCTTCCGTCATCGAAGCAGGCAAAGCATCCCCGCCTTCTGCCGCAGCCTGTCCGCCTGCTTGGACGGTTGTTTCATTTTCCGCACTGCCGCCACTGTTTTCAGGCAGCAGCCTCCGCCCGATAGCATCGCCGAACGTCGCGTTGACACTTTCGGCATAGCCGTTTTCAGGCCGGCTGTCTTGATAACGCCCCATTTCGCGGATTTGCCAATCGTTCACCTCAGGCGCACCGTCCGAAGGCACGAGAGAAGGCGCGGCAGCCGCACAACACGCCGCCGCGCCCAATATCAAAACCCCATATCGCATATTTCATTATCCGTTTAATTGTTCATATTGATTTTATACGTACGGCCACAAGCCGTATGCACCGTTTTGCTTAAGCAATATCATACGCCCAAACTGTATAGCCGCCCAATATCGGACACAAACCGACCGATACCATATCCATCGAGTCGCCGCTATTCTGCTTTATGCCGCACCGCATCATTTTATCTTGGCTCTGTTTTCAAATAAGTTTGATGCCACAATGCAATTTAATAAAAAATACATATTCTTCAATATCTTGTCGGAATTCCTATTAAAAGAAATATTTTTACACAATCTGTTTGTAGTCATATCAATCAAATCTTACAACACAGCCTTCATCTTACTACACCGTTCATACAACAACTTTGCATATCCGCAACATTGATATCAGTTTCCATTCTGTTACACACAACATCAAGTCCCCTACCGATTTCAGGCAGCCTGAAAACTAAAACAGCAAACCCGTCCGACACAATCGCCGAACGGGTTTTTCAGTTCAAAGCATTATTGCTGCTTGACGGCACCAAATGAACCGATAACCGAGGTAGGATTGCCGTTATTGCCGGAAATCTTACCCTTAAACACACCGCTCAGCTCTTCTGCCTTCGGGCCAAAGAAGTTGCCCTGCATGGTAACGTTGTTTTTCGTACCGCTGAATGACGAACCTTTGATAGTACCTTCCAAAGGTACGGTAAGCTGGTTGGCAACTGCTTTACCTTTAATGGTTTTACCGCCGAAGTCCACCTCAAATGATGAACTGTTACCTTCAGTGAACCCGTTGAAAGTAGCGTCACCCGCATAAACGGCTTTACCTTTGGCGGGAACTGCATCAGCAGGTGTTACATTACCGACGGCAAATACATAATATTTCGATTCTTGCTCCAAGTATTGGTACCCAAAACGCATATGGCTGAATTTATGGCCGCTGGTGATAGTATGGACAGTATTGCCGTTTTTTCCCTGCCTGAACACGGAGAATCCTTTTGACTGGATATACGGATACGCCACCTGGATTTCATGACCGTTTACAGAAATCTTGGAATCTTTATCTCCCGATAAAGCGGCTGCTTTTGCATTTGCAACATCATCCAATTTCCCTGTAGCCATCAAAGCACCGCCCTGACCGGAACCGCCTGCAGATTGACCTTGATTGCCGGGTTTGGTAGTTCCCGGTTTAGTGGCATCAGGTTTGGCAGTCCCCGGCTTAGTGGCTCCGGGTTTGCTCACATCCGGCTTGGTAACGCCCGGTTTGGGTGGCGTGCTGACGGACGGGCCATTGCCGCCGCCACTACCTCCGCCGCCACATGCACTCAAAGCCAACAATACGGCACAAGCCAATAAACTTTTTGCTTTTTTCATGATACGAAACTCCCAAATTAAAGAGAATATCGATTTGCCAACCGATTTCTACAAAAATAGCAAAACACATAGTTTTGCAAGCACTTTGGTTAAACCGGTTACCGAACGATTTGGCAATGCACATTATTCAGATATGAATTATCCGCAACCAGTCAACCAGTCAACCAGTCAACCAGTCAACCAGTCAACCAGTCAACCAGTCAACCAGTGTAAAAGGTAAAGTTTTTTCTAATAAAAGTCAAATATTTTTAAATGATTTTCATTTAAAGCTGCCAATTAGTTTTTTCAGGCTGCCTGAAAATCCAACAGAAAACCCGTCCGACAAACTGCCGAACGGGTTTTTCAGTTTAAAGCATTATTTCTGCTTGATTGCACCAAATGAGCCGATAACCGAAATAGACTCACCCTTATGATTGGGGATTTTGCCCTTGAAGGTGCCGCCCAATTCAGCTGCGTTCGGGCCGAAGAACTGCCCCTGCATGGTTACATTGTCTTTTGCTCCCATAAATGAATTGCCATTGATTTTGCCTGACAAGGGAACGGTAAGGTCTTCTGCTTGGGCTTTGCCGGTAATGGTTTTTGCGCCGAAATCGACGTCGAATGACGAAGAATTGTCCCTAAAGAATCCATTGAATGTCGCATTGCCTTCATAAACGGCTTTCCCGGTAGAAGGCACGGCACCCGTACCACTGGTAGGCGTAACATCACCAACGGCAAATACATAATGGCCGGATTCTTTGTATACATACAGATAACCAAAGTGTGTATGGCTGAATTTATCGCCGCTGGTAATAGTATGCTTATCGCCCTTAGTATCTAGGCTGGTCAATTCAGATGACTGAATCGAAGGATTGACTAAGGCAATGACATGGCCGTTTACCATAACCGAGTCTTTACCCAATCTTTTAATAACTGTTGCTTCCGGATTTTTGACGCTATTCTCCGCTCCGGTCGCCATCAACGCCATTGCATTTTCCGAATTTTCACCTTGATTGCCGGACTGGGAAGTACCGGATTGACCGGCTCCGGAATTGTTAGCACCCGGCTGAGAGACTCCCGGCTGAGCAGGCGTACTAACAGACGGCTGGTTGGCACTACCGCTGCCACAAGCGCTCAAACCAAACAATACGGCACACGCCAATAAACTTTTCATGCTTCTTTTCATAATATGAAACTCCCAAACAAAGAGATAATATCGATTTGCCAACCGACTGCTTCGGCAGAAATCGCAAAACATAAGTCTTGCAACCAATCGAAAAGGTAAAGTTTTTTCCAATAAAAGTCAAATATTTTTAAATGTATCTGTTCAAGGCCGTCAAACAACCTTTTCAGGCTGCCTGAAAATTCAAACAGAAAACCCGTCCGAGAGCAGTCGAACGGGTTTTATTTTAAATGAAATGACTATTTTTGTTTGGTTGCGCCAAATACACCGATAACAGGGAGAGACAGATCCTTGTCGTTATCATGCGGAATTTTGCCGTGGAATGTACCGCCCAATTCAGCTGCTTTCGGGCCGAAGAAATGTCCTTGCATGGTTACGTTGTTTTGTGTGCCTCCGAATGATGCGCCATTGATTTTTCCCGATAAAGGAACAGTATAACCGTTAGCAACTGCTTGGCCTTTAATGGTTTTATTGCCAAAGTTGACATCAAACGCCGATGTGCCGCCAAAGGCATTGAAAACCGAAGAGCCGACATAAGTCGCTTTGCCTGTAGTCGGTACCGCATCCGCGCCGACAGTAGGCGTAACATCGCCGATAGCCACGACATAATGCACATCATCATGCGTTTTTTCAGGCAGCACATATTGCCACACAAAACGCATATGGCTTAATTGGTTGCCGCTGACAAAAGTAAGTTCTCTCTGATTGAGCGGCCGCATGACGCCGTCGGCATCGATGCGACTGGGGGTGGCGATATTGATTTTGTGCCCGTTCACGGAGATTTCGGAATGCCTGTCTCCTTTTACGGCGGCAGTTTCCAATTTGAATGTCAAATCGTCCGATGGCATTCCTTTAGCCATTAAAACACTTGCTTCAATGGTTTTGGCCGCCGGTGTTTCGGGTTTCTGTACGGCCTGCATTTTAGGGGTTTCGGGTTTTTTAGCAGTATCGGTTGGGGATATTTCAGGTTTTTTTGTGGTACCAACCTTAGAGGCTTCGGGCTTCTTAACAGTATCCGATTGAGAAATATCGGTTTTTTTATCTGTAATGGCTTCGTTGGGTGTTTGAGATGACTCGGCCTTAGGTGTTTCACCTTTGGTATTTTCCGTTTTCGGCGCCTGAGGTTTAGAAGGAGATGTAACAGACGGGCTGCCGCCGCCACTGCCGCCGCATGCAGTTAAACCCAATAATACGGCGCAAGCCAATGCGTTCTTCATATTCTTTTTCGTCATGTAAATTCCTTGTCAAAATGATTCAAAGTCAAAAATTATTCTTTTGAATAAGACCCGTCATTTTAATCAAGAAAATCCCCAATTAAATTTAAGATTAAGTAATTTTGTAGTTAAATTACTTAATATCTGATTCAAATTTACGTGCCTCAAGCAACACAAACTATTTAACATAATAAAAAAATAAATATTTTTTAATTTTGGCGCATTTTTACACTTCATTTATGCTTGCTTGAAATGAAATCAAATCAAACTACATTGCCTTATAAACTAACCGCCTTGTTTATGTCGGACTAACGCAATACATTGCCGCTTTCCCAATCTACGATGGCACTTGGGCGGCGATAACCGCCCGTACGCCCGCCAATCAGCAACAGTTTCCTACCGAACTGCCGTCTTACCTCCCTTTCGGTACGGCACGGCCTGCCGCCCGAGCGGTTGCAGGATGTAGATACCAACGGCATGGCTGCCAAACGGCACAATGTGCGCGCCGATGCGGAATCGGGAACGCGCACGGCTAATTTCGTCCGGCCTTTTCCGCGCAACTGCGGCAGCAAAACGTTTGCCGCAGGCAAAAGAAAGGTTTTGGCAGCAGGCCATTGCTCGCAGAGGGCTTGGGAAACGTTTTCAGGCAGCCTTTGCAACAGAGGCCGAAGTTGCGACAGGCCGTGTCCGATAACAATCATACCCTTGTGTTGCGGCCGTTTTTTCAGACGCAATACGGCTTCCAAGCCCGAATGCGATTGGGGGTCGGCACCGATGCCGTAACAAAACTCGGTGGGATAGGCAATTACACCGCCGCGGCGCAGATGTGCGCGCAGGCGGTGCGGAGAAACGGAAAGGCGTACGGCATCAGGGCGGGACATCATAAACTATGAAAAGCGTATAGGCGTGGGTTGGCGCATCAGGCAGATGGCGGTTTTAAACAATGGAAACAAACGGTTGCCATGCATATAAATATTGTATTTGCCAAACAAAGCATCGGCAGGCTGCCTGAAAGGCTTCAGGCAGCCCGATATCCGCTTGAAACGGGATAGTACCGCAAATGATATGGCTGCCTGCGTCATCGTCTCCGCAGAAGCGTACCGTGTTTCGTAAGGGTTGATGTTGTTGCCTGTTCAGGCAGCGGGACATCAGACCCGTCAAGCGGCTTCAAATCTATTTCAGGCTTTTTTCACAAACTCTGATTTTAAATTCATGGCGGAGCCGTCTATTTTGCAGGCGATATTGTGGTCGCCTTCTTGCAGACGGATATTTTTCACTTTTGTGCCTTGTTTAATCACCATGCTGCTGCCTTTGACTTTTAAATCTTTAATCAGAACAACCGTATCGCCGTTAGCCAAAGCGGCGCCGTTGGCATCTTGAACGGACAGGCCGTCTGTTTCGGCAGGTTCCGCACCGGGTTGCCACTCGTGGGCGCATTCCGGACAAACCAATTGCGCTCCGTCTTCGTAAACGTATTCGGATTGACATTGCGGACAAGGGGGTAGATTCATAGGTGCTTCCTTATGATTGATATCAAGCGGTTGCCGCTTATTGCTTGGATGATAATGTATAACAGCCGATGCGGAGTCGGCTCCAATCTGACGGTGTGCAAATGAATTCCGTATATTTAAGGCTGCCTGAAAACGGTTCAGGCAGCCTTTAAATTGCGTGCATCTGCCGTGTATGCGGCTGCATGGCCGTATTTAGCGGTTTTCCAGTTTCGGCAATACCGAACCTTCTCCCAATTGCAACAATCCGCTTTGTGAGTAAATGCCCAATTTGGCGCGGGTGTCGGAAATATCCAGATTGCGCATGGTGAGCTGTCCGATACGGTCTAAAGGCGTGAAAGCGGCGTTTTCGACTTTTTCCATGCTCAGGCGTTCGGGTGCATAGGTTAAGTTGGGCGATTCGGTGTTGAGTATGGAATAGTCGTTACCGCGTCTTAATTCCAAGGTTACTTCGCCGGTAACGGCGTTGGCCACCCAGCGTTGGGCGGTTTCGCGCAGCATCAGTGCCTGGCTGTCGAACCAGCGGCCTTGATACAGCAACCGGCCGAGACGCAAACCGTTGATACGGTATTGTTCGATGGTGTCTTCGTTGTGAATGCCGGTCAGCAGGCGTTCGTAAGCGATGTGGAATAATGCCATCGCGGGAGCTTCGTAGATGCCGCGGGATTTGGCTTCGATAATGCGGTTTTCGATTTGGTCGCTCATGCCCAAACCGTGGCGGCCGCCGATTCGGTTCGCCTCAAGGAACAAATCTACAGGGTTGGCGAACTCTTTGCCGTTCAATGCCACAGGTACGCCTTCTTCAAAACGCACGCTCACGGTTTCGGGTTGGATTTCAATGCTCTCATCCCAAAATGCCACGCCCATAATCGGTTTGACGATTTTGATACCGGTGTACAGGAATTCCAAATCTTTGGCTTCGTGGGTCGCGCCCAACATATTGGAATCGGTGGAGTAGGCTTTTTCCACCGACATTTTGTAGTCGAAACCGTTGGCAATCAGAAATTCGCTCATTTCCTGCCGTCCGCCGAGTTCATCGATAAACTGCTGGTCCAGCCAAGGTTTGTAGATTTTCAGATTCGGATTGGTAAGCAGGCCGTAGCGGTAGAAACGTTCGATATCGTTGCCTTTGTAAGTGGAACCGTCGCCCCAAATATTGACATCGTCCTGCTTCATCGCCGCCACCAGCATGGTGCCGGTTACCGCGCGACCCAAAGGCGTGGTATTGAAATAAGGCATACCGCCGGTGGAAATATGAAACGCGCCGCATTGAATGGCGGCAATACCTTCATGCGCCAATTGGCTGCGGCAGTCAATCAAACGCGCTTCGGTCGCGCCATACTGTTTGGCTT
Organism: Conchiformibius sp.; assembly: GCA_029984035.1. Lineage (GTDB taxonomy): Bacteria > Pseudomonadota > Gammaproteobacteria > Burkholderiales > Neisseriaceae > JASBYJ01. The sequence goes on from JASBYJ010000012.1 coordinate 15,299, forward strand.
TTGCGGGGATGGCGTTGTAGTCGCTCTCATCGGGCTGCCCGAGATTGGCGGTATAGGCATAAGGGTCCGCGCCTTTGAGTTTCATCCACAACAATGCGGCGGAAGTGTCCAAACCGCCCGAAAAAGCAATGCCGACTTTTTGTCCGACAGGCAGGCTTTGCAAAATAGTATGGCTCATCAGAATATCCTTGATTAACGGTTAAACCGGCGGAAAAATTCGCATTATAGAGCAAAGCAAGCGCTTTCAGGCAGCCTGAAAGCGCGACAGGGGCAAAAAAGCAAAATTCTGTTAAAATGTTGCGGCTTATACCGTCGCCTGCAGCCATCGGCCGCAGCGGCGCATTATTTCCGATTGATTGTGTAAACCCTTATGATTGATGTAGTTGCCTTTTTGATAGAACATTTCAGCGATATCCATTCCTGCCCGCCCATAGAAGATTTGGGGGCGATTTTGGAACAGGAGGGCTTTGACAATGAAGCCATCAGCGGTGCTTTAATGTGCGTCCATCTGCTGAACGAGCTTCCCTTGTCGTTTGAAAACGGCTTGGAAGACAGCAGTGCCATGCGTATTTACCATGCCGAAGAAACCGAAGCGCTGTCGACCGATATCCGCGCATTGCTGCATTTTCTCAATGAAAGCGGCTCCATCAACGCGCAACAACGTGAATTCGTCATTCACGCTTTAATGCACCTGCCTTACGACGAAATCACTTTGGATAACGCCAAAGTGCTGACCCTGCTGGTATTATGGGCGCACCGCTGCGAATTACCCGTTTTAATCGGCGATGAATTGATGGCGGCAGTACACGGCAAAGGGATTATGCAATAAATCTTTCCGGCGGCACTTGCCAAAACCGATACTTTACTTTAACAATATAAAAAAGAGCAGTTTGAGGCTGCCTGAATGTTTTCAGGCAGCCTTAGATGCAAATACGCAACAATAAGGGCCAGCTTGCTGATTATCAAGTGTATTTAAGGCAATACCAAATAAACAGCGCAACACCCGAACCCATTTATTAAAATTAAAACATACATATCGGGCTGCCGCAGACCGAGCGTTCAGGCAGCCTGAAACAGGCCTACACTGCAAACCCGCTTTGTGAGAAACAAAAAATGTCGAAAAATCTGCTTATTGTAGAATCCCCCAACAAAATCAAGTCCATCAAAAAATATCTGGGTAGCGATTTTGAAGTGCTTGCCTCGTTCGGTCATGTGCGCGACCTGATTCCCAAAAACGGCGCAGTAGACCCCGACAACAATTTCGCCATGAAATATCAGGTGGACAGCAAAAGCAGCAAACACGTTGATGCTATCGTGTCGGCCGCCAAAGAAGCGCAAACCGTTTACCTTGCCACCGACCCGGATAGGGAAGGCGAAGCGATTTCGTGGCACATTTACGAAATTCTCAAATCCAAACGCGGCTTGAAAGACATCGACAGCAAAATCCGCCGCGTCGTATTTCACGAAGTGACCCCCAAAGGCGTTACCGAAGCCATCAACCACCCGCGCGGCTTGGACATGAATCTGGTGGATGCGCAACAAACGCGCCGCGCCTTGGATTATTTGGTGGGTTTCAATCTTTCGCCGTTATTGTGGAAAAAAATCCGCCGCGGCTTGAGTGCCGGACGCGTGCAAAGCCCCGCATTGCGTCTGATTTGCGAACGGGAGAACGAAATCCGTGCGTTTGAAACACAGGAATATTGGAGTATCCATTTAGACAGCCACAAAGGGCGCACCCACTTTTCCGCCAAGTTGCACCAATGGCAGGGCAACAAACTGGAACAGTTCTCACTGCCCAACGAAGCCGTTCAGGCAGCCGTTTTGTCGGCATTGCAAGGCAAAACCGCACAAGTGGCCGAAGTCAATAAGAAAAAAGCCACCCGCAAGCCCGCCGCACCTTATACCACGTCCACCATGCAACAAGATGCCGTGCGCAAACTCGGCTTCACCACCGACCGCACCATGCGTACGGCGCAACAGCTTTTTGAAGGCATTGATGTCGGACAAGGCGCAGTGGGCCTGATTACCTATATGCGTACCGACAGCGTTACCTTGTCGCAAGATGCGCTCACCGAAATCCGCCATTACATTGAAAACAAAATCGGCACCGACTTTCTGCCCAAATCCCCGCGTATCTACAAAACCAAATCCAAAAACGCCCAAGAAGCCCACGAAGCCGTGCGCCCCACTTCCGTTTACCGCACACCCGAGCAGGTCAAACCCTTTCTCTCTCCCGACCAATTCAAACTCTACCAAATGATTTGGCAGCGCAGCGTTGCCTGTCAGATGGCAGAAGCCAGATTCGATGCCACCACTGTGGACATTGCGGTAGGCGAAGGTATTTTCCGTGCCACAGGCCAAGTGCTGACTTTCGCAGGCTTTCTGAATGTCTATCAAGAAGGCTCGGACGAAGACGGACACAGCGAAGACGAAGACAACAAAAAGCTGCCTGAAATGTCCGTAGGCGATACGCTGCCGGTAGACCGGCTTTACGGCGAACAACACTTCACCCAAGCACCTCCGCGATTTAACGAAGCTACTTTGGTGAAAGCATTGGAAGAATTCGGCATCGGCCGGCCGTCCACTTATGCCAGCATCATCAAAACACTGAAAGACCGCGAATACGTTACCGTTGAACAACGCCGTTTCCAGCCCACCGACACGGGCGAAATCGTCAACAAATTCCTCACCGAACATTTTACCCAATACGTTGATTACGACTTCACCGCCAAACTTGAAGACCAACTTGACGACATAGCCAACGGCAAACGGCAATGGATACCCGTAATGGGCAAATTCTGGGAAGGTTTCTCCAAACAAGTGCAAGAAAAAGAAGGAATCGAACGCGCCAAATTTACCACCGAACAATTGGACGAAACCTGTCCGAAATGCGGACAGCACCAACTGCAAACCAAGTTCGGCAAAATGGGCCGCTTCATCGCATGCGCAGGCTATCCCGAATGCAACTACACCCGCAACATCAACGAAACCGCCGAACAAGCCGCCGAACGTATTTCCCAAGCCGAAGCCGAACAAGCCGAATTGGACGGACGCGCTTGTCCCAAATGCGGCGGGCGTCTGCTCTATAAACAGGCACGCAGCGGCGGGCGCAAGTTTATCGGTTGCGCCAACTATCCCAAATGCAAACACGTTGAATCGCTGGAACCCATAGTCAGCAGCGGCGTATCCTGCCCCCAATGTAAAAAAGGCGAGCTGATAGAACGCAAATCACGCTACGGCAAAGTATTTTACAGCTGCAGCACCTACCCCGACTGCAATTACGCCACATGGAACCCGCCCACAGCCGAAAGCTGCCCCAGCTGCCGATGGCCGGTACTCACCATTAAAACCACCAAACGCTGGGGCGTAGAAAAAGTCTGCCCCCAAAAAGAATGCGGTTGGAAAGAACAAATCGAACCGCCCGCACCGAAAGAGAAATAACACAAGGCTGCCTGAAAATCTTCAGGCAGCCTTTTGAAACCATATGCCCATACAAAACACTTCGCACTACTATGTTAATTTTACAGTTTATTTTTTAAATAAAAATATTAAAACCATTACGCGAAGCGCACAGACTACGATAAAACAAGACACTGTTTTCAAATAAGATTGATGCCACAATATGATTTAATAAAATACATATTTTTCAAAAGTTTATTGAAAATTTCCATTAAAATAAAACGTTTTTAAACAATCCGTTTATAGTCATATCAACCAAATCTTGCGACACGGCCTGAAACATACAAAGTGTCTTCTTTAACCTGAATAACCGAAATAACATGGCCGCTGCACAATATTCTCTTTCCGTTTTCAAGGAAAATAGTGCCAAAGTATCCGTAGAATCATAATGATATTGATGATTTTAAACTGTTGGACTTGCGCCGCGCGACAAGATTTGACTGCTTATCCACATCTTATCGCCATTATTCTTATCGGAAACATATGTCTCATTAGCATACAATATGGCTTCTCTTGCCTCATTATCCTGACTCAATCTTTCAGGCAGCCCAAACAAACTTTTCTTAAGGAATCCCGATGAGTATCGATAAATTCACGTCTAAAAACAAAAATGTAGGCGGAGTTACTGTTGCCCGCCTACTGCCGCAGGCAAAACGGCGCACCATCGGTGCATGGTGCTTTCTCGATCACGTCCGTTTTGACGATAATGATGCAAGTATGCAAGTCGGGGCGCATCCCCATACCAATCTGCAAACATTCACATGGATGCTCGCAGGCGAAATCCGACATCAAGACAGCCTTGGCCATCACCAACTGATTCGCCCCGGGCAAGTCAATTTGATGACAGCGGGCACGGGGGACACACACGGTATCAGCCACACCGAACACACTCCCGAAGGCGTGCAACGATTACACGCCGTGCAATTGTGGATTGCCTTACCCGCTTCACAAAATATCCCGCCATCATTCCACCATTACCCAAAGCTGCCCGAATGGTCGGAAAATGGTATCGATTATATTCTGACGACAGGCAGCTATGGCGGATACACCGCTCCTACCTTGCAATACAGCCCGTTGGTAGGCGTCGACATCCGTATCCGGAACACACAAACCTTCAACATTCCCGTTCTCCCTAATTGGGAGTATGGGTTATTGGTAATTTCAGGCAGCCTGAAAACCGAAGACGGTATCCGCTACGGAACAGACGAACTGGCAGTATTGACCGACTGCACCAGTAATGAACAACCAGTCCGTATCCACGCCGAAGCAGGGACACATTTAATGCTGTTAGGCGGAGAACCCTTGCAACAGCCTGTATTCATGTGGTGGAACTTTATTGGCGACAGCCGCGACACTTTGCGCCGTGCCGTTGCCGATTGGAACAGCGGGCATCCCCGCTTTGGTAAAATCGATTTGTCGGGCACGACATTACAACGCATACCTGCTCCCGAAATGCCTTGATAACGTCATTTACCAACCTGCCAATCATTACTAATCTGGCAAATCCCTACCAAGATTGGCTCAACAACTAATTTGCCGGGAATATAGTGTCTGTGTTTTATCTACACTATTCACACTGCGAACAATACACCGACACTTAAAATTGCGAATCAATCCATGGCCTTTTTAATACTTGTATTCAACAAAGCCGATTGGAAAAGCGTTATAAGAAAATCAATACCTTCACTTTTAAGAACCCAACTGAAAATTTCTGCATTATGATTTAAAAAATGATTATGAAAACTGCAAAACTCACATAATGAAAAAATTACGCTATTTTTATTTCGTCTTATAAAAAAATATACGGATACAAAATATATTTTGTATCCGTATGTTAATTATCGATTATATTATCCAAAAACTTTTCGGATAATCTTTTAGATGGTAACAGATTTAGTTTTCACCTGTATAAGGACGAACACTAACTGTTTTACGGTTCAAGCGGCCTTTAACGGCGAATTCGACATAGCCGTCCACTTTAGCAAACAAAGTGTGGTCTTTACCCATACCCACATTGTCGCCTGCATGGAATTTGGTACCGCGTTGGCGAACGATAATGGAACCTGCGGGAATCAACTCGTTACCATAAGCTTTCACGCCCAAACGTTTGGCTTCCGAATCGCGACCGTTGCGGGTACTGCCGCCTGCTTTTTTACTTGCCATTTTTCAATACTCCTAAAAATTAAGCGATTGCCACGATTTCAATTTGGGTGAAATTTTGACGGTGGCCTTGTCGTTTTTGGTAGTGTTTGCGGCGGCGCATTTTAAAAATGCGGATTTTTTCGCCACGCCCGTGAGCCACTACTTTTGCTACAACTTTTGCACCTGCTACAGTGGGATTGCCCACTTGAACTTTATCTCCATCAGCAATCATCAAAACTTCAGTCAGTTCGATTTGGCTGTCGAGTTCGGCAGGTATCTGTTCTACTTTCAATTTTTCGCCAACGGAAACTTTGTATTGTTTACCGCCGGTTTTTACGACCGCGTACATACTCAACTCCATAAAGGATTGGATTCAAAAAATCTCACGCCCCATGCGTGAAACGTGTAATTATGGCAGTATTGGTTTGTTTTGTCAAAACAATCTCAACACGACTTCATAACACATCTACACTACACTCATGAATGGTTTCATCCATGCCAAAAGCGGTTTGACAAAGGCTGCCTGAAAATCTTGACGCATATTTCAGACAGCCTTGTATAACGCACATTTAGCGGTGGTTACCTGCAAATCCCTTCAAGTAACGCCCTACCGCAAACCACGCACCAACGGCACCCAATGATACAACTATGGCGATAACCGCGATCATCTCCCATGAATGGAAACCGCGCCATTGCAAATACAATCCGTAAGGCTTAAATACATCACCGACCTGCTGCTGGACACGCAACATCAACTGGTGGCACAAAATCATACTCACCAATCCCGCCACTAAGCTTTGCAAGGTTGCCTGGTACAAGAAAGGACGGCGTACAAACGATGAAGGAGCGCCCAATAAGCGGGTAATTTCAATTTCTGCCTTATGGCTGAGAATCTGAAGACGAACGGTGTTATGCACGACCAGAAGAAAGGTTAAAGCAAAAGTAATGGCCAAAAACCAAAACACATTGCCAAGCAATTTATTGAATTGATAAAGCGTTTGCATCCATTCTTTATCCAGCGCACTGCTCTCGACCATGGGATAGGCAGCCAATTCCCGTTGCAAGTTACCGATTACATCGGGATTATTTTCTTTGGGCGTGACCACAAAAGAATCGGGCAGGGGATTTTCATCCAGCATATGGATAATGTTTTGCTCCCCCATGGCTTGCTGCATTTCGCTTAAACCCTCGTCCTTTCCAATAAAACGGATGCTTTCGACACGCGGGTCTGCTTTGAGCAATTGACGCACCCTCTCATAATCGGACTCAGTCGCTACGGTTTCCATATATAGGGTAATCTGCGGCACTTCGCTCAGTTTGTCCAAAACTGTTTTGCTGCTCTGAAGCCCCAAATACAGCGCCAAAGGCAATGTCATAGAAACTGCCAGCATTAATAATATCAACAGATTACCCAAAGGCTGCCTGAAGAAATCAGAAACGGCACGTCGCAAACTGTCTAAATGCAAAGAAAGATAATGATTCATGCGGCAAATCTCCCTTTTTGCAAACGGATGATACGGTGCCCATAGTCAGCCATTAGGGTCTCATCATGTGCAGCCACTACAACAGTTGTCCCTGCATTATGGAATGTTTTAAATAATTCCATAATGTCCAAAGCATAAGCACGGTCTAAATTCGCAGAAGGCTCGTCTGCAATTAACAAACTCGGTTGGTGGACAACCGCACGCGCAATGCACAAACGCTGCTGCTCCCCTCCAGACAAACCGCGAGGATCCGATTTTTCCCTACCGGCCAAACCGACTTTCTCGATTGCCATCCGTGCGCGCTTCTCTGCTTCTTTCCCATCATAGCCGATAATTCTCAATGGCAACAAAACGTTTTGCAGCACATTACGGTCAAACAGAATTTTATGGTCTTGAAATACAATGCCGATATGCTGGCGCAAATAGCACAACTGGTTATCGCTCAACCTGCCCAAATCATGGCCGTTAATTAGCACTTTACCTGAAGTAGGACGGGCAATGCCGGCAATCAGTTTTAAGATAGTTGATTTACCGGCTCCTGAATGGCCGGCAACAAAAATCATTTCTCCACGTCCTATGGCGAAACTAACATTATTCAAAGCCTGAAATCCACCAGGATAACTTTTGGATACAGATTCAAAACGGATCATTGGTATCAATAAAAAAAATGGAAAGTGTCTGAATTATACTTTCAGGCAGCCTGAAAGTGTAAACATACAATTAAATATTTGATAATTTAAGAGTAATATCGCATATCATATTGCAAATAACTATTCAAACATATCCTCTGATAGATTTAACCACATCAAAATACAATCAATTAAAACCAGTCAAAGATAATAATGAATTGCATAAATAACAAAACACCCAGGTATCAAAAATACCTGAGTGTTTCATACCCATAGACTTAGTTGTTATACTAAGTTACATGATATTTATTCAGCAGAAGCTTTTTCTACCAATTCCACCAAAGCTAAAGGTGCATTGTCCCCTTTACGAAAACCACATTTCAAGATACGGACATAACCACCATTTCGATTAGCAAAACGGTTACCCAAATCGTTAAACAGTTTAACCACTACATCACGATCACGAGTGCGGTTGAACGCCAAACGGCGACTAGCCAAAGAAGGCTTCTTACCTAAAGTAATCAAAGGTTCCACAACACGACGTAATTCTTTTGCCTTCGGTACAGTAGTAACAATACTTTCATGAGTCAAAAGAGAATTCGCCATATTGCGCAGCATAGCGGCACGATGGCTGCTGGTGCGGTTCAATTTGCGGTTACCATTGCGATGACGCATAATTTTTATCCTTTAATATCTAAACTTAAGGCTTTTCCAAACCTACTGGAGGCCAAGCTTCCAATTTGGATCCCAAGGTCAAGCCTTTAGATGCCAAAACTTCTTTAATCTCATTTAAGGACTTACGGCCCAAATTAGGTGTTTTCAGAAGTTCTGTTTCCGTACGTTGAATTAAATCACCAATATAGTAGATATCTTCAGCTTTAAGGCAGTTTGCCGAACGAACTGTCAACTCCAAATCATCTACCGGCCTTAACAATACCGGATCAATCGGAGGTGCTTTTTCCTCCTCAACCTCAGCTGGTGTTCCTTCCAAATTGGCAAATACAAACATTTGATCTATCAATATCCGTGCAGCAGAACGAACCGCTTCCTCCGGATCAATTGAACCATTGGTTTCAATATCAAGAATCAAACTATCTAAGTCTGTACGCTGCTCCACGCGTGCAGCTTCAACATCAAAACTCACGCGGCTAATAGGAGAAAAACTCGCATCCAGTTGTATAGAGCCAATCCGATTATGCTCTTTAGCTTGGCGGCGTCCAGAAACAGGCTGGTAACCGCGCCCCTGCTCGACTTTGACTTCCATTTCAATTGAGCCATTTTCAGCCAGATGGCAAACAATATGCTCAGGATTGATAATTTCAACATCATGGGGCAAATCGAAATCAGCAGCAGTCACTACACCGGAACCTGATTTTTTTAAAGTTACCAATGCATCCGTACGACCACCTTGCAACTTGAATACGACTCCTTTTAAGTTCAAAAGAATATCTACAACATCCTCTCGAACGCCGTCTAAAGTAGAATACTCGTGCAGTACACCTGAAATACTCACTTCCGTAGGAGCAAAGCCGTTCATAGATGACAGTAAGATACGACGCAAAGCATTACCCAACGTATGAGCAAAACCGCGCTCAAACGGCTGCATAGATACCTTAGCACGTGTTGTAGATAAAATATCCACATCAATCTGGCGCGGTCTTAAAAATTCTGCAGTGATGTTTTGCATTTAACTGCCCTTCACTTTAACCAATATTATTTGGAATAGAACTCTACTACCAATTGCTCATTGATATCGCCATATAGCTCTGAACGATCAGGCACAGTCTTAAAAACACCTTCCAACTTAGCCGCATCAACAGAGACCCAAGAAGGCAAGCCAATCTGAGTAGCAAGATTCAACGCTTCTTGAATACGAACCTGTTTCTTAGCCTTGTCATGAATGGAAACAACATCACCAGCCTTCACTTGATAAGAAGGAATGTTCACAATCTGACCATTAACTGTAATAGCCTTATGTGATACTAGCTGTCGAGATTCTGCACGTGTAGAACCAAAACCCATACGATATACCACGTTATCAAGTCTGGATTCCAACAGCTGAAGCAATAACTCACCAGTCGAACCTCTACGTCTCTCAGCCTCTGCAAAGTATCGGCGGAACTGACGCTCCAATACCCCGTAAATTCGACGTATTTTTTGCTTCTCTCTTAATTGCAAACCATAGTCTGACAATCTGGGCTTTTTCGCACCATGCTGACCCGGAGCTGATTCGAGTTTACATTTAGAATCTAAAGAGCGTCTTGCGCTTTTCAAGAATAAATCAGTGCCTTCTCGGCGAGCCAACTTACATTTAGGACCAATATATCGTGCCATGTTCAATCACTCCCTATACACGGCGTTTTTTAGACGGACGACAACCATTATGAGGCAATGGTGTAACATCAGTAATACTGGTAATTTTAAACCCCAATGCGTTAAGTGCACGAATAGAAGATTCACGACCAGGACCAGGACCTTTAATTCGCGCTTCCAAATTCTTTACACCATACTCTTGGGCAACTTTACCAGCAGCTTCCGCTGCAACCTGTGCAGCAAAAGGTGTACTTTTACGCGACCCCTTAAAACCAGCACCACCAGAGGTAGCCCAAGACAACGCATTGCCCTGACGGTCGGTAATAGTAATGATGGTATTATTAAAAGATGCATGAACATGCACAATACCTTCACTCACGGTCTTGCGTACTTTTTTACGTACACGTGAGGCTGTGTTTGCTTTAGCCATTTTACAATTCCTTACTTATTACTTTTTACCCGCTATCGCTTTACGCGGACCTTTACGCGTGCGAGCATTAGTACGAGTACGCTGACCTCGACAAGGGAGGCCGCGGCGATGACGAAAACCGCGATAGCATCCCATATCAATCAATCGCTTAATACTCATTGTGACTTCACGACGTAAATCACCTTCAACCTCATACTTAGCAACCTGCTCACGCAAGGCATCTAATTGGGTTTCATCCAAATCTTTAACTTTAGTGGAACCCAAAATACCAGCTGCTTCACAAATTTTCTTAGCACGAGTCGCACCAATACCATAAATAGCCTGTAAACCAATTACAATATGTGCATTATTAGGGATATTAACCCCTGCTATACGAGCCATATATATATTCCCTTATTAAGTGTGTAATTAATAACACAAAATTGAGTTTCTATCAGCCTTGGCGCTGCTTATGACGCGGATCAGTACAAATTACACGCACCACGCCATTACGACGAATAACTTTGCAATTTCTGCAAATTTTCTTTACTGATGGCTGTACACGCATGACAACTTCCTTTTCAATAAAAGTCTAAATCTATCGAGCTCTAAAAACAATCCTGGCACGAGACAGGTCATATGGGGTTAATTCCACAGTAACTTTATCTCCAGGTGAAATACGTATGTAATGCATACGCATTTTTCCCGAAATATGCCCTAAAACAATATGATCATTTTCAAGCTTTACTTTAAAAGTTGCATTGGGAAGAGTTTCAAGAATTTCCCCTTGCATTTGGATGATATCTTCTTTAGCCATAATTACTTACGTGACAAAGATTTAATTTCTTCATCCTTGACCAAATGAGCATACTGCTGGCTCACCCGGTAAGAATTAGCCTGATTATGAAAATCCATAATGACCACAACCAAAATCAATAATGAAGTTCCTCCAAGATAGAACTGAATACCAGCCAGAGATGTCAGTAACTCAGGAATTAAACAAATTACGGTAATGTACATCGCACCAAAAAAAGTTAATCTGAGTACCACCTTCTCTAAATATCTTGCTGTTTGCTCACCAGGACGAATACCAGGAACAAAAGCACCACTTTTTTTCAGATTTTCAGCCATTTCCTTAGGACTAAATGCCAATGCAGTATAGAAATAACAGAAAAAAATGATAGCAGCTGCAAATATAGCCATATATATAGGCTGACCATGCTGCAACCAACCTATCAACCGCCCCATTAGACCAGAAGGATCAACACTACCGCCAAACCATCCCATTAACATGGTAGGAAACATAATGATACTTGATGCAAAAATAGGAGGGATGACTCCAGCCATATTCAATTTAAACGGCATATGCTGCCCTTGATTCTGAACTGAATACGATCCTACTTGTCTCTTAGCATAATGTACTGGTACTTTTCTCTGGGCACTTTCGAAAAATACTACGAAGTAAGTTAAAACCAAAGTACCCAGCACCACCGCTATCGCCAATAATGGACTTTGTTGCATCATTGACCATAATTGAACAATAGCTGAAGGAATTCCTGAAACAATACCAGCACAGATAATTAAAGAAATTCCATTACCTACACCCCGTTCAGTAATTTGCTCGCCAAGCCACATCAAGAACATCGTACCACCAACCAAACACGTAATGGTCGAAATATAAAACTCAACTGTAGGAATAACAACTATACCTTGTGCCAGAACAAAAGCCGCCACACCAAAACTTTGAGCAGATGCAAGTATTACAGTGGCATATCGAGTATACTTGGTAATAACCTTACGACCAGCATCACCTTCCTTTTTCAATAATTTAAGAGAAGGTACAATCTCTGAAGCCAACTGCATCACAATAGAAGCAGAAATGTAAGGCATAATACCGATAGCAAAAACACTGAATCTCTCAAGAGAACCTCCAGAGAACATATTCAGCATACCAAGTATATTACCACCAGCACTTCTATACAATTCAGCCAATGCGGCAGCGTCAACACCAGGAACAGGGATATGTGCACCAGTCCTAAATACAAGTAACGCTCCTAATAGAAAAAAGAAACGCTTTCTTAATTCAGGATTATTCCAAGGCTTTATCCCAGCAACTGAATTTACCTGATTCGCCACTACATGCCGCCTTTACTCTTCGACTTTGCCACCAGCAGCCTCAATAGCAACTCGGGCACCCGCAGTAAATTTTATACCTTTTAAGATAACTGCTTTCTTAATTTCGCCAGAAGCAATTACTTTTACAGAGCGGGCAACCAAAGGAACCAATCCCACTTGCTTCAAAGTAAGTATATCCACTTCGGATACAGCCAATAAATTTAATTCATCTAAACGAATTTCAGCATTAAATACTGAAGACATAGAATTAAAGCCACGCTTGGGAAGACGACGTTGCAAAGGCATTTGCCCGCCTTCAAAACCGACCTTATGGAAACCACCCGAACGACTTTTTTGACCTTTATGTCCGCGTCCGCCAGTTTTTCCCAAACCACTGCCAATACCACGACCTACACGTTTAGCGTTATGCGTAGAACCTTCTTTAGGTTGTATAGTATTCAAAAACATTATAAGTACTCCACTCTCAGCAAATAACCAACCTTATTGATCATGCCACGATTCGCAGGAGTATCCAATACTTCAACAGTATGCTCACGCCGGCGTAACCCAAGACCGCGCACACACTCACGATGGGATTGCACTGTACCAATCAAGCTTTTAACCAAGGTCACTCTAATTTTCTTTTGCTCAGTCATGACTAACTCCCAAAATAGATTCTACAGTCAAACCACGCTTAGCAGCGATTTCTGAGGGAGTGTATAACTTAGAGAGAGCATCCAAAGTAGCACGTACTATATTGTAAGGGTTGGTAGAACCGTGAACTTTTGCAGAAATATTATGGATTCCCATAGCATCAAATACCAAGCGCATAGGACCACCAGCTTTAACACCACTACCTTCCTTGGCAGGCTGCATAAATACACGCGTAGCACCATGCTTACCAGTAACTTCATGATAAATCGTTCCATTTTTTAGAGGAACTTTAATCATAGAGCGACGAGCCTGATCCATTGCTTTTTGTACTGCAACTGGAACTTCACGAGATTTACCTTTACCCATCCCAATACGGCCATCACCGTCACCAACTACGGTTAATGCGGAGAAAGCCATAATACGGCCACCTTTAACTACTTTGGTGACACGATTTACAGCAACCATCTTCTCAATCAAACCGTCACTGCGTTCTTCTGTCTCATGTTTTGCCATTTTTTATCTCCAAAACCTTTAGAAGCTCAAACCGTTTTCACGGGCAGCATCGGCCAAAGCCTTAACTCGACCATGGTATTGAAAACCAGAACGATCAAAAGCTACTTTTTCTATACCAACAGCCTTTGCTTTTTCCGCAATACGCTTACCAACTGCAGCAGCGGCTTCAATATTACTACCAGATTTCAGGCTGCTACGTAACTCAACTTCAATGGTAGAAGCGGAAGCAAGTACCTTATTACCTTCTGCATTAATAATTTGAGCATAGATATGACTGTTACTGCGATAAACACTCAAACGCACCATCTTCAAATCTGCAATACGAGCACGAGTTTTACGGGCACGACGCAGTCTTGCAATTTTTTTATTCATGATCACAGCCTCAATTATTTTTTCTTAGCTTCTTTCATGACTACTACTTCACCAACATACCGAACACCTTTACCTTTGTAAGGCTCAGGCGGACGGAATGCTCGAATTTCAGCAGCAACCTGACCTACTACCTGCTTATCTGCACCGCTTAAAACGATTTCAGTTTGAGAAGGAGTTTGAACTGAAACGCCTTCCGGCATCTCATAATTAATAGGGTGAGAAAAACCAAGAGAAAGGTTTAATACTTTGCCCTGAGCTTGAGCACGGTAACCCACGCCAATCAGCTGTAATTTCTTCTCAAAACCTTCAGAAACACCTTTAACCATATTAGCAACCAATGCACGTACAGTACCAGACATAGCAGAAGCCTGTTTACTCTCATTAGCAGCAGCAAAGGACAAGGTTCCGTCATTTAATTCAACTCTGACATCACCGTTTAAAGGAAGCGACAAAGAGCCGTTCTTACCCTTAACACTCAAAGAATCCGTTCCAAATTTTACTTCTACGCCAGCAGGAACAGTTACTGGATTTTTCGCTATGCGAGACATCTCAACTCCACTCCTTAGGCAACGATACACAAAAGTTCACCACCAATGCCCGCTGCTCGCGCTTTACGATCCGTCATCACTCCTTTAGAAGTACTAACAATCGCAATACCCAAACCATTCATAACAGCAGGAATTTCAGCCGAACCCTTATAAATACGCAAACCCGGACGAGAAATACGTTTAATTTGCTCAATAACAGGGCGACCTGCATAATATTTCAGAGTGATAGACAATACGGGCTTAGCATCAGCAGATACATTAAAATCTTCGATATAGCCCTCTTCTTTCAAAACTTGCGCAATAGCGCATTTCAATTTTGAAGAAGACATACCCACAACAGCTTTATTAGAACGCTGAGCGTTACGGATACGGGTCAACATATCGGAAATAGGATCATGCATACTCATTATTTCAAACTCCTATTTACCAAGAGGCCTTAATTACACCAGGAATACCGCCACGCATGGCAATTTCACGGATTTTAATACGACCCAAACCAAATTTACGGAACACGCCGCGCGGACGACCAGTTAAAGCGCAGCGACGGCGCTGACGCACAGGCGCAGCATTTCGAGGAATAGCCTGCAATTTCAAACGAGCAGCAAAACGCTCCTCATCACTTGCACCAGCATCATTGATTACGGCAAAAATGGCAGCACGCTTCGCTGCATATTTTTTTGCCAAAGCAACGCGCTTCACTTCACGATTAATAAGTGCTTTTTTAGCCATGATTAACCTTTAAAGGGAAATTTAAACAAAGACAATAAAGCCTTAGCCTCTTCGTCAGTTTTAGCAGTAGTGGTAATGGTAATATTCAAACCACGCAGCGCATCAATCTTATCGTACTCAATTTCCGGAAAAATGATTTGCTCGCGAACACCCATATTGTAATTACCACGACCATCAAAGGATTTGCCGCTAACACCACGGAAGTCGCGCACACGAGGCAACGCAATACTCACCAAGCGATCCAAGAATTCAAACATACGATCACGACGCAAAGTTACTTTACAACCAACCGGATAATTGTCACGGATTTTGAAACCCGCAATAGATTTACGCGCAACAGTTACAACAGGCTTCTGACCGGCAATTTTGCTCAAATCAGAGACAGCATGCTCCATTACTTTTTTATCTGCAACCGCCTCACCCACACCCATATTCAGCGTGATTTTTTCAATGCGGGGAACTTCCATAATGGACTTATAACCGAATTGCTTCATCAATTCAGGTACGACCACATTTTTATAATGTTCTTGTAAACGCGCCATAATTAAGCTCCACGATTAGCAGGAATTTCTGCGCCATTTGATTTGAATATGCGGACACGCTTCACTTTACCCCCAGCTTCAACCAATTTGATGCCGACACGGTCTGCCTTTTGGGTTGCAGGATTAAAGATAGCCACATTGGAAATTGCCATAGGCATATCTTTCACAATAATACCACCCTCAATACCTCGCATCGGAACGGGTTTTTGATGGCGCTTCACTGAATTGATACCCTCAACAACCACCTTATCACCCAAAACGCGTACAACTTTTCCCTGCTTGCCTTTATCTTTACCGGCAATCACAACAACCTGATCGCCTTTTACGATTTTATTCATTGCACCAGTTCCTTACAGCACCTCAGGTGCCAACGAAACAATTTTCATAAAACGCTCGGTACGCAATTCGCGGGTTACCGGGCCGAAAATACGGGTACCCATAGGTTCCAGTTTATTGTTCAACAACACGGCAGCATTGTTGTCAAATTTAATCAATGCACCATCGGGGCGGCGGATACCTTTTGCAGTACGAACCACAACGGCATTATAAACATCGCCTTTTTTTACCCTACCGCGGGGTGCAGCATCTTTCACTGCCACTTTAATAATGTCGCCAACACTAGCGTAGCGACGCTTGGAGCCACCCAAAACCTTAATGCACATAACGCGGCGCGCACCGGAGTTGTCAGCAACATCCAAGATGGTCTGCATTTGAATCATTTTGTCTCAACCTTAAAAAAATCCAACTTAATCTACCACTTTCAAGCTGCAAAACACACCGAACAACGCTGTTATACAGTTTGAAACCTTGCGGTTCAAGTAAACCAGTCTTGGCCCCGAAGGGAAGATGTCCAAACCGGACTGAAAGAAGGCGCGGATTTTATCGTACTATTTTTATGATGGCAACCCCTATTTTGATTTTTTTTCAAATTTATCCCATCATGTTTCGAAACCATGCTGCCGACCTATTTTGAGCACTTCCCTATTCGAACCGCCAATCGATATGGCGCCAATATGTTTTGTATTTTTAAAAAGCCTGTCCAAACCGATGGATTTGACAAACGCGTTCAGGCTGCCTGAACATTTCTGAAACCGTACCCAAGCGCCCAAACTGCATCATCATTATTAACGCTACATTACAATAAACCGAGCCGCAGAACAAACACTCCGATACGAGAAATCTCTCATTGCCGTGACGTACAAAAGCTGCCCGAAGCGAAAAGTTTCAGGCAGCCTGAAGCCGTAACGGCTTTTACGGAAAGCCGGGCTACACGTTTTCTTCGCTGTTGCTGCGGATAACCAGCAAAGGCAAACTGCTTTGACGCATCACGGTTTCGGCAAAGCTACCCATCAGAAGATGCATCAAACCGCTGCGGCCGTGTGTTCCGATAACGATTAAATCGGCTTGTTGGGCAACGGCATATTCCACCAACTCCTGTGCCATTTCTTTCGCACCTTTGGAGGCCACCAACAAATGGGTTTTCACATCGACAACACCGGCTTCTTTGGCTTTGGCCGACGCTTCGGCGAGCACTTCGTTGCCGCCTGCGATGGCGGCCGCCTCATAGCTTTCGTGCTGCAAAAACTCGGGGGCGAGTGTCATGTATTCGCTCGGATTAGCAACGGTTACCAATGTCAAACGCGCGCCGCCCTGAATTGCCAAACCTGCGGCATGGTTCAAAGCGTTTAATGATGTTTTGCTGCCGTCTACGGCTACGACCATGTGTTTGTACATAAAAACTTCCTTTTCGGCGAAATCAGGCTTATGCCCTTATGTTGCAGTATAATCCAAATCATGCTGCTTTGTCGGCATATTTTTTCGGTTTCGGCGGTTTGTTTGAAAGGAACAGATGTGAAGTTTGAGGGTTACGCCCGCCGCTTCGGCGGCATTGCCCGTTTATACGGAAACGAAGCTTGGGAACGCCTGCGTCAGGCACACGTATGCGTTGCGGGCGTAGGCGGTGTCGGCTCTTGGGCTGTGGAAGCTTTGGCCCGCTCGGGAATCGGACATATCACTATGATTGATTTGGACAACATCGCGCCTTCCAATACCAACCGCCAATTGCACGCCTTAACAGACGATTTCGGCAAAGCAAAAGTAACCGCACTGCACGAACGCATCTTGCAAATCAATCCCGACTGCCGCGTGCGGGAAATTGAAGATTTTATCGATGAGAACAATTTGTCCGAATACTTTTCAGGCGGCTTCGATTTTGTAATAGATGCGATTGACCAAATCCGTACTAAAGCGGCGATGGCGGATTATTTCGTCCGCAACAAACAGGCTTTCATCATCAGCGGAGCAGCGGGAGGACAATGCAATCCCGCCCTTATCCGCACGGATGATTTAAGCCGCACCACCCACGACCCTCTGCTGGCCAATCTGCGTTACACCCTGCGGCGGCGTTACGGTTTCACCCGCCATACGGATAAGAAAATGGGCGTTCCCTGCGTATTTTCCACCGAACAGGCAAGGCTGCCTGAAAACGGGGAAAGCTGCACCGCCGATACCGCACCGCAAGGTTTGTCGTGTGCGGGATACGGTGCAACCATGACGGTAACGGCAACGTTCGGGCTGTATTGCGCCCAAGCCGCCATCGACCACATTCTAAAAAGCAAGAAATAACACACCTTATATATATGCTGCCTGAAAAACCCATCACCATCGCCCTATGCGCAGGCGAGGCCTCCGGCGACCTTTTGGGCGCCCACTTGATTGCCGCGCTGAAACAGCAACGCCCCGACATCCGTTTTATCGGCATCGGCGGCCCGCGCATGCAGGCGGAAGGCTTGCACAGCCTGTTCGAACAAGAACGCCTTGCCGTGCGCGGCTATGCGGAAGTACTCAAAAGGCTGCCTGAAATTCTCAACATCCGCCGCAAACTGATTGCATATTTAAAAACAGAACGCCCCGATGTTTTTGTCGGTATCGATGCGCCCGATTTCAATCTTCATGTGGCGCAAAAACTCAAGGCCGCAGGCATTCCCACCGTTCATTACGTCAGCCCTTCCGTGTGGGCATGGAAACGCAAACGCGTCCAGAGTATCGTCAAACAGGTCAACCGCGTATTATGTTTGTTTCCGATGGAGCCGCAACTATATATAGATGCAGGCGGCAAAGCAGAATTTGTCGGCCATCCGCTCGCCCAGACGCTGCCGATAGAAGCAGACCGTACGGCCGCACGCACCCAACTCAAGCTGCCTGAAAACATTCCCGTATTCGCCATTTTGCCCGGCAGCCGCATCAGCGAAATCGACTACATGGCTCCGCTATTTCTGCATACCGCCGCACACGTTTTGCACAAACTGCCCGACGCACAATTTCTGCTGCCCTATCCCACCGCAGCCGCACGCAGCCGACTGCTGCACCATCTGTCGCAACCCGAATTCAAGCATCTGCCCATACGCCTTCAAGCAGCCAAAACCGCTTTAGCCTGTACTGCCGCCGATGCCGTTCTCGTTGCCAGCGGCACCGCCACGCTCGAAGTCGCCCTGTGCAAACGTCCGATGGTTATCAGCTACAAAATTTCCGAGCTGACCTACCGACTGGTCAGACACAAAATCAAAGTACCGCATGTCGGCCTGCCGAATATTCTGCTGCAACGCGGGGTTGTACCCGAATTGCTGCAACACGATGCCACGCCCGAAAAACTCGCCGCAGCCCTGCTCGACTGGTTCAGGCAGCCTGAAAAAACCGCGCAGCTGCAACGCGACTTCACCGAGCTGCACCGCACGCTCAAAAAAGACACCGGAAAACTTGCCGCCAACGCCGTATTGGCAGAAATCACCCCCTCATGAACGCACACAACCCCAAACACCGCAACCAAGTCCGCATCATCGGCGGCAGCTGCCGCGGACGCAAACTCATCTTCCAATCCGCCGAAGGACTGCGCCCCACCGCCGACAGCGTCCGCGAAAAAGTGTTCAACTGGTTAGGACAGGATTTAAGCGGGCAAACCGTACTGGATTTATTTTCAGGCAGCGGCGCACTGGGCTTTGAAGCCGCGTCCCGACACGCCGCCCGTACCGTTTTATGCGAAAACAACCGCCGAACCGCCGACCAGCTCGCCCGCATCCGAACCGAATTCGGCTGGCAAAACACCGTAGAAATCATCTGCCAAGACGGCCTGCACTTTCTGCGGCAGACCGCACTGCAATTTCACACCGTCTTTCTCGACCCGCCCTTCCAATGGAAAAACTGGGCGCAACTGTTCGCCCTGCTGCGTCCGCGCCTACATTCCGATGCATACGTTTATATAGAAGCGGGCAGGCTGCCTGAAATACCCGACTGGCTTTCAATACACCGCGAAGGCAAATCGGGACAAAGCCGCTTCGTCCTTCTGCGCCATACGCCACCTGAGCACGGATAAGCGGTTAATAACCATTATCATATTGTCATAAAAGCACAAATCAGGCTGCCTGAAACCCAAAGCATGGTATAATCACCCCATTTTCAAATAACAACAACGCATACGGCCACACCGTGTGCGTGATTTATTGCATAAAAGGAACACGCATTATGTCTTTGTTTATTACCGATGAATGCATCAACTGCGATGTCTGCGAACCCGAATGCCCCAACGATGCCATCTCGCAAGGCGATGAAATCTATGAAATCAACCCCGACTTGTGCACCCAATGCGTCGGCCATTACGATACCCCGCAATGCCAACAAGTCTGTCCCGTAGACTGCATCCTGATAGACGAAGAGCACCCCGAAACCCAAGAAGAACTGATGGCCAAATACGAACGCATCGTTGCCGCCAAATAAAATTCCTGTGCAGCCGGTATCAGGCTGCCTGAAACCGCAAACCTGCCCTGACACAGCGGCAGGTTTTTTCAAACCGAAACAGGCGCTATCCCATTCACAGCCCGACATTCGCAGCACAACCGCCACTGCCGCTTGATTTTTCAGGCAGCCTCCCCCATATCCGCACCATCGGTTTTAACTTAACGACAGCCATACTATGAGCCATAAAGATTTTTACGAAACACTCGGTATTTCGCGCAACGCCGGCGACGACGACATCAAAAAAGCCTACCGCAAACTGGCGATGAAATACCACCCCGACCGCAACCCCGACAACAAAGAAGCGGAAGAAAAGTTTAAAGAAGTTCAAAAAGCCTACGAAGTCCTGTCCGACCCGCAGAAAAAATCCGCTTACGACCAATACGGACACAGCGCATTCGAAGCAGGCATGGGCGGCGGCGCAGGCGGCTTCGGAGGATTTGGCGGCTTCGGAGGCGCACAAGGTTTCGACTTCGGCGACATTTTCAGCCAAATGTTCGGCGGCGCTTCAGGCAGCCGCCAGCAAAGCTATCAGGGAGCGGACCTGCAATACGGCATCGAAATCACTCTGGAAGAAGCCGCAGCAGGCCTGAAAAAACAAATCACCATTCCCGCCCACGCCGAATGCGACGTTTGCCACGGCTCGGGAGCGAAACCGGGCACCAGCGCCACCACCTGCCGCACTTGCGGCGGTTCCGGCGCCATCCATGTACGCCAAGCGATTTTCCAAATCCAGCAAACCTGCCCCACTTGCCACGGCAGCGGCAAAGAAATCAAAGAGCCGTGCCACAAATGCCGCGGCGACGGACGCGTGAAAACCACCAAAACCCTTGAAGTCAATATCCCCGCCGGCATCAGCGACGGGCAACGCATCCGCCTGACAGGGGAAGGCGAACCGGGTACGCGCGGCGCTCCGGCAGGCGATTTGTATATCCACATTTCCGTTAAAAACCACAAAGTTTTCCAGCGCGACCCCGAAAATCCCGCCGATTTGCATTGCGAACTGCCTATCGGCTTCGCGATTGCCGCACTCGGCGGAGAAGTCGAAGTACCGACACTCACGGGCAAAGTCAAACTCACCATTCCCACCGGCACGCAAACCGGCAAACGCCTGCGCGTCAAAGGCAAAGGCGTAAAATCGGTACGCGGCGGCACGACAGGCGATTTGTACTGCCATATCGTCGTGGAAACTCCCGTCAATCTGACCGAACGCCAAAAAGAACTGTTGCGCGAATTCGAAACCATCGCTTCGGGCATGGATTTGAGCCAAACACCGAAACAAAAAAGCTTCTGGGATTGGTTTAAAGACAAATTCGATTGAAACGGAAACCGGCTATGGCATTAAATATCAAAATCAACGCGGTAACGCCTTTCCGCCAAAACTGCAGCCTGCTGTGGGACAGCGACAGCAAAGAAGCCGTTTTGGTGGACGCGGGCGGCGACAGCCAATATCTTTTGAATACCGTCCAAGAACACGGCTTGACGCTCACCGCCGTTTGGCTCACGCACGGACATCTCGACCATGCCGCAGGCGTGCCCGCATTAAAACGGCAACACCCCGACCTGCCCGTATTCGGGCCGCACCGCGATGATGCCTTTCTGCTTGATGCCCTGCCTGAAAGCACCGCCGCCTACGGTTTTGAGCATTGCCCGCCGTTCACACCCGAGCACTGGCTGAACGAAGGCGACAGCGTGCAAGTAGGTCGTTACGCCTTCCGAGTGCTGCACACGCCCGGCCACACGCCCGGGCATATCGTGTTCCATTGCCCCGAAGAAAAACTCTTGCTGGCGGGCGACGTATTGTTTTACGAAAGCATCGGACGCACGGACTTTCCGCGCGGCAGCCATCAAGACCTGTCGGACAACATCCGCAACAAGCTCTACATTCTGCCCGATGACACCCGCGTGATACCCGGACACGGACGCAACACCGACATCGGACACGAAAAACGCCACAATCCCTACGTCCGCGCCTAAAGCCGATATTCACAGCTGCCTGAAAGCTCTGTTATGATACGGGTTTTAACCTAATTTAACGGAGGGCAGCCGTGTCGGCTTTCTTAAAAAACCGCTCCTTTCTCAAATTGAGCGACTTCACCCCGCAGGAAGTTAACCGACTTCTCGACCTATCTTCCGAACTCAAAGCCGCCAAAAAAAACGGCATCGACACTCCGCTGCTCAAAGGGCGCAACATCGTACTGATTTTTGAAAAAACCAGCACCCGCACCCGCTGCGCATTTGAAGTGGCCGCCCGCGATTTAGGTGCAGGCGTAACCTATCTCGAACCTTCAGGCAGCCAAATCGGACACAAAGAAAGCATTAAAGACACCGCCCGAGTGCTGGGCAGAATGTTTGACGGCATCGAATACCGCGGTTATTCGCAACACACCGCCGAAGAACTCGCAGCCTTTGCCGGCGTACCCGTTTACAACGGCCTGACAGACGAATTCCACCCCACCCAAATGCTCGCCGACCTGCTCACCATGCGCGAACATTCCTCCAAACCGCTTGAACAAACCGCCTTTGCCTATCTGGGCGATGCCCGTTTCAACATGGGTAATTCCCTGCTGCTGGCCGGTGCACTGATAGGCATGGACGTCCGCATCGGCGCACCCGCGTCCCTGCAACCTTCCGCCGCCGTACAGGAACATGCCCGCGCACTTGCCGCCCGAAGCGGCGCACGGATTTTGATTACCGAACATCCCGAAGAAGCCGTTCAAAACGTCGATTTCATCCATACCGACATTTGGGTGAGCATGGGCGAACCCGAAACCGTGTGGCAGGAGCGCATCCGCCTGCTGCAACCCTATCAGGTAAACGACCGCCTGATGGCAGCGTCCGGCAATCCGCAAGTCAAATTCATGCACTGCCTGCCCTCTTTCCACAACCGCGAAACCCAAGTAGGCGAATGGGTGTTCCAAACGTTCGGGCTGGACGGCGTAGAAGTAACCGAAAGCGTGTTCGAAAGCCCCGCATCGGTAGTATTCGACCAAGCGGAAAACCGTATGCACACCATCAAAGCCGTTTTGGCGGCTACACTCGGCACCGCACATCCGTAAAAACATCCCTCCGCCCAAAGGCTGCCTGAAAACGCTTTTCCACCTTTTCAGGCAGCCTTTTTGCCGCCGCCACAACACCCAAGCTGTTATATTGATTGATGATTTCCGATTCATCATCTGCACATATCGATACCCGGATACCTCATCTTCATACGTGCATGATGGCCGCAGACGGCAGTCGTTCCCGAACAGGAGCGAATACAAAGGCATCCGGCCGTAAAGAGACATTTCAAATCGGAGGACACAGATGTTTCGCGCCTGCGCGGGAATAACGGGTCTGTTGCTTACCGCCGTCCGGATGGCTTGTTCGATATACATCATTAAATCGTTCAACTATAGCGATACACACGCTGCAAACACATCACCCTGCAATCAGCCCGAAAACAACCATCTGCAATGCCCTTTTCAAGGCACGGAAATGAAACCCATATCCGCAAACCACCCGACAACCCGCTTGCAGCCATCGGCCGGGCTGCCTGAAAGGCAAGCACGACAGCCGAAACATCGCTTTCAGACAGCCTTTGCGTGCCATAAAGCGGATGCGGCGTTTCAGCCGACCCTTTTCCCGCCGCAAACAGAACGTACCCCAAAGCGGCAAACACACCGCTACCGACCTGCCGTATGGGAAACGCACCGCATTCACTATATAATCGTTTCTTTTCATCACAAGGCACATCTATGCTGATTCATCCGAATTTCGACCCCGCCGCTTTTACCATCGGGCCGCTTGCCGTGCGCTGGTATGCGCTGAGCTATATTGTCGGTTTTATGCTGTTTATTTGGCTGGGTCGCCGCCGCATCCGTGCCGGCCATACCCCGTTTACCGAAACCATGCTGGATGATTTGCTCACTTGGGGCATCATCGGCGTGATTGTCGGCGGCAGGCTCGGTTATGTACTGTTTTATCAGGCAGGCTATTATTTGGCGCATCCTTCGGATATTTTTAAAGTTTGGGAAGGCGGCATGTCGTTTCACGGCGGTTTTTTAGGCGTTTTGCTGGCAGTGTTTCTATACGCCCGCCGCCGCAAGCTCGGCTTTTGGACAGTCATGGACTTTGTCGCCCCCTTGGTTGCCACAGGCTTGGCATCGGGACGAATCGGCAACTTTATCAACGGCGAACTGTGGGGCAGAATAACCTCTCCCGATGCCTTTTGGGCTATGGGTTTCCCGCAGGCGGCCCATATTGACGCGCAACTTGCCGCAAGCAACAACCAATACGCACAATGGCTGGCACAATACGGCGCATTGCCGCGCCACCCATCGCAACTCTACCAATTCGCATTGGAAGGTTTGGCACTGTTTGTTATCGTGTGGCTGTTTTCCAAAAAACCGCGCCCGACAGGCCAAGTTTCCATGCTGTTTCTCGGCGGCTACGGCCTGTTCCGCTTCATCGCCGAATACGCCCGACAACCAGACGAACACTTGGGGCTGCTCACTTTGGGCATGTCTATGGGGCAATGGCTGAGCCTGCCCATGCTGATTATCGGCATCATCGGTTTCGTATGGTTCGGCAAAAGGCCGCCTAACGCTTTCAGGCAGCCTGAAAATACGGCATAGCAACCGCTTAAATCCAAACCACGCAACTATTCCGCCCTGCGTTGCCGACACAAGCGGCGCAGAATTCTCCGCTTCATGATTAAAAGATAAAAGAAGCCGCCTTGTATATTGGAATCTCCAATCAGAAGCACATATAAGCAAAACCCAAAATATCAAAGCTCCTGAACATTAATCATGTTTCAGGAGCTTTTCTCATAAATATCCACCGTTCCAGCCGTCTGAAAAATATTCAGCCAGCTTCGCACAAATCACGCCGCTAAACGTTACCGCCTGCATACCGGACAAATCCGCTCATTCGGCTGCACCTCCCGAGGGCAGGCCGCCCGTACCGTTTTATGCGAAAACAACCGCACCGCCTTTCCCTGCCAAGCCCGCACCGCACGGTTGCGACACCGTTCCGTCATCAATGCCAAAGGCTGCCTGAAAGTTTTCAGGCAGCCTTTAGCGTTCATTTCAAATGCGCTTTAGCACGCATCGTCGATGGTTTAGTGATGATGGCAATGCTCGCCATGCACATGGCCGTGTGCGATTTCTTCCGCCGTCGCATCGCGCACGTCCGCCACTTTCGCTTTGAAACGGATACGCAAACCCGCCAAAGGATGGTTGCCGTCCACCACCGCCTTGCCGTCCGCCACATCGGTTACGCGGTACACCACCACGCCATATTCGGGATGGTCGGCTTCAAACATCATGCCCGGTTCGACTTCAACGGGAAAAGCCGCCAAATCTTCAATCCGCACCAATTCGGGATCTTCTTCGCCGAACGCATCGTCGGGCTCCATAGTGACTTCCACCTCATCGCCGATATGTTTCTCGTGCAAAGCCTCTTCCACCAAAGGGAAAATACCGTCATAACCGCCGTGCAGGTAAGTAATCGGCTCTTCGGTTTTGTCCAACAAACGGTTGTCCGCGTCATACATCTCATAATGCAGGCTGACCACAGAATTTTTCTTAATCATCATCGTATCCTCAAGGCATGAAACCCTATCTAAAAACGCAGAGAATTGTAACACACAACCGTTACACCCGACGGCACACACGCCCGCAGGCTGCCCGCCAAACCGACATATTAAATTTATCAAATTAAAATCAAATAATTAAACCAAGACCCATATCGGAATGAAAATAAAAGCCATTCTTTTGTTTGCAAAATAGATTTACTTCAGGCAAAATTCCGCGCTTCCCCGAACGGGCGGATACTTTACCGCCCATTTCACTTGTATATTACTGAAAGGTAAATTAAAAAATGAAAAAATCACTTGCTGTTGCCGCCCTGTTGTCTCTGTTTGCAGCTGCGTGCTCACAAGAAACCCACACTAAAGTAGAAGAAGCCGCTTCCGCCGTTGCAGCCGAAACCGCTTCCGCCGTTAGCGAAGCTGCCGCCGAAGCCCAAGAAGCCGCTTCCGCCGCTGCCGTTGAAGTGAAAGACACTCTGCAAGAGATGAAAGACGGCGTAAAAGATGCCGCCCAAGATGTGAAAGATGCCGCTGTTGATATGAAAGACGGCGTTAAAGACGCTGCAAACAACATCAAGGAAGACGCAAAAGAAGCGGCTAAAGACATGAAAGACGGCATGAAAGAAGCCGCTCAAGACGTGAAAGATGCCGCCAAAGAAATGAAAAACGACATCAAAGAAGCCGTGAGCAAATAATGTCCGCAGCCCCGTGCTGTTGATACAGGGTCAAACCGCACAGGTTTGGCCCTGTTCGCTTTTTGTATAGGATTATGTCGGCCGCCTGTATGGGGCAAACCACACAGGTTTAATCCTGTTTACTCTCAGGCAGCCTGAAACACAGTCTGCCGTTACCCGAGTGCACTTTGCACTGCACATCATCAACCGCCACACTGCACACAAAAGCACATCTCGTTCCAAATGCGACCTTCAGCCTACTCATCCGCTTTCAGGCAGCCCTAAGGTGCCGCGCAAAACACATAACCAACGATTAAACCCGCACGCCAACCGATATTCTGTCCGCTTCACGCTTTTCAGGCAGCCTGACAATCAAACCGACCGCTTTCAATACAAGGCTTCTTACCGAACGCCGCCGATATTCATAGTGTTGCGCGTCTGATTCAGGCATCGCGCCGCACGGATGCGTTCCGACAATCGGGCGCACAATCGCTTGGTCGCTTTCGCAGCACACCAAAATGTCAGGGAACGAACCGGCCGCATAAAAATCGTCAAAATGGCAGTAAAACAAATCAGGAAATAGGTTGGACATACGCAAGGAGTGCTGGAACGCAAGCGGCAGGCTGATGCGCCGGCCGAACACAACCTGCATACAGTCGCCGTTATATCTCCCCGTTTTCCGCAGCCTTCGCTGCAGAAAAGGCAGAGAGAGTTCAAACTTTCCGCGACGTTTCATTCTGCCAACGCATCAACACCCATCAAACCCATCCCGACCTTTGAATAAACTGACTCAGCGTAACGCATTAGCCGTTAATACCGCAGCGTTACGGCACTCAGTCAGAACATAACGGAAGTTTGATGCAACAGTAGTACAAGCCCATTGGATGTTGCCAGCAGCTACATTACCGGCTTGCAACGCATTACCGCAGGCAGTGGAAATCAAAGTTAATACTGCGCCGTTTACTGCAAAAATACCGCTAACAGTGATTACACCGTTACTACCATTAACACCCGAGCTTGGACGTTGCGGGTAGCAATCCAAGACAAAGACAGAACCGCCTGAAACATTTCAGACCATCCATGAAAGCATTCCGCCCCTGCAACCTTTAAGGGAAAACCGACCGAAACGTATCAAACTATCACTCAGCTCAAACTATCACTCAGCTCAAACTATCACTCAGCTCAAACTATCATTCGGCTCAAACTATCATTCGGCTCAAACTATCATTCGGCTCAAACTATCATTCGGCTC
>JASBYJ010000013.1 GCA_029984035.1 Conchiformibius sp.
GTGATGTCGTTGTGCGGTGATGTCGTTGTGCGGTGATGTCGTTGTGCGGTGATGTCGTTGTGCGGTGATGTCGTTGTGTTGGGTATCGGGTCGGATAAAGTGTATTTTGAAGCCGATACGGAACGGGAATGTTTCTATCTGCTTGGCGGGTTGGATTTTCAGTCTTTCCAATGGGGTGCGGCCATCAATCGGTGCATGAAGGTGAGGGAAGCAGCGGGTATCCATGATTTTCCCAATTGCTTGGAATGTTGTCGGGAGAATACACGGGCTGCGAATCAATGAAGTTGCTTGCTTTGCCGATGACGGGTCGGGCGGTTTTTCGTTTTTGTGCAAATGTATCTGAGACATCCGATTTTTCATGATTGTACGCGGACTTTTATCGAAGCAGGCTGCCTGAAAGATGCGGCGGTGCCGTTGCAGGCAGGCGGCGGGAAGGGATATCCGGTGCGTTGGATTTAAGGGTTTCAGATATCAATAGTGGCATGATTTCAAATATTTTTCAGGCAGAGTTGCGTGTGAAGTGCCGCTATCTGTCGTATGGCTGCGGTTTATCAATCCGACTAAATCGGGTATATTTTCACCTTTCGGCGGTTGCTTTTTGTTGCAACTTTATTAATGTATCAAATGAATGTGTTTGAGGGAAAAATGTCTAAGATTCTGATTGTTCCTGTCGGAAAGAATAGTGATGCGGCTGCGGTTGCACGCGCAGTGGCTGAAAAGTTGCCTGAAGCGGCGGTGTTCAATCCTTTGCAGGATGCAGGGCGTGCCAACCGCTTGTTGGCTATGGGTAAAAGCGATGACTGGTTGGATGAGCTGGTGGGCGAGGCGTCCCGTTTGGGTAAGCGTCATTTGGTCATTCAAGGCATTGCACCCGATGCGGATAATTTGTTGCTGTCCGGTAAAAACGTAGATTTGGCCACTTCGTTTAATGCGCAGGTAGTGTTTGCCGTTTCAGGCAGCGATGCGGAAGATGAGGCATTGCGCGTGGCGGCAGCGAAACAGTTGTTCAACGGCTTGAACGTGCGCTTTGCCGGAGTGGTGTCGGATAACCGCCAAACTGCGGCGTTGTGCAAACTGCCCGATTTGGGTTCTGCCGCGCAATTGCAAGGCGTTGACGCATTGGCGCAAGTGGAAAGCGACCGCGTTTCTCCCGCGCAATTCCGTTTCAATATGATAGAAGCGGCAGGCAAAGCAAACAAACGTATTGTGCTGCCTGAAGGTGCCGAACCGCGCACTGTGCGTGCGGCGGCAATTTGTCATGAGAAAGGCATTGCCCGCTGCGTGTTGTTGGCGCCTCACGCCGAAGTGCACGCGGTGGCACACGAATTGGGCATTACGCTGCCTGAAAGCTTGGAAATTATCGACCCGCAAAGCATTGTCGAGCAATATGTTGCGCCGATGTGCGAATTGCGTAAGAGCAAGGGCCTGACCGAAGAGCAGGCGCGCGAGCAATTGCAGGATACCGTGGTCTTGGGCACGATGATGATGGCGCAAAACCATGTGGACGGTTTGGTTTCCGGAGCGGTGCATACCACTGCCAATACCATCCGCCCCGCCTTGCAGCTGATTAAAACGGCACCGGGTGAAAGTATCGTATCCAGCGTATTCTTTATGTTGTTGCCTGGTCAAACTGTGGTGTATGGCGATTGTGCGGTGAATCCGAATCCGACTGCCGAACAATTGGCGGAAATTGCCATTCAGTCGGCTGCATCTGCCAAAGCGTTCGGCATTGAACCGCGTGTAGCGATGATTTCTTACTCGACGATGGATTCAGGTAGCGGTCCTGATGTCGATACTGTGGCGGAAGCCACCCGTCTGGTGAAAGAAAAACGCCCCGATTTGGCTGTGGACGGCCCGTTGCAATACGATGCCGCCGTAGTGGAAAGCGTGGCGAAATCCAAAGCGCCGAACAGCCCTGTGGCGGGCAAGGCTACCGTGTTTGTCTTCCCCGACCTGAATACGGGGAACTGTACTTATAAGGCGGTGCAACGCAATGCCAATGTGTTGAGCGTAGGCCCGATGCTGCAAGGTTTGCGCAAGCCCGTGAATGACTTGTCGCGCGGTGCATTGGTGGAAGATATTGTCTATACGATTGCATTGACAGCAATTCAAGCTACGCAGATGTAATCATGCCATCAAAAGGCTGCCTGAAAATGTTTTCAGGCAGCCTTTAAACTATCGTAGGGGCATTTCAGGCAGTATTTCTATTGTTTGGTATGGGCAGTAATTGTATAGACCCTATTCAACTCATAGTTGCAGATTATCTTTATAGAATGGCTGTGTTGTAAAATTGGATTGACATAACTGTAAATGGATTGTGTGAAAACGTTTTCTTTAATGGGAATTTACAATAAACTATTGAAGAATATGTATCTTGATTAAATCATATTGCAGTATCAATCTTATTTGAAAACAGGGCTTATAGAATGCATCATTGTAGAAAGTAAACAAACGGTATCAGATATGCCTGATACCGTTTGTTTTAGACAAGATTTATCCAATGGTTGGAATATGCTTTTTCTTTCAAATGGTTTCAAACATTAAACAAAAAATGAATCACATCGCCATCGCGCACCACATATTCCTTGCCTTCGGCACGCATTTTGCCCGCTTCTTTGGCTTTGGCCTCGCCGCCGAGCGCGACAAAATCTTCATAAGCAATCACTTGGGCGCGGATAAAACCGCGTTCAAAATCGGTGTGAATCACGCCTGCCGCTTGCGGTGCGGTGTCGCCTTTTTGAATCGTCCACGCGCGGACTTCTTTCACGCCGGCGGTAAAATAGGTTTGCAGTCCGAGCAGGTCGTAACCGGCGCGGATTAAACGGTTCAAACCCGGTTCTTCCAAGCCCATTTCTGCCAAAAATTCCGCTTTTTCATCGGCTTCCAATTCGGCGATTTCGCTTTCCAAAGCAGCACACAAGGCGACCACCGGCGCATTTTCTTTCGCCGCCAATTCGCGCAAACGTTCCAAATGCGGATTGTTGTCAAAACCGTCTTCGGCGATGTTGGCAACGTACATGGCGGGTTTCACCGTCAGTAAAAACAGGGGGCGCAACAGGGCTTTGTCGTCCGCGTCCAAACCGAAACTGCGTACGGGTTTGCCTTCGTTCAGATGCGGCAGCAGTTTTTCCAGCAGCGCAACCAGTTTTTGTGCGTCTTTGTCGCCCGCTTTGGCGCGTTTGCCTTCGCGAATCAGGGCTTTTTCCACGCTTGCCAAATCCGCCAACGCCAATTCGGTGCCGATGGTTTCAATGTCGGCGATGGGGTCCACTTTGCCGGAAACGTGGACGATGTTGTCATCGTCAAAACAACGAACTACGTTCACAATAGCATCGGTTTCGCGGATATTCGCCAGAAACTGGTTGCCCAAGCCTTCGCCTTTGCTCGCGCCCGCCACCAAGCCGGCAATGTCCACAAATTCCACAATCGCGGGCTGCATTTTTTGCGGTTTGACGATGGCGGCAAGCGCGTCCATGCGCGGGTCGGGGACTTCCACAATGCCGACATTCGGCTCAATGGTGCAAAAAGGATAGTTCGCCGCTTCAATGCCCGATTGGGTCAGCGCGTTGAACAGGGTGGATTTGCCCACATTCGGCAATCCGACAATACCGCATTTCAAACTCATAAATGTATCCGTATATCAAAAAATCAAAGGTGTGGATTTTAACACAAAGGCTGCCTGAAAACTTTCAGGCAGCCTTGCCGAAATAGCCGACAAATATGCGGAATATTGTTGTATTTTAGCAATTTAATACCGAATCCGCGTAATGGGAAATGATTGCCCCATCGCGATTGGCGTTTGTTTTCGGGCTTGTCGGAGCGTGATGTTTGCACTGATTTCGAAATATTAAAAACCCAAACGCTGACAAATGGTTGATGCCAATCCCGCTTGGTTGAGGGCATAAAAATGCAAACCCGGTGCGCCTTCGGCAAGCAGGCGGTGGCACATATCGGTAACCACATCCAAAGCCAGTGCTTTGATGGAAGCGGTGTCATCGGCATAGGATTGCAGTTTCAAACGCAGCCAACGGGGAATTTCTGCGCCGCAGGAATCTGAAAAACGCGCCAATTTGCTGAAATTGGCTATCGGCATGATGCCGGGGACGATGGGAATGTTGATGCCGCGTCTCTGTACATCATCTACAAATCGGAAGTAGCTGTCTGCATTAAAGAAAAACTGTGTGATAGCGGAATCCGCACCGGCGCGGACTTTATGAACGAAATAATTCAAATCGTCTTCCGCGCTGCGTGATTGGGGATGGTATTCGGGATAGGCGGCCACTTCTATATGAAAGTGGTTGCCGTGTTCTCTTTTAACCAATTCCACCAGTTCGCTGGCATGACGCATGCCTTCCATACAGTAGCCCAGCCCTGAAGGAATATCGCCGCGCAGTGCCAGCAGGTGTTTGACACCCATGTTTTTGTATTCGTTAAGCAGTTCTTGGACTTCTTCTTTACTCATGCCGATACACGGCAGGTGGGGCATGGCGGGTATGCCTTCGGAAATAATGTCGCTGATGGTTTGCAGTGTGCCGCTGCGTGTGGTGCCGCCTGCGCCCGAGGTGCAGGAGAAAAATGACGGGCGGTATTGCCGCAGCTGTTTGCGGGTGATGACTTGCTTGGCGCGACCTTCCGCAGTGCGGGCGGGAAAGAATTCGAAGCTAAGGGTGGGGGTGTCGGATTTCATATTTTAGGTCCGTGTATTTTTCAGGCAGCCTGAAAGCTGAGAATGGGGTTAAACGAAATTAAGACATGGCCAACCGTGTTTTTGCGCGTGGGCAAGTAATACGTCGTCCGCATTGACGGCTACGGGGTCGGAAACGTATTGCAATAGCGGCAAATCGTTTTTGGAATCGCTGTAAAAATAAGTTTTGCCGTAATCGGACAATACCTTACCCTGCTGTTCCAACCATTCGTTAAGTCGGGTGATTTTGCCTTCGCGCAAGCTGGGGGTGCCGATGATGTTGCCGGTATAGTGTCCTTGGCTGTCGGTTTCCAAACGCGTGCCGATGATGTTCCGAATGCCGAACAGGTGGCAAATCGGTGTAATGATAAATTCATTGGTGGAAGAAATCACCAGCAATTCGTCTCCCGCATTACGGTGGCTCTCCACCAGCATGCGTGCCATTTCAGTGATATGGGGTTTGATGTATTTTTCCATAAACTCTTCGTGCAGCACGGTTAATTCGTCAGTTGAAAGCTGCTGCACGGGTCGGGTTTGGAAAGCGATGAACTCGCGGATATTCAGGCAGCCGTTTTGGTAGTCTTGATAGAATTTTCGGTTTCGGGCTGCCGCTTTCTCTGCATCGAGCAAGCCTTTTTCTATCATGAATTGAGGCCAGGCATTGTCGCTGTCGGTGTTAATTAAAGTGTGGTCTAAATCGAAAATGGCTAGGTTGGTCATATGCTTTCCTGTTTGAGCAAGCGGCGCACCAAGGCCAGCGTGAGTGGGCAGCGTTTGGTAATGGCGTATTTTTCCAAATCGTTGAATATACGGATAAGACTGTCCATGTCGCGCTGCCAATGGTTGAGCAGGTAGGGATAAACGGCAGGGTCGATGAGCAGGCGGCGGGTTTGGGCGATTTGTTGCAGGGCGTAAAGTTTTTCTTCATCGCTGGGCGGTTTGACTTCGTATGCGGTGCATTGCGCCATACGGGTGCGCAAATCGGTGCGCAAGAGCAGCATGTGCACCGGTACTTCCGATGACAGCAGCAGTCGCCCGTTCGGACTGTTTTTAAGGCGGTTGAACACATTGAACAGGGTGCTTTGTCCGGCGTCATCGAGCGTATCCGCGCGGTTTACGGCAATGAAATCTGCTTGTCCGCCGTCGATATCGGGAAATTTTTGTGCCGCATCCCAGTAGGCGGCTTTGCAACCGCCGTTAAGCATTTGTCCTGTCCATGCCTGCAGAATATGACTTTTGCCTGAACCTTGTCCGCCCCAAAGATAAATGAAACGGTCGTGTTGTTGTTGCAGTGTGTGAACCAGCTCGGCATTGGCACGTCCAAGCAGGGTGTCCAAACCCGGATAGGCGGTTTCTCCGAAGTCGAAGGTAAGCTGGCGCACGGTTTTACTTTTGAAGGAAGAAAAGCGTTGATTGTATCGGCTGCCTGAAAACTTGTATAGGTATAGATGTTCTGATGGGGATAGGCCGATTGGAAAATTTTAGACTGGCGGTTTTGCTTCTCATTCGGAAGGAGGGTAGTCATGTGGGTGAGTGATGATAAATTATCGATGGTCGGTTTAACTGAAAAGGCTGCCTGAAAAAAGATTCAGGCAGCCTGCGGAGCATCGGGGGAACTATTTGGGATTCTTCGCTGCGGGTTTGCGTGTACGCGGTTTGTTGGCGGATTGGGTTTCCGTTTTTTCCGCTGTTTTCGTAGGGGCAGCAGATTTGGTGCGCGTACGGTTTGTTGTTTTAGGAGTATTTTTTTCGGGTGGTGCAGTCGGTTTGTCGTCGGAGTGTTGCAGGCTGCGGGTTTTCTCCAAGAATATCCGACCCAAAGGAGTGGCATCGCCGCTGAATAGGGTGTTCAATCCGTTGTTTTCAATGATATGGCGGCGTAGTGCCAAACGTTCTTCATGATTTTCTGCCAAACGTACGGCGCAATCGATATATTCGTCAACGGTGTCGGCAATCAGCCATTCAGGCAGCCCCAGGCGTTTGAACAAGCCTTCGTCTATGTGTTCGTGAACTTCCGCCCCGGTTTTGCACACGCCTACCAAACCGAGCGTTACCATATCGATGATGCCGTTGGTGTTGCCGAAGGGGAAGGGGTTAATCATCATGTCGCATTGGTGCAGAATGCGTAGGTATTCGCTGTAGGGCGATTGCGGATGGGCGGTGGCATCATTGCCTAAGTAGGATTTGATGAAACGTGCAATGTAGGGGTGTGTGATACCGCTGGATTGTCCGAGTGCGAAATGGAAGTGGACTTTCACTTTTGCACGGTCTCTGATGGCGCGACAGGCTTCCAGGAAGTGGGGATTTAATTTCATTGTGGTGGATGCGATGCCGATTTGGACGACTTCCGGATTTTCGCGCATACGGTATTCGACGCTTTGGGGAGCGAGTGCGGAGGCGACATAGGGTAGAGCATCTTTGGGCAGACGCAGCAGGGTTTCGCTGAAGCAGGATTCGCTACCGACGTAATCGTCTTCGACGACAACGTAATCAATAAACGGGGAATGCGTGGTGGCAGGGTGGCCGAGTGCAATGGCTTGGATGGGTGCGATGCGTGTATTGGAGGCGAAGATGGTTTTTAAATCCATGCCGATGCTGGGCATGTAGAATACGGCAGGGCGGTATTGTTCGGCAATTTGACGGAGTTTGGATAGTGTCTGGATAACGGAATCTTTTGATAACTCAATAAATTCGTCAAAAACTGCACGTCCTGCCTCATCTACTGAGTCGTTGCCGATACCGATAGTGTGGAAGTGTTCGCGGGCGGCAATCATGGACGTGGAATGGGTGCGGTAGATGGAGTGTGCCGAATGGAAGTGTTCGAGTAATACCATCATAACGGGTTTGCCGTTGGTTGTGCTGATTTGCGATACGTCTCTATCCTGCCAGCCGGATTTCAGAATGTGGCGGCGGATGACTTCGTTTAGGGAGCGTTTGACATCGTGTTTGTTGGCGGCAGTGTCATAGCTGCAATGCATGTAGACATCGTGGGAAATGCCTGAGGGCAGATTGTCCAGCGTGTCGATTTGCGCCAATTTTTCCGGAAACCACTGCAATAGGGAGGCACGTTTGCCGAAAGCGGTCGGCGTGCCTATAAAGCGGGGGGATTGCAGGGCGAAGGCTAAGGAAGCGGCCAATTCGGGATTGCTATGCCATAGGAAATCCAAATTGATGTTGATATTGGATTCAGGCAGGTAAAGGATGCAGAATTTCCTGAGAGTGAAAATATTGTTGTCCAACTTCATCTCATCCCAGAGAGAGTCGGGGTCGGGATTGATATTGTAGCGGGCTAAAATGTGGTCGGCATTGCCGTAGGGGGAAGAAGCAAAGATGAGATTAATCCAACGTTGCATTGTCAGAAAGTGCAGCGTACCCGTATCACTAATGTGCAGTTCAGGGTCGCTAAACAATTTACCGATGGCCACGGCGGCACGGGTACAGAAATGGATATATTGTTCGTCAAACAGATTGCTGTCTTTGAGCTGGAGCGGGAAATCGCATTCTATACCGTACAGTTTGCCGAAATTCGTATCTATTTGGTCAAGAATAAGCAATAGTTCTTTGCAGGCGTTTTCGTGACGGTTTGCCTCGACTTCGTGTTCGAAACGGATAAGGCTGGGAGTTGGTTGGCTCATGATTTTTCCTGTGCTGGAATTGCTTGCATATTGCCAAAGGGATGCAAAAACCCGTTAGTCTTAAAGATTTGATTATAGCGGATTGCTGTCAGGCTGTCGGTAAAAACGTTATAATCTGCCGCTTTGTTTCTGTGGATGCTGCCTGAAAGCAGAAAGGATAACGGGATAGTCATGGATAAGTTAAGAATTATCGGTAACGGCCCCCTGAACGGCGAAATCAAGATTTCGGGAGCCAAAAATGCCGCTTTGCCGTTAATGTGTGCGGGCTTGCTGACAGCCGATACGCTGTATCTGAGAAATGTTCCCATGCTGGCTGATGTGAAGACTACGCAAAAATTGTTGCAAGGCATGGGTGTTCGGGTGTTTACCGACAATATCAGCGAATTTGAGATTAACGGCAGTGCGGTGAACAATACTTGTGCGCCGTATGATTTGGTGAAAACCATGCGTGCTTCGATTTTGGTATTGGGGCCGACTTTGGCGCGTTTTGGCGAAGCGCAAGTCAGCCTGCCGGGCGGTTGTGCGATTGGCTCGCGCCCTGTGGACCAGCATTTGAAGGGCTTAGAAACCATGGGTGCGGAAATCGTGATTGAACACGGTTATGTGAAAGCCAAAGCGCCGGGCGGTAAATTAAAAGGTGCGCGCGTCGTGATGGATATGGTAACCGTGGGCGGCACGGAAAACCTATTGATGGCGGCAACCCTGGCTGAAGGCACTACGATTTTGGATAACTGTGCGGTCGAGCCGGAAGTGGTCGATTTGGCCGAATGTTTGGTTAAAATGGGAGCCAAAATACAAGGTATCGGTACGGCAACCATGGTTGTGGAAGGCGTAGACAAACTGCACGGCTGCGAGCATAGTGTCGTACCCGACCGCATTGAAGCCGGTACGTTTTTGTGTGCGGTGGCGATGACCGGCGGCAAGGTTGTGTTGCGCCATGCCGCTCCGAAAACGATGGATGCCGTTTTGGATAAATTGGTCGAAGCGGGCGCCGTGATTGAAGCGGGAGATGATTGGATTAGCATCGATATGCGCCAACGTCCGAAGGCCGTTAATATCCGAACCGTGCCCCATCCGGGCTTCCCTACCGATATGCAGGCGCAGTTTATGGCAGTGAATGCCGTGGCCGAGGGCAGTAGCAGAGTAGTGGAGACGATTTTTGAAAACCGTTTTATGCATATTCCGGAACTCAACCGTATGGGTGCGGATATCTCGGCAGAGGGCAATACGGCTGTTGTAAACGGTGTGGCGCGATTGTCCGGCGCAACCGTGATGGCAACCGATTTGCGCGCTTCCGCCTGTTTGGTGATTGCAGGCTTGGTGGCGGAAGGTGAAACTACGGTCGAACGTTTGTATCATTTAGACCGCGGTTATGAGCATATCGAGCGGAAATTGAGTGCGGTAGGTGCGAAAATCGAGAGGATTACGGCCTGATTTCTTTTCTGGGGAACTCCGGGAATTTGACAGTGTTTTGTAGGAAAGTATATGTATATCGGACGTAATCTATTCATGATTAATTATGCGTATGATATCGGGTGATTGTTATACCGATAAAAAACCGTTTCAGGCAGCCTGAAACGGTTTTTGTTTATCCTGCGATGTGTTTGACCACATCTTTCAACGCGGTTTGCCAATCGGAAGGCAAGTAGCCCAAAGCGCGGATTTTTTCGCATGAAAGTACGGAATAAGGCGGACGCGGAGTGTGTTCGCTTCTTTCGGAGGGCAGTGCTTCCAATACGGCGTTGACGGGGCGCACTTCGGATAGGGCTTTGACAACGGCTTGTGCGAATTCGAAACGGTTCACCGCTTTATCGCCGCAGAAATGGTAAATGCCGCGCACGGGCGTGTGCCGTTGTATCAAATCCACCATTAATCTGACCAAGTCGCCGGCATAAGTCGGGCAGCCGATTTTATCGGTGGCAACCGCAACGCGTCCGCTTTCGGCTTGGGCGGCAATGGATTTGACAAAATTATTGCCGTGCTCGGAAAACACCCAAGAGCTGCGTACGATAATGCTGTCGGGATAGGCGGACAGTGCCAACAGTTCTCCCGAAAGTTTCGACTTGGCATAGCCCGACAGCGGATTGGTGTAATCGGTTTCCACATACGGCATGCGTTTTTGGCCGTCAAACACGTAATCGCTGGATAGGTGGATAAAACGGATACCTGCTTGGGCGGCGGCTTCGGCCAGATGGCGCACGCCGGTGGCATTCACGGCGAAAACATGGTCTAAATTGCGTTCGGCCGCTTCCAGATTGGTGTAACCGGCGGCGTTAACGATAGCGTCGGGTTCGAAGTTTGCCACCATATTTTGCACGGCTCGGGCATCGGTAATGTCCAATACGCTGGAGTCGGCGGCAATCATTTCCCAATCTTCGGGTTTTTGTTGTTTGAAACAGCGACCGACTTGACCGTTGGCTCCGGTGAGTAAAATACGCATGGCAAATCCTTTGGTTGCGAAATACAGGCGGGAAATTATAGCAGCGCGTTTGGTGTTTGCATAAGGATTTTCCTTTCAGGCAGCCTGATAAACGGATGTGCAGACTTTCGGTGTGTTTGGGCGGCTTGGCGATATGGTTTGTTTAGGCAACCCGTTCCGTCATTCGATTGATATGGGCAGCCTGAAACGTTGCGGCAATCAACCGTGCATACGGGGATTAAGCCAATGTTCGATACAGGCTTTGTGCCCGAATGGGATTGATACTGCAATGATTTAATCAATATATTTTCTTCAAAAGTTTATTGCAAACTCCCGTCTGGGAAATGTTTGCACAATCTGTTTATGGTAATGTCAATCAAATCTTGCAATACAGCCTAAAATGAAACAATGGATTGTCCGTTTCGAAACAATTATCTTGCGAAGCGAGACTCGGGTTGCATGCGCGGCGGTTGCTTATCGGCGTGTCGTGTGATGTAAAAAAATATAGATAAATGTCATGAAGTGTGTTACATTTGCATACAAATCATTTCAGGAGGAAATCTATGTCTGTGCAGCGCATACCCCTGAGTGTACGCATATCGCAGGAAGATGCTGATTTTATTTCGGAAGTCCGAATCGGTGATGCCAATACGCCTTCCGAAAAAATCAGGGAATTGCTCAAGCAGGCTCGGTTGGCGCATACGCAAGAGCAGGACTATGCAGGTGCTTTGGCATCTGTGGAACGTTTTTTGCAGGCTGCCAAGCATCATGTGTTGCAGGCAGAGCAGGCGCACGGCGTACATTCGTCAGTATTGGCGCGTTTGTTCGAATTGCTGCCGGATTTGCTGGCCACTTTGATTGCCGATGCCGATGCCGATGCGGACAAACAGGCTTTGCAGGTTTATGAAGAAAAGGTGATGCGGCGTATTGTGCGTTTGACGGATGCGGTATTGCAACTGGCCGTTATCGGCAAAGGTGCGGCATACGATGACAATGTTTTGAAACATTTGGATAATACTTTGCAGCTGGCGCAAGTAGTGGCGCAAAGACAGGCTGCCTGAAAAGGCGGCCGGTGCGGAGCCTCCGTGTATTCGGGGGGATGGTGATATGGATAGGGAGTAAATTAATGAGCGAAACTTTAACCAGAAGGGTCGGGCGTTTGGTCAGCGGCGGTTTTCATGCCGTATTGGATGCGGCGGAGAATTTGAGTCCCGAGGCGGTGATGAACGAGAGCATCCGGGAAGTGGAACGTGCGATTGACGATGTGCGTGCCGAATTAGGCAAGGTATTGGCGCAAAAGCATTTATCTGCTAAGAGACTGGCAGAGGAAGGTAACCGCCACGAGAGTTTGTCAGAACACATCCAAACGGCTGTTGCCGCAGGGCGCGATGATTTGGCGCAGGCAGGCATCGCCGAGCAGATGGATATAGAAGCGCGTTTGCCGATATTGGAAAACAGCATTGCCGACTGCGCGGCGCAAGAAAAAGAGCTGGAAGGATTCATTGCCGCATTGCAGGCGAAGCGGCGCGAAATGCAGCAGGCCGTGCAGGATTGGAAGCAGCTGCAACACGCCTCTGCCGAAAGCGGAGCCGTTTCAGGCAGCCCTTTGGGCAGCATTGCCCGCAAAGTGGAACAAAGCGGCAACAGCTTTGAGCGGGTGTTGCAACGCAACGGCGGTTTGGCATTGGAAGGGCAGAACCGTCAGGCCGCGCAAATTCAGGAATTGGAAGAATTGAGCCGCAACAACCGAATCGCAGAACGTTTGGCGGCGTTGAAAGCGGGAAAATAAACTGCGGCAGGCTGCCTGAAATTTTTCAGGCAGCCTGATTGTTGGGTTGCCGGACAAATCTGATTGACAACGCCGTTATATTGCGAAGTGAATATTTTGCGTGTATGTTGCAAACTGCTGTCGCTCTAACGGTTTGTTTATACCGCCATACAACGGCGGAAAACGGGTTGATACCGATAAAACCATTCTGTTTCAGGCAGCCTGAAAGCAGTATCATTTCTGCATACAAAGGGTTGGATATATGTGGGCACTGATTGTTGCGCCGGAAACCCGTATTTTCGGCATCGCATTGGCTGTCATGCTGTTGTTGGGCATATTGGAAACCGTTTCCCTGCTAAGCGGCGGTTTCACCGATTGGATAGACGGCTTGCTGCCTGAAGGCTTCGGCGAAGCCGCACACGCCGAAGTCGGCTTTGATGCTGCTGCTCCGGGCTTGTGGGTCAGATGTTTAAGCTGGCTGTATGTCGGCAAACTGCCGTTGTTGATGTTGACAGTGGTGTTTTTGGCTGTTTACGGTTTGGCGGGCTATTCGATTCAGGCAGCTTTTCGGACATTTAGCGGCTTTTATCTGAATATGTGGTTGGCGGCGGCGGTGGCTTGGTTTGCTGCTTTGCTGCCGGTGAGATGGACGG
Organism: Conchiformibius sp.; assembly: GCA_029984035.1. Lineage (GTDB taxonomy): Bacteria > Pseudomonadota > Gammaproteobacteria > Burkholderiales > Neisseriaceae > JASBYJ01. The sequence goes on from JASBYJ010000013.1 coordinate 13,160, forward strand.
CGGCAGGGCTGTACCGAATTTTGCCGAAAGACGAAACCACAGCGGTCTTTTCAAGCGATTTGGTGGGTCGGGTCGGCGTGGTGGTATTGGGTACGGCGGCTGCAGGCAGCCCTGCACAAGTGCGGGTGCGCGATGCTTTCGGGCAACAGCATTATGTGATGGCTGAAGCGGACGGCAACGATACGTTGCCGCAAGGAAGTGCGGTCTTGCTGGTATCGGAACGGCAAGGGTGTTTCAAAGCGATTGCCAATCCCAGCGGCAGCTTGGTGGATTGACTTTCAGGCTGCCTGAAAAAGGAAACGGAATGATGCAACTTGAAAGGCTGCCTGAAAACTACATAGCAAAAAGTAAAGCTAAGAAAACCTTTTCTGTACGCACGGCAGGCAAAACGGCAGGCCGGCGTTATGCGCCAAGCAAAGCCTGCCATGTTTTCTGGGGCGTTGTTTTCGCTTTCGGAACGTTGATTTTCGGGGCATTCTTTTTTGTCGGCATCTTGTCGATGGAAACATCGGGCATCCGTATGATTGATAGCGTGATGTTGACAATATTGTTGTGTCTCGCCCATGCGTCTTTCCGTTCGCTGCAAAAACGTTGGCAAGGGCTGCATGCGAATGAAGGCAACCTTATCCGGACGGATATTGCGGATAGTCAGGCAGCCTCTAAAGTCGGAGAAGTCAGGCAGGTGAATGCAATCCGTATCGTGGCCGTACTGGCCTATGCTTTGTTACTTTTCTGGTTTGCCTTGAAGAGTTTTGCCATCATCTATGCTAACGGGTGGAGTATGGCTGCGGCAGTGTTTTTACTGCCGGTATTCAAAATGTCGGCAGATGCAATCATATTGTTGGGCGGATTTGCGCGCTTATATGCCGCTTATGCGGCGCAACAGCGGCGTTGGTAGGCTGCCTGAACGGTTTTTTTCTATGCAAACAGTAAGCGAAGGAGTTTTTTTATGGGATTGATGAATATTTTGGCAGTCGCTTTTTTGATATTGGTGGCTTTGGTTGTGCTGGGTTTGATTTTAACGCGGCTTTACCAACGCGCGACTAAGGAAGTGTCGTTTGTACGTACCGGTTTCGGCGGTGAAAAAGTGATTGTGAACGGCGGCGCATTGGTGCTGCCGGTGTTGCACGAAATCATTCCGGTCAATATGAACACCCTGCGCTTGGAAGTGCGCCGTGCGGCCGAGCAGGCTTTGATTACGCGCGACCGTATGCGCGTGGACGTAATGGCGGAATTTTACGTGCGCGTCAAACCGACCGCCGAAAGCATCGCCACTGCGGCGCAAACTCTGGGTATGAAAACGATGTCGCCCGAACAATTGAAAGAGTTGGTGGAAGGCAAATTCGTAGATGCGCTGCGTGCCGTAGCGGCGGAAATGGCGATGGAGGAGCTCCACGAGAAACGTGTGGATTTCGTACAAAAAGTACAGCAGTTTGTGTCTGAAGATTTGTACAAAAACGGTTTGGAGTTGGAAAGCGTATCGCTGACGGGACTCGACCAAACCGATTTCAAATTCTTCAACCCGCAAAATGCGTTTGACGCCGAAGGTTTGACCCGACTGACCGAAACTATCGAAGTGCGCCGTAAAAAACGTAACGACATTGAGCAGGATACCGATTTGGCAATCAAAACCAAAAACTTGGAAGCGGAACGCACCCGTTTGAACATTTTGCGCGAGGAAGAGTACGCCCGATTGGAGCAAGAGCGTGAAATTGCCGTTCGCCGCGCCGAACAGGAAGCCAGTATTGCGGAGCAGGAAGCGGCCAAAAAACGCGAAGCGGAGGAAGCCAAAATTGCCGCCGAACGCGAGGTGGATTTAAAACGCATCATGGCGGAGCGCGACATTAAAAACGAAGACATCCGCAAAGCTCAAGCGGTTGAACAAGCCGAAGTGGAGCGCAAAAAAGCGATTGAATTGGCAGAACAAGACCGCGCCATTGCGGTAGCGGAAAAATCGCGTGCAGAATCCGAAGCCAAGGCGGAGGCCGACCGTGCCCGTGCCGCCGCAGTTCGTGAAGAAGAAGGCGTGGTTACCGTCCGCGAGACCGAACGTGCCGAACGCGCCAAAGCCGTTGAATTGATTGCCGCCCAAGAAGCGGCGCAAAAAGAGGCCATTGCCATTACCGTGGCGGCCGATGCCGAAAAAATGGCGGCTATCGACCGTGCCGAAGCCGTGCGTATTGCCGCCGAAGCCGAAGCCGAAAAGCTGCGTTTGCAGGCCAAAGGCGATGCAGACGCCAAAATTCTGTTGGCACAAGCGCAAGAGCAACAATATAAAGTCGATGCGGAAGGTACGCGTGCCGTGAATGAAGCGTCCAATGTTTTAAGTATCGAACAAATCGAAATGCAAATCCGTTTGGCACTGTTGCGCCATCTGCCCGACATCATCCGAGAATCTGTTCGTCCGATGGAAAACATCGATGATATCAAGATTTTGCAGGTAAACGGTTTGGGCAGTTTCGGCGGCGTTTCAGGCAGCCAGCCTAATGAAGCTGACAGCAATTCCGGCAGTCTGGCCGACCAGATGGTCAATTCCGCTTTACGCTATCGCAGCCAAGCGCCTTTAGTGGATAGCCTGCTGAAAGAAATCGGCTTGAACGGCGGAGATATCAACGGTTTGACTCAAGTACTGCAAAAACCGTCCACACCGTTTGAAAAAACCGAATAATAATTTCCATCTTATAAGAAAACAGGCTGCCTGAAATTTTTCAGGCAGCCTGTTGCGTATTGAGAGATACGGTGTGAGATAGGTTTGATTTGCAGCCGACTGCAAGATAACCGTGTTCTTCATCAGATTGATAAACATGCATATTCATTTTATCGATACGGCATAGGCAGCCTGAAGAGTTTCAGGTCACTGCTGTTGATAGTGTTTGATTTGGAAATCATACTCGGAAATAACTGGAGAATACGGGTAAAATCACTCCATAATGACAAGGGTGAGGCTGATAACGGTTCTTATGCTTATGGGGTTGTTTTTACGGGTTGTTTTTTGCTTTTGCCATATTTTAATGATTACGATGACAAAAAGATTATTTTTAAGGGCGATTGGTTTTAAAGAAGTATGTAGTCTAAGAAAATTTATTTAAAGTTAAGTACTTGTTGATATTTTGTCATAGATTGGCGGATTAAATAATATAGTTGGTTCCATAGGCATATATCGTAGGTTTTATTACATTTACATAGGTATATCTGAATAAATACGGGAAGGAAAAGTCTTGAGAGATTTTTCCTTCCCGTATGATTAATTTACTATAATAAATTTAAGATTTAAGCAGACAAGGCAGATTTGGCTTTTTCTACCAATTGCTCGAATGCCGCTTTATCAAATACAGCCAAATCAGCTAATACTTTCCGGTCCAGCTCAATCGCGGCACGTTTTAGGCCGTTCATGAATTTGCTGTATGACAAGCCGTATTGACGGGCGCCTGCATTGATACGGGCAATCCATAATTGGCGGAATTGGCGTTTGCGCTGACGGCGGTCGCGGTAAGCATACTGACCTGCTTTCATTACCGCTTGCTTGGCAACGCGATAGACGTTTTTACGGCGACCGCGGTAGCCTTTGGCTAACGCAATAACTTTTTTATGACGGGCACGTGCGGTTACACCGCGTTTTACGCGAGGCATAGTTCAACTCCTTTTTAAGCGTAGGGTAACATTTTGGCAACAGAAGCCAAATCACGCTCATGCACCATAGAAGTGCCGCGCAATTGGCGTTTGTTTTTGGTGGTTTTTTTTGTCAGGATATGACGTTTGAACGCATGAGCGCGTTTTACGCCACCATTACCCAGTACTTTAAAGCGTTTTTTTGCGCTCGACTTGGTTTTCATTTTTGGCATGGGAAAACTCCATTCATTTATCGGATAAGGCTTCAGGAGACTGCAAACAGTACTTGTAAACCTGAAGCCACGCTTTTTGCCGCTATTTTTTGTTTTAGGCAGAGACGACTGCTTTAAAACGTTTACCCGATGCGGCTTGATTGGGTAAACGTCGGATTATAAATTTATTTCTTTTTGGGTGCAACCATCATAACCATCTGGCGGCCTTCCATTTTGGGGAATTGTTCTATTTGGCCTTCTTCAAGTAAGTCGGCTTTTACGCGTTCCAGAAGTTGGGCACCCAGTTCTTGGTGTGCCATTTCCCTACCGCGGAAACGCAGAGTTACTTTTACTTTGTCGCCATCTTCCAAAAAGCGTTTGATATTGCGCATTTTGATGTTGTAATCACCGTCGTCCGTACCGGGGCGGAATTTGATTTCCTTAATTTGTACCTGCTTTTGTTTTTTCTTGGCTTCATCCCGTTTTTTGGACTGCTCGTATTTATACTTTCCGTAGTCCATCAGTTTGCAGACAGGAGGTTTGGCGGTTGGTGAAATTTCTACCAAATCAACATCTTGCTCTTCTGACATGGCCAAAGCTTCTTTTAGGGAAACAATTCCGAGCTGTTCGCCCGTACCACTGATTAAACGCACTTCTTTAACGGTAATTTCACCGTTGATACGTGCTTCGCGTTCTTGTGCGATGATGAATTCTCCTATTGATTGGTCTGTCGGAAATACGTTTGAAAGATACAACGTATTTGAATAAAAAACTTCTTAATTTTACTGGTTTTCAAACTGCCTGCAAAGTTTATAGTTAAGGAATTGATTTATTTTAATTTATTAAAGATTGTATTTGTTGGTCGGATGATTTTATTATTTATATCAATTAATTTAATCATCTTTGTATGAGGTGTTTTTTTACTTTTTTATAAAAAATACATCACGTTGCTATAGAACTTATAGTGCAGCTTGTATTGTTGAACGGATAATAAATTTTTCTACAGAGTAAGTTATGATATGAAACACCCCGATAAACAGATTATCGGGGTGTTTCATATCAAGCAATTCAGGCTGCCTGAAACCGTTTTACAGCAGTACGCGGCGGAAGTCTTTGAGCAAATTCGCCAAATACACCACAAAACGCATGCCCGCCGCGCCGTCAATTACGCGGTGGTCAAACGACAGGCTCAAGGGACACATCAGGCGCGGTTCAAATGCCGTGCCGTTCCACACCGGTTTCATCTGCGATTTGCACACGCCCAAAATCGCCACTTCGGGCGCGTTCACAATCGGCGTGAAGCTGGTGCCGCCGATGCCGCCCAAGCTGGAAATGGTGAAGCACGCGCCTTGCATTTCCTGCGGTTTGAGCTTGCCTTCGCGGGCTTTTTTGCTCAATTCGGTCAGTTCTTGGCTGATTTCTTTCAGACCTTTTTTGTCCACGTCTTTGATGACGGGCACCACCAAGCCGTTGGGCGTGTCGGCGGCAAAACCGATGTGGAAATATTTTTTCAGCACCAGATTGTCGCCGTCCAAAGACGAATTGAATTCGGGAAACGCCTTGAGCGCGGACACGGAAGCCTTGATGATAAACGCCAACGGCGACACTTTCACGCCCGCTTTTTCCCACTCTTTGTTCAGGGTTTGGCGGAAACTTTCCAAGTCGGTCATGTCGGCTTCGTCATTGACGGTAACGTGCGGAATCACCACCCAGTTGCGCGACAGGTTTTGACCGGAAATTTTCTTGATGCGGCTCAATTCTTTGATTTCAATTTCGCCGAATTTGGCAAAATCCACTTTCGGCCACGGCAGCAAGTCCAAACCGCCGCCCGAAGACGCGGGCGCGGCTGCCTGAACCGCGCCGCCGTTTTGCATCACGCCTTTGACAAAGCCTTTCACGTCTTCCGCCAACACGCGACCTTTCGCGCCCGTGCCGCGTACCAAGCCCAAATCCACGCCCAATTCGCGCGCCAATTTGCGCACGGACGGGCCGGCGTGTGCTTTGGCAAACGCGGCTTCATTGACAGGGGTGTCGCCGAATGCGGCTTTCGGTGCGGCGGGCGCGGAGCTAGGCTGTTGCGGCACTTGCGGCGCGGGCGCGGCTGCCTGAACGGGTGCCGATACTGCGGCCGGAGCAGGTGTTGCCGTGGTGCTGCCCGAACCTTGTACTTCGATAATCAGAGTGCCTTCAGATACTTTATCACCCACTTTGACATGCAGAGCCGTTATCACGCCGGCAAGTGTACTGGGCACGTCCATCGTGGCTTTATCGGTTTCCAAAGTAATCAGCGTGTCGTCTAACGCAACGGTATCACCCACTTTTACTTCTACCGCAATCACATCTACATTTTGATGCCCGCCGATATCCGGAACTGTTACACGCCCCGTTTGTACAGTCGTCGCAGCCGATGTTTCGGCAACCGGTTTAGGTACTTCTGCAGGCGCTTCAGCTGCGGAAGGCGCAGTTGCAACACCTACTTCGCTTTCTACGCGGACAATCACGACACCTTCGGATACCTTATCACCCACTTTTACGGTAACTTCCTTCACCACGCCCGCTTTATCGGCCGGTACGTCCATCGTGGCTTTGTCGGTTTCCAAAGTGATGAGCGTATCGTCCAAAGCGATGGTGTCGCCTACTTTTACTTCTACGGCAATCACATCCACATTTTCATGTCCGCCGATATCGGGGACTTTAATTTCTGCAATACTCATTGTTATTCCTTGTGAAATAATTTTTTATCTCTGTTTACTGTTTTCGGCAACGGAATTCATCCGATAGGGTGATGGGTGAGGTATGGCCGTTTGCACTGATTTCATACACCGCCACACCGCAGCCTCTGCCTTTCAGACCGATAACTTCATAATCGCGGCCTGCCTGGGGAACGAACGATGCGGTTGCCGAACGGCAGGAGCCTTCTTGAAAAATAACGGTACGTTGCGGGCTCTGGGAGACCGTGGTCAAACCAATATAAGCGGCACTCACATTGACGGGCTTGCCTGCCTGTATTGCGAATTCACGGAAAACCGCCTTAGACAGCAAACCGTTTTTCTTGCCGATATTACGGCTGGTTTCGGTTTCGGGTATGCCTATGCTGTGGCTCTTGGCCGTACCGACAAACGAACCGAAAGCATCTCCCATGCTGCCGCCGACATTGACTTTTTGCCAGTGGCCTTTGGAGGTACAGTCAATATTGGCAGTCATGATAGTGGGTTTTTGGTTTTGTCCATACAGCCGGATACGTGCCTGTTGTTCAGGAAGGTAAGTTGTATTTTGTCGCACAACAGGCGCATTTCCTGCGCAGGCAGTGAGCAAAACCGTACATGCTAAAGTTATATAAATGTTTTTCATCGCTTGCCTCTGAAAAATTAGGAGGAAAGTTTGTTTTCAGGCTGCCTGAAAACGCTTTACGAACTGAGCCTTAACACAATCACGCCGCCCACAATCATCAGCACGCCGATGCTGCGCCCGAAGGTGGCGGGGTCGCCGTACAGCAAAATGCCCGCCACAAACGCGCCCACGGCGCCGATGCCCGTCCACACCGCATACGCCGTTCCCATCGGAATGGACTTTTGCGCCAGCATCAGCAAAAAGCCGCTCACCGCCATAAACGCAACCGCCATCGCAATGCCCTGCCAGCGCGTGGCGGGATTTTGTGCGATTTTCAGCCCAATCGGCCAGCCGATTTCCATCAGCCCCGCACCGAGCAGATACAGCCAACTCATCATGGTGTCATCTCCTGTGTCAAGCCCGTTTCAGGCAGCCGCGTTTTTGTGGGCTGCCTGAAACGGCATCAGCGTTTCCAGCTCGGCGCAGTTTCAGTGGCAATGCCGTATTTTTCAATGGCCTGTTGTACAACCACTTTTTCAATCTTGCCTTGGTCTGCCAATGCATTCAAAGCAGCCACAACCACATGGTAGCGGTCAACTTCGAAGAAATTGCGCAAATTGGCGCGGCTGTCGCTGCGGCCGAAACCGTCCGTACCCAAGCTGACAAAGCCGCCGTTTTCGGCAGGAATATACGCACGGATGCGGTCGGCAAAACTGCGGATATAGTCGGTAGAAGCGATTACAGGACCATGATGCCCTTTCAATTGCCGGGCGACAAACGGTACTTTTTGTTCCGCCATCGGATGCAGGCGGTTGTAACGTTCGGTTTCAATCGCATCGCGGTAGAGTTCGTTGAACGATGGGCAAGACCATATGTCTGCTTCTACGCCGAAATCGGCTTTCAGCATATCCGCAGCGTGAATCACTTCGTTCAGAATCACGCCAGAACCCATCAATTGTACTTTCTTCTTGCCGTTACCGCCTTGGCGGAACAGATACATGCCTTTGATGATTTCCTGTTCAATGCCCTCACGTTGCGGCATGGCGGGATGGACATAATTTTCGTTCATCACAGTCAGGTAGTAGAAGACATCTTCTTGTTCTACATACATACGGCGCAAACCGTCTTGAACAATTACTGCCAATTCATATTGGAATGTCGGGTCATAGGATTTGCAGTTGGGAATCAGGTCTGCCTGAATATGGCTGTGGCCGTCTTCGTGCTGCAGACCTTCGCCGTTCAACGTAGTGCGGCCTGCGGTGCCGCCAATCAGGAAGCCGCGTGCATGCATGTCGCCCGCCGCCCAAGCCAAATCGCCCACACGTTGGAAACCGAACATGGAATAGTAAATATAGAACGGAATCATCGCGTAACGGTTGTTTGCATAGGATGTTGCCGCTGCAATCCAGTCGGCAATGGCTCCCGGCTCGTTGATGCCTTCCTGCAGGATTTGACCGTCTACAGACTCTTTATAAAACATCAATTGGTCTTTGTCTTGCGGCGTATAGAGCTGGCCTTTGGGATTCCAGATGCCGTATTGGCGGAACATACCTTCCATACCGAAAGTACGGCTTTCATCGGGTACAATCGGTACAATGCGTTTGCCTAACTGCTTGTCTTTCAATAAGGTATTGAGAATGCGGACGAAAGCCATAGTGGTAGAGAATTCGCGTTCGCCGCTGGACTGCAGTTGCGCATCGAAGGCATCCAATGCCGGGACAGGCAAAGCTTCGGTATTGGGGTTGCGTGCAGGCAGATAGCCGCCCAAAGCATTGCGGCGTTCGCGCAGGTAGCGCATTTCTTCGCTGTCTTCCGCGAAGCGGTAATAAGGCAGATTGCCGCTTTCGATTTGTTCATCGCTGACAGGAATGCCGAAACGCGTACGGAATTTTTTCAGGGATTCTACATCCATTTTTTTAGCTTGGTGGGCAACGTTCTGACCTTCGCCTGCATTGCCCATGCCGTAGCCTTTAATGGTTTTCGCCAAAATGACGGTAGGACGGCCGTCAGCGTTATTCACGGCTTCGTGATAAGCCGCATATACTTTATGCGGGTCATGGCCGCCTCGGTTCAACGCCCAAATTTCATCATCCGACATACCGGAAACCATGGCTTTCAGTTCGGGCGTATTGAAGAAGTGTTCGCGCACATAGGCACCGTCTTTGGATTTGTACGTTTGATAGTCGCCGTCCAACACTTCGTCCATACGTTGTTTCAGATGGTTTTCGGTATCGCGTGCCAGCAAGCCGTCCCAACGGCCGCCCCAAATCACTTTCAATACATTCCAGCCTGCGCCGCGGAAATTACCTTCAAATTCCTGAATGATTTTGCCGTTACCGTTAACGGGGCCGTCCAAACGTTGCAGATTGCAGTTGATAACGAAAATCAGATTGTCCAAACCTTCACGTGCAGCCAAAGCAATGGCACCTTGGCTTTCGGGTTCGCTCATTTCGCCGTCGCCGCAGAAACACCATACTTTACGGCCTTTGGTTTTGCTCAAACCGCGCGAATCCAAATATTTCAGGAAACGTGCTTGGTAAATCGCCATCAACGGGCCGAGACCCATAGATACTGTGGGGAACTGCCAGAAATCAGGCATCAGATGCGGGTGGGGATAAGAAGACAAGCCTTTTCCGTCTGATTCTTGGCGGAAGTTGTCCAATTGCTCCTCACTCAAACGGCCTTCTACAAAAGCGCGTGCGTAAATACCCGGAGCAGAGTGTCCTTGAATGAATATCAAGTCGCCTTCTTCGCCATCGCCTTTGGCTTTCCAGAAATGGTTGAAACCGACATCATACAGAGTGGCGGCAGATTGAAAGGAAGCAATGTGTCCGCCCAATTCCAAATCTTTTTTGCCTGCGCGCAATACCATGGCCGCGGCATTCCAACGGATGGCCGCACGGATACGGTGTTCCAATTCGTGATTGCCCGGTGATTTTTGCTCTTTGCCGACCGGAATGGTATTCAGATACGCTGTGGTGGCATCAAACGGCAAATGCACGCCGCGGCGGCGCGTATAGCGCACCATTCTTTCCAATAAATAATGGGCGCGTTCGGCACCTTCGTTTTGCAATACGGAACTTAATGCATCCAACCATTCTTGTGTTTCGATAGGGTCGATATCGTTTGCCGGATTGGGGGTATGGGACATAAAAACCTTCCTTCCTGTTAAATTAAGATTTTATTTTCCGTTTCAGGCAGCCTGATTGGGACGGCGGCACGAACGGCAATGTTAAACAGCGGAATTGTAGCCCCAAACGGAGAGGCATGGCAAATTGAGGCTGCCTGAAAACCAGTCGGGCAAAGGTGCATAAGCCATGTGGAAACCTTATTCGCCGATGCGGACGAATACTGCCTATTCAGATGGGATAGATGCGTAAATCATTTTACTTTTCAGGCAGCCTGACAAGCATGATTCAATCGGCGTCATTTGCAATGATGTACTTTTAACTGCGGCAAACCGATTGAGCCGCACTGCTTTCAAGGATGACGGTTTATGGTTTTCAAAACATCAAACCGCCCGACAAGCGGGCGGTTTGGGTAATCATGCATTCGTTTACAATACGGCTTTCAAAGTCAGGAAACATAACACCGACAAAGTGGCAGCCGCAGGCAGGGTAATTACCCAAGCCAAGCCGATGGGTTTCATCATTTTCCAATTGGCATTACGGTTTGCAATACCGATGCCTAGCACCGCGCCCACCAAAATATGGGTGCTGGATACAGGCAGCCCCAATACCGATGCCCCCATTACTACGGAAGCTGCCGATAGCTCGGCTGTAAATCCGGAAGAAGGATGCAATTCTGCCAAACCCTGTCCAACCGTTTTAATCACTTCCTTACCAATGAACCATAAACCGACAATCAAGGAAATGCCGAATGTAATCAAAACTATGGGCGGTACGGCATTTTCCGCATCAATCGTTCCGGTGCGCAATACATCTAAAATCGCGGCAAACGGGCCGATGGCGTTGGCAATATCATTCGCACCGTGGCTGAATGCAAATCCTGAGGCGCTCATCACTTGCATCCACGAGAAAATCAGGAATGTGGACTTAGAAATGTCTTTCTTTTTCAGTGTCTTGGCATAGATGAACGTTGCCATCCAGATGCCTGTACCTATCATCATGATAATCAGGGTGTTAATCATCACACCTAAATCCAAGTGCAGATTGCGCAAGCCTTTGAACATCAGCAGGGACACAATCACCATGCCGCCTATCGAAGTGATGGCAGGTACCCAAGAATAGAGTGCTTTAAAGGCGTCGATATTGTTTTTCCTCTGGTCGAATTCATATAAGCCTTTGTAATAATTGGACTCCAATTCATCCGGGTCAAAATCGCCATCGTTATAAATCTGTGCGTCCCTCGCCATTTCGGAGGCGACTCTGATTTGATCGGTTTCGCTCAAGGCTTCAAAGCGGATACGGTGGGCATCTTTATATTCTTTTTTTTCGGCTTTTAAGTTTTTCAGCTGTTCGTCAATCGCGCTGTTGTAGTCCAAAACGTATTTTTTAACTAAGCTGTACAGAAAAAACGACACCATGCCGCCCAAAAGCGGGGAAATTACCCAAGATACGGCAATCTTGCCGATTTTTTCCCATTTTACCAATCCGAGCGGATTATCCACATTGCCGGAGGCGATAAACCCCAGAATAACCGAGCTGCCGACAATGCCGCCGATAATCGCGTGGGTGGTAGATACAGGCAGCCCTTTTTTCGTGGCGAATAACAACCATAATGCGGCTGCCAATAAGGCGGACATCATGATGTACACCAAATCCAAAGGCTGCAATCCGGGTATGGCCTTCAAATCGACAATACCGCTGCGGATGGTTGCCGTTACCTCTCCGCCGGCAATCACCGCGCCGCTGACTTCAAATACCGCCGCAATCAACAAAGCCTGCGGAATGGTCAGCGTTCCCGCACCTACCGAAGTACCGAAAGAATTGGCAACATCGTTACCGCCGATATTGAATGCCATAAACACACCGAATGCCGTTGCCAGCAGAAACAGCATGGAATGATTGTAGTGTGTATATCCCAGACCCCAAAATACGAAATAAGCCACCATGCCGAACAACATAATGGCAAAAGCGGCATTGGTTTTAGGCATGGCCGAAAAAGAGGCAGATTGTGTCTGCGTCATGATTTTTCTCCAATAAGTGTGAATATTAAAATAGTTGCCCTGATATGATTCGGGCTAAATTTTGTTTACTTTATTAACCTTAACAACAACTCTCATTTATTACTTTTACTACGCTTGAAATTATGGCATAACTGCACGCCAACACACAAACCCCGATACTATCCAAACCAATGTGAATTTAACCCGAATCTCGGACGGAAAAACATGACTTCATCTAAAGAATTAGCTACTTATTGCGACAATCTTTTACAAAGCTGCCAATTCAAAGATTATGCCCCAAACGGCATTCAAGTCGGCGGAAAAGCGACAGTTTCGCGTATTGTGAGTTCCGTAACCGCCAGCCGTGCCGCCATAGAATTTGCCGCTGCTTGTCAAGCGGAGATTCTGTTGGTGCATCACGGCATGTTTTGGAAGAGCGAACCTACCGTTATCACCGGTTGGAAAAAAGAACGCATTGCCGCCTTACTGAAGCACGACATCAACCTGCTTGCCTATCATCTTCCTTTGGATGCGCATCCCAAGTTGGGCAACAACGCCCGTCTTGCCCAAGAATGCGGCTGGACAACCTCCTTCCGCTTCGGCGAGCAAGACCTGCTCAATTTCGGCATCCTGCCTGAAAACCAAAACACCTTAGCCGCGCTTGCCGGCCGATTGGAACGGGTATTGGGCAGAAAACCCGTATGTATCGGCAATCCCGAACGCAGTTTGCGTCATGCGGTATGGTGCAGCGGCGGCGCACAAGGCTATTTTCAGGCAGCCATAGACGCAGGAGCGGACGTTTACATCACTGGTGAAATTTCCGAAGCCCAATACCATTTGGCCAAAGAAACCGATACCGTATTCATCTCCGCAGGACACCACGCCACAGAACGCTACGGCGTACAGGCACTCGGCGAACATTTGGCCGCTGCTTTCGGCATCAAGCACCGTTTCTTTGACGAAAACAATCCCGCCTGATGAAATCAAAAAGGCTGCCTGAAATTTTCAGGCAGCCTGAATCGTGTCGGGGGCGGTATTCTAAGGCGTTTTCGGGAAGCGGAAACGACAGATGCCGCCCGATAAACTTATTTTTTCAGTTGGTAGAACGCAGCTTTGCCCGGATAGTAGGCGGCAGAACCGAGTTCTTCCTCGATGCGCAGCAATTGGTTGTATTTTGCCATGCGGTCGGAGCGTGAAAGCGAACCGGTTTTGATTTGCATACAGTTGGTTGCCACTGCCAAATCGGCAATGGTGCTGTCTTCGGTTTCGCCCGAACGGTGGCTCATCACGCTGGTGTAGCGGTTGCGTTTGGCCAAATCCACCGCGCTGAGTGTTTCGCTCAATGTGCCGATTTGGTTTACTTTTACCAATAAGGCATTGGCAATACCCGCTTTGATTCCTTCCGCCAGAATTTTGGGATTGGTAACAAACAAATCATCGCCCACCAATTGCACTTTGCCGCCCAGTTTTTGAGTCAGCAGTTTCCAACCGTCCCAATCGTTTTCGTCCATACCGTCTTCAATGGACACAATCGGATAGCGTGCCACCAAATCAGCCAGATAATCGGCGAATTCCGCGCTGCTCAAAGATTTTCCTTCCGCACCCAAATGGTATTTGCCGTCTTTATAGAATTCGCTCGAAGCGCAATCCAAAGCAAACAATACATCTTCACCGGGTTGGTAGCCTGCAGCTGCCGTAGCTTCCTGCATGAGTTGCAAGGCTTCTTCGTGGCTGCCCAAATTGGGTGCGAAGCCGCCTTCATCGCCCACTGTGGTCGGGAAACCTTTGGAATCGCACAGTTTTTTCAGGTGGTGGAAAATTTCTGCGCCGCAACGCAAGGCCTCGCGGAAGCTTTGCGCACCTACGGGCATAATCATAAACTCTTGAATATCCAAGCTGTTGTTAGCGTGTTCGCCGCCGTTAATCACGTTCATCATCGGCACGGGCAGAGCCATCGGACCTGCGCCGCCGAGATAGCGGTAAAGGGGCAAACCGGCGTCTTCCGCGGCGGCACGGGCTACGGCAAGCGAAACCGCCAGAGTGGCATTCGCGCCGAGATGGGCTTTGTTATCCGTGCCGTCCAATTCCAGCATGATTTGGTCGATATAAGCTTGTTCGCTGGCATCGATACCGATGAGTGCTTGCGCGATTTCGTTGTTGACATGCTCTACCGCTTTCAAAACACCTTTGCCCAAATAGCGGCTTTTATCGCCGTCACGCAGCTCCAAAGCTTCTTTTTGACCGGTTGATGCGCCGCTGGGTACGGCTGCGCGTCCCATCACGCCGCTTTCCAGCAAAACATCGCATTCTACGGTGGGATTGCCGCGCGAATCCAAGATTTCGCGGGCGAAAATATCAATAATGGCGCTCATATCTGTACTCCGTTTGTATGATGGTGGAAGTCCGTTGTACGGACGTTGGGAAATGCTGATGACCCGATTGCGCTTGGTTTTGCCGTTCGGGCGCATGGCTTCTGAAACGGCGCGATTATACCCGAACTGACACCTTGTCGGCGCATGGTTTTCAGGCTGCCTGAAAGGACAAAAGGGGGAGACGTAGCGGTTTCGGATAGGGGCGAACGGTGCTTTCCGTATCGAATAAGATTGGGTAAATGCCTAAGCGGATAAGAAAAATATTTTCCCAAACAGAGAGGTCGGTTTTATGCTGCCAAGCTGCTGCCGAGTGTCGGCATGGTACTTTATGCGGTTTGCGGCAGAACAAGCGGATACCGGCGCGGTTTTGGGTATTAAATGATGCGGTGACGAATGATATGCTCGAACCGTGCGGCCGTATCTGCCGAATTGAAAGAAAAGGATTCTACTATCGGCTTCAGTCAGACTGATAACTGACGCCTGAGAAGCGGCGGAACGCGCCTACGTTTTGCAATCGGTATCGGGATACGGTTGCCCGAATCCGATGCCAAGAGCGGCTCTGATGTGTTGCAGCGGCAAATACGCGCGCCATGGCAATCGATGGGGCAGTTTCCAACTGACGTATCTGTGCGGCACGTGACTGTGCGCGGCATATGACGCATTCGTCAAACCGCCAACGCATCAGCATGACGATGCACAGCGGCAACCGTCCATACCATATTTCCAGATTTCCAGTCAGAAAACACAGGCCGGTTCATGTCCCGACAGGCCGCCTGCAACGGTATGGTCAAAATCTTTTATCTGTATAACGGGCAGGACGATTATCAATCCGAATCATTAATATTGAGCAGCAGTTAGATAATACTAGACATTCTGCCTATTCCCGTGTGGGGGGGCGGTGTTTCAGGCTGCCTGAAAAGTCCAACGCAGGCAACGCATCGCCAAATACCATTGCCAATGCTGTTTCAGCCTGCCTGAAAAGTCGGGTGCAGGCAGATTTAACCTTGATGAAACTGCGGATAAACGGGTTTCAGGCTGCCTGAAAACAGTCAGGCAAAGCAAATACGGGAATTAGTGTATTGCCTGTCATGGTTGCTTCAGGCAGCCTGAAGCAATCAAGCCAAGCAATGGTTAAGCGGCAAATCCAAACCGCCATAACAGCGCAAGCAGCGATATAGCCAAAAGAGTAAACGCAACGATGCGCGTGTAGTGGTGCAACGATTGACGTTGCCGCGTATTGAGCAGCAGGCGGAAGGCAAAGACGGCGGTAAACGCAATGACGGCTATCGCTAAAATTCGGGTCAACATGGCGGGAGATGCAAAGAAAATGCTGCCTGAAATTTTCAGGCAGCATCGGATAACCGGTTATTTTTTGTTTAATTTGGCGGTGGCGGCACGGTTGAGTTTGCAGTTGTCCAGCATGATGTCGTGTTGTCCGCCCGCTTTGCTTTCCACCGACAATTTGCCGCCGTTCACTTCGGTGATTTCTTCAGCAGTGGCAGGCATCGTGGTCCACGCCATCGTTTTGACTTCCGGGTCGATGCTGACAAAGCGGTTCATAACGGGAAAATCATCGCGGAACAATCCGGGAGTGATGTCTTTGCCGATTTTCAATTGTGCGAGTATCACCTGATTGTCTTTAATGCCGTACATGGCGGTGATATGGATGGGGTGTTCTTTATTGTCGTTGAGAGACAGGAAGTTGCAGGTATATGCGACTTCGCGGGTGCTGTCTATGCTTAATGTGTCTTCGGCCGCTGCGTTCAGGCTGAACAGGGCTGCGGCAAGGAAAAGGGCGGTACGGGTGGTTTGCATAGGTTTCTCCTGGTTGAGTGGTGTGCGGTTTTTGCCGCAGGGCTGGAATTAGAAGCCAATCGTGTGTTCTTGTCAAACCTTGCAGCGTGTTTTTACTCTGCTTTTACGCTTAAAGGCATACCGGCGGGGAGTGGGCGGGCAGCCTGAAAAGTTTCGGGCAGCCTGAAACGCGATGTGCAAGTCAATGCCGATTGGCGGTATGGCGATTGCCGAAACGTGCCTGCAGGGATTGTATCCCGAGCCTTACTCTTGTCGCGTGCTGCAAAGCTTGCGCCGGCGTTCGGTCGTGAACCTTCAATCCGGTCGCCGACATTATCGGGAGACAGGTGCAGAACGATGCGGTGAGAGAGCGTCAAAAGGACGGCTGCGGGCTCCGAACGCAACTGTTCCGTTGCTCCCTGTTCAAAGCAGATAAAAGCGTTTATAGTAGAACGCCGCACATTAAGGAAACCATCATGAACAGATTGCAACAAACCCAACAACTCGGACAACAGATTTGGCTGGACAATTTATCGCGGTCTTTAGTGCAAAGCGGCGAATTGGCGGAAAGGTTGGCACAGGGCGTGAGCGGCGTAACGTCCAATCCCGCCATTTTTCAAAAAGCCTTTGCTTCCGACCCGCTGTATATCGGTGAAATTGCGGATTTGAAAGCACAAGGCAAAACGCCCGAAGAAATTTACGAAACTTTGGCCGTTGCAGATGTTCGTGCCGCCTGCGGCGTGTTTCAGGCTGCATATCAAGCATCAAACGGCAGCGGCGGTTGGGTGAGCTTGGAAGTACCGCCCGCTTTGGCGCACAATACCGAAGACACGGTACAGGAAGCTTTGCGCCTGCATCAACGCTTGGGCTGCCTGAACGCTATGATTAAAATTCCGGCTACCGATGCCGGCATCGCTGCGTTTGAGGAACTCACCGCGCAGGGCGTCAGCATTAATCTGACATTGCTGTTTTCGCGCCGACAAACGCTGAAAGCCTATCGGGCTTATGCTGAAGGTTTGCGCCGCCGTTTGGCGGCGGGGTTGCCCGTTTCGCACATCCGTGCCGTTGCCAGTTTTTTCATTTCGCGAATCGATGCCGCGCTGGACGGCAGCCTGCCTGAAAACCTGCGCGGTAAAACCGCTATCGCATTGGCCAAAGCTGCTTATCATGATTGGCAAAACTATTGCTTATCCGACGAATGGGCGCAACTTGCCGCCGCCGATGCCGGCAACCGGCCCAATCCCGTGCGCCTGCTGTGGGCTTCTACGGGCGTGAAAAACCCCTCTTATCCCGCCACGCTTTATATTGACAATCTGATTGGCAAAGATACGGTCAACACCGTTCCCGATGCGACTTTGGCAGCCTTTTTGGAACACGGTCATGCCGTTGCTGCATTAACCGGCAATATCGATGAAGCCTTTTCGCACCTCGCCGCCATAGAACGGGCAGGCATCAATACGGAGGATTGGGCACACCGTTTGCAAACGGAAGGTTTAAAGCAGTTTGAAGATGCTTTTGCCCAATTGTTGGCGGCACTGGCATAAATTCTCAAGCGCGGGGGCTTGCCGCTTACTCGGGCAAGCCTTTTCACATAAACTAACTATTACAGTATAAGTAATTACTTTATTTTAAAATAAGTCGATTTCGTGCAATTAAATTTTATTAATCCGAGCAAAATTAACGAAAGCCACTTATTTAATATTTTAACTTGTAAATAAAGGTAAAGTTTATTACAATGCACTACATTGCTTAATCTCCAAAAGCATCATTAGTTTCAGGCAGCCGAACGGCTGCTTGAACCACCCTTTGCGGTATCGCCTTTTCCTCCTTTCGGGCGGTATGGCAAAGAGGTGCGGAATCAGATTTCCGCACCGTTTTTGTGAAGCGTAAAATCTCTGATTTGAGGTATTTCGGGCAGCCTGCGGGCTGCCTTTTTTTTAGAATGCATTTGATTCATTCAAGATGACGTGAGACGAAATGTTTACTTCGGGAACGGATTAAGGCCTTAAGGTATTTCGCAAACAGGCCGCAGTGACGGGACGTGAACATCGCTCAGCCTTTCGATTGGCAGAGCGGGCAAAATGCTTCAGGGCAACGGTACAATCAAATTCCTGCAAGCTGGGTTAAAATACGCGGCTATTGATGTCGCGTGTACTGCCGCTATCCACGCCTGAACAAAATTGGCTGCCTGAAAGAGGTAGCGGTATGCAATGGCAGTTGCAATGCCGTGAACCGGACAGATGCAAGCCTATCAGTGCATTCGGCCAACCTGTGCTTAGTCCTTAGATTCCCTTCCGTTTTCAGGCTGCCTGAAAGCAAGGCATCGTTATCTCTTTCAAACGTTTATGCCATTCGGTTGTCGGTTTTCAGATTTTCAGGCAGCATAAAATAAGCGTGCCGTTATCCTGCCGGCTAATGGTAGAGCCGTCCGCACGGTTTTCAGACTGCCTGAAAATCAGGTATCGTTACCTGCAAAATCCGCTCAAATCGAAGCATTGCGGTTTTTCAGGCATTTTGAAAATCAGGGTGCCGTTACCGACTGTCGGTCGTAAGGGATTTTAAAATAAGTTTTCAGGCAGCCTGGAAATAAGGGAGCCGTTACCCTGCCGGCTGATAGTAGAGCCGCCCGCACGGTTTTCAGGCAGCTTGAAAATAAGGCATTGTTAGCTGTGAAATCCGCTTAAATTGAAGCATTGCGTTTTTCAGGCAGTTTGAAAATCAGGGTGCCGTTACCGACTGTCGGTCGTAAGGGATTTTAAAATAAGTTTTCAGGCAGCCTGGAAATAAGGGAGCCGTTACCCTGCCGGCTGATAGTAGAGCCGCCCGCACGGTTTTCAGGCAGCTTGAAAATAAGGCATTGTTAGCTGTGAAATCCGCTTAAATTGAAGCATTGCGTTTTTCAGGCAGTTTGAAAATCAGGGTGCCGTTACCGACTGTCGGTCGTAAGGGATTTTAAAATAAG
>JASBYJ010000014.1 GCA_029984035.1 Conchiformibius sp.
AGGTCTCAGGTCTCAGGTCTCAGGTCTCAGGTCTCAGGTCTCAGGTCTCAGGTCTACAATCATCCTATCGAGTTTTTTAGAAAAAAACTATGTCCCGACGAACATTTTTTTCAATACATCTTACGCAATTCGGATTATCTAAAGCAGTTGAACCATATCAACAATAATCGCCGTATGATTATCATGAATGGTTCTGCCAATCATCCGGATTATTTAAATCTGTCTCAATTAACAGAAGCTCAAAAAGAAGGCTTTTGGTTTGCCAGAAAAGTCTGCCCGGAAGTGGCTTTAAAGTTTTTTCAAATGTCAGAGTAAAATGATGATGGAATTCTCAGTATTGATGTCTTTGTATTATCGCGAAAATCCCGATTATTTGCGCGAATGTTTAAGCAGTTTGGCAGCCCAAAGTCATCCTGCGAAACAAATTGTGTTGGTATACGACGGGCCGATTGGTGCATCGTTGGAAAAAGTGGTGGATGAGTTTACAAATCGATTGCCGATTGAAGTGGTTAGGCTGCCTGAAAATGTCGGCTTGGGGATGGCATTAAATATCGGGTTGTCGTCTTGCCGTTACGGGTGGATTTTTAGAATGGATACCGATGATATTTGCTTGCAGGATAGATTTGCCAAACAATGTCATTTCATTTCAACTCACCCCGAAGTAGATGTATTTGGCGGACAGATTATCGAATTTTCCGATACTGATGCCAAAAAGAGCACGCGACAAGTCCCACAGAAACATGCCGATATTATTGATTTCATGCAGCGGCGCAACCCGTTTAATCATATGACTGTCGCTTATAAAAAGACATCTATAGAAAAAGCAGGCGGTTATCAGCATCATTTATACATGGAAGATTATAATCTGTGGCTCAGAATGCTCTCCCTTGGTGCCGTATTCGCCAATTTGCCGGATACTTTGGTACGTGTACGTGCAGGGAAAGAGATGTTGGCACGCAGGCGCGGGACTGTCTATATACGTAGCGAATGGGCGCTTTTCCGCTTGAAAAGACAGTTAAATATCCAAAGCGTATTTCCTGCTTTATATTTCTTTATATTGCGTACCATCCCGAGAATATTACCTTCTCGATTATTGGCGATAGTTTATAAAATATTACGCAATTAACTCTTATGACAACTAGCTGATTAGCAATAAAAATCATGCACAACAGTTTCCCAGCAAAATAAAGTCTAAAAAGACAAATTCACTATAACTATACGTGCTTCACATTATCATTTTTCAAAAATGAATTATTCAAGGCAGTATTTGAGATATCATTTTTAATAACAAAAAAGCGAAAACACTAGCCATAAGACTACTGTTTTCGCTTTTGATTAAATGTCAGAATTTAAACGGTACGAGCCTTCTCAACCAATTCTTTTACTATCCAAGACTTAGTTTTAGACAAAGGACGGAACTCCTCAATCACTACGACATCACCGATACCGTATCGGTTTTGTTCATCGTGGGCATGGATTTTAGTAGAGCGGCGAACGATTTTACCGTACAAAGGGTGTTTTACCTTTCGCTCAACTAAAACAACGACCGTTTTATCCATCTTATCACTAATAACCTTACCTTGCAGGGTACGGACAGTCTTTTCGGTATTCATTATTTGCTACCTTTTTCAGAAATAACTGTTTTAATACGGGCAATATTGCGGCGAACTTTTTTTAATTCGCTAGTATTACCCAATTGACCAGTAGCATGCTGCATACGTAGACCAAATTGCGCTTTCAGTTGAGAAACCAAATCTGCATCCAGTTGCTCCACTGATTTTTCTCTTAAGTCTTTGGTTTTCATCATTTACCTACCTGTCTGGTTACGAATGTAGTTGCAATAGGCAATTTAGCAGCTGCCAAAGCAAAAGCTTCGCGTGCCAACGCTTCAGAAACTCCATCCATTTCGTACAATACTTTGCCAGGTTGGATTTCGGCTACATAGTACTCCACTGAACCTTTACCGCCACCCATACGTACCTGAATGGGTTTCTCAGTAATAGGTTTATCAGGAAATACTCGAATCCAAATACGTCCACCACGTTTGATATGACGTGTCATAGCACGACGTGCAGCTTCGATCTGACGTGCTGTCAAACGACCACGCGCAACAGATTTCAAGCCAAAATCACCGAAGCTGACAGCATTACCACGGGTAGCGATGCCGGTATTACGGCCTTTGTGCTGTTTACGGTATTTCAGTCTAGTTGGTTGCAGCATTTCTACCACCCTTTCTGTTGCGACGGTTTTCTTGTTCAGGTTTTACTTGAACTTGACCAGTCTCACCTTTATACACCCATACCTTCAAACCCAAAATACCATAAGTAGTCAAGGCTTCGCTGGTTGCATAATCAACATCGGCACGCAAAGTATGCAAAGGTACGCGCCCTTCACGATACCACTCACTACGGGCGATATCAGCACCATTCAAACGACCGGAAACCATAATTTTAATGCCCTTGGCACCTGCACGCATAGCATTTTGCATAGCACGCTTCATGGCGCGGCGGAACTGCACGCGTTTTTCCAATTGCTGGGCAATGCCATCGGCAATGATTTGCGCATCTAATTCAGGTTTACGGATTTCCTCGATATTAACGTGAACAGCCACACCCAACAATTTTTCCAAATCCCGTTTCAGGATTTCGATATCGGCACCTTTTTGTCCGATGACCACACCCGGACGTGCCGAGTGAATAGTAATACGGGCAGATTTGGCAGGACGCTCAATCACTACGCGACCAACAGAAGCATTGGCTAAACGTTTCTGCAGGTACTCACGTACATCAATATCTTGTTTCAATACAGCCGCAAAATCATTGCTTTTGGCAAACCATTTTGACGACCAATCTTTATTTACAGCCAGGCGGAAGCCAACCGGATGAATTTTTTGTCCCATTGTTGTTCCTTAATTGCCCACTGTCACATTGATATGACAAGTTTGTTTCTCAATACGGTTGCCGCGACCTTTGGCACGGGCTTGAAAGCGTTTCAGGCTGGGGCCTTTGTCCACAAACACGGTAACCACTTTCAGCTCGTCGATGTTGGCGCCTTCGTTATGCTCGGCATTGGCAATCGCCGATTCCAGCACTTTTTTCAGCAGTTCCGCGCCTTTTTTCGGGCTGAACGCCAAAATGTCCAACGCTTGGGCAACGTCTTTGCCACGAATCAAATCTGCAACCAAACGGGCTTTTTGTGCAGAGATGCGGGCATTTTTATGTTGTGCAGATACTCTCATGCTTCACCTTATTTCTTCTTGGCTTTTTTATCGGCCAAATGACCTTTGAAGGTACGGGTCAGTGAGAACTCGCCCAATTTGTGTCCGACCATATTGTCGCTGATGAACACGGGTACGTGGGTACGACCGTTGTGTACGGCGATGGTCAAACCGATAAAGTCGGGCAGAATGGTAGAGCGGCGCGACCAAGTTTTAATCGGACGCTTGTCGTTGTTGGCGCGTGCCGCATCAACTTTTTTCAACAAATGCAGGTCTACGTATGGACCTTTTTTCAGTGAACGAGCCATATCAATTAACCTTTATTTGAGTAACGACGGCGGACAATCATATTATCCGTACGTTTGTTGTTGCGGGTGCGGTAGCCTTTGGACGGCGTACCCCACGGGCTGACGGGTTCGCGCGCTTCGCCGGTACGGCCTTCGCCACCGCCGTGCGGGTGGTCTACGGGGTTCATCACCACGCCGCGAACGGTCGGGCGGATACCGCGCCAACGGTTGGCACCGGCTTTACCGATTTTCTTCAGGCTTTGCTCTTCGTTGCCCACTTCGCCGACAGTGGCGCGGCAATCGATGTGGATGCGGCGCACTTCGCCGGAACGCAAACGCACTTGCGCGTATGCGCCTTCTTTCGCCAACAGCACGGCAGACGCACCGGCGGAACGGGCGATTTGTGCGCCCTTGCCCGGTTTCATCTCGATGCAGTGAATGGTGGTACCCACGGGAATGTTGCGAATCGGCAGGGTGTTGCCGGTTTTAATCGCCGCTTCCGAACCGGAAACCAAGACCGCACCGGCTTTGATGCCGCGCGGGGCGATGATGTAACGGCGTTCGCCGTCCGCGTAGCACAGCAAAGCGATGTGGGCGGTACGGTTGGGGTCGTACTCGATGCGTTCCACTTTGGCGGGAATGCCGTCTTTGTTGCGCTTGAAGTCAATCACGCGGTAGTGGTGTTTGTGGCCGCCGCCTTTATGACGGGTGGTGATGTGGCCGTTGTTGTTGCGGCCGGCGGTGGAATGTTTCTTTTCCAACAGGGGCGCGTAGGGTGCGCCTTTGTGCAGACCTTCGGTAACGACACGCACCATGCCGCGACGGCCAGCGGAAGTCGGTTTCATTTTTACGATAGCCATGCTTACTCCTTATCCGCAGTAGCGGCTGCGGCTTCCAAATCCAGCTCCTGACCGGCAGCGAGGCTGACATAGGCTTTTTTCACATCGCTGCGGCGGCCGAGCGTACGGCCGAAACGTTTCACCTTGCCTTTGGTGGTGGTGGTGGTAACCGAAGCGACTTCCACGCCGAACAGCAGCTCAACCGCCGCTTTGATTTCGGGCTTGCTGGCATCAGACAGCACTTTGAAAGCCATTTGGTTGCGTTTTTCGGCCAGCAGATTGCTTTTTTCCGACACGATGGGTGCCAGAATGACTTTCATCAGGCGTTGTTGGTTCATACCCATTGCTCCTCCAACTGTGCGACCGCGTCTTTAGTCAGCACGACTTTTTTGTAGCGCAGCAGGCTGTAGGGGTCGGCTTGCGTGGCTTCCAAAACCAGCACGTTCGGCAGGTTGCGTGAAGACAGATAAACGTTTTCGTCCAACTGTTTGGTAACAAACAGCACATTTTCCATACCCAAGTTTTTCACCTGTTCGGCAAACGCTTTGGTTTTGGGCGTGGCGGCGGACAGTTCTTCCACCACAAACAAACGCTCGTCGCGCACCAGTTGCGACAAAATCGCCGCCATACCGGCACGGTACATTTTGCGGTTTACCTTTTGGGTAAAGTTTTCATCGGGTTTGTTCGGGAACGCGCGACCGCCCTTTCGCCACAGGGGCGAAGAAGTCATACCGGAACGGGCGCGGCCTGTGCCTTTTTGACGCCACGGTTTTTTGGTGGAATGCTTCACTTCGGCACGGGTTTTCTGGGCGCGATTGCCGGAACGGGCATTCGCCAGATATGCGGTAACCAGTTGATGCACCAAGGCTTCGTTGTATTCGCGGGCGAACAGGGCATCGGAAGCGTTCACACTGCCTGAAACCTGACCGTTCGCATCAATCAATTTCAATTCCATTACGCACCTACTTTCACGGCATGACGGACAACCACATTGCTGTTTACCGCACCAGGAACGGCACCTTTAACCAACAGCAGATTGCGTTCGGCATCAACGCGCACGATTTCCAGATTTTGCACGGTGGACTTGGTATTGCCGTATTGTCCGGCCATGCGCTTGCCCGGAAACACGCGGCCGGGGTCTTGCGCCATACCGATGGAACCCGGCACGCGGTGCGAGCGCGAGTTACCGTGGGACGTGCGTTGTGCGCCGAAGTTGTGGCGTTTGATGGTACCGGAGAAACCTTTACCTTTGGAGGTTCCGGTTACGTCCACCAACTGCCCCGCTTCAAAGATGGCAACGGTTACTTCGTCGCCCGCTTTCAATTCGGCGGCTTTTTCCACAGAAACAGGGAATTCATGCAAGCCAATACCCGCTTCAACACCCGCCTTAGCAAAGTGTCCGGCAGCAGCTTTATTAACATGATTCGCTTTTTTCTGACCGAAAGTAACCTGAACGGCCGCATAGCCGTCAGTTTCTTCGGATTTGATTTGAGTAACGCGGTTGGCAGACATATCCAATACGGTTACAGGCACAGAAGCACCCTGCTCCGTAAAGATGCGCGTCATACCGACTTTGCGCCCAATCAGACCTAAAGCCATGATTTTTTCCTTGTAATTTAACTGATTACTTACGATTGAGCAATCTCTTACGATATCAAAATAACTTGGCAAAAATACCAAGCCGAGCATTGTAACACAGTAAAACCACACATTTCAAGAATACTTTTAAATTTCAATCCGAAACCGTTTTTCAGGCAGCCTGAAACGGGCCAAATATTTCCACCGTCGGCCGCATCGTAACAATTCTGCGTAATTTGAATAGCGCAGAGTGCCTGTAAAATGACCTAAGAGTAACCGATTGATATGATGGTTTAATAGCCGTTCTCTATCGCCAACTGTGCGTCAAAATTCTTAAAAATATTCAGCAAATAAATACATATAGAGTCTCATCTTCACCATCCCTTTGTTTATCATCAACCGCTTCTACGGCTGCCGAAGAAAAATGGAAGCGCCACAATTATTGCAACAACACATTCGGAAAATGGGAACAATGCATCAGACCAGCGATTGCCGTGTCCAACCGTTTGCAAGTTTCCACTTCACATATCTGCAGCGAAAAAGCCTGAAATGAGAACAATTATGTAAAAACTGAAAAGTGTCGGGTAATCGGCATATCAATGAATAGTGGCTTGGGTATATTTTTCAGGCAGGCAGAAAACCTGTACTGTCGCACTGACTAAAGAGATTGTGCCAATGCCTGTCCAAATCAGAAGTTAAGAACAATACCTTCTTTACCCGGAAGAAATAGAGTGAACAGGCAGCACATCAAAAAAACAGGAAGCTTTTTATAGGCATATTTGTGATAGGTAATCTGAAACACAGCACATCAGTTGCCGGAATAACAGAGACTGCACAGCACTTAAGCACTCCTGAAACCGATAGGGATAGCAGCATCCCGATGAAATAACAGCAAAATAATGATATGCAAATGTACATTAACAAATGTACCGAGCATTTAGGCTTTAGCCAGCGGATGAATGAACGAATTTTGATAAAGAAAATTATATTGTGCAAAGTATCTGAATGCAGCTTGCTACTCATAAGCAATACAGCGAAACTGCTCAAAATAGGCTGCCTGAAACGGCAAAACCGTTTCAGGCAGCCTTACTTTCAGATATCGAACCATTTTTTATGCACGGCGTAAACCAACAGCATAATATTGGCGGCAACTGTTGCAAAATAAATGATACGGAATACAGTTTTTTGCGATTTGTGGCGCAGATAGGTTTGCGCGAGCAAAGCTGCAGGCCATCCGCCCAACAAACTGAATAAATGCAATTTTGTTTCGGGAACACGCCAAGCATGATTTCGTGCGGCTTGCTTGTCGTATTGATAGAGAAGAAAAGTGAACAGCCCCACGCCGGCATACCATGCCGATACCGTCCACGGTAATTTGCCTGACAACACTGCCGCTGCCAAGACGGCATAAATCGCCAACGCAATGTATAAATTGTGCTTTCGGCCGTTCTCAAACTCGGCTTGATACTTTTGATGACGGCGTTGCTGTGCTTGCTTTTTCTGTATAAACGCCCATTCCTGTACCCGTTCGGCTTGAGGTTTGCCGTTTTTGCCTTCCGTCAGAAAAAAGCCGACTTTGTCGCCTACTTCCGGGCGTCGGTCGGGAACGCGGTAACTGCTGATATGAAAAAACACTTCCTGTTCCAGCTCGCGGCAACGGATAAAACCGAAGCCTTTGTCGTCCCGCCAACGCACGATTTCGCCCATGTATTGTTTTTCGTCCATACTGCTTTTCCAAAAAATTCAGGCAGCCGCATTTTTTATGCAGGCTGCCTGAAACCTTGATTTTACGACAATTTCGCCCGCATCAACTCCTGCACCTGCTGCGGATTGGCCTTGCCCTTGCTGGCTTTCATCACCTGCCCCACCAGCGCGTTAAACGCCTTGTCCTTGCCCGCCTTAAACTCCGCCACCGATTTTTCGTTTGCCGCCAACACTTCGTCCACGATTTTCTCAATCGCGCCCGTGTCGGTCATCTGTTTCAAACCGTGTTTCTCGATGATTTGCTCGATGTCGGCATCGGTTTCTTCCCACATTTTTTCAAACGCTGTTTTCGCCAGCTTGCTGCTCAACGTGCCGTCCGCGATTTTGCCGACCAAAGCCGCCAAACGCACCGCACCAATCGGGCTTTGCGCCAACTCCAAACCCGCCTTGTTCAAGGCCGCCGCCAACTCGCCGTTCATCCAGTTCGCCACCAGTTTGCCCTGACCGCTTGCCTGCGCCGCCGTTTCAAAAAAGGCTGCCTGCGCCCGCGAAGCCGTCAGCAAACGCGCATCGTAAGCGCTTACGCCGAAATCCGCTTCAAACCGCGCCGCCATTTCCTGCGGCAACTCGGGCATTTCGGCGCGGGCGCGTTCAAGCTGTTGTTCGGAAATAATAACCGGCAGCAAATCGGGGTCGGGGAAATAGCGGTAATCGTGCGCGTCTTCTTTGGAACGCATCGCTTTGGTTTCGCCCGTGTCGGGGTTGAACAGGCGGGTTTGCTGCACCACTTTGCCGCCGTCTTCAATCAATTCAATCTGGCGTTCCACCTCGTAGTTAATCGCCTGTTCCAAAAAGCGGAATGAGTTTAAGTTTTTGATTTCGCAGCGCGTACCGAACTCGGACGAACCTTGCGGGCGCACCGACACATTCGCATCAATGCGGAACGAACCTTCCGCCATATTGCCATCGCAAATGTCCAGCCACGTTACCAAACCGTGCAGGGCTTTGGCGTAGGCAACGGCTTCGGCGGCGGAGCGCAGTTCCGGCTCGGACACCACTTCCAAAAGCGGCGTACCGGCGCGGTTCAAATCAATGCCGGTTGCGCCGTCCAAACCTTCGTGGACGGATTTGCCCGCGTCTTCTTCCATGTGGGCTCGGGTAACGTTGATGGTTTTGACTTCATCGCCGACCACGATGTCCAATTTTCCGTGTTCAATAATCGGCAGCGCAAGCTGGCTGATTTGATAACCCTTTGGCAAATCGGGATAAAAATAGTTTTTGCGGTCAAACACGTTTTTGCGGTTGATGGTGGCGTTTAATGCCAAGCCGAGCTTGACGGCTTTGTCCACCGCCGCGCGGTTCATCACAGGCAACACGCCGGGCAGGGCGCATTCCACCACGCCCGCGTGTGCGTTGGGCAGGGCGCCGAATGCGGCGGACGAGCCGCTAAAAATTTTGGACTGTGTGTTGAGCTGGACGTGGATTTCCAGTCCGATTACGGTTTCCCAAGTCATGATTGTCTTTCATCGATTCAATTGGTATTCAAGGCGAACGCCATTAACTATCGGCACTTTTGCCTTCTCTTTGATTGTTAAAATAGGTGTAACTGTCTAATAATCTTTGACTGTAAATATTGCTGCCTGAAAGCGTTATCATCAGAAAAGATTGCGCTCTGGTCATGGCGACATAAAGCAATCGGGTCAGCTCTTCTTCTTGTTCGGCATTTCTGTTTTCCAAGCTGTGAATGCCCATCAGCATCACCCGCTGGAATTCCAAACCTTTACTGCTGTGCATCGTGCAAATGGTTACGGCGTCTTCATCGGGATGATATTTTTTCCTGACACTTTCTTTTTGTAAGGAAATAAGGCGGATGCCTTTCCTTTTTAGCAACTCTTCCACTTCATCGCATTGCGTTTTCCGATAACAAATCACGGCGATATCTTTCAGCGGAATCCCTTCGCCTATCCACTTATCTAAACAGCGTTCCAAATAATGCAATTCATCCTGCCAAGATTCGCATTGCTTAATATACGGCGATACACCGTTCACTCCCGCCGCTTCGGGCTCGACCAAGGGAATTTGGTTCTCATCGGCATCTATGTGCGGCTGCATTTTATTTTGTGCGAACAAATAGGCAAACCCGATGATTTCTTTTGTATTGCGGTAATTCAGTTTTAATATGGTGGTGCGGCCTTGTGCTTTAATGCCGACGCTTGCCAGACTGAAACCTAAATTTTTTCTTGTTTTATAAATGGATTGGGCGTCATCATAAAGCAACAGCAAATGGTTGCTTTCTTTATCTAACACATAAGCGGCCAAACGCAACCAGTCCGCTTCAAAATCATGGCCTTCGTCTATGAGTACCGCGCCGTACAGGCTTTCAGGCAGCGTTTTGTTTTGCATGGCTTCAATGGCCGCCCGAACATATTTCTCATGATAAGGGAGATGTCGATACGCTTCGGAAACATGTAAATCATACTTTCTATACAGCGCACTACACCAGCCGTGAAAATGACGTACTTCCACCTTATCGGCCAAACCTTTTTCCGCAATCAATGCCTTTAATTTCGCCGCCAATACGATGTTGTAACACAAAATCAAAACAGGCTGCCCAAGCTGTTTGGCCAAATATTGACAGCGCATCAGCAATATCAACGTTTTCCCCGACCCTGCCACGCCGTGGATAACGCGATGTCCTTCTCCCAAACTTCTGGCCAACTGTTCCTGCTGGATATCCATGATTTTGATGATATCGGGTGCGGCAATCGGTTTGGGCGGAACTTTTTCTTCTGATTCTCCATCCGACTCTTCGTCAAATAAATTGATTTGCTCGGGAAAATTCAAACGGATTTCAGGGAACAAATGCCATCGGATTAAATCGATTTCCTCGCGCTGCAAGGTATGGCCGAAATCATAGGGAAACATATCGGCAAGCCGTTTGTTGACGGCTGCTTTTGCCTGGCCGCTTTTTAAATCGTCTTGGTAGAGTGTGTTTTTATACGGTATGCACGCCTCCAACACGTTTTCTTCAGGTGAAATTTTGCTGATGGCATGATGGGTAAACCGGGTGAAAACCACGCCGTAAGCATAAGGAACACGCGGATGGCCTTGATATTTCCCTTCGGATTGCTGCAACCGTTTGTCTACCGACAAGAGATTGATAATATTCTGTATATATCCTCTGGCCTGCTCTAAGGGATGTTGCTTTCTTTGCAAGGAACCGTTGATTTCGATTTCAAATTGGGTTTTGTTCACCTTTCGCAATATTTTCAAATCCCAATCTTTCACTTCCAAACACAAAAGCCCTTTATTGGGAATGAGAATTAAAAAATCAGCATAGAGCCTTTTATTGCCCAAAGGAACGTTACACCATACCACACAGCCGTCATCCAGATATTCTTTTAAAAATGCCGCTACTTTTCTCTCCCCTGACGTTGCCATGCTGTTGAGGACAGATTGCGTTAATTCCGGAATGAATTGAGCCATCACTATCTACCAAGTCGTAAATTCACGTTTCCAACATCTTGTCTTAATAAGGCTTTTATTCAGGCAGCTTAGTATGCCAATCGCTGTTCAACTGCATTTGGTGCGCCGCACCCAACAATTTGGCTTCGGAAAAATAATTGCCAATCAGTTGCACGCCGATGGGCAAGCCTTCCGCTGAGAAACCTGCGGGCAAACTCATGGCCGGCAAACCTGCCAAATTGACGGCAATGGTGTAGATATCCGACAAATAAGCCTGTACGGGGTCGTTTTCCGTGCTGCCGATAAGCGGGGCGGCAGTCGGTGCGGTCGGTGCGAGAATCAGGTCGCATTGCGAAAAGGCTGCCTGAAAGTCGTTGGCGACCAAACGGCGCAGTTTTTGGGCTTTCAGGTAATAAGCATCGTAATAACCGTGCGACAGTACGTAGGTACCTATCATAATGCGGCGTTTCACTTCGCTGCCGAAACCTTCCGCACGGGTGTTGCTGTAGAGCTCGTCCAGATTGCCGAATTGTGCGGCGCGGTGGCCGTAACGCACGCCGTCATAACGCGAGAGATTGGTACTGGCTTCGGCGGAAGCGAGTACATAATAAGCGGGAATGGACAGCTCGGTTTGCGGCAGGGATACCTCTACCATTTGCGCGCCTTGCGCTTGCAGTAGATTGATGGCGGCCTGTAAGGCTGCCTGAACGTCAGAGCTGTTATTGGCGGTGAAATATTCTTTGGGCAATCCGATTTTCAAGCCTTTGAGCGGTGAGGACAATTCGCGGGTATAGTCTTCTTTGCCGCGCTCCAAACTGGTGGAATCGCGTTCGTCAAAACCCGCCATCGCGTTCAACAACAGGGCGCAATCCTCCGCAGTTTGCGCCATCGGGCCGGCCTGGTCGAAACTGGAGGCGTAGGCAACCATACCGAAGCGCGAAACGATGCCGTAAGTGGGCTTGATGCCGGTGATGCCGCAATGTGAAGCGGGCTGGCGGATGGAGCCGCCCGTGTCCGAGCCGAGCGCGGCAGGTGCCAAACGCGCCGCCACTGCCGCCGCCGAACCGCCTGACGAACCGCCCGGAACGTGTGCGGTATTCCAAGGATTTGCGGTTGCGCCGTAAAACGAAGTTTCGTTGCCCGACCCCATGGCGAATTCGTCCATATTGGTGCGTCCGAGCGTTACCATGCCTGCATCCAGCAGGTTTTGAACCACGGTGGCGGTGTAAGGGGCGATGAAATTGTCCAGCATTTTGGAAGAACAGGCGGTGCGCCAACCTTGCTGGCAGAAGATGTCTTTATAGGCAATCGGAATGCCGGTGAGCAAACCCGCCGAACCCGAAGCCAGCAATGTATCGGCGGCTTGCGCTTCGGCCAGCGTGCGTTCGCTGTCGAGAGTGACGTAGGCGTTGAGAGCCGGATTTTTCGTATCAATCGCCGCAAGGTATTCTTGGGCGAGTTCAACGGCAGAGATTTGTTTGCCGTGCAGCATTTGTGCGGCTTGTTTTACGGTATAAGTAGTCATCATCGCTTCCGATAAGGGATGGTTTGATTGGGCGGCTGCCTGAAAGGTTTTCAGGCAGCCTTAATTTTTGAAAAATGGTTATGCTTCGATAACCTGAGGAACAATATAAAGCCTGTGGCGCACATCGGGCGCAACCGCCTGATACTCTGCGGCTCTGTCGCGTTCGGTTACGGCGTCTTCGCGCAAACGCAAAGCGATTTCATGCGGGTGGGCCATCGGTTCGATGCCGTCCGTGTCGACCGACTGCATTTTCTCCACCAAGGCGAAAATATCGTTTAACTCGTTCAGGATTTGTTCTTTTTCGTTTCCGTTCAAACTCAGGCGGGACAGTTTGGCAATTTTTTCCACATCGTTCACAGTCAGCGGCATATCTGCTTCCTTTTAAATTCCATAATCGCGGCTAATGCAATATTTAATAACCGATATCCAGGGTTTATGTATCAAACAAATTCAGGTATGATGGCGCGTTGGTTTTCGCCGCGCTGCGGCATTATAACCGAAAGATTATATGAATATGGGGGTCTTTCAGGCAGCCAAACCTGAAACCCCATATTTTAGCCGTTGTTTGTATTGATATTTTAGGATGGATTCTATGATTCCCTTTCTCAGCCGCTATTTTTCCAATGATTTGGCTATCGACTTAGGCACTGCCAATACTCTGATTTATATCAAAAATAAAGGAATTGTACTTGCCGAGCCTTCCGTAGTGGCGGTGCAAACCGATTCAATGGGCAGAAACGAAACTTTGGCAGTGGGTGCCGAAGCCAAAAAAATGCTGGGCCGCACACCCGACAGCATCGAAGCCATCCGTCCCATGAAAGACGGCGTCATTGCCAATTTCAAAGTTACCGAAATCATGCTGAAAGCATTTATCCGCAAAGTGAACACCAGCAAATGGTTTGCTGCGCCACGCGTTGTGATTTGCGTGCCCTGCGGTGCAACCCAGGTGGAGCGCCGCGCCATCCGCGACGCCGCACAAGAAGCGGGAGCTTATGCGGTATATTTGATTGAAGAACCGATGGCTGCCGCTATCGGCGCAGGACTGCCTATCGAAGAACCTACGGGCTCTATGGTAGTCGATATCGGCGGCGGCACGACCGAAGTGGGTGTGATTTCCCTTTCCAGCGTGGTTTATTCCCATTCCGTACGCGTGGGCGGCGATACCTTTGACGAAGCGATTATCCAATATGTGCGCCGCAACTACGGCATGCTGATTGGCGAAGCGTCCGCCGAAGAAATCAAAAAACAAATCGGCTCCGCTTTCCCGACAACGGAAGTAACCGAAATGGAAGTCAAAGGCCGCAACCTTGCCGAAGGCGTGCCGCGCGCATTCACGATTACTTCCAACGAAGTATTGGAAGCCCTGGCCGACCCCTTAAGCCAAATCGTACAGGCGGTACGCAACGCACTGGAACAAACGCCCCCCGAATTGGGCGCGGACATTGCCGAGCGCGGCTTGGTATTGACAGGCGGCGGCGCCTTGCTCAAAGGGATAGACAGATTGCTTTCCGAAGAAACCGGTTTGCCGGTACTGATTGCGGAAGATGCACTGACCTGCGTGGTGCGCGGCTCGGGGAAAGCGCTTGAAATGATTAGCCACTTCAATTCGATATTTGCACGCAACCCCTGATAAACACGACATTTCCGCCCATTCCGGATATTTCAGGCAGCCTTTGCCCGTATGCCGTTCAGGCTGCCTGAAAAACCTGTAAGCGAATTATTCCACACGATATGTCCGACCAGCTCTTATCCTTCACACGGCGCGGCATCAGTCCTGAAAACAAACTGATACTGCTGGCATTGCTGTCCCTTATCCTGCTCACGCTGGACGGCCGCTACGCTGCCATGCAAAATCTGAAACGCTACACCGCCGTACCGCTTTACCCTTTGCAATGGTTGGCAAACAAACCGGCAGAGTGGTATGAAAACATCCGCAACCTGACACAATCCCAAACCATACTGATTACCGAAAACCAAAAACTCGCAGCCGAAAATGCCTCGTTGCAATTGGAATTGCGCCACAGAGAAATCCAAGCGCGCGAATTAAGCGAGCTCAAATCCCTGCTGCAACTCAAAAGCCAAGGGCTGCCTTCGGGAACGGCCGCAGAAATCATTGCCAACGGTCGCGGTCTCAACGGCAACCGCTTGGTAATCGATAAAGGCAGCCGCCAACAGGTTCAGGCAGGCGATGCGGTAGTGGACGGTAACGGACTGATTGGACAGGTAAATCAGGTAAACCATTTTACCGCCGAAATCAATCTGATTACCGACAGCCATATCGTTATTCCCGTTATGGTTGCGCGTACAGGGGTACGCACTCTGCTTTACGGCAACAGCGGCAGCATCGCTTTGCGTTATTTTCCTTCCGAAGCCGATTTGCAAAGCGGCGACATACTGATTACTTCGGGCTTTGACAGTATTTATCCGGCCGGCATTCCGGTAGCCTCCGTAGTCAAGGCATCGCAACATGCCGGAACACCCTATTACAACGCGGATGTAAAACCGGTGGCGCAACTGCACAGCGCACGCTATGTATTCGTTTTACCGCAAATATCCAAACCGCATATCGGAGATGCGCCGTGACCGAATCGGACAATTTCTATAACCGCATCCCCAAAAGCCTGGTTTACATCAGCTTTATTCCCGCACTATTGCTCGACTTCATACCGCTTGCCAACCATTTGCACTGGCTGCCTGAATTTTCCGCCATGATGTTGATGTATTGGCTGATTAACCGCCCGCAAGACATCAGCATCGGTTGCGCCTTTCTGCTGGGCATCTTGGTGGATACCGCAACAGGCTCCCCTTTGGCGCAACATGCGTTGGCATACATTTTTTCCGCTTATTTCATCACACGCTACCGCCGCTATATTGTCAACTACCACTACGGCATGCAGGCGGTTGCCATTTGGGCGGCACTTCTGTGTAACGAATTGCTTCTATCTGTCGTGCATATGCGCTTTTCAGGCAGCCTGCCCGACTGGAGTATTTTGATTGCACCTTTTATCGGCGCCCTACTTTGGCCGATGTTGAACAAAATCATGGTTTCCATACTCAATCTACGCTATCTGCGCCGATGAACACACTCCGCCGACCGCCGCTCACCACCTACCACAATCCCAAACGCCAGCGTGATTTCAGCCTGCGCGTCGCAGTGGCGTTCACCTTTATTTTTCTTTTTTTCTGCATACTGATAGCACGGTTTTACTACCTTCAAATCCTTCGCCATCAAGACTATGCCGCACAGGCGACAACCAACCGCATCACCCTGATTCCGACACCGCCCGTACGCGGACAGATTACCGACATCAACGGCGTCATATTGGCGCACAACTATCCTGCCTTTTCCTTGGAGATTATTCCCAACCAAATATCAGGCAGCATGGACGAATTGATTGAATCCTTAAAACAATATGTCGATATCAGCGACAACGATTTGCGCCGTTTCCGCAAATTCCGCGCCGACTATCGCGCCTACGACAAAGTTCCGCTCAAGCTCAAACTCACCGCAGACGAAGCCTCCGTACTTGCCGCGCAACTTTATCGTTTTCAAGGCGTAGAAATCAACGCACGCACGTTCCGTGAATATCCGTTCGGCGCGCTCACCGCCCATTTCACCGGCTATATAGGGCGCATCAGCGATAAAGACATCAGCCGTTTGAACGAAAACGGGCGCATATCCGTCTATCGCGGCACCACCCACATCGGCAAATCGGGTTTGGAAGCCTATTATGAAGAACAACTGCACGGTTTGCCGGGCTATCAGGAAGTAGAAAAAGATGCCGCGGGCAATATCATCCGCGTCATCCGCTCCGAACAGCCGCAAACCGGTAAAACTTTGCGCCTGTCTATGGATATACGCCTTCAGCAGGAAGCCGACCGCCTGATGAAAAACAAACGCGGCGCATTGGTGGCAATCAATCCGCAAACAGGCGGCGTATTGGCATTCGTATCCAAGCCCGATTTCAATCCCAATATTTTCATTGACGGCATAGACAGCGAAACTTGGAAAAGTCTCAACGAAAACTGGCAACGCCCGCTCATCAACCGCGTTACACAAGGCCTCTATCCGCCCGGTTCGACTTTTAAACCTTTCATGGCCATGGCACTTTTGGAAAGCGGCAAAATCACTCAAGACACCATCGTCCCCGCGCCCGGGGCATGGAGCATTCCGGGCAGCAAGCACCTTTTCCGCGACTCGGTACGGCGCGGACACGGCAGCGTAAACCTGAGCAAAGCCATTCAAGTGTCTTCCGATACGTTTTTTTACCGTCTGGGTTATGAATTGGGCATAGAGAAAACCGTGCCTTATCTGGCGGAGTTCGGTTTCGGCACGCCGACAGGCATAGATTTGCCCAACGAATACAGAGGCATTTTGCCCAGTCCCGAATGGAAGGAAAAACGTTTTGCCAAGCTGCCTGAAAAACAGCGCCGCTGGAAACCGGCGGAAATGGTACCCGTAAGCATCGGGCAGGGCTACAACACCTACACGCCGCTGCAAATGGCGCATGCCACTGCCATTTTGGCAAACAACGGCAAAGTATTCCGCCCGCATTTGGTGCAAGAACTGTTAGACTACGAAAACAGCGTAACGATGTCGGCGACACGCGAACCGCAACGTATGCTGCCCTATTCGCAAGCCAATTTCGCCTATATCAAACACGCCATGCAGCGCGTTTTGCAACCGGGCGGAACGGCTTGGCGTATCGGCTCCGGCCTGCCCTACAGCATGGGCGGCAAAACCGGCACGGCGCAAGTGGTTGCCATTGCACAAAACAAAACCTATAACGCCGCCGCACTGCGCGAACAACACCGCGACCATGCTTGGTTTATTTCCTTTGCCCCCGTTGACAATCCGCAAATTGCCATTGCCGTGATTTTGGAAAATGCAGGCTGGGGGGCAAATGCAGCACCTTTGGCGCGCCAGTTGAGCGATTATTATCTGATTACGCTCCAAAGCGACCGTGCTCCTGCCGTAAAAGAAGGCACGCAAATACAAACTGCCAACCCGTTGCTGGAACAAAAACCGAACAAAGCACCCAACTTTCAGGCAGCCTTTTCCTCTCCTGCCGATGCGCCCCACCCGCAACCCGCTCAACCGCAACAACCTTAACCCCCTGCCGCAGGGCTGCCTGAAACTTCTACACGAGATACGCCATGTTTGCCGCCAAAGAAGACAATCTGCTCATCAAAGCCAAACGGCTGCTATGGGACCCGCTCGACCCTTGGCTGTTTTATGCCGTTTTGGCCATTTACCTGATGAGCATGTTTCTGCTCTACTCGGCGGACGGCCAAGACATCGGCCGCCTGCAAAGCAAAACCCTGCACACCGTTTTAGGCATCGGCCTGCTGCTTTCGATTGCACGTATCCGCCCGCAAACTCTGGCGCGGTTTGCCTTGCCCTTATACATTGTCGGCGTGATTCTGCTGCTGGGCGTGCATTTTTTCGGCGTAACCGTAAACGGCTCCACCCGTTGGCTCAATCTCGGCATTATCCGGTTGCAGCCTTCCGAAATCATGAAAATCGGCTTGCCGATGACTGTGGCATGGTTTTTCCAACGCTATGCAGGCCGTTTGGTGTGGTATCACTATTGCATTGCCATGCTGCTGATTGTCATTCCCGGCGCACTGATTTTAAAGCAACCCGATTTAGGTACCGCCACGCTGATTATGGCATCGGGCTTATTTGTGGTTTTCTTTGCCGGACTGCCTTGGAAAGCACTGTTTGGCGCAATAATATTGTTTGTCGTTTCGCTTCCCCTGCTTTGGACATACGGCATGCACGATTATCAAAAAGTACGCGTAATGACTCTGCTCGACCCCAGCAAAGACCCTCTCGGCGCGGGATACCATATTCTGCAGTCCATGATTGCCATCGGCTCGGGAGGCTTATGGGGCAAAGGCTGGCTCAACGGTACGCAAACCCATTTGGACTATATCCCCGAAGCCACCACGGATTTTATTTTTGCCGTGTATGGCGAAGAATTCGGTTTTATCGGCAACATTCTGCTCTTGGGTATTTACACCGTCATTCTCGGGCGCGGTCTGTATATCGCATCCAAAGCTCCAACGCTTTACAGCCGTACTTTGGCGGGCGCCCTCACCATGACTTTTTTCTGCTATGTATTTGTCAATATGGGCATGGTTAGCGGCATTTTGCCCGTAGTAGGCGTTCCACTGCCTTTGGTAAGTTATGGCGGCACGGCTACTTTGTCCATCATGTTCATCATTGCGATGCTGATGGGCATTGCCAATCAAAGCAAAAAAAGTCCGTACCACTCATAGCAAAACGGTACGTATCAGCCGAAAACATAACGGACTGCCCCATGCAGCCCGACCGAACGGCTGTCGGCACAACGCCGTTTTCAGGCAGCCTGAAAACATTGGGTCTCCTATTGAATCAGCGGCGCAGAACGATATCCGTTCGGCTGCCTGAAACCGTCATTCAGGCAGCGTTGACAAACCGGAATCACAACTTAAAATAAAATCAGTACAATACTGCCATCGTCAGTCATGTACCCGCCAAGGCTGCCTGAAAACGGAGAACCCTTATGAAATTTGAAATCAGCAAATTGATTTTGGCATTTATCGTCCTTATCAACCCGTTTAGCGCACTGTCCCTATTTTTAGAGCTTACCCGCAACTATTCCAAACGCGACCGCCGCAAAGTGGCGCAAATCGCCTCGCTAAGCGTATTCATTATCGTATTGATATTCACCTTTAGCGGCAACGCCCTACTCAAAGCACTCGGCATCAGTACCGGTTCGTTCCAAATTGGCGGCGGCATTTTGGTATTTCTGATTGCCGTTTCCATGATGAGCAGCGGCAGCAATCCCGCCAAACCCGACATCGGCACAGCGGAA
This sequence comes from Conchiformibius sp., assembly GCA_029984035.1. Classification (GTDB taxonomy): domain Bacteria; phylum Pseudomonadota; class Gammaproteobacteria; order Burkholderiales; family Neisseriaceae; genus JASBYJ01. The sequence continues at coordinate 19,479 of JASBYJ010000014.1, forward strand.
CACAACGAAATCACCATCCGCCAACCCGACCTGCAGCCCGCCTCCATTGCCGTCGTCCCGCTGGCCATACCCATGATGATAGGGCCGGGCGGCATTTCCACCGTTATCATCCACGCAGCAGCAGCCCGCACATGGCATGACTACGCCGCAGTATTGGCCGCAGGCCTATTCGTATCGACACTCTGCTACGTCAGCCTGATGGCCGCTGCCAAAGTCAGCAAACTGCTGGGCGATACCGGTTTGGCGATTCTCAACCGCGTGATGGGCATGTTGCTGGCCGCAGTAGCGGTAGAAATCATTGTGGCAGGATTGCGCAGCCTATTCCCCCAATTGGCTGCCTGAAAACGTTTACCATCTATTATCCCTATGGCTGAAAACACGATTAAAAAATCCGTATTGGTTTTGCACAGCGCAGAAAAAATGTTTGATTTGGTCAACCGCGTGGAAGACTATCCCGCATTCCTGCCTTGGTACGGCAAAACCGAACTGCTCTATCAAAGCGACACCGAACTGAAAGCCCGGCTGCATATGGACTACATGGGTATCCGCCAATCCTTCGCCACCCACAACCACAACATCCCCGGCCGCGAAATCCGTATCCGCCTGCTGGAAGGCCCGTTCAAAAGCCTGCACGGCACTTGGCGTTTCCAGCCGCTGGACAAAGAAAGCTGCCAAATAGAATTTACCCTGCACTACGAGCTGACAGGCCTGCTCAGCCGCCTGATTGCTCCCGTTTTCAGTACCGTCAGCAACCAACTGGTACAGGCCTTTATCCAAGAAGCCGACAAACGCTATGGAAAATATTCTGATTGAAGTTGCCTACGGCGACAACAAGAAACAAAAAATCTACCGTCTCACACTGCCTTCAGGCAGCACCGCCCGCCAAGCCGTACTAAACTCCCCGCTTTCCGCCGATTTTCCCGAAGCCGATTTATATGCGCCCTTAGGGATATTCGGCAAATCCGTACCCGACACAACACCATTACAAACAGGCGACCGCGTAGAACTCTACCGCCCCCTAAAAGCCGACCCCAAAGAAGCAAGAAGACTTAAGGCAGCACAAAAACGAAATCTCCTGCAAAGCAATAAAAAGGCTGCCTGAAACCGCTTACACGTTTTCAGGCAGCCTTATTTCTACCATAGCCGATATAGTTGGCCAGGCACTTCACCTTAAATTATTACCTATACTGTTTGCAATTCTCCGATTTCCAACAGATACACCACAACTATATCAACCCCTGTCAGGCAACACCCAGTTCAGAAAAATAGCCAGCAGCGCACACAATCCCACGCCTGCAAACGCGACCGAACCGAATTTCACCATCATTCCGCCTACACCGACTGTCAGCACCGAGCTGACAATCACCAAATTTTTCGGGCGCATCAAGTCGACATGGGCGTCAATCAGGGTTTTCAGCCCCAAAGAAGCAATCGTACCAAACAGCAAAATCATCACGCCTCCCATCACGGGCAGCGGAATCGATGCCAAAAACGCGTTGAATTTACCGAAAAACGCCATGCAAATTGCAAACACTGCCGCCCAAGTCATGATAACGGGATTACTGTTCTTCGTAATCATCACCGCACCCGTTACCTCGCCGTAAGTGGTAACGGGCGGACCACCGATTAAACCGGCCACGCACACACCCAAACCGTCACCGGCCAGAGTTTTGTCCAAACCCGGGTCTTTGGCATAATCTTTACCCGTTACCGTACCAATCGCCATAATCCCGCCGATGTGTTCAATCGCAGGTGCAATCGCCACAGGCAGCATAAACAAAGCTGCCTGAAAATTGACTTCCGGAGAAACAAAATTCGGCACCGCAAACCAAGGTGCAACCGCAATCGGAGCGGTATCCACCATACCCATAAACAGAGCGGCACAATAACCCGTTGCCACACCGATTAAAATCGGTATCAGCTTCATCATCTTACTACCGAACACGGCCACCAATACCGTAACCGCAAAAGTAAAGCACGCCAAAGCCAAAGACGCACCGTATTCAATCACTTGTTCGCCGCCTGCCTGACCCATCGCCATCTGACTCGCCACCACTGCGACTGATAAGCCAATCACCATAATTACAGGGCCAATCACTACTGCGGGCAGTAATTTGTGTACCGCTTCCAAGCCGCGCCAACGAATCAATGCGGCAAACACAAAATACATAAAACCCGCTGCAAACAGTCCGAACATAGTCGCACCCATGCCCCATTTATCGAGCGAATAAATAATCGGCGCGATAAAGGCAAACGAAGAGCCCAAAAAAATCGGCACCTTACGCCGCGTCAACAATTGAAACAGCAATGTACCGATACCCGCACCCAACAAAGCCATAGCAGGATTCAAACCCGTCAAAATCGGAACCAGCACCATCGCACCAAAAGCGACAAACAAAATCTGCGCCCCCGCGATAGCAGTTTTGAAATGTTGCAACATAATGTTAATTTCCGTAATAAAAAGTAAGCAGTGCGAATTATATAATTACCGCCAAAATTTTTCCATCACTCAAATATTCCAATACAAACAATCTCTTTATGATTCATAGCTTATATTGATTTTCGATATATAACATAATTACATATATAAAATAGAAGCTTCCTATAATAGTCTTTCCGACCCACACGGCAAACAAACCGGAAACCGCGCCCGGGCATTCTGACAGACACTCCTAATACTAGTTTCCGGCGACTTACCAATATCGGCCCAGTCAGTTAAAACAGCACACACACCCTGCCCTTTGCCCTCCATACTCCCGGCTCCCGC
>JASBYJ010000015.1 GCA_029984035.1 Conchiformibius sp.
TTCAGGTGCTGGTATCCTCACGGGTGTGGAAGTTCGAGTCTTCTCCTGGGCACCATATCATCAAATACAAGGTTTATACCTTGTTTTTTTATTTATATCAGGCTGCCTGAAAAAAACTTCAGGCAGCCTGATTGGTTTTGCAAGTTACCGAACTTTAGTCATTCGGCCGCCGATAAAATCCAATACTTGCGCTCCCAAACGGCGGTTAATCAAACCGATAAAATCGTCATCTTCAGGTGTATAGTCCGACAATTCCTCAGCTTCAACCACATCTCGCGCAACACTGTACAAACTGCCGAAATCGTCTATCAAACCGGCTTTTTTCGCTTCCAAGCCGGTATAAACCCGACCGCTGAACAAATCAGGGTAGGCGGCTTCGTTCAAACGCTCACCGCGTCCTTCGCGTACCGCTTTGATAAACTCGACATGAATCTGGTCCAGCATTTCCTGCCAAATCGCTTGCTGCTCAGGCGTTTCAGGAACAAACGGGTCGCCCATACCCTTATTTTTACCGGCGATTTTCACTCGTCTTTTCACACCGATTTTTTCCATCAAACCCGTTGCGTCAAAACTGCTGCCAATCACACCGATACTGCCCACCAAACTGGACGGGTCGGCATAAATTTTATCTGCCGCAGCAACAATGTAATAACAGCCCGATGCACACATATCACCGACCACCGCATATACGGGAATATCCGGATTATCCGCACGCATCCGCCGTATTTCCTCAAAGGCGGTATTCGACACCACGGGAGAACCGCCCGGACTGTTGGCATAAATCACAATAGCTTTCGCATTTTCATTGTCATAGGCAGCCTGCATGCCATTACGCAACAGCTCCACCTGGTCAACCATATCATTGCCGATTTCACCGTCCAAACGGATAAATGCAGTATGCTCGCTATTGCGTATGGCTGCCTGAACCGGGTCGGAACGGCCGCTTTTCCCCAACACGCCCGTTATCAAAGCCAAAAACAGCACCAAAAACACACCGCGCCAAATATTGCGCCACAAACGTCCGCGCCGCTGCTCGCGGTACACTTCCATCAACACATCGCGTATGGTACGCTGCGCCCATTCTTCCGAACGGCTCTCAGAAGGCTCGTAAGACATCATAAAACTCCTTATTTAAATCCGCATCAAAGCAGCCTGAACACTTCACCTTTCAGGCTGCCTGAAAACATAAAACACAATCATGATATACAGATTATTCAAAATCCTGCCGATTATACTGCTTGCAGTCAGCTTACTGACGGATGTTGCTTTAAATTTATTCTATGCCGCAAACATACCGGCCGCACACCCAAATGATTTTAAAAACATACCCGAATTCGCTTTCGGCTGGTTGCAGGCAGCCGTGAACGGAACCATTGTGATGATGCTGCTTTGCGCCATGTATGCTTTACTAAAAATACAACACCGAACCGACAAAGGCGAAACCGTACATTTTAACGGATTTGATATTAGCGCACTATTATTATTAGCCGCTTTTGCCTTGCCTGCAGTCCCCTCATGGATTGCAGCGGCAATCAATTGGCATCATATCTCTTGGCGTGAGCCACGCTATCTGCTTACTTCAATCTGTCAGCTTTGGCTGCTGTATCTGCTTTGTTCCGTTGTATACAAACAAGTTTACTTACGCAAAAAATGAAGATACATGATAGAATCGCAAACTGATGTTTTCCGAAACGTCTTGGGAAAACACGCTTTTCCCATCTCATACATTCTTAAGTAAAGGAAACTATTTATGTCTGTTAAACAAGAATTTAAAGACTTCATTATGCGCGGCAACGTAGTGGATTTGGCTGTCGGTATGGTTGTCGGCACCGCCTTCTCCGGTATCGTTAAATCGCTGGTTGACGATGTGATTATGCCGCCTATCGGTCTTTTGATTGGCGGCGTAGACTTTTCAAACCTGTTTTGGACTTTGAAAGACGGCGCGAATGTTCCCGAAGGCGGCTACGCCACTTTGGAAGCAGCCAAAGAAGCCGGTGCGGTTACTTTGAATTTAGGTTTGTTCATCAACACCATTATCAGCTTCATGATTGTAGCTTTTGCGATTTTCATGGTTGTGAGACTCATCAACAAAATGAAAAAAGCACCTGCCGAAGAAGCTCCTGCAGAACCCGGTGAAGACATTTTGCTGCTGCGCGAAATCCGCGATTCACTGAAAAAATAAACTCTGCTTTAAACACCCAAGCTGCCTGAAACGCTTTCAGGCAGCTTATTTTCTGCTAAAATCGCTCCCTTGTTTACAGCTTCAACTCAAACTCTCAAAGCAATTTAAGGAAACCAAAATGATTGATTTCGCCTACGCTGCCGACGCCGCACAACCCAACGCACTCATGGGCATTTTGCCTTGGATAGGCATTTTCGCACTGATGTATTTCATGATGATACGCCCGCAACAAAAACGGGAAAAAGCCCGCCAGGCCATGATTAGCGAACTCAAAAAAGGCGACCGCGTTTTGTTGGTGTCCGGTTTTTACGGCAGAGTGGTTAAACCCGGTGAAAACGTTTTCACCATCGAATTGGGCAAAGGCTTAACCGTAGAAATAGAACGTAATGCCATCGCTTCCCGTGCCGAAGAGCGCAACGACAGCGAAGCTGCCTGAAATTAAAAGCCGCACACCGGCAAGGATTTTTCAATGAACCGCTATCCGCTTTGGAAATATCTGCTTATCGCATTCACCATAGTCTTGGCTCTAATCTATACATTGCCCAATCTCTATGGCGTCACTCCTGCCATCCAGATTTCCACCAACCGCCAGTCTATCGTTATCGACCATGCCACAGAGCAACGTGTTGCCGCCGCCCTACAGGAGGCAGGTATCCGAAGTGACGGCATGTTTATTGCCGGAGGCAGCCTGAAAGTACGCGTATCCGATGCCGACAAAATCACCGCCCGAGACGTTATCGACAACGCTTTAGGCGAAGGTTACATCGTTGCGCAAAACCAAATTGCCGACAGCCCCGAATGGTTGGAAAAAATAGGTGCCAAACCCATGTTTTTGGGTTTGGACTTACGCGGCGGGGTTCATTTCACCATGCAGGTGGATATGAAAGCGGCTACGGAAAAAACCTTAGACCGTTATTCAGGCGATATCCGCCGCGAGTTGCGCCGCCTGAAAATCCGTTCAGGCAGCCTGCGCAGAAGCGAAAACAGCTTGGTTATTCCCTTCCAAGATACTGCGGATATGCAAAAAGCCTTTCCCGAGCTGCAAAGAATGCTGGAAGGCGCAACCCTTACCGCAGAAGGTACGGAAATCACCATTACGCTGCCTGAAGCCTTAATGGCTCAAATCCGCAAAGATGCCGTTAACCAAAATATCAACACCTTGCACAACCGTGTCAATGAATTAGGCACATCCGAACCCGTTATCCAACAGGCAGGGATTGACCGTATCGTTGTACAGCTTCCGGGCATGACCGATACCGCAAAAGCAAAAGACATCATCGGCCGCACAGCCACACTCGAAGTGCGTATGGTCTCTACCGATGCGTCTTTAATTGCACAAGCTCAATCGGGTAATGTCCCCGCAGGCTACGAATGGCTGTTTGATAAAGACGGACAAGGCTACTTGGTCAGCAAGCAAGTCGAGCTGACAGGCGACAATATCAATGCGGCACAAGCGGGTACCGACCAAAATAACTTTCCTGCCGTACATTTGAATTTGGACGGTTCCGGCTCCAGCATTTTTGCCGACCTCACTTCCGCCAACAAGGGCAAAATCATGGCCATGATTTTGATTGACCAAGGAAAATCGGAAGTTGTTACCGCACCCAGAATCAATGAACCCATTTTGGGCGGACGCGTACAAATCACCGGACGTTTCAGCCCTGCGGAAGCAGCCGACACCGCCCTGCTCTTACGCGCAGGCTCGCTGGCCGCTCCTATGGAAATTGTGGAAGAACGCACCATCGGCCCTTCTTTAGGTGCGGAAAACATCTCGAAAGGTGTCAATTCCACTATTTGGGGTTTTGTAGTAGTCGTTTTATTTATGATATTTTATTACCGCCTGTTCGGTATCTTCTCCAGCATTGCGCTTACTGCCAACCTATTATTTTTATTCGCCATACTTTCAGCATTGCAAGCCACCCTCACCCTGCCCGGTATCGCCGCCATGGCATTGACGTTAGGTATGGCCATTGACTCCAACGTATTGATTAACGAACGTATCCGCGAAGAATTACGAGAAGGGCAAAAACCGCAAGTAGCGATTAAAGAAGGCTACAGCCATGCTTGGGATACGATTGTCGATTCCAACCTGACTTCGCTGATTGCCGGCATTGCCCTACTGATTTTCGGCTCGGGCCCTGTTCGCGGCTTTGCTATTGTACATTGTTTGGGTATTCTCACTTCCATCTATTCATCAGTTGTCGTATCCCGCGCATTGGTTAATTTGTGGTACGGCAGCCGCCGCAAACTCAAATCACTTTCTATCGGTGTATCCTACCCTCCCGTTATCGATGCGGAAACACCGGAAACGGTCAAGGAGTAATACATGGAATTATTTCATTTTAAAAAAGATATTCCGTTTATGAGCTACGGCAAGCTCACAACGCTTATCTCTTTGATTACTTTCATATTGGCTGTATTCTTCCTGTTTACACGCGGCTTGAATTTATCGGTAGAATTTACCGGCGGCACTTTGATGGAAGTGGAATACAGCCGCGGAGCGGATATCAACAATATGCGGCACAGCTTAGACAAGCTGGGCATGGGTGAGATTCAAGTACAAGCATTAGGCACCAATAAACACATTATGATACGCCTGCCCAATAAAGAAGGCATCAGCTCCGCACAACTGTCCAATCAGGTTATGGATATTCTTCGCGCGGATAACGATGATGTCAGCCTGCGCCAAGTAGAATTTATCGGCCCTTCAGTGGGCAGCGAACTGGTCAGCAACGGTTTGATTGCGTTGGGCATGGTGATTGTAGGCATTATCGTATATCTATCGATGCGCTTCGAATGGCGTTTTGCATTGTCTGCCATTATGGCCAATATGCACGATATCGTCATCATTGTCGGCTGTTTTGCATTTTTCCAATGGGAATTTTCCCTAACCGTTTTGGCAGGTGTTTTAGCCGTATTGGGCTATTCTGTGAACGAATCGGTAGTGGTATTTGACCGCATCCGTGAGAACTTCCGAAAAAGCAAAATGCGTAACAAATCGGTTCCTGAAGTCATTGACAACGCCATCACCGCCACTATGGGGCGTACCGTTATCACACACGGTTCAACCGAAGCTATGGTGATTTCCATGTTGATTTTCGGCGGTGCAGCTTTAAAAGGCTTCGCTTTGGCATTGACCATCGGTATCGTTTTCGGCATTTATTCTTCCGTACTGGTTGCCAGCCCGTTGCTGCTTTTGTTCGGACTAAACCGCAGCAATGCCTTCAAACAGGTAGTAGAAAAAGAAGAAATTGTTGTTTAAGGCTGCCTGAAAATACTCGCCGGTTGTCAGCACAATAACCGGAGAGCTTCTCAGCATCGATATGCCCCCGCTCTATTGTAGGAAATTGTTATGGATTTCAATCAAGCCCGCTTTAATATGGTGGAACAGCAAATCCGCCCTTGGAATGTATTGGATTTTGACGTTTTGGACGCCTTGTTAGACATTCCGCGCGAACATTTTGTTTCAGACAAACAACAGGGATACGCTTATGCCGATATGCCCTTGACACTACCCAACGGCAGCCAAATGCTCGAACCTAAAATCGTAGCGCGTATGATTCAGGGTTTGCGTCTGAAAAAAACAGATACGGTTTTGGAAATCGGCACCGGGTCAGGCTACGCAAGCGCCGTGCTGTCAAAGCTGTGCGCCCAAGTCTACAGTTTTGATATTGATGCCGCACAATCCACATCTGCGGCAAGCACACTGGAAAAATTAGGCATTACCAATGTCCGCCTTGAAACAGCAGACGGCTTGGATATCTCCAAGCACCAACATACCTATGACGCCATTTATATCGGAGGCAGCCTGAATACCCTCCCCGAACAATTGAAAGCATTATTAAACGATGGCGGGCGTATGGTTGCCGTTGTGGGTTCACATCCCGTTCAACGCTGCATACTGCTTGAGCGACAAGCCGATACCTTTCATCAAACAACTTTGTTTGACACATTGATAACAGCTTTACACAACACTCATACCGGCACCCATACCAACACATTCCGGTTTTAATCTTTCAGGCAGCCTGATGCAAAAAAGCGGCTTTTAATAGCCGCTTTTTTATATCTGCAATATCACAAATATTCTCATATACACTAGGGTAGTTTTCAAAATTAACAATTATCCGAAAGATAAGTATTTCCTATGCGCTTTCACATCGCATCAGTATTGATTCTATAACCGGATATGAGTTTACTTAGCTTCTGTTACATTAGAAAGAAAACATTATAGGCAGCATTTAGCTTTCCAGGTTCTAACATCATCTGTTCACTACAACAAAGATAGACACATTACATGGCAACATCTTTGGTAGCAAAACACAAAACCACCTAAAACCTTCAGGCAGCCTTTGCCATAGACAACACAAACACTACAAGAATCTGGTGCTCACTTACTTATAACACATTAATAAACATATAAAACCAACAAAACAAACATCTCACAGAAAATTTTTAACTTACCCTTTGGCATCATGTCGCAACAACAAATAAACTATCTCCCAATACCGATTCATCACATAATCTCCAATCCCCAACCTTCCAACCAAATCAAAATCAAACCATATCGGATTCAGCCACCGCAAAAGCCAGCACATACTCTTTTTCATCGCTCAGACTGAGATGTACTTTACCGACACCCTTCTCTTTCAGCCATACGGCCAAAGGCGGTTCGAAAAAATATTCGGGTTTACCCAATTTATCCTTGCCGACAGTAATATTGCCAAAACTGACCACCCCGCGTATCCCCGTACCCACTGCTTTGGCAAATGCTTCTTTCGCGGCAAAACGCTTGGCAAGAAAAGCAGCCTGATGACGGCAGCCTGCAAAATCATGCTGCTCAACCCTGCTTAAAATGCGTTGCGCCAACGCGTTGCCGTATTGGCGGTACATTCTCTCAATTCTGGCAATCTCAAGAATATCTGTTCCGATACCGTAAACCATCGTTTTCCTCAAATACTGCCGCGAGCTCTGTACATCGCTTCTTTCATTTGGCGGATAGCTTCAGGCAGCCCTAAAAATACTGCCTGTGAAATCAAAGAATGTCCGATATTCAATTCTACAATTTGCGGAATTTTGGCAATAGCCCCGACATTTTGGACAGTCAAACCATGTCCCGCATTGACCGTCATGCCTAAATTCGAGGCAAATTCGGCGGCACTGCGGATACGTTGCAATTCATATTCCCGCCCTTCGGCGGTATGTGCATCGGCATAAGCACCCGTATGCAGTTCAATCACCCGCGCACCCGCATCATAGGCTGCCTGAATCTGCTCGGTATCCGCACCGATAAAAATGGATACGCGAACACCGGCCTGATGGAGTTTCGCCGTATAAAACGCTACTTTTTCCTTTTGGGCCAAAACGTCCAAACCTCCTTCTGTAGTGACTTCTTCGCGCTTTTCGGGAACGATACACACATCTTCAGGCAGCACTTTCAAAGCGTTTGTCAACATTTCTTCCGTCATCGCCATTTCCAGATTCAAACGGGTCTTGACCGCATTTTTAATTGCGAAAACATCATCGTCTTTAATATGGCGGCGGTCTTCGCGCAAATGCAGCGTAATCAAATCCGCGCCGTAAGTTTCTGCCACCAGTGCGGCTTCCAAAGGGCTGGGATAGTTTACGCCGCGCGCATTACGCAGCGTGGCAACATGGTCTATATTCACACCCAGAAGCATGTTTGTTTTCCTTTCCGTCAGCAGTCGATACGTGTTGTCCAAAGTGTAGCATCTTTACACTGCTTCGTCATATTTTCACACTTTTTGGCAAAATTCACACTCAAATTGATTTTTATCAAAGCCGCCTACCCCAACTCGGTTACAATCCGCCCCATTACAACACCAAACAACCTTTCCACAGAAGGAGCACTGCCATGGAATTATTTGCCGAACTGTTTAAATCAACTATCGGCTTGCTGTCTCTTTTCACTATCAGCTTCATTATTGTGATGGCTGCCTATATTTTCTTTTGGGTAAAAAAACAGGCCGCCAAAGATGAAGCCAATGCACGCAGACAGCGGCATTAATTTATCACTGTTTTCCTCTTGATGTGTGTGTGTTCGGTGCGGATGAAAGTCCGCACCTTTTTTTGTTTTACCCGTCCTTACTTTTCAGGCAGCCCTTACTATCCAAACGCTGCCTGAAACACTACAATTAACCCGTTTTGATTTCGGAGCATGCTTCCCATGGCACAACACCATAAATTGATTATTTTAGGTTCAGGACCGGCAGGATACACCGCAGCAGTTTATGCGGCGCGCGCCAACCTTCAGCCTGTCGTGATTACAGGTATGGCACCAGGCGGACAATTGATGACCACCACAGAAGTAGACAATTGGCCCGCCGATGCAGACGGCGTACAAGGTCCGGAGCTGATGGAGCGCTTTTTAAAACATGCCGAGCGTTTCGGTACGCAAATCCTGTTTGACCATATCCATACGGCAGATTTGCAACAACGCCCTTTCAAGCTGCAAGGCGATGCAGGCGAATACACTTGCGATGCCCTGATTATCGCCACAGGCGCCTCTGCAAAATATCTGGGTTTGCCAAGCGAAGAAGAGTTTGCAGGGCGCGGCGTATCGGCTTGCGCCACCTGTGACGGTTTCTTTTACAAAGGACAAACAGTTGCCGTAGTCGGCGGCGGCAATACCGCAGTGGAAGAAGCACTTTATCTTTCCAACATTGCCGAAAAAGTCATCCTTATCCACCGCCGCGACACGTTCCGCGCCGAAAAAATCATGATAGACAAACTGATGCAGCGCGTAACCGAAGGTAAAATCGAATTAAAGCTCAATGCCGTGTTAGACAACATCAGCGGCAATGCACAAGGTGTCGATACCGTTCATCTGCAATACCACGACGGCACAACGGAAAGCCTGCCTGTCAGCGGCGTGTTCATCGCTATCGGACACAAACCCAATACCGATATTTTCCAAGGCCAGCTCGATATGGACGAAGCAGGCTACCTGAAAACACGCGGCGGCAACAGCAATGTAGGCGCAACCAATATTGAAGGAGTATGGGCGGCCGGAGATGTGAAAGACCATACCTACCGTCAAGCCATCACCAGTGCCGCTTCAGGCTGCCAAGCAGCTTTGGACGCGGAACGCTGGTTGTCGTCCCAAGGTTTGGTGTAATATCAATTTCATTCGCCGGATATCCCATCTCATATATCTATTCCAATCAACCTAACAAGCAAGGCTGCCTGAAAATGATTCAGACAGCCTTCTTTAATTATTACGATATTGAGATATTTTATTTCAACATAATGAATGATTACACAAAAACAATCCGTCCCCGACCAATAAGGGATTACAATATCTTTCAGGCCAATCACTTCTGCATCTCACATGATTTTTTTATCGTCATCGCAACAGCCTGCCATCTGAATATTTCCGTCTCCACATTTAAAATGCTACGCCTGTCTTTGATGACATCAACAAAGGCTGCCTGAAACTATTCAGGCAGCCTGTCTGACATGATTCAAATCATCAATTACCAAACATCCGAACGTATTTTACGTTTCAAAACAGGGTGTTCTGATAATTTAAATTCGGGCTTATCCTTACCCATACGCATTTTTGCAGTGTAGTCTTTCAATAAGGCCACCACCAGTTTGTACATCAACACGATGCTTACCAAGTTGATTAAAGCCATCACTGCCATGGTCAAATCACCCATATCCCATACAATCTCCACTTTAGTCACCGAACCGAAATACACAAATGCCAATACGGCCATACGGAATACGGTCAATACCAAGCGGTTGCTGTGCAGATATTGGATATTGCTTTCGGCATAGGCGTAGTTGCCGATAATCGAAGAGAATGCAAACATAAACAGCACTACTGCCAAGAATTGTTGCGCCCATGCGCCGACATGGCTTTCCAAGGCTGCTTGGGTCAGTTGGATACCGCTCAAATCGGGATTGGCGGGCATATTGGCCAACAAAACGATGAATGCGGTACAAGAACACACAATCATGGTGTCCACAAATACCGCCAGCATTTGAATCAAACCTTGTGATACAGGGTGCTTCACATCAGCCGAAGCGGCAGCGTTCGGTGCCGAACCTTGACCGGCTTCGTTAGAATACAAGCCCCGTTGGATACCGTGCATCATTGCCCGCGAAATCAGGCCGCCCACGAAACCGCTGCCGGCTGCCTGAAAATTAAAGGCATCTTGGAAAATCAGACCGAACATGCGCGGTATCTCGCCGATATTGACCAATACCACAAACAAAGCTACCAGCAAATAAATCAATGCCATTGCCGGTACAACTGCTTCAGATACTCTGGCTACGCGCTTGATACCGCCGAAAATAATCGGTGCGGCCAAAATCACCAATAAGGTTCCCAAAGCGTATTTATAGGTATTCCACTGTTCCGCCGATACGCCGTGTGCTTCGGTCATGCCTGCGGCAGACTGTACCGCCTGCACAATAGTATTGGCCTGAATGGCGTTATATACCAAACCAAAACATACAATCAGGCTGACGGAAAACAAAATCGACAGCCAACGCTGTCCCAATCCGTGGGCGATATAATAAGCAGGACCGCCTCGGAACAAACCGGTCTGCTTGTCACGCACTTTGAACAATTGCGCCAAAGTGGACTCGGCAAACGCAGAACTCATACCGATAAAAGCAGTCAGCCACATCCAAAACACGGCGCCCGGCCCGCCCAAACTGATTGCGATAGCCACGCCGGCGATATTCCCCGTGCCGACACGGCTGGCCAAACCGGTTACAAACGCCTGGAAAGAAGTAATGCTGTTTGCACCGCCCGAACTTTGGCGGCTGCCTTTAAGTTCCTTAATACTGCGTCCGAACAGCCGCACTTGAACCAAACCTGTCGCAACCGTGAAAAACAGTCCGACACCAATCAAAATCCATACCAAAGCATCCCATAACGGGCTGCTGAGTGCATTAACCAAGCAATGCACGCCATCTAAAAGGGCTTCGCTATTCCCGCAGGCTGCAAAAGATTCAAACATAGTCCTTACCTCAAAAAGATTTAACAATCAATGTTTCAATAAAAGTTAAGAAAATTCAAATATCTTTACAGACGAAACTCATCCCACGCAAAGAATAAATCAATCAACCTATTGTTAAATATATAAATTTATTAACTCTCTCCATTTTATACCATAATGGAGGGCTTTTTTATAATACATAGCTTAACCAAAAATCGCAAACACTTTCAATTTGTCTTCGGTTGCCAAGCTGCAGCCGCTTCTTTACAATCCCTGCCACCGCCAAACTTACCCTTGAATCACAACAAAACTGCAACACATCATGCACGACTTATGGGCGGTACACCGCCACCTAGCCACAGAATTAGACAGCCGTTTGGCACTGCTGCGCAATGCTCCCACCACAGTTACCCTGATAGGTGCAGATGCAGACATCAGTCATCAGCTGTTGGCAACGCGCTATCCGGACGCACGTTTTCACGAATACGATGAACACAGTGAACAATTACATCATGCCGCCATACAACGCAAACCCAAACTGTTAGACAAATGGCGCGGCAAAACCGTTGGACAAACCTGTCAGAATCTAAACGAACCGCTGCCTGAAAACAGTGCAGATATGCTGTTTTCCAATCTCAAGTTGCATCAGGCCCCCGATACGGCCAATATTTTGCAAAATTGGTCAAATCATTTAAAACCCGATGGGCTGCTCTTTTTCAGCTGCTTAGGCGGCAACTCGCTGCCTGAAATCCGCAGCCTTCTTACCGAACACGGCATAACCTGCGCCGCATCCAATTTGCGCGATATGCATGATTGGGGAGATATGCTGCTGCAAGGCTTTAACGACCCGATAACCGATACCGCCCGTGTACAACTGGCCTACGAACGGTTTGCAGATATGCAGCAAGATATGCAACATTTAAAGCTGTGGCAGGCACTGCAACCCGACAGGCTGCCTGAAGCAGAGCGGCTGCTGCAGATAGCATGGGAACAAGGCAAACTATCCCACATCACACTGGAAACCGTGTTCGGACATGCCATAAAAAAAATCAGGCAGCCTGAAAACACACGGCCCATACATTTTTACCGTTAAACCAACCTTCAGGAAAGAATATGATTAGCAGACTCACCGGAATCCTGTTAGAAAAACAGCCTCCGCAAATTTTGATAGATGTCAACGGAGTAGGCTATGAAGCAGACGTATCCATGCAAACCTTCTATGCCCTGCCGGCAACCGGCAGCCGCGTGAGCATCCATACCCAATTAATTGTCCGCGAAGATGCCCATTTATTATTCGGATTCGCCGATGCACAAGAGCGTAACGTTTTCAGGCAGCTGATAAAAGTGAGCGGCATTGGCGCAAAAACCGCCTTAGGCATTTTATCCGCTATGACGGCAGAAGAATTAGCACAAGCCATCGCACAAGAAGATATCAAACGGCTGTCGGCCGCACCCGGAATCGGTAAAAAAACCGCCGAACGCATGATTCTGGAATTGCGCGGAAAACTGGAAGGCAACGGAACTCTCTTACCGCAAAGCAACAACAATCTTTCAGGCAGCAATCACACCGATATCATCGGTACCTTAATGGCTTTGGGCTACAGCGAACGTGAAGCCACCGCAGCAGTCAAAAACATTCCTGCCGATATAAATGTTAGCGAAGGAGTGAAAACTGCATTGAAAAATATGGTGAAATGATTCAAGCAAGATTTTAGACATCCGTTCCCATAAATCTTTAATATATAAATTTCACTACATTAAACTAAAAATAAGAAACTATGCCAAATAATGAAAAAGCTTAATTTAATCTGACAACCTTTTGATAAAAAACTCTCATCATAAAAAAGTATTTTCTATAGTTAGAAAATCAAACAATCTACTGAATACAGCATATTTTATAAGTGCATAACCGTACGTGCACGGACTATTTTTCCGCCAAACACTTCTCCTATGGAC
>JASBYJ010000016.1 GCA_029984035.1 Conchiformibius sp.
GTTGTCTGTTGTCTGTTGTCTGTTGTCTGTTGTCTGTTGTCTGTTGTCTGTTGTCATGAGTTGCTCCTTGTAAAACAAAGTAAAAATTTTGCCGTATTTTAACATAAGGATAGGGTTGTATCTAGGTGGTCGGTGCCAAACCGATATCACGTAAGCGGCGGTTTTTACGGCTTGTTGCGGATATTTTGCACACATGGGCTGCCTGTATCCGAATAGTTGGCGGCAGGGTGGCGGGCGTAACCGGATTAAGCTGAATCTATGCTTTGCGTCATGTTTTAAAGGGGTGAATGTTCGGGCGGTTGTGTTTTGTTTTTCAGGCAGCCTGAAGGTTTATGGTTATCGGTTTGCCGGAGAGGTGTATGCCGTTGCCGTTTTCGAGTGGGCGGTAATCCAATAACCGGTTTCACAAGCGGGTGGTTTGCCAACATTCGTTTGACTCCGACCTGGATTTCGCCTAAGCAGGCATAACGGTATGAGAACGCGGCGTGCCGAAGCCCGTTACGGGAGAAAACTTTGCCAGTGTTTCTTTGAGTGTGGCACAATGCGTTTCCTGATTATCAAGCTGCCTGAAATCTTTCAGGCAGCAGGTTTTGTTGGTTTATGCGGAAAATATTGCCTACTGTCCATATGCTTTCCAAGCTGGGCTTTTTGTTTTCTCTGACAATGGTGTTCCCGACTCTGGTTTCCTATATTTACGGCGATGAGGCGTTTTTTTCTTTTGCGGGCACGGCATTGGTAGCGATTGTGTTGTCGGTGAGTGCATGGATTGCTACCCGCGCCTATCAGCGCGAGTTGCGCCCCAGAGACGGCTTTGCTTTGGTTACGGCATTATGGATAGGATTTGCCTTAGTGGCTGCTTTCCCGATGTATCTGTATCTGCCTGAAATGAGCTTTGCCGATGCGTTTTTTGAAGCGATGAGCGGGCTGACGACTACGGGTGCTACGGTTATCGATGGCTTGGATACCCTTGCGCCTTCGATTAATTTTTGGCGGCATTTGCTCAATTGGTTGGGCGGCATGGGCATCATCGTATTGGCGGTGGCCGTGTTGCCCATGTTGGGTGTCGGCGGCACGCAGTTGTTTAAGGCGGAAATTACGGGTATCGAAAAAGACAATAAAAACGCGCCCCGCATTTCGCAAACGGCCAAGCGGCTTTGGATGCTTTATCTGGCTTATACGCTGTGGACGTTGCTGGCATTGCATTGGGCGGGAATGACTTGGTTTGATGCGCTGTGCCATGCTATGGCTTCTCTCGCACTGGGCGGCTTTTCCACGCATGACAACAGTATCGCCTATTTTGATTCGCCTCTAATCGAATGGATTATTATTGTTGCCACGATAATCGGTGGGATTAATTTTGCCAACCATTTCACCGCATTCAAGGAAAAAACCGTACGCCATTATTGGCATGACGAAGAAGTGAGAACCACTTTGCTGCTTTTGGGCGGAAGTATTGTTGTAGCCAGCCTGTATCTTTGGTACAAGGATTTTTACGGTCTGGCCGATGCGTTCCGTTATGTCAGCTTCAACTTTGTTTCCATCGGTATGGCAAACGGATTTACCAATGCCGATTTCGGCACTTGGCCTTTGGTCGTGTCATTGTGGATGTTGTTTTTGTCTAACGTGCTTGCCAATACCGGTTCCACCGGCGGCGGCATCAAAATGGCGCGGATGCTGACGATGGCCAAATTTGCCTTTCGCGAAAGTGCGATACTGCAACATCCCAATGCGGTAAGGACGGTTAAGGTAAACGGGCGCAGCCTGAATGAACGTGTGGCCATGTCTGTGGTGGCGTTTGTTTTCGTTTATTTTATGACGGTAGTGGTGTTTTCGTTTCTGATGATGCTGTCCGGCCTGGATTTGATTTCGGGCGTAACTGCGGTCGTGGCCTGCATCACCAATACGGGACCGGGTTTGGGCTCCGTCGGGCCGGCGCATAATTATGCGGCTCTGTCGGATATGCAAAAATGGTTGCTTTCGGCCGTGATGCTTTTGGGCAGGTTGGAAATTTTCACGGTATTCATCCTGTTTACACCGCAATATTGGAAAAAATAGTTTTCAGGCAGCCAATCGGCCGTATGTCTATACGGTGTTTTTAACCCTGCTATTGACCGGTTGGCGTAAAAATAAATCATATCAACCATAACAAAACGGTTTGTCGTGTACGACAAACCGTTTGTGTTATTTTCAGGCAGCGTATTCAGTGGTGATGGGAATGATTGTGTTCGTGTTTCCCGTGTTTATCATGATGATGGTGTTTGTCTGCGTGCTGATGCCGTATATCACGTACGGTAACGGTAACGGTTTGCTCGGGTTGGTGTTTGAATTTTAAAACCAAGGGGAAAGTTTCACCTTCGGATAGGGGGTGTACGCCGAACAGCATGATGTGGTAGCTGCCGCGTTTGAGTGTTTGGGTTTGTCCTGCGGGCAGGGGAATGCCGCCTTTGACTTCGTGCATTTTCATCACGCCGTTTTGATGGCTGTGGGTGTGCAGCTCGGTTTTCTCGGCGATGGCCTTGTCTACTTGTGCGCCCAGTAAAATATCATCGCGGCTGCCGTTGTTGGTGAGGGTAACAAACACGCCGCCTTGTGTTTGTCCTTGCAGTACGGGGTAGGCATAGGCGTTGTCGGCTTGGATGTCTTGTGCGGCGGCATTGCAGCACAATAAGGCTGCGGCAAGAGTGAAAAAGGTTTTTTTCATCATGATATTTCCTTCGGGGTGATGTGGAAAGGTTCAGGCTGCCTGAACGCGTTATCCGTATCGAGCCGGTTCTGAGTTCTGAGTTCTGATGTCGAAACGGCTCGGAAAAATACGGGCAGACGGATTGTTGCGCGGTAACGGGCCGATTGCAATGCGGCAAATTGTCGCAACCGGTTTATTTCAGGCTGCCTGAGCGTAGATTTAGCTGCCCCACTTGTTGATGAGAGTGTGGGGAATACGCAGTTGGTCAAGAATGCGTGCGCACAGGAAATCGACCATATCGGCAAGGCTTTGCGGCTTATGATAGAAAGCAGGCGCGGCAGGCAGAATGGTGCAACCGTTTTGCGCCAGTTTCAGCATGTTTTCCAAATGAATGGCGGAAAGCGGAGTTTCTCGCGGCACGACAATCATCGGGCGTTTTTCTTTGATGCATACATCGGCGGCACGTTCAATCAGGTTGTCGGAAATGCCGTGTGCCAGTGCGGCTACCGTACCCATGCTGGCGGGGCAGATAATCATGGCATCGGCCGCTGCCGTGCCTGAAGCAATCGGAGCGCGCCATTCCTGTTCGCCGAAAACAAACAGACGGCCTGAGGCTGCCTGAAAGCGTTCGCTTAATATGCTTTGCAATTCTTGGGGATTTTCAGGCAGCGTGATACCGCTCTCCAGCAGTGCGACTTCGCGCGCGGCGGAAGAACAGAGCAAATAAACGGTTTTGCCTGCTGCCAAAAGGCATTCCAGCAAACGCAAGGCATAAGGAAAGCCCGATGCGCCGGTAACGGCCAGGGTAACGCTGCGGATGTCGCTGCCTGCTGCTTGGATTTTCAGGCCGACCGGATTGGCGGGAGAAGCGGCAGGCTGGGTTGGTGTAGCGGTGGAACTGGGTTTGCGGTGTTTTTTGTCCATCCAGCCTGCGGGCTTGCCCATGCCTTTTTCCAAAGTGGCGGCAACGCGGCGGCCGATTTGCAGTACCGAGCCGTTTGGTTTGGGCTTTTGCGAGCGTACTTGGTAGAGATAGGCGGGTTTGGCGTAGCCGCAGCGGCGTGCCAATTCGGCAACGCCGCCGGCTTCCTGAATTAGGGTTTCAAAGTTTTCCAGGCGGGTTTGTTTGACGTTCGACATCGTTTTTTCCTTTGATTTAAGTTGTATATAAATTGAGTAATGATATTATTCAGTATAGCATATAAAATTATATTTTTGATTATTTAATCTATTTGATTTGATATTTTTATGTTGTTTTCCATTTATTTTAAATTGAATTCGGCGAATGGTTAGGCCTGATACTCTATTAATCGGCCTGATAAAAGTAGATTCGTGTTGAATTTTATATCTTTATGTTATGATTGCGGTTTGTTTTATTAGATGTGGAATACAGTAATAGCTGCCTGAAAACCTTTAATAGAACTCAGGATAGCAGTTTGACAGTTCATTACCGTCAATATAAGGAAAACGCCATGAATACAGAGTTGTTTGAAAAAGCAAACCGTTGGCTGGAGCAGGATAACGATGAAGAAACACGCTTGGAGCTGACGCAGTTGTTACAAAAAGCGCAAAGCGGCCGGCAAGATGCTTTATCGGAATTGCAACACCGTTTCAGCGGTCGTTTGCAGTTCGGTACGGGCGGTCTGCGCGGACCTTTGCAGGCAGGCCCGATGGGAATGAACCGTGTTTTGGTGAGCCAAAGTGCCGCGGGTTTGGCGGCTTATCTGCAACAGTATGATGCCGAACCTTCGGTTGTGATTGGCTATGACGGACGCAAGAATTCGCGGATATTTGCCCGCGATACGGCGGAAATTATGGCGGGAGCGGGAATTCGCACTTTATTGTTGCCGCGTTGTTTCCCGACCCCGCTTTTGGCGTTTGCGATACGTTACTTCGATGTCAGCGCAGGCGTGATGGTAACTGCCAGCCACAATCCGCCGCAGGACAACGGCTATAAAGTATATTTGGGCAAAGCCAACTGCGGGGCGCAAATCGTATCGCCCGCCGATGAAGAAATTGCCGCGTTGATAAACCTTCAGGCAGCCTCGGATATTCGCGATTTGCCGCGCAGCGATGCCTACGCGGTATTGGATGACGAGGTGTTGGATGCCTATATCGAACGCACCCGAACATTGGTATCCACTCCGCCGCGCAATCTGAATTATGTTTACACGGCCATGCACGGCGTGGGTAAGGAAGTATTGCTGAAAACCTTGAATGCGGCAGGGCTGCCGCCGCCTCATTTGGTGGCGCAACAGGTCGAACCCGATGCCGCATTCCCAACGGTTGAATTTCCCAATCCGGAGGAAAAGGGCGCGTTGGATTTGGCTTACCGCGTGGCTCGGGAGCGCAATGCGGAATTGATTTTGGCCAACGACCCCGATGCCGACCGTTTGGGCGTGGCCTTGCCTGACGGGGAGGGTAATTGGAAGCCCTTGCACGGCAATATGATAGGCTGCCTGTTGGCATGGCATATCGCGCAAAAAGCGCAACAAAACGGTTTGGGCGGCACTTTGGCATGCTCTTTGGTTTCCACGCCTGCTTTGGCTGAAATCGCCGCACGTTACGGTTTGCAGCATGCGGAAACGCTCACGGGCTTTAAATATATCTCCAGAGTGCCGAATTTGCTGTATGGGTTTGAAGAATCGTTGGGCTATTTGGTTGACCCCGACAAAGTGCGCGATAAAGACGGCATTTCTGCTGCGGTAGTGTTTTTGGATTTGGTAGGCAGCCTGCAAGCGCAAGGCAAAACCCTGCAAAATTATCTGGATGAATTTGTTGCCGAATTCGGTGCGTATGCCAGCTCGCAGATTTCATTGCGCGTGGCGCGTTTGGCGGATATTCCCCGCTTGATGGCGGCATTCCGCAACTGCCCGCCTGATTCGGTTGGCACGGAAAAAGTGGTGCATTTGCAGGACTATATGCAGGAAGCCGAACCGAATGATATTTTGGTGTACCGTTTGGCCAACGGCAGCCGTATGATTGTGCGCCCTTCGGGTACCGAACCTAAGGTTAAAGTGTATTTGGACGTGCAGGGCAGCGATGCCGCAGATGCGGAGCGTGCGTTGGCGCAGCTGGAAAAAGATGTGAAAACGATGCTGCGTTCGGATACTTACGGCAATCTGAATTGTTGACGGCTTTTCAGGCTGCCTGAAAAGTAAAACACCCTGTCAAACGGGCTTTGACAGGGTGTTTTTGTGTGTTTTGTCTGCTGAGAAAGTGTATCGGGTGGTGCGGTTATCTTTTTATCATAATCGGATGCACCATAGGATTTTAAGGTGATGAACGGATGATGCTGCCTGAAAGGTGATATGCCGGCGGAGATTGACGGGCGGATGGTTCAGGCTGCCTGAAAAGTGTAAACGGTGTGCCTGTTTGGATTGGCTGTGCTGTTTATATATTGTGGTTATTGGGGTGGTTTGGCGGGAATGTGATGCGTTGCGTTCGGTGGCGGCAAAGGCTGCCTGAAAGGTTGGCGGGTGTGCTGATTTTGCCTTGCGTGTGTTTCTCAGGCAGCCTTTTGGGCGGTTTCTCCCAATGTATGCATTGTGATGCCTTGTCCGGATACGCTGATATAGCCGCCTTGTGTGCCGTACCAATCGGGCAGGACGAAACGCTGTATGGTGCGGTTGCCGAAGCGGTGTTCGTGTCGGGCGGGACGGTGGGTGTGTCCGTGGATGATGATTTCGGTTTCGGGAAAACGTTTTAAGGCTGACCGAATGCCTGCTTCGCTGACATCGGTTTGGGGCGAGTGGCGGCCGTAGCGCAGCTTGCGCTTGCGGCTGGCTTCGCGCAAGCGGTCGGCAATACGGCGGCGGACGGATTGGGGTAGCGACAGCAGCAGTCGCGTTATCCATGTGTTGCGGATAATGCGGCGGTAGTGTTGGTAGGCGGTATCATCGCTGCACATTTCATCGCCGTGGCAGATGAGTATGGCGTTGCCGTGAAGGTGCAGCAGGTTTTGTTCGGGCAGCAAATGCATACCCGCACGTGCGGCGTAGTCCGGGCCGATTAAAAAATCGCGGTTGCCGCATACGAAATAAACGGGGGCGGTTTGTGAAAATGCGGATAGGGCGGCGGCGGTTTCTGCGGCTGTGCGGCTGTGCTGGTCATCGCCCGTCCATGCGTCAAAGATGTCGCCCAGCAGATACAGGGCGGCTGCTTTGCCTTGTTGTTCTTCGAGGAAACGGTAAAACAGGGCGTTTAAATCGGGGGTGTCGTCGCTGAGATGTAAATCGGCGGCAAACAGGGTGGGCAGGGTATTCATGTTTCAGGCAGCCTGAAAGATGCGCAGGTAGTCTTCGGTAGTAAAACCGCAATGGTAACGTCCGTTGTGCGCCAATACGGGGCGTTTGATGAGACTGGGCTGTGCGGCCATCAAGGCAACGGCTCCTGCGGTTTCGGCTGCCTGAAGTTGCTGTTCGGCGGTGAGTTTGCGCCAAGTGGTGCCGCGTTTGTTCAGCAGTTGCGACAGGGGAATGTGTTGCAGCCAGAGCGTTAGGGTTTCTGCGGTGGGAGGCTGCTTTTTGAAATCGGAAAAAATATACTCTATTTGTTGTTCGGACAGCCATTGGCGGGCGGCTTTGACGGTGTCGCAGTTGGGAATGCCGTATAGGATAGTCATGATATATTCGGTCGGGATGAGAATGATATGAATATCGGATTGTACGGAAAGCGGGCGGCTTTGTCTTGATGATGTCGGGTTTTGCCGTTATAGTGGGACGTGTTTTGCGCTTTATCGGCAAGGGCGGATGCAGTAAGCCGTGCGTTCGCCTGATGTTTGTTCGGGCTGTTTCGGATAAGGGAGACGGAATGAAAAAAACCATGCTGTTGTTATCGGTTTTGTGTGTGGCTGCCTGCGGCGGAGATGTAATATCCAAATCGGATGTGCAGAAGGCATTGGACAATGCGGGTAAATATCATGCGGTGTGCGTGCCGTTCGCTTTGGATGTGGAATATCGTGCGGACGGCGATGATGTGCATTGGACGGTGTTGGGTACCGAACATATACGCTTGTTGCGCCGTTTGGATAACGGTAAGCGTGCCAATCAAAACGCTATCGCGCAAATGGAGATATTGGTTGATGCCGGGCTGTATCGTCAGGATAAAGACGTGCGTATTGAAGAAGGTAAAAATACTAAGCGTTACAGCTCGTACAGCATTACTCCGAAAGGAAGGGATACCTTTATGCCTTCTGCGCAAGGGACGGTACTTTGCGTGGGAAGGGAAAAAGTGGAGAAAATCCATTATGCGACCGCGCCGACTCCTGCCAACGGTTTCACTGTCAGCAAAGTGTCTTACGATGCTTCCGTGCAAACCGAACGTTGGGCGCGCAGTTTGTTGAAAAACAGCCCTTATTACGAAGGTTTGAAACAAACGGAAACGCGTTCCGTCACTTTGGTCAAAACCGATGACGGATGGCGCAGTTTGCGTGAAGTCCACCATTGAGCGAAAAAAAGCACCTGCAAAGGTGCTTTTTGTTTTCAGGCTGCCTGTGTATGCTTCAGGCAGCCTGAAAAATGGAAATACCGCTGTGTTGCAGCGTACAGCAGAAAAGGAAAAATACAATGAAAATCAAAACATGGAAACCGTTTATTCGCACCGCATTATCCGTTTTACACCGCTTGGACGCATGGCTGCCGCCTTTGCCCGCCGAACCGGATTGGCAGAACAGTATCGCCTACCGTTGGCAAAAACACGGCAACGGCGGTATCTTGCGGGCTTTGCCGCGTCCGCATACTTTTCCCCTGAGCCGTTTGGCGGCGGTGGATGTCCAGATGCAGCGTTTGGTCGGCAATACCGAACAGTTTTTGCACGGCCGCCCTGCCAATAATGTATTGCTTTCGGGCGCAAGGGGGACGGGTAAGTCTTCATTAGTCAAAGCATTGTTGCACGAATATGCACAGCAGGGTTTGCGGCTGATTGAAGTGGACAAACACGATTTGACCACTTTGCCGGCATTGCTGGATTTATTGGCGGAACGTTCGGAAAAGTTTATCGTGTTTTGCGATGATTTATCGTTTGAAGCAGGCGAAGACGGCTACAAGGCGCTGAAAACGGCTTTGGACGGAGGTTTGTCGCGCAGGGCGGATAACGTGCTGGTGTATGCCACTTCCAACCGCCGTCATTTGATGCCCGAATATATGTACGACAATCACGCCCGCGCGGGAGAGGGAGGTGAAGTGCATCCTCAGGAAGCGGTTGAGGAAAAAGTGTCTTTATCCGACCGCTTCGGTTTGTGGTTGAGTTTTTATCCCTTTGACCAGCAACAATATTTGCAAGCAGTACAAAATTGGTTGGCGGATTTTCAAGCGGAGTGGACGGAGGAAAGCCGTACCGCCGCTTTGCAGTGGGCGCAGATGCGCGGCAACCGTTCCGGCCGTACCGCCTATCAGTTTGCCTGCGATTGGGCAGGCAGGCTGCCTGAACGGAAAAAGGCTGCCTGAATATATGATTTTCCTGAAAAAAGAGTTAAAATCGCACCAGATAACATCCGTAACCACCAAAGAAAGAACGTATTATGGCAGAGCATCAATTGCAACCCTATGAACCCGTTGATTTGGGTGAGAAAAAGAGCAGTATGCAAGTTTTTGAAGAAGCCGTGGCGAAATATAAAGGGCGTGTCAGCCATGAAGACAGCGGCAGTGCGCCGCTGCCTGAAGACTATCCTTACAAGCACCGCATGAGCCGCCGTGATTACGAAAAAGAAAAGAAAAAGCTGCAAATCGAGCTTTTGAAAGTGCAAAGCTGGGTGAAAGACAGCGGTCAAAAAATCGTCAGCCTGTTTGAAGGACGCGATGCGGCAGGCAAGGGCGGCACCATCAAACGCTATATGGAACATCTCAATCCGCGCGGCGCGCGCGTGGTGGCTTTGGAGAAACCTACCGAAACCGAACGCGGACAATGGTTTTTCCAACGTTATATCCAAAATCTGCCCACTGCCGGCGAGATGGTATTTTTTGACCGTTCTTGGTACAACCGCGCCGGTGTCGAGCGCGTAATGGGTTTTTGCGAACCGAACGAATATTTGCTGTTTATGCGCCAGGCGCCTGAATTTGAACGTATGTTGGTGGCAAGCAATATCCATTTGTTTAAATTCTGGTTTTCGGTTTCTCGCGAAGAGCAGTTGCGCCGTTTTGTGTCCCGTTATTCCGACCCGCTCAAACATTGGAAACTGTCGCCTGTTGACGTACAGTCGCTGGATTTGTGGGACGCTTATACCGAAGCGAAAAACAATATGTTTTTCCATACCCATACTAAAGACGCGCCTTGGGTCATCATCAAATCGGACGATAAAAAACGCGCCCGTTTGAACTGTATCCGTTATTTCCTGCATTCTTTGGACTATCCGGGCAAAGACGTCAAAGCCATCGGCAATGTGGACCCGCTGATTGTGATGCACCCCGATATGAACACGACAACGCAAGACCGCGGTTAATCAGACGTATCAGGCTGCCTGAAAACAATCCAAACGGTTTCAGGCAGCTTTTTTGTTACAATTGCCGCCCAATTTGGAGAGAATTATGGCCGTTTCCCCTATTTCCGACATCGTTGCCGACATCAAAGCGGGCAAAATGGTGATTATCACCGATGCCGAAGACCGCGAAAACGAAGGCGATATTGTGATGGCAGCGCAATTTGTTACGCCCGATGCCATTAATTTTATGATTAAAAACGCACGCGGTTTGGTATGCCTGCCGATGGAAGACCGTTTGATAGACCGCTTGGGGCTGCCGATGATGACGCAGAAAAACGGCGCACAATACGGCACCAATTTCACCGTTTCCATTGAAGCGGCAGAGGGCATCAGCACGGGTATTTCCGCTGCCGACCGTGCGCACACCATCCAAACCGCCGTGTCCGCCGATGTGCAGCCCGAAAGCATTGTCCAACCCGGACACATTTTTCCGTTGCGTGCGCAAAAAGGCGGCGTATTGGTTCGGGCGGGACATACCGAAGCGGCGGTGGATTTGGCGAAGATGGCAGGTTTGTCGGGTGCGGGTGTGATTTGCGAGATTTTGAACGATGACGGTACGATGGCGCGCATGCCCGAATTGGAAAAGTTTGCCGCGCAACACGGTTTGAAAATCGGCACGATTGCCGATTTGATTGAGTACCGCAGCCGCACCGAAAGCCTGTTGGAAGAAATGGGCGATACGGTGGTGCATACGCCTTGGGGCGAATTCAGGCAGCATGTTTATGTGGACAAACTCAATGGCGATACCCATTTGGCTTTGGTGAAAGGCAATCCCGAGCAGGCCGCCGAAACATTGGTGCGCGTACACGAGCCTTTCAGCGCGATGGATTTTCTGCACGCCGACCCCAACCACTCTTGGCCGCTGCCTGAAGCATTGCAACGGGTTCAGGCAGCCGAGAGCGGCGTGGTGATTTTGCTGCACCGCACTGAAGACGGTGCGGCATTGTTGGAACGCACTTTGCCGAAAAACAGTTTCCAAGTGAAACGGTGGGATAGGAAAACCTACGGTATCGGTGCGCAAATTCTGGCAGGGTTGAACGTGGGCAAAATGCGGATTATGGGCAAACCTTCTGCCATGAACGGTTTGGAAGGGTTCGGCTTGGAAGTGTGCGGATTTGAGGAAAGTTCGAAGCGTTGCCGATAAAATGCGGACGGTTGGTATTGCGTGTCGATTGGCTGATATGAAAACGCCCCGAATATTGGATATTCGGGGCGTTTAAAGCAATATGTTCACTCGCGGTTTCTACCGTGCCAAAAGTAATGCCATACGAAAGCGGGAAAAGAAAAACACAGATAAAGGCAGAGAACCACAACATAAAATTCCCAATCTTGGGTGTGAATGCTGCCTGAACGGCGTTCCAATACGGCGGCAATCAGCGCGGTAATCAAAAGTCCGACCAGCCATTCGCCCAAATGGTGGACAAAACGTTTTTCAGGCAGCCTGATAATGCCGAAGCCGCGCTTGCTGAGAAACGGTGCATTGGCAAAAAACAGGGCTAACAACAGCAGGCTGTACATCGGTGCGGTCATAGTGTTTTCCTAGATGGCGGATAGGGCGAAATTGTAGCAGAAGCATTGCGGCGCGTGTGTTGTGATGTCGTTGTGCGGTGATGTCGTTGTGCGGTGATGTCGTTGTGCGGTGATGT
>JASBYJ010000017.1 GCA_029984035.1 Conchiformibius sp.
TTTTCATATTATTTCAGCAATAATAAAATAGATATCGCATCAGCTTGAAAGGTGGAATTTTATGCTGATAAAAAAGGGAAAAATCGGTTAATGAATCATTATTTAACTTAAAATGAACTGTGTTTGATAGGTGGATTACATGAGATTACATTTCTTGGCTTGATAAAGTACATGGCATTTAATCCAAATTGATATTTGTATTTTATTAATCAATCTATTATATCTTTGAATGAGAATGATTGGTTCCAGATGAATCTATGACCGTTACTGCTCATTAAGCTGACGGCTGCCTCGTGCCGTTCGGTCATGTCCATGAAATTTTATGTTTAGATAGTGCTATTGAATTTTCAAATTCATACTTGAAAACGGCAATTCGATTGTATCCCCTTTGTAAAGGATGTCGAATGATATGTGAATATAAAAACAATAATCGAAGGCTCTGTTTTCAAATAAGCTTGATGCTACAATGTAATTTGATAAAAAAATAAATATTCTTCAATATCTTGTTGAAATTCCTATTAAAGGAAAATGTTTTTACACAATCTGTTTGTAGTCATATCAATCAAATCTTACAACAGGGCCTAATCGAAATATGGTCATGCAATATGCCATTTGAAAATTGCGCGTTGGCTTTTCAGGCAGCCTGCAGTTGGTTGTGATGAATTGTGCAGAGTGTTAAAACCCGTTTTCCATCATGATATGACCCGGAATGCGGTTGCGGTGCATGGAGAATCCCTGATGCAATAATGCTTGGAAGGTGTCCTGCACCATTTGCGGATTACCGCAAATCATAAAACGGCTGCGCTCTGCGGTGAAATCCAAACCGAACGCGCATCTCAGGCTGCCGTTTTCCAAGCTTTCAGGCAGCCTGAAATGTAATGTGTCCGCATCGTTTTCACGGGTGGTAACCGGCACAAAGCGGAGTTTGCCGTAATCGCCGCCTACCAGGGGATGTTCGGACAAAGCTGCAATATAGTCGTTGAAAATCAAATCGCTGCGGTAGGAAACGCTGTGCGCCAATGCCAAATGCTCAAACCGCTGCCAAATTTCAGGCTGCTGCAATATCGATAAGAATGGGGCAATCCCCGAACCTGTACTCAACATAATCAAATCGTTGCCGTCGGGAAAGCGTTCGGGCAGGAAAAAGCCCTGTGCGGTTTTGTCGAGTAAGATGGTGTCGCCTGCTTTCATATTTGCCAGGCGTGCGGACATGTCGCCATCGTCAATCAGGATAACGAAATATTCGAGTGTGTCGGCATATTCGGCGGAAATCACCGAGTAGGCGCGCCAAATAAAGCCGTTGCCGTCTCGAAAGCCCAAACGGGAAAATTGTCCGGCGGAAAAGCGGTAACTTTCGGGACGGCTGACGGCAAAGGTGAGATGTTTGGCACTGTGCCGTTTGAGCCAAAGTATCGTTTCTTCTGTGTATTTGTCTTGATTCATGGGATGTTCCGTTTTTCAGGCTGCCTGATGGCCGGTGTCGAACTCGGATGCGTGCGGCTTTTTGACAATTTGCTCTTGCCATCGGGCTGCCTGAAAGTGTGTGTGATGTGGACGCTATTTACTATGCTTGTTTGGTCGGCCCAATATCATGGTACCGATGCCTTCATCGGTGAAAATTTCCAGCAATAATACGTTCGGCACTCTGCCGTCAATGATATGTACGGCCTTGACGCCGTTGGCGGCGGCTTGTACTGCCGAAGCGATTTTGGGCAGCATTCCGCCGTAAAGCGTACCGTCCGCGATGAGGCTGTCGATGTCTTGCGGTGTGAGATTGGTAAGCAGATTGCCTTGTTTGTCCATCACGCCGCTGATATTGGTCATCATCACCAATTTCTCGGCGTTGAGTTCTTGCGCCAAGCGTCCTGCTACGCAATCGGCGTTGATATTGAACGCTTTTCCGTCTTTTCCTACGCCTATCGGCGCAATAACGGGAATATAGCCTGCCTGAACCATTTGCTGTACCAAAGTGCAGTCCATGCTTTCGATTTCGCCCACTTGCCCGATGTCTATATTTTCGGCGGATTCGGTATGGACTGTGAGTTTGCGCGCACGGATGAAATGGTTGTCGCGTCCGCTGATGCCGATGGCTTTGCCGCCGTGCAGGTTGAGCAGCGACACGATTTCTTTATTGACATGTCCGCCCAAAACCATTTCGACAATATCCATGGTTTCGCTGTCGGTTACCCGCATTCCTTGCACAAACTCGCCGACTTTGCCGATTTTTTCCAGCATGCCGTTGATTTGCGGCCCGCCGCCGTGCACGATGACGGGATGGATGCCGACCAGTTTCAACAGCACCACGTCTTTGGCGAAACCTTCTTTTAAGTATGCTTCCGTCATCGCATTGCCGCCGTATTTAATGACCAGAGTACAACCGGCGAAACGGCGGATATACGGCAAAGCTTCCGACAAAACCGCAGCTTTATAGGCTGCCTGAACAGAATGGGTTTGAGACATTTCTACACCTTGTATGCATAATCGGCCGAACGCCTGATTATAACGTGTTTAAGGCTGCCTGAAAGCGGTAACGCCTTAATGTAAATTCGCTATAATCCGCATTTTCCCATTCAGGCAGCCTTTCATGCAGCACAACAAACCGCCCAAGCGCCGTATCCATGGCGTTTTGCTGTTAGACAAACACACAGGCATCAGCAGCAACGGCGCCCTTCAGCAAGCCAAACGTCTCTACCGCGCCGAAAAAGCAGGGCACACGGGCGTGTTAGACCCATTGGCAAACGGCCTGTTGCCCGTTTGTTTCGGCGAAGCAGCCAAGTTTGCCCAATATCTGCTTGATGCCGACAAAGCCTATACGGCAACGCTCAAACTGGGCGAGGCCACTACCACAGGCGATGCGGAAGGAGAAATCATCGCACGCGGCAATGCGGATATCAGCCTGTCGGCTTTTCAGGCAGCCTGCTCCGCTTTCACAGGCAAAATCCGCCAAGTTCCCCCCATGTTTTCCGCGCTGAAACACGCAGGCAAGCCGCTATACGAATACGCACGGCAAGGCATTACTCTGGAACGAAAAGCCCGAGATATTGAAATTTACCGTATCCGCATTGCACACTTTCAGCCGCCTGTCGCCGTTATCGAAGTAGAGTGCAGCAAAGGCACCTATATCCGTACGCTGGCAGAAGATATCGCCAAACACCTGAACACCGTCGCCCATCTTACCGCTCTGCGCCGCACCCGTACCGCAGGCTTCAGCGTGGATAACGGCTACACTCCTGCCCGTTTGAACGAACTGAGCGAAACCGAACGCGATGCCCTGTTATTGCCGTGCGATGCATTGGTACAACATTTCCCGCAAACGGTTTTAAGCGAATCGGATATCCGAAAATTGCAATTCGGACAAAACGTTACCATCATTTCAGGCAGCCTGCCCGAACACGAACCCATACGCATTTACGCGGCGGACGGTGTATTTATCGGCTTGGCGCAATACCTGCACCGACAGCACATATTGAAAGCCGTGCGCCTGATGAGTAGCCGTCCCGCGGCAAACTGATTGGTTTTCAGGCAGGCTGTATCTGTCGGACGGTTTAAAACAGCCATATACTGAATGTTCATGATATGCCGTCAAACGGCTTCCCTATCCATTTTGCTTGTCCTTGTTTTTTTATCTTAATCCCGCTATTTCACAGACAAAACCCGTTTCCGCAGAAACGGGTTTGAATTTACGCCGCCCCGATATGACCGAAACGCCCTGCACGAAAATCCCGTATGGTTTCACTGATTTCCACCTGCGTATTCATAACAAACGGCCCGTATGCCGCTATCGGCTCGTTAATGGGTACGCCTGACAACAACAAAATTTTAGCCTCTTCATCCGAAGCATTCAGGCGGAAGGTATCGCCGTTATTGTCAAAGCGCACCAATTCACCGGCTTGCGCCTGTTCGTTGCCGTTAATCGATACCGTGCCGCGCAACACAACCAATAACAGATTGTGCGTTTGCGGAATGCGTAAAAATGCATCGCCGCCCGAATGTAAAGTAATGTCCCACACATTCATCTCGGTAAACGTATCAGCCGCCCCCCTAATGCTTTCGTACTCTCCCGCAACAACTCTCACGCTGCCTGCGGCATTAGGCAGATTAAGCACGGGAATGTTTTCTTTGGGCAAATGCTGATAACGCGGCGGCGCGGATTTATATTTGGCAGGCAGATTCACCCACAACTGCACCATCTCGAACATGCCTCCTTTGGCAGCGAATGCCTGAGAATGAAACTCTTGATGAATAATACCGCTGCCTGCCGTCATCCACTGTACATCGCCTTCGCGAATCACACCGCCGCCACCGGCAGAATCACGATGCGCCACTTCGCCTTGATAAGCCAACGTGACAGTTTCGAAACCCTTGTGCGGATGCGCCCCAACCCCCCGTTCAATACCGTCGGCGGGAAAATGCTTGGGCGAAGCATAGTCCAACATCAAAAACGGATCACTGCCACGGTCTTCGCCCATATGTGAAAACAAAGGTTGTACCAAAAAACCGTTGCCCACCCAGTGTTGGCTGTCGGCACGGTAAATATGCAATACTGAACGCATGATTTTTCCTTGTTTCTGTTTATTAATGAGGTCATTATATGGTATACAATGTTTTTCACAAGTACGTACATTTTTGATACTGTTAAAAGGCATACCTATGGCACAAACGGATAACCCGTCTTTCCTTTCCGCCAATTGTGCCGTCAATATCACCTTATCCGTGATAGGCGGCAAATGGAAACCGTTAATTCTCTATTATTTAAACGGAGAAACACGGCGTTTCAACGAATTGCACCGTCTTATTCCCGCCGTTACCCAACGTATGCTCACCTTGCAATTGCGCGAACTGGAGGCAGACGGCATAGTATTGCGGACAGTCTATCCGCAAATACCTCCGAAAGTCGAATACACCTTGACAGAATTTGGGCAAACCCTGATGCCTGTCGTAGCGGCCATGCACGAGTGGGGCAGTGCATACGCCGAAATATGTCCCAAACATCAAAAACAGGCTGCCTGAACTCTAGTTCGGCTTTCTTTCTCGGAACTTTTTCCTGTAGGCCATTG
Source organism: Conchiformibius sp. (assembly GCA_029984035.1). GTDB lineage: Bacteria > Pseudomonadota > Gammaproteobacteria > Burkholderiales > Neisseriaceae > JASBYJ01. Next base: position 5,058 of record JASBYJ010000017.1, read on the forward strand.
CTCGGATTGCCGCAGTGCCTGATTCAGGTCGTTGGTGTACAGATAATCGACAATGTCGTCTTTCTCATGGAAAGAAACCGTAAAATCATGGGCGTCTTCGTAAACGGATTGGCCGCCGTGATTTTTAAATTTGCCGATAACTTCGACATGTAAATCCAAATCGGCCGTGTATTTGTCTGCCTGAAATACACCCGTATCCGCATGATAGCTTTCGACATAGGTGGTAAAACCCTTTTGTTCGGCCATCTCATTGAAAGCCGCCAGCCTGCTTGCGGTTAAGGGTTGGCGCATCTCCCAATCATCTGCGTTGCGGCGTACTTCTTCATTATTTGCCGCCCATCGTGCATAGGGATTGTCATGGGAATAGGCGGGTTGTCTCTCTTCGCTCATGGTCTGCTCCGGTGATGACAAAACAGCCGCATCTTTTGCTGATGCGGCTGTTTGCCAAGGTTGGTTTACCGTTGTGTCTTGCACAAGGGCATTATCCTTTACTGCTTTTTTTCCATCTCTCGCAATTTCTCCCTTTCCCTCAACTGAGTCTGAGTGTACGCTCTCAATTTGGGCGGGTTGCGTTTCAGTTCCTCTTTCGCCCATGCTTCTGCCAACTGAAAGTCCCGCTTCATCAATTCGATTTCGGAGTCCGCCAATAGTCGGGGATGTGCGAACTGCTCCCGCCTCGCTTCGAGTAAGGCGGCGTATTCCATATCCGTAAGTCTTTTGAAAAAAATCATTTGCTGCATCTCCGTGTTTTCTTTGAATGTCGTTTAATTGCTTTTCGGTGGGTATCAATTCCAAACCCGTTGCCCGCGCGCTCATTACGGCCGCACCTATAACTTTGCCGTCGCGGTTTTCGATATAGCCTTTCAAACCGGCAATCGTACCGCCCATCGTGGAATTATCATCTAATAACAAATAATCACGACCGGCTTTCACTTCTCCGCCAAACACAGCGGGGAAAGCCAAGCGGTAGCTGCTGTCCGAACCGGTATGGCCGGCATAGGAAATCTGATATAAATCCATATCAAGTTCCCAACCTGTCAGATGAGAAAGCACCTGCGCCATCATTATAGGTATTTTGTTCGTACCCTTAGTTTCCTCTGCGCGGATACCGACAAGAATCGGTTCGCGTCCGTTAGCCATTTTCCGAATATCGACAATGGTTTGTTCACTTAACAACGATTGCACTAGATACAGTGCAGCCTGCGGATTACCTGTCTTGGCTTCACGGTAACCGTCAGTGTTTTTTTAATTCTTCCAAACTGCTGTTGCGGATAAGCGGGGGAAAATCTCCCCATTCCGAACGTTCTGCTTTACGCCACGTTTCATCACCGGAAATGGTCTCGGACGGTTTAAGCTCCGGCTTGGGGGCTGTCTGGGTGTTGTCAGGCGAAGGCGCATAGCCGTTCGCCACACGCCAGTAGTTGTTTTTCAGCTTCTCTTCCATAGAGAGTTCCGGACGTTTGAGTTCATCCTGTGCCAACGGTGTTTGGCTCTGCTTCGGCTCTTGTCCGAAAGCTTTGAGAAACCGCTCTTTTGAAATGAGTTCGTACTCGGGATATTGTCCGGCACTCGCTTCTAATGCACTATAAGCCCGCTCCGCATCTTTGTTTTCATATACCAAAGAGGACAACCATGCCTGTTCTGTTGCCAGTTGGAATTCTTTACCGTCTGTCGTACGCAGATATATGGCTCTGACGGGTTCGTCATTCATCAATAGATAGCCCTCTCTATTTTTGCCTACGACCAGCGATATTTCCGGCAAATGGGGATTTTCATGCTTGAGAGCTTGCCCCAATTCAAACTTCGGCTGCGTCATGGTCTGCTGCGGCGAAAGTCCGTCCAATTGTCGTTTGACCGCTTAGATACCGGCTATCCGGTGCAAATCGTTAAAGTCGCTGGGAAACTTATCCCTGCCGAATTCCTGCCAATACTGTTTGAGTTGTTCCAGAGTAAATTCGGGCAGCCTGATGCGGGCGGTTTCAAACCCAAAGAGCGTGCGGAGTGGCCCAGTACCTTTACCTGCACGGCGGGCAATATCAAGGTGGGCGGCCGCGAGCTGCTTTACTTCGACGCCTTTGCCAACCAATACCGCGTCAACGGTCAGGACGTACTGGCGCAGATGAGGCGCAATATCGGGCAGTAAAATATCCGGTGGCGATTTGTAAAGCCCTTTAAAAGATATTCGAAGCCCTAAAGACTAAACTCACCATCGTTACCGATGGTGGGTTTTTTCATTGCCTGCCGGTACGGAAGATGACATCAACATTCAAGGAGTCGGACATGACTGACAAAACACAGCAACAGACCAAACACAACCCTGACGGCAGCAAAACCGTTACCCTGAAATATCCGGTCAGACTGGCAACGGGCGAATTATTGGAAAAGGTAACGGTCAGACGGGCGCGCATCGGCGATTTGCGGGCGGTGGCCCATGTCAAACACGAAGTGGAACAGGGTTTGATGCTGCTGCAACGGGTAACGGGTTTGATGGAAGAAGATTTGGATATGCTGGACATCGCAGATCTGGAGGTTCTGCAATCGGCCTTTCAATCCTGAGCCAAAAAGCGATACGGGAGAAGCCAAGATAGAAGCCGGAGAATTGAACCGCGCCTGCGCCGATTTGGTCTGGTGGTACGGCTGGACGCCGCAGGCGGTGGACGCTTTGGAGGTGGATGATTTTACGGTGTTCCAAAAAGAAGCAGCCCGCCAAATTAAGGCGGGCTACCGGAAAGGGATTTAGTGGCGGAGCATTTCTTTAATATCGGTTTTCATTTCTCGGAACATCTGTACCAAATCGGTTATTAAACCGAAGACACCAAACAAGGCCAATAACGGAAGTAGAGCAAAAGGAGCCAAGAAGCCATACAAAATGGCATGTGACCAGTCTTGGAACAATCCGATGATGAAACCGATACACATGGCACGCCCCACCCAAGTGGCAGTATCACTATCAAAAACCAACTTCCACCAAATATTGTCTTTCGTTTCCATCGCACTCTCCCCCAGTGAAGTCACTGAACTAACTAGGAATATAAACCATGTCTGCAGATTTGGCAATCGGCGTTAAGGTCGGTATCTCCACAGGTGCCGTTATCGCGGGTCTCACTTCGCTCAAACGCTCAGTCGGTACTCTGGGTACGGAAACCCAAAGGCTGACCGAGCGTCAGAAGATGCTGGGCGAAGTGCTGGCCAACCCGCTGCGGATGTCGAAGATGCGGGTGGGCGAACTCAAACGCGAATACGACCGGCTCGGCCATACTCTGGACAAGCTGCGTACCAAACAGAAGGCTTTGGCAACGGTGCAGGAGAAAGGCCGCCTGCTGTCCGACCAAAGGCAGGAACTCAAAGGCAAGGTAATGGGAGCCGCCGCTTGGACCGCCACTGCGGTCGTGCCGATCAAGCTGGCGATGGATTTTGAATCCTCTATGGCCGATGTGCGCAAAGTGGTGGATTTCGACACCCCCGAGCAGCTGAAAGCGATGGAGCAGGAAATCCTCTCCATGACCCGCACCATTCCGATGGCGGCCGAAGAGCTGGCGCAGATTGCCGCAGCGGGCGGCCAATTGGGGGTCAAACGCCACGACTTGGGCAACTTTACCGAAACCGTCGCCAAAATGTCGGTAGCCTTCGATATGTCCGCCGAACAGGCCGGCGAGAGTATGGCCAAGCTGGCCAATGTGTATCACATTCCGATTAAAGAAATCGGCAGGCTCGGCGATGCCATTAACCATCTCTCCAATTCCAGCCCCGCCAAAGCCTCGCATATTGTTGACACTTTGGGACGGGTCGGCGGCGTGGCCGAACAGTTCGGCCTGACCGAGCTGCAGGCCGCTTCTTTGTCCAATGCCTTTATTTCCTTAGGCCGCTCTCCCGAAGTGGCGGGTACTGCCATCAACGGGATGCTGACCAAATTGATGACCGCCGACAAAGGCGGCAAACAGTTTCAGGCCGCCTTAAAAAGCATGGGACTGAACGCCAAAGAACTCAAACGCCAAATCGCCACTAACGGCGAGCAGGCTTTGGTCGATTTTATGCGGCGGATAGACAAACTGCCCAAAGAAAACCAAATGGGCGTGCTGGTAGATATGTTCGGCAGGGAATATGCCGACGACATCGCCGTATTGGTGGGCGGCATCGAACAATACGAAGAATCCATCCGCAAGCTCAAAAGCACCGGAGCGGACGGCCTGCCCGAATTTGCCGGCAGCATGGACAAAGAGTTTGCCGCCCGCAGCGCCACCACCGTTTATGAGTTGTAGCTCCTTTTCTCATTTTTCACTGCTACAATGCATTGACACGGTTCACGTCCTGCAGGCTGGTTGTAGCTCCTTTTCTCATTTTTCACTGCTACAATCCGTGCCGCCCCTGCGCCGTGCGGCTGTTCGTTGTAGCTCCTTTTCTCATTTTTCACTGCTACAATAAGATAGGGATTAACGTTAGTGAATTATTTGTTGTAGCTCCTTTTCTCATTTTTCACTGCTACAATCGGATGGTAGTGATATCCAACAGAGCAGGGGTTGTAGCTCCTTTTCTCATTTTTCACTGCTACAATCCATCATGCTGTCGTTCGAACAGGTGCGATGTTGTAGCTCCTTTTCTCATTTTTCACTGCTACAATTCGGTCATCAACGGTTGCTTGCGGGGGCTAGTTGTAGCTCCTTTTCTCATTTTTCACTGCTACAATTAAAACTGCCATTCTTCCTCCGCCGCGATTGTTGTAGACACTGTCTGAAATCTGTCAAGTGTAAACGTTTGTAAAATTAACAATT